>NZ_LR134525.1:1457398-2186098 GCF_900638555.1 Neisseria meningitidis
GGTAATATCGGAACCGCTGATTTCGATGCCTTGTGCGGAAATCAAGTCAATATTTTGTGCAGAAAGCTTGGCTTGCAGGTATTCTTTGCCTTTGGGTTTTTTACCTTTAACTTCCTTGTTGATGGCTTGAATATAGAAAGCGAGACGGTCGCGTTCTTCTTGCAGGGTTGGAATCAGCTTGCTTTTAGGCGAGCTTTTTTTCAACTGCGCAATCTGCTGTTCCAATTCTTTGGATTTTTGGTTGAGTTCAGCCGCTTTTTGTGTAGGAAAATAATTGCTGAATGAGTTGTTTACGGCTTCGATATTCAACTTGCCTTTGGTGGTGGCGACAACCAAGTTTTTACCGGCTGTAATTTTAGAACCTCTTAAATCTGTTTCTCCTGTAACCAGACGGATATTGCCTTTTGCTTCCAATGAGGAAACTTGAGCACTAGGCGCACCTGCATTTCCTCCTTTTGCAGACAACAGCAATTTTCCGCCTGTTTTGATGCTCAGGTCGGTATGCGCACTGATGCGGTTGGCAGGTTCGATGGTTAATGTGCCGCTACCTGCTTCAATATTCAGCCGTCCGGCCAATGGTTTTAATTCGGCATTATCTTCCAAAGTTTTGGTCGAAACGGTACTCCAATTGATGTTGCCGCGCTTGACTAGGGCGGTACCGGCAGTAAGGTTGATTGCACCCGCTCTCAGCGTGGTGTTGTCGGCAATTTGGGAATAGCGCGCATTGAGTGCCAATACACCGTTAGCCACCAGCTTGTTGGCAGAAGGCAGTTTGTCGTTTTGCCAAATCTGGCTGCCGGTAATGCTTAGATGACGGTGTGCGTAGGCATCTACTTGGTTGAGCGTTACCCGCTCGTGTTGTGCATTAAGATGCGTATTATGGGTAGACTCCAGCTTGGTATTTTCTATGCTCAATGCCCGGTCGGAATGAATGTTCAATGCCCCGCTTTTGGCATGGACGTTAAGGTTTTTTAAGTCGGCATTACCACCGTTGTTTTTGATGCTGATGTGTTTTCCGTTGATTGAATTGCGTTGTTTTCCGTCACCAAGCTGAATACCGTTGCCGGCAACCAACGTAATATCTCCTGAAGATGAAGTGATATTGGTATTGTCTGCTTTCAGACGGCCTTTACCAACCGATCCTGCATTGACATCGGCCTTGGCTGTCAGGGTATTGTGACCGGTAAAGTCGGCATTACCGTTGGCCAATAAGGATACATGACCGTCTGCAGAAACAGCATGAAGGCCGTCTGAAACGATATTGCCCTGCAATGCGGTGGTTTCGAGAGCCTTGGCTGCGTTCAGCTTGGTATTGCGAAGCTGAATATTGCCTTTGGCTGCCTGAATGTGCAGATTACCCGAGTTGGTACGCAGATTGGTATTGGTAACATTCAGCGAGCCTGCCTCCACACCCATGTCTTTTGAGGCAGTGAGGGTTTTACTGGTGCCGGTAATATGGGCAGCGTTATCCGATTTCAAATGGATGCTGGCGGCAGACAAATCTTTATCAACATTCAAATTCAGATCTTTACCTGTATGAACATACAGATTGCCGGGAGTATTCAGATTGGTAGTTTTGGCAGTAATGTTATCGTCTGCCAGTAAAGCAAGCTGCTTGCCGCCCTTGATACTGCCTCCGTTTAAGCGGATATCGGAGGTAACTGTTGAAGCTTCCAAAGAAAGCGGTTTGCCTGCTTCGATGTGTGCGGTGTCTTTGGCATCTATTACGGCGGAACTGCTGATGGTGCCGTTGGATAATACGGTAACATCTGCCCCGGTAATGCGTGTGTTATTGCCTAATTCGGCGTTGCCTTTGCTGGAACTGTATACGGTAGTGCCAGTCTGAATACTGGCCTCCTTGATGACGGTACGGCCGCCGGTCGACAGATTGGTCGAACCTTTAGCATTGTTCACATTTGCTTTGCTTTCGATAACCAAATTACGGCCGGCATTTAATACCGTAGCAGCAGGGCGGTTGCCGTTGTTTTGAACGACCGCTCCGTTACGCAAACCGATGTCCTCCCCGGTATCAATAACCAATAAGCCTTTGCTCTCTATCCGGCCGCCATTGGAGATAAATGCGCCTGCTGCGCCTGTTTCGGTGGTTTCGATGGAGAGATAAGTCGGTGATGCTTCAGTGCTGTCGGCAGTGGTGGCGATGCGGCCGCTGTTTTCAATACGGCCGGAGGAAGTAACGATCAATTGCTTGGCCGCTTCGAGTGTGCCCGCATTTTTGACACCCACGCCTTTTTCATTGGCAATCAGGGTAATGCTGTCGGCGTACATACCACCCAATGCGGCAGTATCGAGGGCAACGGTCGGTTTCGTACCTGCTGCCGTTCCTGCGCTGATTTCACCGCTGGCGTAATCTACTTTCTGTGCGCCGGTCGAAACCGCCAGGTTTTTACCCTGCAATTTCCCCTGCAAAGCAACCGCACGGGCAAGCACTTCGGTGTAATCGGCTCCGCCTTTGTCGTTCCAACCTGACGTACCGACGGTCAATGTGCCTTGGCGCACGTCAAATCCCGTCAAGGCACCGTCTTTGCCGATTTGAGGCGTACCGGTGGTTAAGATACCGCGGCCGACGTTTTTAAAGCCGCCGCCATTAACGGTAATGCCGTTGGGGTTGGCAATAATCACGTCGGCCTTTTGACCGCCTACGGTAACGATGCCGTTGAGTTTGCTAGCCGTACCGCGTACCTCGTTCAAAATCAATTGCGCACTGCCTTTGACCAGAAACGGATTATTGTTACGGTCGTTGTTTAACACTGCCCCTTTGTTGTCAACATCAAACTGCGTATAGCGGTTGTGGCTCAATCCGCGTCCATTCGGAGTTTGGATATTCACCAAGGGGGCACCAGTGTTGGTTTTAAGGATAACGACCTGCTGGTTTTTAGGTGCTGATTTGTCGGTGGTAATTTGGGCATGGGCAGGCAATACCATACTCAGGGAAACCAAAGAGCAGACCAAGGTTTTAAGGGTGGTTTTGAGTTTGCCGCAAAGGTCGCCTGAAGTTTTCAGTGAAACAGAAACCGAACTGCCTGCCTGTTTACCTTTGCCCTGGCTGTTGGCAGTTTCGGCTACTGCAACCATGGTGCTGTGCTTTTTACTAAAGATAATGCGATGTAAACCTTTATTCATGTCTATTCCATTTTGAAGATGAACGTACTGCGCGCCAAGTACGTAGGTAAAGTTTGACGGTCTGAGGATAAGGAAAGACCGTCTAAATATCAGTAAAAAAATTCAGAGGTTAGAAACTGTAATTCAAGTTGAAGCCGTAAACGGTGTTGGCCGTCTGAAAACCTTCGGGCTTGTGCAGCGGCTTGCCGGCAAATAAGTCATAAGCAAATATACCGCCTACTTTATGGCTGCCTCTGAAGCCGGCCACTGCACCCGCCAGCCGCTTGCCCGAGGCATATTGGGCACTTTCGCCCGATACCCGACCATAGTCCGCGCCGAGATAGAATTGATGGCGCGGATGGAAATGCCAGCCCAAAGTGTTCTGCCAGTAGAAACCACGCTCTCCGGAAAGGCTCTGTTCACCGTCAAATCCTCGAACGGTGTAGCGGCTGCCGATAGACAACTTGTCTTGGGCAACCAAAGGCGTTTTGTTCCATTGTGCATGGATAGCGGTTTCGTAGGAAAACTGCTGTTTGCCCAACATAAACGGGGCCGCTGCATCCAATCCGGCGGTTATGATTTTCATACGGGATGTGCCTGGAATAGTACCGCCGCCGTTTTCTTCCGGTGCGGGCATACTTTGGCGCATACCGGTACCCCGTTTGTAAGATAACTTGCCGTCCAGTTGCCAGCGGTTGAGGTAAGCACGGTGGCGCAATTCGGCTTCCCAGCCTGCAGAGCGGCGGCGTTGCACTTCGATTTCGGCATCGTCGATGTATTTATAGGTTTGGCGTGTCCATAATTTCATTCCGACTGAAGTTTTATGAAACCTGTTACGCCAAAGCATGCGCTCGGCGGCCAGGCTGCTCTGATATTGTTTGCCGTTGTAATCGTAATTGACGGAATAGCCTTCGGTTGCTTCGTGGTAACGATGTCCATTGTGATTAAAAGAAAACAGCCATTTTTTTACGGGCACCGAATAATGCACGCTGTAACTTCTGGATCCGCTTTCAGTTTCCGTACCGGTGGCATCAGTCAAGTCCGTTTTGTGCACCAAACCGCGTCCATATGAAACATAAAACAAATCGCTTAAGCCCAAAGGGTTATCGAACGATAAAGCGACATTTCCTTGATATTTGCCGGTCGTTTTGCCGCCCGCATCATCTATACCGATACTGAACCGTATGGGTTTATTCTGCTGCCATTTGATCTGTAAATCGCTTTTGCCTTCTTCTTCGGACGGTATAATCTGAATATCTGTTTTAACACTCGACAAACGACGCAGGTTTTCCAAGCCCTGCTCTACATCGCGAAGATTGAGAATTTTGTTCCTATATAAGGGAAATTTGTTATTGAATGTACTAATACTGCCTTCGGCAGACTTCCCATCCCGTTTTTCTTCATAGCGGATATCCCCTATTTCGCCTGCTGATACCCGTAATTTCAGAATTCCCGAATCCATATTCTGTGGTTGGATAATAGCTTGGGAAGTGAGGTAGCCACGCACGATCAGTATCTGTTGCGCAGCTTTTTGTAGCCTGCTCAAATTATTGGAACCTAAACACATCCCAGTTTTAAAAGCTGTTTCTTTCATGAGCACAGAAGGAAGAAAAGAAAATTTGCGCGCCGTCTTATCATCTAAACTAATGTAATTTACCCGAGTACACGGTGTTTCATCTTCACTCAGGACATAATTGTTCTTCTCCAATGGTTGCTCGAAACGGACATTTGCATCAGTTAACAATTCAGCATCTATGTGCTGCTGACGCTGCATGGAACGGATAAGTTCTGCATCGTTTTCATCGGCAGCTAAGGTTTTAAGGGGTATGACAGCCAGGATAACCAACAGACATGGAGCAGGAAAAAATTTCATGACATCAATATTATTTTAGCAATATTTACTATTTTGTCATAAATTTAAAAGTATTTACAGTTATAGAATGAGACCTTTGCAAAATTCCCCAAAATTCCCACCAAGACATTTAGGGGATTTTGGGGAATTTTGCAAAGGTCTCGGACAGTATTTTGAACGCAGTGCGCGTAAATCCGTATGGAAACCATGAAATCCCGCCACAGCCGCCAGACATGCCAAGCCGCATTCTGATATTTCTGTTTGCAGGATAACAGGCAGCTTTTTCTTTAAGCCCAAAGACAGGTTTTGCAGATGGGGCATAGATTTCCTTTTTGAAAAATAGGGATTAGGAAGTTGGATGTATTTTAGAAAGGCCGCCTGAAAAGGTTTCAGACGACCTTTTGCGACTAGCTGCTATTTTATTTAAAGCTTTTCTCTAACAAACGAGCTAATATTTTTCCTGTAATAAAACAGATAAAAAACAGCATCCAATACGTCAGATTGGAAAAATCGGTCGTATAGAGAATCAACATATAAAGAAGCAGCATGATGCCGAGTGCGATGAATTGATAATGTTTGGCAAACATCATGACCTCCTCAACTATTAAGGCAAACCGCCTGAATATTCTCGTTCAATCGTTTCGGCAATTTCCCTATAACGTCGATACCATGACCAGTCGAAATTTTCAATGGCATGGCTCGCAAACGTACCAAATTCAGGCATCCCTATGCGGCTACCTGCTAAAGCTCCGATTGTAGCTCCCCAACCAGGCGGATTACTGAACGTATTGTTTGGCAATCCTAAAGATTTATCAGGATTTCCCGTATCGTTAAGCCCTGCAGATTCGCAAATTTCGCAATAATATGAGCTTTGTTACGCATTACCTGAGCCTCCGACCCAAGTCATTTCATGAACACATATAGTGGATTAAATTTAAATCAGGACAAGGCGACGAAGCCGCAGACAGTACAAATAGTACGGCAAGGCGAGGCAACGCTGTACTGGTTTTTGTTAATCCACTATAAAACTCTCATTTTGAAACTCCTTGTATCGTTAATCAAACAATCAAAAGGGCAGATGCCCTATCCTTGCTTTTACAGACGGAGTGCCTGTAAAAGAGGATGGTTTCAGGCAGTTTTGAAGTTTGTGTTTTTTATTGTCTTCTGGTCGTCTGAAAAGGTTTCAGACAACTTCTTTATCTTTCAGCCTCAAGTCTTACAGTTTGCCCGACATACTATAAATCAGCTCCAATACCCATTCGTACAGCCGCCGTTTCTCGTGCAGGATGTCTGCTTCCAACGTCATGCCGATTTGCAGCGGTTTTTCCTCACCGTATGCAGTGATGGTTGGTTTGTCGGGTTTTATTTTCACGAGATAAACAGGTTCGTTGCTCTTCGCCAAATCGGAGGATACCATGCCCAATCCCGACAATTCCTGTCTGCCCAGTGCCGTTTTTGCTACTGATACGACACTGCCGGAAGCAAGCCCGAATTTTTGATAGGGATATGCCTGATAACGTAGGACAACCTTGTCTTTCGGCTTGATAAAGCCTGCTGCACTGCTGGGGATATATAGATGGGCATATAGCTCGGTACGTTCGGGAACAATGCTCAAGAGCAGTTTGGAAGGATCAACCTGCTGTCCGACTTCGACGTTCGGTATTGCTATATAACCCGACCGTCCTGCACGGATGATTTGTTCAGAGCGCATTTCAAAATCCAAAACTTCTTGAGAAATATCGGCAATGGTGCGTTCAAGCCAGCTTTGTTCTGTCTCATGCCGCTTGGGGGAGGCTGGCCAATGTCAGATTCTGCGTGCGGATTTCCTGAAGCAGCCCGACTTCTTCTCGGCGGTAGGCATCAAGTTTGGCTTTCTGCTCTAAAAGCTCTGCCTTGACATTCATCATTTCTTGTTTTGGCACTGCATCATTGGCGGATAGGAAACGATATTTCTGCAACATTTCTTCCGCAAGTCTAATGCGCCTTTTCTGACCGTCTATCTGTTGCGAAATATGGAGTTCCTGGTTTTCCAAACGTTCGACAGTTGCTTTAAGGCTGCGCGTTTCATTCTCGTGTATCAGCTTCAGACGACCCAGTTCCTGTTCTGCCAACGTTTTCTTCAAAACTGCCTCCGTTTTCAACTGCTGCTGCACGCTACCTCCTGCGCCGAAACGTGAGGTCGAAAGCGCAAATAGCTTGTCGCCAGCCTTAACCTTTTCTCCATCTTCCACGAATTTCGCTGTAATTGTCCCCGTATCCGGTGCATACACCCTGATTACGCCCGATGCAGGTAAAATTTGTCCCTCCACTGTTGTCTTTCGCGTATAGTTACCAAATATCAAAAACAGGATAATCAATAACGCAGATATCGATGCAAATGTCGTCCATAGGGAAAATGACAACGGTCGTGTCAGAATCACTTTACCCGTCAGGCTGGTTTGGCGGGCAACGGCGACTTCGGGACGGAAGAAGGGTTGCTTGGGTCTATTCATAAAATTGAAGTTAAGAAAGTTTCAGACGACCCCTAGAGATTGTCTGGACGATGAGAAATATCAGCAGTAATCTGTACCGTCAGTGTAGCCGTTTCCTGATTTATCTGCTTTTGTTGCGGGAGCAGTTAATCCATGTTCAATCTCAAAGATTGGTCTTCCGTTATAAGGAGGTGCATTAACGGCATCATTTACCCAATTACGAGTCACATTGTATACACCATTTGCACCAGCAGCACCGTAAGCATTTTTCGGCAGATAATAAACTGCCGCTGCGGCAGCAGGTATTGCAACCAAATCCCCCATGTGGGACCTCCTTTGGTTGTGGCAGCATTAGCTACATTTCCAGCTATATTGTCTGTTACAGGACCTCCCCCTGAAACCAGCTTCAATTCATGAAGTTGAAGTTCAATCATTTTTATACTCCTTTTCTTGGTTGGTATTCCTAAAAATTCGGCTAACAAAAACATATGGCAGATATATTGAAAAAAAATTCAAAGTACCCTGAATAAAATTCAAATTCCAACTATATTTGTTAATGTAGTCGAGAAGAAACATATCTGATAAAAAATATAGCACTTGATAACAAGCTATTACTAATATTACGAAAAATGTAAATTGCTTCCAGTTTTTCATAGAATCCCTCACAAAATTTCCAGAAAATCTAACTCTATCAACTGATAAATCAACTTCCTAACTTCTTCATATTTTCCCTGATTGAAGTTAACCAGTAGATTTTTCAACAATAACGGTTCATTCTTACCGATGTGTTCTAACACTTTTTTCCCCAACTCATCTACGCTTATCTTCATCCCATTCCCAATCAAATATCCCTTTTCCAACGTATCCAAATTATTGGCATTTAATCTCAACCTGACGTCGTCT
The DNA here is from genome assembly GCF_900638555.1 of Neisseria meningitidis. Lineage (NCBI taxonomy): Bacteria > Pseudomonadati > Pseudomonadota > Betaproteobacteria > Neisseriales > Neisseriaceae > Neisseria > Neisseria meningitidis. The sequence continues at coordinate 1,465,745 of NZ_LR134525.1, forward strand.
GAAAGCGGAGTAGCGTTGGGATTCGCGAACTGTTCGAGATGAAAAGCGGTATCGGTACGTTCTTTGCCGAGGAAGTCTTCACTGAAGGCTTCGTAATTGACGGGGTCGGCAATCATGGCAGCAATTTGTGCGGCAGTATCGTTGATACGCGTCCTATCTTGCTCCCAGTCTGAGAAACTGTGGCGCAGACTTTCTATGGTGGGGAATTTCTTCATTAGCCACTCGAGGTAATTATAGCCGTTGGGCGGAAAGGTACCGACAGCGAGGTGGAAGGTTTCACAGCCGAGCGGGATAGGTCTGTGCCACCAACCGCGCGGGATGTAGAGGACATCACCTGCTTCAAGGATAATATCCATATCGATATGTTCAGGAATGGAAATATCAGTATCTTTAGTCTGTTGCATATACAATGGCATAGGGAAATCAGGGGCAGTAAGTTGCCAACGTTTCTTGCCGAAAAGCTGGATGGCATACACATCTCGGATGTCCCAATGGTTTTTATAAGATTCGTCGCTGCCAAAAGCAAGATATCCACTAACAATAGTATGTGCGCCGGCAAAGCGGGCGACTTGACGGGCGATATGGTCTGAAAACGGCTCGTTGTTAATATGGTTATAGACTAACGACGCACCATTCTTCATATGTTCGTAGATAACGGATTTAATAAAACGGTAGCGAGTTTTGCCCAAATCGTCGAAACTTTCGACGTATTCTTCTTTAGGAACGATTGCGCCTTTTTTACGCAGATGAAACAGCGGTGCGGTTGGGTCTGCTCGTTGGTATATCTCGTTGATATCTTTCCAAGATGCGGATTCGAGATTCCGAACCGCTCCTTTAAAGAGCTTGGGCTTTTGATACAGATAAGTCTGTCGGAACGTTTTAGGACTAATGCCGAAGTCGAGATGGATGCTCATTACTTCCCCTTACTCAGAAAATATTTAAAATTTATAATGTTACATATATTTACAAATATTAAAGTTTTTTTTGTGTGTGCGTCAAGGAATTGTTGCCAATTTTGTTATAGTGGATTAACAAAAATCAGGAAAAGGCGACGAAACCGCAGACAGTACAAATAGTACGGCAAGGCGAGGCAACGCTGTACTGGTTTAAATTTAATCCACTATAAAAATTTGTTTTGTTTCCAAACGAAAAAAAGCGGTTTGTTTTTTGTTGTTAACATTTTTATTGTAATTAAATAAAAGGTCGTCTGAAAACGGTTTTCAGACGACCTTTTGCTATAATCGGGCTTCATCGCCCCGTTCGGTTTGGAACCTTATGAAAACCCTCGTCCTCCTCCTGCTTTCCTTCTCCACGACCACCGCTTTCGCCGCATACGGTTTGGGTTTGGGGCAGGCACCGAAATATCCTGCCGACTTTCGCGCCTACGGTTATGTTTATTCCGGACGGCAGGGCTGGGTTTTAAAAACAGAGGCGGATGCCATTAAATTAGACACGCTTTTCAAACGCTTTGTGTACCGTCCTTCCGCCGCCAATCAAAACCCCGTCGGACAAGCCGTCGGACAGCGTTCGGACGGCATACCCGCCAACCACACAAAGGAAAAACCATGAGTAAAAAAATCAAAGTCGGCATTGTCGGCGCGACGGGCTACACGGGCGTGGAACTGCTGCGCCTGCTTGCCGCCCATCCCGATGTCGAAGTCGCCGCCGTAACCAGCCGCAGCGAAGCGGGAACTGCAGTTGCCGATTACTTTCCGAGTTTGCGCGGCGTGTACGGCCTCGCCTTCCAAACGCCCGACGAGGCAGGTTTGGAACAATGCGACATCGTCTTCTTCGCCACGCCCAACGGCATCGCCATGAAAGACGCGCCGCGCCTGATTGAACAGGGCGTGCGCGTCATCGACCTTTCCGCCGACTTCCGCATACGGGACATTCCGACCTGGGAACACTGGTACGGCATGACCCACGCCGCCCCCGACCTCGTTTCCCAAGCCGTGTACGGATTGAGCGAACTCAACCGCGAAGCCGTCGCACAGGCACGCCTCGTCGCCAACCCCGGCTGCTACCCGACCTGCGTATCCCTGCCGCTCGTGCCGCTGTTGCGGCAATGCCGTCTGAAGCCCGGTATGCCGCTGATTGCCGACTGCAAATCCGGCGTGTCCGGCGCGGGCAGGAAAGGCAATGTCGGTTCGCTGTTGTGCGAAGCCGGCGACAACTTCAAAGCCTACGGCATAGCCGGACACCGCCACCTGCCCGAAATCAGGCAGACCATCGCCGGGCTTCAGGACGGCATCGCCGAAGGATTCGTGTTCACGCCGCACCTCGCGCCGATGATACGCGGTATGCACGCCACCGTTTACCTCCACCTTTCAGACGGCATCTGCCCCGAAACCATCCTGCGCGACTATTACCGCGACAGCCTGTTCGTGGACATCCTGCCCGCCGGTTCGACACCCGAAACCCGCAGCGTGCGCGGCGCAAACCTCTGCCGCATCAGCATCCAACAGGCGGCGCAATCCGATGTGTGGGTCGTCCTTTCCGTCATCGACAACCTCGTCAAAGGCGCGGCGGGACAGGCGGTGCAAAATATGAACATCATGTTCGGACTGAAGGAAACACACGGCTTGGACGCAATCCCCCTGCTCCCCTGAAACGCAAACGGCAAACCGCAGGTATCGTGCCTGCGGTTTTTTGATGCCATCTGAAAGTGGCGGTTTTTTAGGTTCAGACGGCTTTTGGCTCATTATTCCGCGAAAACAAAAATCTAAAATACCGTCATTCCCGCAAAAGCGGGAATCTATAGTGGATTAAATTTAAACCAGTACAGCGTTGCCTCGCCTTGCCGTACTATCTGTACTGTCTGCGGCTTCGTCGCCTTGTCCTGATTTAAATTTAATCCACTATAGTTTATCCGGCTTCAGCGATTTCCGACACATTTCCACACGCTTCAATTTCGTCATTTCTCCGGTTTCAGTCATTGCCGATAACACCGTGGTTTTTCATTTCTAGATTCCCGCCTGCGCGGGAATGACGGCGGAGGGCTTGCCGTTTTTCCCGGTAAATACCTGCAATTTAAAATCCCATCATTGCCGTGAAAACAAACCAAAAACCTAAAATCCCGTCATTGCCGCGAAAACAAACCAAAAACCTAAAATCCCGTCATTCCCGCAAAAGCGGGAATCTAGTTTATCCGGCTTCAGCGATTTCCGACACATTTCCACACGCTTCGATTCCGTCATTTCTCCGGTTTCAATCATTTCCGATAACACCGTGGTTTTTCATTTCTAGATTCCCGCCTGCGCGGGAATGACGGCGGAGAGCTTGCCGTTTTTCCCGGTAAATACCTGCAATTTAAAATCCCATCATTGCCGTGAAAACAAACCAAAAACCTAAAATCCCATCATTGCCGCGAAAACAAACCAAAAACCTAAAATCCCGTCATTCCCGCAAAAGCGGGAATCTAGTTTATCCGGCTTCAGCGATTTCCGACACATTTCCGCACGCTTCAATTTCGTCATTTCTCCGGTTTCAGTCATTGCCGATAACACCGTGGTTTTTTATTTCTAGATTCCCGCCTGCGCGGGAATGACGGCGGAGGGCTTGCCGTTTTCCCGATAAGTCTCTGCGGCTTCCCATTATCGGGTTTCCGTCCACTTGGGAATAACGGGATTTGAAATCATGAAAATGTGTCAAAAATAATATAGTGGATTAACAAAAACCAGTACGGCGTTACCTCGCCTTAGCTCAAAGAGAACGATTCTCTAAGGTGCTGAAGCACCAAGTGAATCGGTTCCGTACTATTTGTACTGTCTGCGGCTTCGTCGCCTTGTCCTGATTTTTGTTAATCCACTATAAAAAATCAGATTTCCGTTACACTTTTTTTTCTAATATTTCAGACGGCATTTTGCTCACACGCCCAAATAACCTTCCCTGCCGGAAAGCCATCTTGCCAAATGCGCTTCGACGATTTCGGGGTTTTGCTCAATCAGCAAAGGGGCGGTTTCGCGCGCCTGTTCCAAAAGGTGCAGGTCTTCTTCGAGTTTGGCGAAACGCAGCATAGGCACGCCGCTTTGGCGCGCGCCGAGAAACTCGCCCGGGCCGCGGATATTGAGGTCTTGGCGGGCGATTTCGAAGCCGTCGGTGTGTTCGTAGATGACTTTCAGCCGCGCTTTGGCGAGTTCGCCCAAGGGTTCGGCAAACAGGAGGACGCACACGCTTTCTGCCGCGCCGCGCCCGACCCGACCGCGTAATTGGTGCAGCTGCGCCAAGCCCATGCGCTCGGCGTGTTCGATGACCATCAGGGCGGCATTGGGCACATCTACGCCGACTTCGATGACGGTGGTGGCGACCAAGACGTTCAGCCCCCCCGAAGAAAACCGCGCCATCACTTCGGCCTTTTCGGCGGCCTTCATGCGCCCGTGTACCAGTCCGATATTGAGTTCGGGCAATGCCGTCTGAAGCCGGGCGAGGGTTTCGGCGGCGGTTTGCAGTTGCAGGGTTTCGCTTTCTTCAATCAATGGGCAGACCCAATACGCCTGCCGCCCTTTTCGGCAAGTGCCGAGGACGAAGCCTTCGACTTCGGCGCGGCGGACGTTGTTGACGAGGCGCGTTTTAATCGGTGTGCGCCCGGGCGGCAATTCGTCGATGACGGACACGTCCAAATCGGCGAAAAAACTCATCGCAAGCGTGCGCGGGATGGGCGTGGCGGACATCATCAGCTGATGGACTTCACGCCCTTTGTTTTTGAGGGCGAGGCGTTGGGCAACGCCGAAACGGTGCTGTTCGTCCACAATGGTCAAGCCCAAATTGTGAAACGCCACGCCGTCTGAAAACAGGGCGTGCGTGCCGATGGCGATTTTGACGCTGCCGTCGGCGAGTTTGGCTTTGGCTTCGTCTTTGGCTTTTTTACGCAAACTGCCAAAAAGGCGGACAACTTCAATACCCAAAGGTTCGAGCCATTGTTTAAATTTAATAAAATGTTGTTCGGCAAGGATTTCAGTGGGCGCCATTACAGCCACCTGCGTGCCGGATTCGATGGCGGTCAGCGCGGACAAGGCGGCGACGATGGTTTTGCCGCTGCCGACATCGCCTTGCAGCAGGCGGTGCATCGGGTAGGTTTGCGCCATATCGCGGCAGATTTCGGAAACAACTTTTTCTTGTGCATCAGTCAGGGCAAACGGTAAGGCGTGGCGCAGGGCTTGGGTCAATGTGCCGTCGCCGCCCAATGCCGCCGCCGTGCCGCCGATACGCTTCTGTCGCGCCAAGCGCATCGAAAGCTGTTGCGCCAAAAGTTCATCGAATTTGAGCCGTTGCCATGCAGGCAGCGTGCCGTCTGAAAGCTGATGAATCGTGAAACTCGGCGGCGGCGAATGCAAAAGACGCAGGCTTTCGGCGAGGTGTGGCAGCTTCAGACGGCACAGCAGGGCATCGGGCAGCGTGTCGTGCAGCGGCGTAACGTCCAACGCCGTCTGAATAATACGGCGCAAAGTGGGCTGGTTCAAACCGTTTACGGTCGGGTAAACCGGCGTGAGGCTTTCCGCCAAACCGCCGCCCTCGGCATCGCGGATTTTGGGATGAATCATCTCGTCGCCGTAAAAGCCGTGTTTGATTTCGCCCACGGCGCGGATGCGTTTGCCGACCGCCGTCTGTTTCTGATGGCTGGCGTAAAAGTGGATGAAGCGCAGAAAAAGGACGCTGCCGGAACCGTCGGCGATTTGGACAATCAACTGCTTGCGCGGTTTGAACGTTACTTCCTGATGGATAACCTCGCCCTCGACCTGGCACGGCACGCCAATCGGCGCGTCCTTAATCGGCATAATGTGCGTCTCGTCCTCGTAACGCAGCGGCAGGTGCAACACCAAATCCCACGCGGTATGGAGGTTGAGTTTGTCGAGCTTCTTGGCGGAAACATCGGTGATTTTGAGCTGTTTCTGGGTTTCGGGCGACATCATAGGCAGATTCCTTTGGACGCGCCTATTTTATCCGAAAACAAAAATGCCGTCTGAAACGGATTCAGACGGCATCGACAGGCAGGAATCAAGCCCCGGCGGCTTCGGCTTCCTGCTGTTGTTGGTAAATCGCCTCAAAATTAATCGGCGCGAGCAGGACGGGCGGGAAGCCGGCGCGCGTTACCGTACCGGAAACCGCTTCGCGCGCGTAAGGGAAGAGGATGTTCGGACACGCCACGCCGAGCAGCAGGTCGGCATCTTCTTCGGGGATGTTTTCCAAACGGAAGATGCCGCTTTGGGTTACTTCGTTCAAAAACATCGTGCGCTCGTTATCCAGCTTGGCGGTAACGGTTACGGTAACGTCCACGTTGTAGTAGCCGTCTTCCAGCTTTTGGCTGCCGGTGGAAACGCGCATATCCACTTCGGGCTCGCCCTGTTCCAAAAAGATTTGCGGCGCGTGCGGCACTTCCAAAGACAAGTCTTTGACATACAGTCGCTCGATGCTGAATACGGGTTGCAGTTCTTCGCTCATTTTGTTTTCCTAGTTGGGGGTTAAGGGTTCAGCAGTCCGTCCAGCCCGCCTTCCTGCTGGAGGCGGTAGAGGTCGGTAAATCCGCCGACGTGCGTTTCGCCGATGAAAATCTGCGGCACGCTGCGCTGTCCGGAAAGCTGCTGCATTTCGGCAAAGGCTTCGGGACTTGCATCGACACGGATTTCGTCGATATGTCCGACACCTGCCGCGTGCAGCAGCCTTTTCGCCATCGTGCAGTAGGGGCAAAACGGACCTGTGTACATGGTAACGGTCTGCATATTGGGTTTCCGAAAGTTTTGCAATGATAATCAATATAGGGGCATTTCCCCCGTTTGGCAAGTGCGGAACAGATGCACGTTCAAACGGCATGTGCGGAATGTGTCAAAGTTTCTTTTTTAAAGTATGATAGACATTGTGAAAAATATTTTTGCACCCGCGCTGCGCGGCGGAACGGATGCAAAAATATTTTTATTACATTTTCAGGAAAAACCATGTTGTCAGGACTCCCCATCCCCAAAGACATCGCGCGCCCGCCCGAAACGATATTGGTCAACATCACGCCGCAGGAAACGCGCGTAGCGGTGTTGGAGGAAAACAATATCTGCGAGCTGCACATCGAGCGCAACAGCGAACACAGCCTAGTCGGCAATATCTATTTGGGCGTGGTGCGCCGCGTGCTGCCTGGGATGCAGAGCGCGTTTATCGACATCGGCTTGGAACGCGCGGCGTTTTTACACATCGTCGATGTCCTCGAACAACGCCGCAACCCCGAAGAAACCCAGCGCATCGAACATATGCTGTTTGAAGGGCAGTCTGTTTTGGTGCAGGTCATCAAAGACCCGATCAACACCAAAGGCGCGCGGCTTTCCACCCAAATCTCGCTGGCGGGGCGTTTCCTCGTCCATCTTCCGCAAGAAGACCACATCGGCGTGTCCCAACGCATCGAAGACGATGCCGAACGCAGCAGCCTGCGCGAACGCCTCGACAAGCTCCTGCCGGAAAATGCCTGCCGGGGCTACATCATCCGCACCAACGCCGAAAACGCCACCGACGAACAGCTCCAGTCCGACATCGACTACCTGACCAAAGTGTGGGAACACATCCAAGAACAGGCGAAAATCCGGCCGCCGGAAACCCTGCTTTATCAGGATTTGCCCTTGAGTTTGCGCGTGTTGCGCGATATGGTCGGCTGCGACACGCAAAAAATCCTCGTCGATTCCACCGTAAACCACGGCCGCATGACGCGTTTTGCCGAACAATACGTCCACGGCGCATTGGGCAGGATAGAATTGTTCAAAGGCGAACGCCCGCTATTTGAAACCCACAACGTCGAGCAGGAAATCAGCCGCGCCCTGCAACCGCGCATCAACCTCAACTTCGGCAGCTACCTGATTATCGAATCCACCGAAGCGATGACCACGATAGACGTGAACACCGGCGGCTTCGTCGGCGCACGCAATTTCGATGAAACGATTTTCCGCACCAACCTCGAAGCCTGCCACACCATCGCCCGCGAATTGAGGCTGCGCAACCTCGGCGGCATCATCATCATCGACTTCATCGATATGGCGCAGGAAAGCCACCGCGAAGCCGTGTTGCAGGAGCTTGCCAAAGCCCTCGCCTTCGACCGTACCCGCGTTACCCTGCACGGTTTTACCAGCCTGGGACTGGTCGAGCTGACGCGCAAACGCTCGCGCGAAAACTTAAACCAAGTCCTCTGCGAACCCTGCCCTTCCTGCCAAGGCAGAGGCCGTCTGAAAACGCCGCAAACCGTATGCTACGAAATCCAGCGCGAAATCGTCCGCGAAGCGCGCCGTTACGATGCCGAAAGTTTCCGCATCCTCGCCGCCCCCAACGTCATCGATTTGTTTTTGGACGAAGAATCGCAATCCTTGGCAATGCTGATAGATTTCATCGGCAAACCGATTTCTTTGGCAGTCGAAACCGCTTACACGCAGGAACAATACGATATAGTGCTGATGTAAAAAATGCCGTCTGAAGCCTTCAGACGGCATCTGTCTATTTCAGGGTTTCCTTGTCCAACAACGCCCGTATCAACAGACCGTGTCCGAAACGTCGGCTGTCGGTCAGTTCCAAATGTCCGCCGTATTTTTTGGCAACAGGCTTTATCGGCAACCCGATTTCTTTATTTCTCTGGCAGTCGAAACCGCCTACACGTAGGAACAATACGATATTGTGCTGATGTAAAAAAATGCCGTCTGAAGCCTTCAGACGGCATCTGTCTATTTCAGGGTTTCCTTGTCCAACAACGCCCGTATCAACAGACCGTGTCCGAAACGTCGGCTGTCGGTCAGTTCCAAATGTCCGCCGTATTTTTTGGCAAGCGTGTCGGCGATGGACAGACCCAGCCCCGTCCCCTGCTGCTCCGTTCCCAAAATACGGTAAAACGGATCGAGGACGCGGGCGCGTTCGGATTCGGGAATGCCGTTCCCGTTATCTTCCACCCACACGGCGAGATATTTCCCTTCGTCCGTGAAACCCAAATCGATCCTGCCTTCGGGCGGCGTGTAACGTACCGCGTTGTCGGCAAAGGTTTTAATCAGCGTATAGATTTCCGTTTCGTCGGCAGACACTTCGACATCGCCTCCGACCGCCACGCCGATGTCCTGACGTTTTTCCAAAGCCAGCGGCATCAGTTCCTGCAACACTTGGCGGAAACGGCTTTGCAGACCGAATGTCGTTTTCGTCAGAGGGGTTTCATCCGACTGCGAACGCGCCAGTGCCAAAAGCTGTTCGAGCAGGTGTTTGTTGCGCCTGATGCTCTGCTGCAAAACGGCAGGCTGCCGCGCTGCATCGGGTGGGAGCGACATATTGTTGAGCCGTTCCGCCTGAAGGGAAAGGGCTGTCATCGGCGTACGCAATTCGTGTGCCGCGTCGGCGACAAACCGCTGACGGTGGCGGATGTCTTCATCCGCACGTTTCAAAAGCAGGTTGATGGCGGTTACGAACCCTCTGATTTCACTGGGAATATTGTCCACACTCAAAGCAGACAGGTCATTGATTCGGCGTTGTTCGAGACTTTGCGACAATTTGCGGACGGGGCGCATGGCTTTGTGCGTAATCCACACGGTCAGCAGTATCATCAGCGGCAGTGCCGCCAGCAGGGGCAACACGCTTTGCCGTGCCGCATCCGCCGCCAAATCTTCACGGTATTCGTTTTCCTGCATAACGGCAATCCGTCCCTGTTCGGTCGTGCGGATATAGACGCGGTAATAATCGTCGTCCCCGTCCGCCTGAAGCGTGTGCAGACCGTCCGCCAGATGCGCAGGCAGGCTGACAACAGGGTCTTCCTGCTGCGGCATCTGCACGAAAATGCGCGTATCGCCGTCGCCCTCGGGCAAAGTTTCGGGTTTGGAATCGGGTGCGACGTACAATGCCGCCTGACGGAGCAGGTCGTCCTGCAACGCTTCCGTTTCGTGGAAGGTTTCGTAGTAGGAAAACATACCTGCAAGCATTGCCAGCGGAACAAACATCCAAACCGTCCCGCCCCAGCAAACCCAAATCCAGCAGCATCAAGTCATAAGGCTGGGCAGCGGCAGCCGCGCGCCGTTTTTGACCCAATCCACCGCATAGCCGCCGTCTTTCAAACTTGCCGACACCGCCTCCGCAATCATCGCATCGTCTTCCACCAGCAAAACACGCATCAACTTTCCCTTCAAAATAAACCGTGCCTATTCTAACACCCCAAAATTAGCCGCAATTTAGCGGCCTTTACGCTTGCCGGTATTTTTCAAAACTGCGGCACAAAAAACCGCGCCGGCAACTGCCTTCAGACGGCATTGGGGCGCGATTGCAACACACGGGCAGGCAGAGCCTGCGACAGACCACAGGAACGATTCAGGCTTCAGACGGCTTCGCCGTTTACGGCAGAGGCACGATTCCTGCCGCTATCGAACTGGCCAATATCGCCAGCGACAAACCCCACGCCCAGAAAAACGAATAACGGATGTGTTTGCCCATCGACAATTTCGCCAAACCCAAGCCCATCCACAAAGCCGGCGAAAGCGGCGTAACAAAAGTGCCGACGATACTGCCGATCAACATCGCATAACCTGCTGCTTCGGGCGCCACGCCCGCCTGCGAGGTAATCTGCTCCACAATCGGAAACAGTCCGAAATAATAAGCGTCCGTACTCAAAACCAACTCAAGCGGAATGCCCAACACACCGATGGCAATATGCAGATAAGGCAGCAGCGCGTCCGACAGGATATGCACAATGTCTTTGGAAATCGCGTCCAACATCCCCGCACCCTTCAAAATCCCCAAAAACGTACCTGCCGCCAAAATAATGGACGCCATCATCACCGCGCCGCCGGCGTGGGCATAAATCCGCTCCATCTGTTCCTGCGGGCTGCGGTAATTCAAAAGCAACGCCGCCGTTGCAGCCAGCATAAATACATAACCCGGCGGGAAGATGCCCGAAAAAAGCAGGCTCATCGCCGCCAAAAACAGCAGGACATTCCACCAAAACAGTTTCGGACGCGCCAATTTTTGTTCTTCTTCCGACAAAGGCACCGGCTTTATCAAATCCGCCACGGCGGGCAACGCGCCCAACTCCCGGACAATCCGCCTTTTTTCACGCACACCCAAAAGCAGGGACAGCGCAAGGATAAACACTACACCGATAATTTGCACCGTCAACAAAGGTTTATACAATTCGCCCACATCTGCGCCCAACACGCTTGCAACCCGCCCAGTCGGCCCGCCCCACGGCAGAAGGTTAATCAATCCCGCACTGGAAGTTAGCAGCAAAAACAGCAGGTAAGGATTCATATGCAGACGCTTGTAAAGCGGCAAAAGGGCGGGGACGACCAATAAAAACGTCGTCGCACCCGCCCCGTCCAACTGCGCCACCACCGACACCAAGACCGTCCCCACACTCACTGCCACGATATTACCCCGAGTCAGCTTAATCAAACCGCCTATCATCGGACGAAACAGCCCCACATCGTTCATGATTCCAAAAAACAAAATGGAAAACATAAACATAATCACAATCTGCATCACCGATTTGGTGCCGCCCGAATAAAATTCTTTTAATTGGGATACATCAAACCCCGCCAGCAACGCCCCAAACAGCGGCACCAAGATTAATGCGATGATGGGCGACACTTTTTCCGTCAGCAGCAACCATACGATGACCCCGATAATCAGCAGTCCGATAAACGTCAGCATCATTTCTCCTTTATTTTATTTTAAACAGAAAACCGACCGTGCAGGCAAAACCGCCCACAGACGCGGGATAAGCCCTGCATTCTACTTTTTTATTTTGAAACAAGTCAATCGGTCATTTCCTCCCATTCACGCCTGCCGCCATTCCTGCATCCGTCCGTCATTTCACGGCGGCAACCGATACGGAACAACCGGCAAATCGGTATCGGGACGGCGCGGGGGCATTCATCCCGGTGCGCCGATTCAAACGAAACCGCCCCTATCATTGCGGAGCGCGGGGCGTGCCGTACACGCGGGATTTTATAGTGGATTAACAAAAATCAGGACAAGGCGGCGAGCCGCAGACAGTACAAATAGTACGGAACCGATTCACTTGGTGCTTCAGCACCTTAGAGAATCGTTCTCTTTGAGCTAAGGCGAGGCAACGCCGTACTGGTTTTTGTTAATCCGCTATAAACACGCCGGTCATTTGCCGCGCATTATCCGGCAAACGGCAAACCTTGACGCTGCCCAGCCCATATAAAAAAGCCGCAAAACCCGAACCGGTTTTGCGGCCTTTCGACTTGTTTGTTTATTTGGCATTTCTTTCAATCAAACCGACAAACTGATTAATATATGACTGAACAAAATCCCTTGCCGAGTCGATCAATTTGCCGTTTTCATCAAACAGTGTCGGCGAATTGCCCAAAAACACTTCCGGCTGTCCGGTTACGGGCATATCGAAATAAGACAGCGCAAGGCGCAGGTTTTTTTGCGAACTGTAACCGCCCATCTTGCCGACGGAATGGCTGATGATGCCGGCCGGTTTGTTTTTCCACGCCACGTCGGCATTCGGTTTCGAGCCGATGTCCACCGCATTTTTCAAACAGGCGGGAATGGTGCGGTTATTTTCGGACGTAACGAACAAAATGCCGTCCGAAGCCTTAATCGTTTCGCGGAAAACCGTGTAGCTTTCGGGCAGCGGCACATCTTCCACCGCAGGGTCGTCATAATCGAAATTGTAAAGCGGCAGATGTCCGATTTCGACGATTTCCGCCTGCCAGCCTTCGGGGAACATCTCCGCCGCATTCAATGCCACTTTGCGCGCAAAAGAAGCACGGCGCAGGCTGCCCACCAAAATACTGATTTTCTTAGCCATAATCATTCCTCCTGAATATTAAGTTTGTGCGTCTCAATCATTTCATAATGATAGCGATTATTATATATGTGATTTCCCCTGCAAACAAGCCGGCCCGCCGCCACAGCGTTCCCACTTATCCGGCTTTGCCTTATAATTGCTTTTTTTATGTAACAGATTTACCTATGAATTTCCCCAAAACAGCGGCCTCCCTGCTGCTGCTTCTCGCCTCCCTCGCCGCACACGCGCTCGATACAGGTCGCATTCCGCAAAACGAAATCGCCGTATATGTCCAAGAGCTTGACAGCGGAAAAGTCATCATTGACCACCGCTCGGATGTCCCCGTCAACCCCGCCTCCACAATGAAACTCGTTACCGCGTTTGCCGCCTTCAAAACCTTCGGCAGCAATTACCGCTGGGCGACCGAGTTTAAAAGCAACGGTACGGTAAACGACGGCACGCTTGACGGAAACCTGTATTGGGCGGGCAGCGGCGACCCCGTTTTCAATCAGGAAAACCTGCTTGCCGTCCAACGCCAGTTGCGCGAACAAGGCATACGCAATATCACGGGACACCTGATGCTCGACCACAGCCTGTGGGGCGAAGTCGGCAGCCCCGACGATTTCGAAGCCGACAGCGGTTCGCCGTTTATGACGCCCCCCAATCCAACTATGCTGTCTGCCGGTATGGTTATGGTGCGCGCCGAACGCAATGCCGCCGACAGTACCGACATCCTCACCGATCCGCCTTTGCCGCATATTTTCGCCCAAAACAACTTAAAAATTACCGCCTCCCAAGCTGCCTGCCCTTCGATCAAAAAACTGATGCGTGCATCTTTTTCGGACAATACGCTGAAATTGCGCGGCAATATTCCCGAGAGCTGTTTGGGCAAGCCTGTCGGTGTCCGGATGTTCGCGCTTGACGAACTGATCCGGCAAAGTTTTACCAACCACTGGCTGCTCGGCGGCGGACGGATTTCAGACGGCATCGGCATATCCGACACGCCGGAAGGCGCGCAGACGCTTGCCGTTGCACACTCAAAGCCGATGAAGGAAATTTTGACGGACATGAACAAGCGTTCGGACAATCTAATTGCGCGTTCCGTCTTCCTCAAACTCGGCGGCGACGGCAAACTGCCCGCCGTTTCCGAACAGGCAGCGTCTGCCGTCCGGCGTGAACTTGCCGTGTCGGGCATCGATGTTGCGGATTTGGTTTTGGAAAACGGTTCAGGTCTGTCCAGAAAAGAAAGGGTAACGGCGAGAATGATGGCGCAAATGTTGGAAACGGCTTATTTCAGCCCGTTTGCACAAGATTTCATCGATACGCTGCCCATCGCCGGCACAGACGGGACTTTACGCAACCGCTTCAAACAAAGCGGCGGGCTGTTGCGCTTAAAAACCGGCACGCTCAACAATGTCCGCGCCCTTGCAGGTTATTGGCTGGGCGACAAACCGATGGCGGTGGTCGTCATCATCAACAGCGGCCGCGCCGTTTCCCTGCTGCCCGACTTGGACAACTTCGTTGCCAACAACATCATCTCCGGCGGCGATGGCTGGCTGGATGCGAAACTGATGTGCAAAGAACGCCGAGCCTGAAACAGGAAAATATAGTGGATTAAATTTAAGGGGCTGTCCTAGATAACTAGGACAAACTCGATTTTACTAATTGTTTTAAAATGGAACAAGAACTTTTATCTCACTGTTGTTAAAACGCCATTCGCACTCCTTTAAATACAGCTCAAAATGCGCTTTGGGAATGCCGTTAAACTTGCGTAAATGACGTTTTGCCTGGTTCCAAAAGTTCTCAATTCCATTAATATGGTTTTGTCGTTCGGCAAAATGTGTGCTGTGATTGATACGAAAACGAAGTTTCAGCGAAGCTAAAATGGCTAAATTCGCGCACATCTAATACATCATAGCTACGATAACAATCCGTATAAACAATGCTGTCAGGTTTCACTTGTTCACGGATAATAGGAAATAAAGTAGCGGTTTGAGTATTCGGTACTGTAACCGTATAAACCTTACCATTTCGCTTCAAAAGACCGAATACGGCGACTTTACCGGCAGCACCGCCACCGCGTTTGCCTTTGCGTTGTCCGCCAAAATAACTTTCATCTGCTTCTACTTCGCCATCAAACATTTCCAAATGCGGACTGTTTTGATAAATAAGTAATCGTAAACGATGAAAATAATAGGCTGCGGTATTTTTATTAACGCCTACTAACTCTGCTGCCGTTCTTGCAGTTACACCTGCGACAAATAGCTCAATGAGTTTATTTTGTTTATACCGGCTTAGACGACTTTTTCTCATAGGGATAATTCTAACTTAATTTGAATTTCCCTAGTTATCTAGGACAGCCCCAAATTTAAACCAGTACGGCGTTGCCTCGCCTTAGCTCAAAGAGAACGATTCTCTAAGGTGCTGAAGCACCAAGTGAATCGGTTCCGTACTATCTGTACTGTCTGCGGCTTCGTCGCCTTGTCCTGATTTTTGTTAATCCACTATATAAAAATGCCGTCTGAACTGTTCAGACGGCATTTTTGATTTTCAAACCGGAATTACAGCCCCGCTGCCGCCCTCAATGCAGCAGCTTTGTCGGTGCGCTCCCAAGTGAACTCAGGTTCTTCGCGGCCGAAATGTCCGTAAGCGGCGGATTTACTGTAAATCGGGCGCAAGAGATCGAGCATTTGGACGATGCCTTTGGGGCGCAGGTCGAAATGTTCGCGAACTAAGGTAATCAGTTTTTCTTCGCTGATTTTGCCTGTGCCGAAAGTATCGATGGAAATCGAAGTCGGTTCGGCAACGCCGATGGCGTAGGAAACTTGAATTTGGCATTGGGTTGCCAAGCCTGCGGCGACGATGTTTTTCGCCACATAACGGCAGGCGTAAGCGGCGGAACGGTCAACCTTGGACGGGTCTTTGCCGGAGAATGCGCCGCCGCCGTGCGGAGCCGCGCCGCCGTAGGTGTCAACAATGATTTTACGGCCGGTCAAACCGCAGTCGCCTTGCGGGCCACCGATAACGAAGCGGCCGGTCGGGTTGATCAGGTATTTGGTTTCGTCAGTCAGCAGTTCAGACGGCAGGACGGGCTTGATAATCTGCTCGATGACGGCGTTTTTCAGCTCTTCGTAACCGACAGACGGATCGTGCTGGGTGGACAGGACGACGGTGTCGATGCGTTTTACTTTGCCGGTTTCGCTGTCGTAAACCACGGTCAGTTGCGCTTTAGCATCAGGGCGCAGCCACGGCAGGCGGCCGTCTTTGCGCAATTCGCTTTGACGCTGCATCAGGCGGTGGCTGTAATAGATGGCAAACGGCATCAGGGTCGGGGTTTCGTCACAGGCATAGCCGAACATCAAACCTTGGTCGCCCGCGCCTTGGTTCAGATCGATGCCTTCGCCTTCGTTCACGCCTTGGGCGATGTCCGGAGATTGTTGGTCGTAGTACACGCCGACTGCGCAGCCGTTGGCGTCAAAGCCCAGCTCGGAGGAGTTGTAGCCGATGCGTTTGATGGTTTCGCGTGCGACTTTGATGTAGTCCACTTGGGCGGTGGTAGTGATTTCGCCTGCCAATACGCACAAGCCTGTGTTGACCAAAGTTTCTGCGGCGACACGCGCTTTGGGGTCTTGCGCCAGAATCGCATCCAAAATCGCATCGGACACTTGGTCGGCCACTTTATCCGGATGGCCTTCGGATACCGATTCGGAAGTAAACAGATATTCGCTCATTGAGATTTTCCTTGAAAAACAAACCATCTTCTTCAGACGGCATGTTGTATGAACATAATGTCGACAGCGGGAAATATAGCAAAATTTCCCTATTCATACCATTCAGTTGAGAAATATTCCCATTTGAATGGCACTTTGAAATCTCTGCCCGTACGTTTCTTACAGGCAAAAAAATTCCCGCATCAAGCGGGTTTGGATTGCTCTGGTGAGCCACATCGGTTTTTCAACCGTCCACCTTACCTTTCCATTTGAAAAGCAGGTTGGCATGGAATTCCCAACTCTTAATGCAGCACGCATCGTAGCAGAAAAGGCATATTGCCGCAATACTTCCCTTTTTCAGACGGCATGTTTCGTTTACAATTCAGGCTGTTTCCCCCTTTGCGAACCGCCATGCACATCCTGTTGACCGCCCTGCTCAAATGCCTCTCCCTGCTGCCGCTTTCCTGTCTGCACACGCTGGGAAACCGGCTCGGACATCTGGCGTTTTACCTTTTAAAGGAAGACCGCGCGCGCATCGTCGCCAATATGCGTCAGGCAGGCATGAATCCCGACCCCAAAACAGTCAAAGCCGTTTTTGCGGAAACGGCAAAAGGCGGTTTGGAACTTGCCCCCGCGTTTTTCAGAAAACCGGAAGACATAGAAACAATGTTCAAAGCGGTACACGGCTGGGAACATGTGCAGCAGGCTTTGGACAAACACGAAGGGCTGCTATTCATCACGCCGCACATCGGCAGCTACGATTTGGGCGGACGCTACATCAGCCAGCAGCTTCCGTTCCCGCTGACCGCCATGTACAAACCGCCGAAAATCAAAGCGATAGACAAAATCATGCAGGCGGGCAGGGTTCGCGGCAAAGGAAAAACCGCGCCTACCAGCATACAAGGGGTCAAACAAATCATCAAAGCCCTGCGTTCGGGCGAAGCAACCATCGTCCTGCCCGACCACGTCCCCTCCCCTCAAGAAGGCGGGGAAGGCGTATGGGTGGATTTCTTCGGCAAACCTGCCTATACCATGACGCTGGCGGCAAAATTGGCACACGTCAAAGGCGTGAAAACCCTGTTTTTCTGCTGCGAACGCCTGCCTGGCGGACAAGGTTTCGATTTGCACATCCGCCCCGTCCAAGGGGAATTGAACGGCGACAAAGCCCATGATGCCGCCGTGTTCAACCGCAATGCCGAATATTGGATACGCCGTTTTCCGACGCAGTATCTGTTTATGTACAACCGCTACAAAATGCCGTAACGAAAATAAAAATGCCGTCTGAACAATTTCAGACGGCATTTTGTCATCTGACGATTTCCGACAGCGGCCAGCGCGGACGGACATTGAACGCACCGACCTCCCTGCCCTTGCCCAGGTGCATCGCACCGGCAAAGGCAATCATGGCACCGTTGTCCGTGCAATATGCCGTCGGCGGGAAAAACACGCTGACTTTTTCGGACGGATGTTTCGGCTTGCCTTTGGGGGTCGGGATTTGCACCGTCATGTTGCCGAAAGTTTCGCGGAGTTTGCGGTTTGCACCGACCCCGCCGGCAACCACTACGGTTCTGAACCCTGTCTGCAACAGGGCTTTTTTCACTTTCGCCGCCAACACATCGACCACCGCATCTTGAAACGCACGGCAGATGTCGTTGCGTGTCTGCTCAGGAATGTCATCCGCCCCGTTTTCCGCGCGCACTTTCTCAACGGCGGTCAATACGGCGGTTTTCAAACCTGAAAAACTCATCTGCAAATCGTCGGAATGAATCATCGGGCGCGGAAAAACAAACGCTTCGGGCCTGCCCGATTCCGCAAGTTCCGACAGTTTCGCACCGCCCGGATACGGCAAGCCCAGCAGTTTCGCCGTTTTGTCGAATGCCTCGCCCGCCGCATCATCGACGCTCTCGCCCAAAAGCGCGTAGTCGCCTATGCCCCTGACCGCCATAATCTGCGTATGCCCGCCCGAAACCAGCAGCGCGACAAAAGGAAAGTCGGGTTTTTCCTCCGCCAACAGCGGCGACAGCAGATGTCCTTCCAAATGATGGACGGGAATAACAGGCTTGTCCAACGCTAAAGCCAGCGCGTTGGCGTAGCTCGAACCCGCCAGCAGCGCACCGCCCAAACCGGGCCCCTGCGTAAAGGCAACCGCGTCAATGTCGCCATACGATGCGCCCGCCTGCGCCAAACAGCCTTCAGTCAACGGAACAAGGCGGCGGATATGGTCGCGGCTTGCCAATTCCGGCACAACCCCGCCGTATTCGGCGTGCATTGCCATTTGAGTGTGCAGGCAGTGCGCCCGCAATCCACGTTCCGTATCGTAAAGCGCAACACCGGTTTCGTCGCAAGAAGACTCGATTCCTAATACCAACATGGTCTGATGCCGTTAAAAACTGAAAAACGTATTTTAGCGGATTTCGGCACGACTGCCGTATCCCAAAAACGGAACATGCCGTCTGAAGACCGTTCAGACGGCATCGTCGCACCGTATCAAAGCGTTCCGTAAGAATGCAGCCCGCTCAAAAACATATTCACGCCGATAAAGGCAAATGCGGTTACGAACAAACCGATAATCGCCCACCACGCCAGCACTTTGCCGCGCCAACCGGCAACCAGCCGCAAGTGCAGCCAAACGGCGTAATTGAGCCAGACGATGAACGCCCACGTCTCTTTCGGATCCCAACTCCAATAGCGTCCCCAAGCATCTGCCGCCCACAGCGCACCCAAAATGGTGGCAATGGTAAAGAACAGAAAGCCGACGGCAATCGCCTTATACATCACCTCGTCGATCAATGCCGACGGCGGCAGCCACAGTTTTCCGCCTTTTCCTTCCGCACGCAGGGAAACCAGTTCGGCAATACCGAGCATCGCGGAAATGCAAAACGCGCCGTAACCGATAAAGTTTGCCGGAACGTGGATTTTCATCCACCAGGACTGGAGCGCGGGAATCAGCGGCTGGATGGTATGCGCCTCGCGGGACACGCTGTACCACAAGACAAATCCAACCACGACCGCCATAAAGCCGAACACGAAGCCGCCCAATTTCTGTATGGCGAACTTACCTTCATAATAAAGATACATCAGCGCGGTAATCACCAAAAACAGGATGAACACTTCATACAGGTTGGAAACCGGAATATGCCCCGCATCGGGACGGAGCAGATAGCTTTCGTGCCAACGTACCAGCAGACCGGTAAAGCCTGCTACGGCAGACACCCATGCAAACACGGTTCCCATACCCAACAGCGTGTTGGTCGGCACATTTTTTACGCTTGCCAAAACCGCGCCCGAAATATAGGCGAACAGGGCGAAGAAGACAAAGGCGCACTGCCACATGATCGCCGACTGGCTGCTGAGGAAATACCGCAACAGGAAAATCTCTGCCGATTTGATGTTGCCGCCATACAAACCGACGGCGGCATAGGCAAGCAATACGCTTAAAGGAACAAACCAGCGCATCGGTTTGAAAAACCAACCCAAAAACACGGCAATACCGGCACTTGCCCACAACATGACCGTTTCGTAAATGTCCATATGCATACCGGAACGGGTCTGTACGAAAACCGTAGCCGCAAAAACCAGCACGGCAAATACCCAATCCCAAAGATTCAGATTGCTGATCAAAGACTTCTGAATCAGCAGCTCGTGTTCCGGAAGGGTTTTATAGTGTTCAGTCATGATTCAAGTCCTTGCCGAGCCGTTGCAGACTCTCGACGTGTTTTGGAAATTCCTTCTGCAAATCCCGTTCGCTGCGGGCCGAAGACATGGCAAAACGGATTTTGCCGTCTGAAAACAATACCCACGCCCGTTTTTCGCGCACATAAAACATCAATACCGTACCCAATACCAACAGCACCGAGCCGAGATAGACCAAAAGCGCACCCGGGGAACGGGTCATCTGCAAACCCGACGAACGCACCTCGGAAAACCCATCAAGTTGCAGCAGCATAGGCGCGGGATATTCGGTCAAACCCGTGTACGCATCCATACTGTGCAGCAGGAAACGATTCCGCGCTTCATCCTGCTGCCATTCGGGCAAGCCGTACCGGCGTATGGTTTCATCCAAAGCAGCGTTCATCACGCCGTAAAGCATTTCGTAGAAATAGCCCTGCATCTTATCCTGCTGCTCTTTCGGGATATTGGACGTAATAAATTCGTCCAATCCCAAATAGCCTTTTTGTGCAAAGATGTTCAGCGTGTTTTCCGCAGCCAGCATGAATTGTTCGCGGATTTCGGCAGGTGCGCCTTTGGTTGCGTCGGCAACCAGACGTTTGCGCCCTTCCCCATCTTTCAAAAACTCACGCAATGCCATAAAGGTGTCCGCTTTCAACTGCTTGTCCAAGGGGATACGCAGCCAGCGGTATTGCTGCTGCAAGCCGCTGCGCGTGCCGGTAATCCAAAAATAATCCTGTTCCTGCAAAACCGGCAGCATATAGTTTTTATATTCGACCGCCTGCCCTGCCGCATCACGGATACGGTAAACAATGGAAGGGCCGATATTGGTGTATTTTTTACCTTCCTGAGTAACGGCGCGGACATCGTTCAGCGTGGATTTCAGGCTTTTTTCCCGTTCCGCGCCCTCGCTCATGTCCTCCACATTCATAGAAGTAAACTGATCGAACTCAAGACGATATTTGTGTTTGCCAATTTCCAACGGAAACTGGTGTATGGATGTTGCCTTCAACACGACAGGCTCGCGCGAAGCATCACCCAAATTCCACGCCTTGAATGTCAAATCCGAACCGCCGTCGGCAAAACTCGCCTGATAAATCGTGATGCCGTGCAAGGTCAAAGGATGGTTCACGCGGATGGTGCGCTCGAGTTTCTCACCGGTTGCCTTATCCGTTACTTCAATATCACTGGCAAAATCGCGCGGCATACCCGTATTGTAAAAATCGATATGGAATTTTTTCAGTTTGACTTCAAAAGGCAAGTCCTGAACCAATATCCCGTTGTCGGCATTCAGGAAAACCACATCCGCACTCTGCCCCTCGGAAATATTGACGTTGCCCCTAAATGAGAGATTGGACGCACCCAAAATACTTTCGGGCTTGAAATCCTTGGCATAAACCGCCTGATTGTCCGGAACAATCCGACCGGTCAGCATACCCAGTTTCAACAGCAGGTTACTGTCTATCAACCCGCCCAGGCAAATGACAATCAAAGCAACATGGGCAAAGATATAGCCCCATTTGTTCATTGTGCCTTTTTTGGCGGCAATCAGAACCGACCCGTCTTCACGGTTAATGGTTTTTCCCTGAAAACCTTGTACTTCCAGATAACGTTTGGCAACCTCGGGCGCAATTTTTACATCCAACAGCGAAGAATGGCGCATCGCCGCCAGAGATTTTTCTTTAACCTTTTCCCGAAAAGACTTCATTTCGCGCCAGAACGGCGGCACATTGCGAATCAGGCACAAACTGGTAGAAACCACCAAAAACATCATGATAACGACAAACCATGCCGAAGCATAGACGTCATACAGTCCCAGAAAACCAAAAATCTGCGCCCAAAACGATCCGAATTTGACCAAATAATCCGTCTGCGGCTGGTTTTGCTGCAACACCGTACCGATAACCGATGCAATACCCAGCAGACTGAGCAAAGCGACCGCAAAGCGCATGGAGCTGAAAAAAGCGAACCACGGACGGGAAAGAAGTGGGGGAGATCTACGGGATTTACTCATTGTGTGTTTATTCCGCCATCAGGAATATGGGAAAGCAGAATTGGGCAAACAGAAAACAACGTCCCGATTCTACTGTCTTGATGCTTTTTATTTCAAGACAATGAAGACAGCCTGCATCGATTCCAACGGTTGCGATTGAAAAAACTTATCGCAGAATTGCCTGAAGCCGTCTGAAAACTTTTCAGACGGCCTCTAAAACAGACTATTGCGGAATTAACGCAAACCTTGGATAAAGTTGGCGACCGCTTTCAAATCTTCTTCAGACATACGGTTTGCAATATCTTCCATGATGGTATTTTTACGCTGACCGGACTTGTAGGCATTCATCTGTTCAACAATATATGCCTGATGCTGACCGCCCAAACGCGGATAAGCCTGAATTTCGCTTCCGCCTCCCGGCATACCCGCACCGCTCGGACCGTGGCAGGACATACACGCCGGCACTTTTTTATCGCTCAAACCGCCGCGATAGATTTTCGCACCCAATTCGGGATTTTCCTTAGGATTGGCTTCACCGGATTTGGGCTGCTGTTTGGCATAGAATGCGGATACGTTCAAAATATCCTGATCGCTCAAATTCATTACCACCGGTTTCATCACAGCTGCCGAACCGTGGGTGCGTTTACCGTCGCGGATGCCGATGGTTTGATGATAGATGTAAGCAGTATGCTGTGCCGCCAAACGCGGATACATCGCAATGCCGCTGTTACCGTCTGCTGCATGGCAAGCCGCACAAACCGTTGCGGCAACCTGTTTGCCTTTTTCCACGTCTGCTTTGGGAGATGCGGAAACCGCACCGGCAGCCAAAACAAAGGCCAATAAAGTCAATCGTTTCATGGAGTGCTCCTGATTACAGCATTGGATAACGCAACAATGCTCTTTTTATATTCAAATACGGGATTTTTGACCCGATTAAAACCGATGATTCTGCAAACGTGTTATTCTATACTAAATTTACATTAAATTACCACTGTGTTTCACATAAAACCAACCGCATATTTTTGCTGTCGGACAAACGGCGGCGGAAAACAAGGATATGCCCATGAACCTTTTTCAAAACGCCAAATTCTTCACGACGGTAAACCACCTTAAAGACCTGCCGGACACACCGCTCGAAATTGCCTTTGTCGGCAGGAGCAATGCCGGAAAATCCAGTGCCATCAATACCCTGACCAACCATGTCCGTCTTGCCTACGTTTCAAAAACACCCGGACGGACGCAGCATATCAACTTCTTCGAGCTGCAGAACGGCAATTTTATGGTCGATTTGCCCGGCTACGGTTATGCCCAAGTCCCCGAAGCAGTACGCGCACATTGGGTCAATCTGCTCGGCGACTATCTGCAACAGCGCAAACAGCTTATCGGGCTGGTTTTGATTATGGATGCCCGCCATCCTTTAAAAGAACTCGACATCCGTATGCTGGACTTTTTCCACACGACCGGCAGACCGGTTCACATCCTGCTGTCAAAAGCCGACAAATTATCCAAAAACGAACAGATAAAAACCCTGTCCCAAGTCAAAAAACTGCTCAAACCTTATTCCGACAGGCAAAACATCAGCGTACAGCTGTTTTCCAGCCTGAAAAAACAAGGTATTGACGAGGCCAACCGAACTGTCGGAAGCTGGTTTGACGCAGCAGATGCCGCCGCTTCCTCTCCAAAGGAAAACTGACCCCAATTATACGGAAACCGTATTCCCCCCACTTGACCGACCGCAAACATTTAAAAAATTGCCACTGCCAAATCTAAAATGCCGTCTGAAAGACTTTTCAGACGGCATTTTGCGGAGTCTTTAAAACAGAGAATCCAACTGCTGCTGTTTGGAACCAGTATTACTCGGAAGCACCGGCGTTTCCTGCATATCTTGGCGGACTTCGTCATCCGCCGCCTGCCGTCCGCCTTCTGCCGCGCCCCCGTCATCTTCTTTTGCCCGTCGGGAAGGTTGCGGCGCAATACCGCTGTTGTCCAGCGTCAAGCCCGGATCGGTTACCATACGTTCCTTCATATAGTATTCGCCATTGCTGCTGACCACACCTTCAGGCATTTTCATCCCCTTGCCCTGCTTTCCTTTCAACGCAAAACGCATATAGTCCACCCAAACCGGCACCGCAATCGTACCGCCGTAGCCGACACGCCCCATACTCTTAGGTTTGTCGAAGCCGATATATACGGCAGTAACCACATCAGGGTTAAAACCGACAAACCACGCATCCTTATTGTCATTGGTCGTACCCGTTTTACCGGCAATATCCGTTCTTCCCAACGCAGCTGCCCCCCTTGCCGTACCAACACGGACCACATCCTGCATAATCTTATACATAATATAGGCATTGCGCGGATCGATTGCCTGAGGCGCATTTTGCCCGGCCACCAAAGGTTGCATTTGGGCGCGCAACCTGCCGTCTCTGTCATAAATCTTATCGATTACGTGCGAAGAAACCCTATATCCGCCGTTCGCAAATACGCTATATGCCTCCGCCACTTTCAACGGCGTTGTCTCGCCCGTACCTAAAGCCATAGACAGGCTTGCCGGCAGCTCGGACGACCTGAAGCCGAAACGCCGGATATACTGTTGCGCGTAACCGACACCGATAGACATCAAAATACGGATGGAAACCATATTCTTGGAAGCCGTCAGAGCCTGTCTCAAAGTAATGTAGCCGGAATATCTGCCGTCTGAATTTTTAGGTGTCCAAACCGAACCGTTCGGCCCTTTCCCCGGCAGGGAAATCGGCGCATCGTTAACCACTGTGGACGCGGTCATCCCCTTAGATAATGCCGCCGAATAGACAAACGGCTTAAAGGTCGAACCCGGCTGCCGCATTGCCTGAACGGCACGATTGAATGTTTTGCTGTGAAAATCATAACCGCCGACCAGCGCGCGCACAGCTCCGGTTTTTGCATCCAGCGAAACCAAAGCCCCCTGCAGCAACGGCTCTTGAACCACCGCCCAACGCCCGCCGTTGTTTTTGACACGGATGACCGCGCCCCTGCGGATACGGTCCTCCCCCATTTTTTCATTATTGACCGCGCGGGCCGCAAAACCCAAGGCGCGCCTGTCAAGCGTAACCCGCCTGCCGCCGGGCAGCTGTATGACGACATTTTTCTTTTTAGTCACATCCAACACAACGGCGGGAACCATTTTATCGACGGTATAGAGTCCCGACAGATACTGGCTGACAGTCTCCTCGACATCTTCACTCTTACTCAAATCGATATAGTTTTCCGCACCGCGGTAGCTGCTGCCGCGATCGAAATTCCGTAGAGCCTTGCGCAATGCCTCGGTTGCCACCTTCTGATGATCGGCGCGGACCGTGGTATAAACCTTAAAACCCTGCGTATAGGCATCTTCACCGTATTTCTCATACAGTTCCTGACGCACCATTTCCGCCACATATAAAGCACTCTGATCGATTTTCCGAACAAACCGCTCGTAATGCAGTTCCTCATTCAACGCCTGATCGCGCTGTTGCACGGTAATCATCTTCTCCTCGAGCATATTGTTCAAAATATACTTCTGGCGCAACTTGGCACGTTCCGGATTAACAATCGGATTATAGGCAGACGGAGCCTTGGGCAGTCCCGCAAGCATGGCGGCTTCCGCCAAAGTCAAATCTCGGACATTCTTATTGAAATAGATTTGCGCGGCAGATGCAAAACCATAGGCGCGCTGACCGAGGTAAATCTGATTGAAATACAACTCGAGGATTTTGTCTTTGCTTAAAGACTGCTCGATTTTATAGGCAAGCAACACCTCATTGAATTTGCGTGTGAACGTTTTTTCACTGCTCAAATAAAAATTTTTCGCCACCTGCTGCGTAATCGTACTCGCACCCGACTGCACGCTGCCGGACACGACATTGCCGACGGCAGCGCGGGCAACACCCCAAACATCCACCCCCCAATGCCGGTAAAAGCGTTTATCCTCGGCGGCGATAACCGCATTCCGCAACACCTCTGGGAAATCGCCGATTTTTGTAAATTCGCGCCGCTGCTCCCCATACATACCGATGACTTCCCCATCCGCCGAATAAATAGTCAACGGCATTTTAGGCTGGTAATGCTGCAAAGAATCCAAAGACGGTAGTTTCGGATACGTTACCAAAATAGCAATGGCAACCAAACCCACTCCAAATACACAAAACCCAAAAACCAAACCAAAACAAGTCGTTAAAATCTTTTTAATCATAGCTGAATAATAATTTACCATTATTGGTATTAAATAAAGTAAAATAGCAACCGATTTCTACAAAGCACGGTTTCAATGTGCAAAGAACAAGGAATCCATTACGGATACCGAAACGGTTACTCACTGTACAAATAAAGCAGGAACTTTCATCATGCGCTTGTTTAAAAGCTTGAAAAACCCTAAAAAAACAGATGCCAAGCTCCCTAAAAAATCTTCGGGACTCAATAACCGCGCGGCAATCGGCATCGATATCGACCAGCATTCCATCAAAATGGTCCAATTGTCAGGACGTAGTTTAAACCAAATTCAATTGGAAAAATACGTCATTGCCAAATTACCAAAGAATATCATTCAAGGCAATAAAGTCCAAAATTACGATCAACTTGTTACATATTTGCAACAAGCCTATGCCAAACTGGGTACTTCGTGCAAAAACATCATCGCGTCCGTCCCGCAAAATCTGGCAACCATCGAACAATTGACCTACACAGACAAAGATGCAGAATTAGACCTGCAGGGGTTCGTGGAGTCCTCCATCTCCGAAGTCAGCTCGATATCGCTCGAAGAAGCCAATTACGACTATCAGGTCTTGTCCCAATCGGCCGCCGGCGAAGCTGTGTTGGCCGTCGCATCGAGAAAGGATGAAATCGAACCCCTGATTGACGCATTCAACGCCGCCGGTATGAAATTATCCGCGCTTGATGTGGACATTTTCGGACAATACAACGCCTACGCGCTATGGATAAACCATTTCGCCCCCGAGCTTGCAGCCGAAAAAGTCGCCATTTTCGGCGTATATGCCGCACAGACCTACGCCTTGGTCATCCAAGACGGAAAAATCCTATACAAACAGGAAACCTCCGTCAGCGAAGAACAGCTCAACCAACTCATCCAGCGCACCTATCAGGTAACAGAAGAAAAAGCGGAAGAAATCATCAACTCCCCGCAAAAACCTTCCGATTACCAAGAAAGCGTGGCAAACTATTTCAACCAGCAGATTACCCAAGAAATACAAAGGGTCTTGCAGTTTTATTACACCACTCAGACCGCAGACGATATGACCGACATCAAGCATATCCTGCTGACCGGGGAAGCGGCGCGCCAGGAAGGCATCGCCCAAACCGTCGCCTCACAAACCAATGCAGATGTACAATGCGTCCATCCCGCGCGTTATTTTGCGGACAACCTCAAAACAGACAAACAACAATTCGAACTTGATGCGCCGACACTGACCAGGGCGTTCGGTTTGGCGGTACGGGGATTATAATTATGAACAATTTAATCAAAATCAACCTCCTCCCCTACAGGGAAGAGATGAACAAGCGCAAACAGCAGCAGTTTAAAACGCTGATGTACGGTGCCGTGCTGACGGGCGTTGCCGCCGTTGCGGCAACCTACCTGTTTATCGACAATATGATCAATAACCAGTCGGAAAGAAACACGCTGCTGGAAACCTCCATCGCACACTTGGATACCGAGCTGTCGGAAATACAAAAGCTCAAACAGGAAAAAGATGCCTTCCTGATTAAGAAAAACAAAATCGAGGAGCTCCAGCTCAAACGCCTCCAAGCCGCAAAAATCCTCGACAGCCTGAATGAGGCCGTCCCCGGAAGCACCTACCTGACCTCGCTGGATGCCGTTACCGCCGACTCTTATCGGCTCAGCGGCAGGACATCCAGCGACAACCGCGTTGCCGCCATGATGAGGGCGATGCCCAATACCGGCATATTCAAGCAACCCGAATTGTTAAGCATCAAGAAAAACAATTCGCATCAAGAATTTACCCTTCAGGCAACATTACAACCCATCGTAAAGGCGGCCGAATCCAAAGAGAATCCGGCTTCGGGAAACGCACAGGAGGCAAACTGAATGGCTTCTAAATCATCTAAAACCAACTTGGATCTCAACAACCTTCACCTGCTCAACCTTCCTGCCAGGCTTTTTATCGCCCTGCTGGCCGTTGCCGCCGTGCTGGGGCTCGGTTATGCCGGATTGTTCAAAAGCCAGATGGAATCCCTTGAGGAATACGAAGCAAAAGAAACCGAACTGAAAAACACCTACAAACAGAAAAGTATCGACGCGGCCAGCCTGAACAACCTGAGGGACGAACTTGCCTCAATCCGCTCTGCCTTCGATATCATGTTGAAACAGCTGCCGACAGATGCAGAAATTCCCAATCTGGTTCAAGAGCTTCATCAGGCAGGTTCGAGCAACGGTCTGCGCTTGGACAGCGTTATGCCCCAACCTCCCGTAGATGACGGCCCCATCAAAAGATTACCCTATTCCATTTCCATTACCGGAAATTACGAACAGATCAGCCAATTTACCCGCGATGTCGGCAGCCTCTCCCGAATCATTACCCTTGAGTCGCTGAAAATCGCCCAATCTCCGGAAAACGGCGGCAATCCTGACGGCAAGAGCAGCATCCTGAACCTCAACGCCATTGCCACCACCTACCAAGCAAAATCCGTAGAAGAGCTTGCCGCAGAAGCGGCACAAAATGCCGAGCAAAAATAACTTACGTTAGGGAAACCATGAAACACTATGCCTTACTCATCAGCTTTCTGGCTCTCTCCGCGTGTTCCCAAGGTTCTGAGGACCTAAACGAATGGATGGCACAAACGCGACGCGAAGCCAAAGCAGAAATCATACCTTTCCAAGCACCTACCCTGCCGGTTGCGCCGGTATACAGCCCGCCGCAGCTTACAGGGCCGAACGCATTCGACTTCCGCCGCATGGAAACCGACAAAAAAGGGGAAAATGCCCCCGACACCAAGCGTATTAAAGAAACGCTGGAAAAATTCAGTTTGGAAAATATGCGTTATGTCGGCATTTTGAAGTCTGGACAGAAAGTCTCCGGCTTCATCGAGGCTGAAGGTTATGTCTACACTGTCGGTGTCGGCAACTATTTGGGACAAAACTACGGTAGAATCGAAAGCATTACCGACGACAGCATCGTCCTGAACGAGCTGATAGAAGACAGCACGGGCAACTGGGTTTCCCGTAAAGCAGAACTGCTGTTGAATTCTTCCGACAAAAACACCGAACAAGCGGCAGCACCTGCCGCAGAACAAAATTAAGAAGAGGATTACTCCATTATGAATACCAAACTGACAAAAATCATTTCCGGTCTCTTTGTCGCAACCGCCGCCTTTCAGACAGCATCGGCAGGAAACATTACAGACATCAAAGTTTCCTCCCTGCCCAACAAACAGAAAATCGTCAAAGTCAGCTTTGACAAAGAGATTGTCAACCCGACCGGCTTCGTAACCTCCTCACCGGCCCGCATCGCCTTGGACTTTGAACAAACCGGCATTTCCATGGATCAACAGGTACTCGAATATGCCGATCCTCTGTTGAGCAAAATCAGTGCCGCACAAAACAGCAGCCGTGCGCGTCTGGTTCTGAATCTGAACAAACCGGGCCAATACAATACCGAAGTACGCGGGAACAAAGTTTGGATATTCATTAACGAATCGGACGATACCGTGTCCGCCCCCGCACGCCCCGCCGTAAAAGCCGCGCCTGCCGCACCGGCAAAACAACAGGCTGCCGCACCGTCTACCAAGTCCGCAGTATCCGTATCCGAACCCTTTACCCCGGCAAAACAACAGGCTGCCGCACCGTTTACCGAGTCCGTAGTATCCGTATCCGCACCGTTCAGCCCGGCAAAACAACAGGCGGCGGCATCAGCAAAACAACAGGCGGCAGCACCAGCAAAACAACAGGCGGCGGCACCAGCAAAACAACAGGCGGCGGCACCAGCAAAACAAACCAATATCGATTTCCGCAAAGACGGCAAAAATGCCGGCATTATCGAATTGGCGGCATTGGGCTTTGCCGGGCAGCCCGACATCAGCCAACAGCACGACCACATCATCGTTACGCTGAAAAACCATACCCTGCCGACCACGCTCCAACGCAGTTTGGATGTGGCAGACTTTAAAACACCGGTTCAAAAGGTTACGCTGAAACGCCTCAATAACGACACCCAGCTGATTATCACAACAGCCGGCAACTGGGAACTCGTCAACAAATCCGCCGCGCCCGGATACTTTACCTTCCAAGTCCTGCCGAAAAAACAAAACCTCGAGTCAGGCGGCGTGAACAATGCGCCCAAAACCTTCACAGGCCGGAAAATCTCCCTTGACTTCCAAGATGTCGAAATCCGCACCATCCTGCAGATTTTGGCAAAAGAATCCGGGATGAACATTGTTGCCAGCGACTCCGTCAACGGCAAAATGACCCTCTCCCTCAAAGACGTACCTTGGGATCAGGCTTTGGATTTGGTTATGCAGGCACGCAACCTCGATATGCGCCAACAAGGGAACATCGTCAACATCGCGCCCCGCGACGAGCTGCTTGCCAAAGACAAAGCCTTCTTACAGGCGGAAAAAGACATTGCCGATCTGGGCGCGCTGTATTCACAAAACTTCCAATTGAAATACAAAAATGTGGAAGAATTCCGCAGCATCCTGCGTTTGGACAATGCCGACACAACCGGAAACCGCAATACGCTTGTCAGCGGCAGGGGCAGCGTGCTGATCGATCCCGCCACCAATACCCTGATTGTTACCGATACCCGCAGCGTCATCGAAAAATTCCGCAAACTGATTGACGAATTGGACGTACCCGCGCAACAAGTGATGATTGAGGCGCGTATCGTCGAAGCGGCAGACGGCTTCTCGCGCGATTTGGGCGTTAAATTCGGCGCGACAGGCAAGAAAAAGCTGAAAAATGATACAAGCGCATTCGGCTGGGGGGGTAAACTCCGGCTTCGGCGGCGACGATAAATGGGGGGCCGAAACCAAAATCAACCTGCCGATTACCGCTGCCGCAAACAGCATTTCGCTGGTGCGCGCGATTTCCTCCGGTGCCTTGAATTTGGAATTGTCCGCATCCGAATCGCTTTCAAAAACCAAAACGCTTGCCAATCCGCGCGTGCTGACCCAAAACCGCAAAGAGGCCAAAATCGAATCTGGTTACGAAATTCCTTTCACCGTAACCTCAATCGCGAACGGCGGCAGCAGCACGAACACGGAACTCAAAAAAGCCGTCTTGGGGCTGACCGTTACGCCGAACATCACGCCCGACGGCCAAATCATTATGACCGTCAAAATCAACAAGGACTCGCCTGCGCAATGTGCCTCCGGTAATCAGACGATTCTGTGTATTTCGACCAAAAACCTGAATACGCAGGCTATGGTTGAAAACGGCGGCACATTGATTGTCGGCGGTATTTATGAAGAAGACAACGGTAATACGCTGACCAAAGTCCCCCTGTTGGGCGACATCCCCGTTATCGGCAACCTCTTTAAAACACGCGGGAAAAAAACCGACCGCCGCGAACTGCTGATTTTCATTACCCCGAGGATTATGGGTACGGCCGGCAACAGCCTGCGCTATTGATGCGTCAAAATAAGGGCATATGTTTTACGGCATATGCCCTTTCTTTATGCTTTTTGCCGCGACCGAAATGCCGTCATTCCCGCGCAGGCGGGAATCCAACTTGTCCGGTTCCGGTTGTTTTTCGTCTCGTAACTTTTGAGCCGTCATTCCCGCGAAAGCGGAAATCCAGTCCGTTCGGTTTCGGTCGTTTCCGATAAATTCCTGCTGCTTTTCATTTCTAGATTCCCACTTTCGTGGGAATGACGGTGGAGAGGTTTTTGTTGTTTCGGAGAAGTTTCTGCAACCCTAGAATCTCGTTATTTCCACAAAAAACAGAAACCCGAAACAGCAACTTAAAACCTCGTCATTCCCGCAAAAGCGGGAATCCGGTCCGTTCAGTTTCGGTCGTTTCCGATAAATTCCTGCTGCTTTTCATTTCTAGATTCCCACTTTCGTGGGAATGACGGCGGAGAGGTTTTTGTTGTTTCGGAGAAGTTTCTGCAACCCTAGAATCTCGTTATTTCCACAAAAAACAGCAACCCAAAACGGCAACTTAAAACCCCGTCATTCCCGCGCAGGCGGGAATCTAGGTCTGTCGGTTCAGGAACTTATCGGATAAAACGGTTTCTCCAACCCTGCGTTCTAGATTCCCACTTTCGTGGGAATGACGGGATATGGGTTTCCGTGCGGACGTGTTCGGATTTCCGCCTGCGCGGGAATGACGGCGACAGATGCCCAACGGTCTTTATAGTGGATTAACAAAAATCAGGACAAGGCGACGAAGCCGCAGACAGTACAAATAGTACGGAACCGATTCACTTGATGCTTCAGCACCTTAGAGAATCGTTCTCTTTGAGCTAAGGCGAGGCAACGCTGTACTGGTTTTTGTTAATCCACTATAGTATTGATAAACATATTATCTTCAATATATTCAATTGGATAATTGTTTACCTAAGCAAAGATAATTGCCTTTTCCTGACAAATAAGTGAAATCAACGGATTGTCAAAACACAGCCTGAAATAAAAAACCTCCCTGATTTCTTTTATTTGTCCTTAAAATCAGAAAGGTTCGGGATGGTCGGGTTATTTTTCCAAACGTACCGCCGCCCTGCCGATTTCGTATAAAATTCCGCCGTAACCCGACAAGCCCGAACCCTGTCGCCCCGAAAGGCGGGGTGTCAAACATTAAGGAATTGTGATGAAAAACTTTAACGGCAAACTCATCCTCATCGGACTGATGGGCGCGGGCAAAACCACGCTGGGCCGGCAAATGGCGCAGCGGCTGGATTACCGTTTTTACGACAGCGATCACGAAATCGCCGCAGCCGCCGGCGTTCCCATCCCCACCATATTTGAAATGGAAGGCGAACAGGGATTCCGTTCGCGCGAAACCGCCATACTCAAAAAGCTGGTTATCCTGCCCCATATCGTCCTGTCCACCGGCGGCGGCGCGGTGTTAAAAGAAGAAAACCGCGCCCTTATCCGCAAAAGCGGCACGGTCGTCTATCTGCACGCCCCGCCCGAAACCCTGCTCGAACGCACGCGCTGCGACAACAGCCGTCCTTTGCTGCAAGTTGCCGATCCTTTGGCGAAATTACGTGAACTCTACGCCGCACGCGACCCCGTTTACCGCCAAACCGCCGACTTTACCGTAGAATCGGCAAACTGCCGGGAAACCGTGCAAACCCTGCTCAAACGCTTATCCCGATAAACCGGCATATGCGCCGCGCCCAGAAAACCAAACCGCGCCCCGCCCGGCGGGCCGGCGGTTCAAACTTTAAGGAACAACAATGAAAACACTGACCGTACACACCCCGTCCCACAGCTACCCCATCTTTATCGGCAACGGACTGCTGCCGCAGGCAGGAAGCCTGCTCAAACCGCATTTGGGCAAACGCGCCGCCATCATCACCAACGAAACCGTCGCCCCGCTCTACCTCGGCACGCTTCAGACGGCATTGGATGCGGCAGGCGTATCCCATTTCAGCATCATCCTGCCCGACGGCGAGGCGCACAAAAACTGGCAGACGCTCAACCTCATCTTTGACGGGCTGATGCAAAACCGCGCCGAACGCAAAACCACGCTCATCGCACTGGGCGGCGGCGTGATCGGCGATATGACGGGTTTTGCGGCGGCTACTTATCAACGCGGCGCGCCATTTGTTCAAATTCCCACTACTTTATTAAGTCAGGTCGATTCCTCCGTCGGCGGCAAAACCGCCATCAACCACCCGCTCGGCAAAAATATGATCGGCGCGTTCTACCAGCCGCAGGCGGTGCTTGCCGACTTGGACACGCTGCACACCCTGCCCGCCGCGAACTGTCCGCCGGTATGGCGGAAGTCATCAAATACGGCACGCTCGGCGACATTAGTTTTTTTGAATGGCTGGAACAGCATATGCCCGAACTGATGGCACTCGAACGCGCGCCCCTCATCCAAGCCGTGTACCGCTGTTGCCAAATGAAGGCAGACATCGTCGCCCAAGACGAAACCGAACAGGGCATACGCGCATGGCTCAACCTCGGACACACCTTCGGACACGCCATTGAAACCGAGATGGGTTACGGTACTTGGCTGCACGGCGAGGCCGTCGCCGCCGGCTGCGTGTTGGCGGCGCGTTTGTCCGAACAACTGGGCAAAATCTCCGCCGCAGATACCGCGCGGCTCGCCGCCCTGCTCGAAGCCGCCGGACTGCCGTCCGCGCCACCCGTGTTTGCCTTTGAAAAATGGCTGGAACACATGAGCCACGATAAAAAAGTCAGCGGCGGCATCATGCGCTTTATCGGTCTGAACCGGCTGGGCGAAGCCAACATCACCGAAATTACCGACACGGACATCCTCCGCCGCACCCTGCAACCGTATCTCTGATTTCCTCTGCCGATGTGCTGCCGCGCGGGTTTGACGCACGATGATGATTTTCCATCATCTTTCTCCGCAAAAGCGGGAATCCGGTCCGTTCGGTTTCGGTCGTTTCCGATAAGTTCCCGTTGCTTTTCATTTCTAGATTCCCACTTTCGCAGGAATGACGGTGGAAAGGTTTTTGTTGTTTCGGAGAAGTTTCTGCAACCCTAGAATCTCGTTATTTCCACAAAAAACAGAAACCCAAAACAGCAACTTAAAACCTCGTCATTCCCGCAAAAGCGGGAATCCAGTCCGTTCGGTTTCGGTCGTTTCCGATAAGTTCCCGTTGCTTTTCATTTCTAGATTCCCACTTTCGTGGGAATGACGGCGGAAGGGTTTTGGTTTTTTCCGATAAATTCTTGAGGCATTGAAATTCCAGATTCCCGCCTGCGCGGGAATGACGGCTCAAAAGTTACGGAACGAAAAACAACCAAAACCGGACAAGTCGGATTCCCGCCTGCGCGGGAATGACGGAATCTTAAGTTTCCGTCTTTGTTTTCTGTTTTCTGTTTTCGAGGGAATAACGGGGAACAAGCCGTATTTCAGACGGCATTTTCAGTTCGGGGTATAATCCGAATACTTGCGACCATCTGAATCATTGGGACAAACCATGTGTCAACTGCTGGGCATGAACTGCAATACGCCGACCGATATTATGTTTTCCTTTGAAGGCTTCCGCCGCAGGGGCGGCATTACCGACCACCATGCCGACGGTTTCGGCATCGGCTTTTTCGAAGGCAAAGGCGTGCGCCTGTTCCATGACGACAAACCCAGTGCCAATTCGCCCGTCGCCGACCTCGTGCGCGCCTACCAGATTAAATCGGAAAACGTCGTCGCCCATATCCGCAAAGCATCACAAGGACAAACCTCGCTGGCGAACACCCATCCCTTTATGCGCGAAATGTGGGGCGGCTACTGGCTGTTTGCCCACAACGGACATTTGATTGATTTTTTTCCCGAACAGGGCGAATTTTTCCACCCCGTCGGCACAACCGATTCCGAACGCGCGTTCTGCCACATCCTTAACCGCCTGCGCACCCGCTTTGCCGCCCGTCCCGACGACGACACGCTGTTTGACGCGATTGCGGGGCTGACGCACGAAATCCGCAAGTTCGGGCTGTTTAACTTTATGCTTTCAGACGGCATTGCCCTGTTTGCCCACGCCAGCACACTACTGCACTACATCGTCCGCCAAGCCCCGTTCGGCAAGGCGCGCCTGCTCGACGACGACGTGATGGTCGATTTTGCCGAAGTAACCACGCCCTCCGACCGCGTCGCCGTTATCGCCACCCTGCCGCTGACCCGCGACGAATCATGGTCCCAACTTGCCGTGGACGAACTGGTCATGTTCCGCGAAGGCAACATCGTCCGACACGACCGTCCCGAAAACCCCGTCTATATGAGTGCCGAAGAAGGTCTGGAAATCGCCCGCGCCGCCGGCGTATCGGTTTGACGTTCAGACGGCATCAGGAAGAAACGCCATGAAATGCCCGTTTTGCGCCCACCCCGACACCCGCGTTGCCGATTCGCGTCTGATGGAAGAACGCAACGCCGTGCGCCGCCGCCGCCACTGCCCCAACTGCGGCAAACGCTTCGGCACGCTCGAAACCGCCGAACTCAAAATGCCCGCCGTCATCGGTCCGGACAAAAAACGTTCGCCCTTCAATGCACAACGCCTCCGCAACGACCTGACCGCCGCCGCCCGAAAATCCGCCCTGACACCCGAACAGATCGACGAAACCGTCCGCCTGACGGAACACAGGCTCTACACTTCGGGTCAGCGCGACATCCCCTCTGCCGCACTTGCCGACATGGTGCTAAAAGAGCTGCTTGAGCACAACACGGAAGCCGCCGTCCGTTTCGCCGCCCTGCACAAACGCTTCGACAATCCGGCAGACTTTGCCTCGTGGCTGGCGCAAGCCGTCAAAACAGGCGGCAAAGCCTGATTCCCCCAACCCATACTGATACGGTATCCCCATGTTTTCGGACACAGATATATCCATGATGGAAAACGCCCTCCGACTTGCCGCTTTGGGGCGTTTTTCCACTTCGCCCAATCCGCGCGTCGGCTGCGTTATCGCACACGGCAGCCAAGTTGTCGGGCAGGGCTTCCACGTCAAAGCGGGCGAACCGCACGCCGAAGTCCACGCCCTGCATCAGGCGGGCGAAATGGCTCAAGGCGCGACCGCCTTTGTTACCCTCGAACCGTGCAGCCATTACGGGCGCACACCGCCCTGCGCCGAAGCTCTGCTCCGTTCCGGCGTAACACGCGTCGTTGCCGCCATGCGCGACCCCAACCCGCCGGTTGCAGGCAAAGGGTTTGCCATGCTCGAAGCAGCAGGCATCAAGACGGAATGCGGTTTACTCGAACATCAGGCAAGGGAACTCAACCGAGGCTTCCTGTCGCGCATCGAACGCCGCCGCCCCTTTGTCCGCCTCAAATGCGCCGTTTCGCTGGACGGCAAAACCGCCCTTTCAGACGGCAGCAGCTTTTGGATTACCGGCGAAGACGCGCGTGCCGACGTACAGGTTTTGCGTGCCGAAAGCTGCGCGGTGCTGACCGGCATCGGCACGGTGTTGGCGGACAATCCCCGGCTCAACGTCCGCGCTTTTCCAACTTTGCGCCAACCCGCACGCATCGTTTTAGACAGCCGCCTGCGCCTGCCCTTGGACAGCCACCTTCTGACCGACGGACAATCTCCAACCTACATCGCCACCTTGGAACGCGATGAAGATAAACTCCGCCCCTATCGGGAACACGCACACATCCGCATCCTGATGCCGTCTGAAACGGCAGACGGCAAAATCGACCTGCACCACCTGATGCGCCTCCTTGCCGACGAAGGTTTCGGCGAAATCATGGTCGAAGCAGGCTCCGAACTCACATCCGCATTTTTGGCAGAAGATTTGGCGGACGAAATCGTTTTATACCGCTCGCCCAAAATCCTCGGCGGCGGCAGCGGTTTATTTTGCCTGCCCGAAAACCGCGCCGCCCTTTCCGCACCGCCCTTGTGGACACCTGTTTCAAGCGAAATCCTCGGACACGACATCAAAACCGTGTTCCGAAAAAACGGCAACGCCTTTTAAAGGGTTTGCGCCATTTCACTATATAATAACGCCGATAAAAAACGGCACCATTCAGACCGCCGCCCACCCGAAAAAGCGCAACCCGGACTGCCGCACCCCGCCGGCAGCCGCGACGGCCTGAAAGCCGTCAAATTCCGATCAAGAAAGGCTTCAGACGACACAGGCAGAATCCCGCTGCCGACCGGACATCAAAAATGGACACAAAAGAAATCCTCGGCTACGCGGCAGGCTCGATCGGCAGCGCGGTTTTAGCCGTCATCATCCTGCCGCTGCTGTCGTGGTATTTCCCTGCCGACGACATCGGGCGCATCGTGCTGATGCAGACGGCGGCGGGACTGACGGTGTCGGTATTGTGCCTCGGGCTGGATCAGGCATACGTCCGCGAATACTATGCCGCCGCCGACAAAGACACTTTGTTCAAAACCCTGTTCCTGCCGCCGCTGCTGTCTGCCGCCGCGATAGCCGCCCTGCTGCTTTCCCGCCCGTCCCTGCCGTCTGAAATCCTGTTTTCGCTCGACGATGCCGCCGCCGGCATCGGGCTGGTGCTGTTTGAACTGAGCTTCCTGCCCATCCGCTTTCTCTTACTGGTTTTGCGTATGGAAGGACGCGCCCTTGCCTTTTCGTCCGCGCAACTCGTGTCCAAGCTCGCCATCCTGCTGCTGCTGCCGCTGACGGTCGGGCTGCTGCACTTTCCGGCGAACACCGCCGTCCTGACCGCCGTTTACGCGCTGGCAAACCTTGCCGCCGCCGCCTTTTTGCTGTTTCAAAACCGATGCCGTCTGAAGGCCGTCCGGCGCGCACCGTTTTCATCCGCCGTCCTGCATCGCGGCCTGCGCTACGGCATACCGATCGCACTAAGCAGCATCGCCTATTGGGGGCTGGCATCCGCCGACCGTTTGTTCCTGAAAAAATATGCCGGCCTAGAACAGCTCGGCGTTTATTCGATGGGTATTTCGTTCGGCGGAGCGGCATTATTGTTCCAAAGCATCTTTTCAACGGTCTGGACACCGTATATTTTCCGCGCAATCGAAGCAAACGCCCCGCCCGCCCGCCTCTCGGCAACGGCAGAATCCGCCGCCGCCCTGCTTGCCGCCGCCCTCTGCCTGACCGGCATTTTCTCGCCCCTCGCCTCCCTCCTGCTGCCGGAAAACTACGCCGCCGTCCGGTTTATCGTCGTATCGTGTATGCTGCCTCCGCTGTTTTGCACGCTGGTAGAAATCAGCGGCATCGGTTTGAACGTCGTCCGCAAAACGCGCCCGATCGCGCTCGCCACCTTGGGCGCGCTGGCGGCAAACCTGCTGCTGCTGGGGCTTGCCGTACCGTCCGGCGGCGCGCGCGGCGCGGCGGTTGCCTGTGCCGCCTCATTTTGGCTGTTTTTTGTTTTCAAGACCGAAAGCTCCTGCCGCCTGTGGCAGCCGCTCAAACGCCTGCCGCTTTATATGCACACATTGTTCTGCCTGGCCTCCTCGGCGGCCTACACCTGCTTCGGCACTCCGGCAAACTACCCCCTGTTTGCCGGCGTATGGGCGGTATATCTGGCAGGCTGCATCCTGCGCCACCGGAAAGATTTGCACAAACTGTTTCATTATTTGAAAAAACAAGGTTTCCCATTATGAAAATCGTTTTGACCACATCTATGGCAGGCTTGGGCGGCACGGAAACCGCCACCGTCCGCCTCGGCAGGCTACTCAGGCAGCACGGACACGACATCATGCTTGCCTCTTCGGACGGACCGTTGCTCAAAGAGGCGCAAGCCTTGGGCATACGTTGGCAACCCGTCAATTTCTATCGCGGCGGCCTTTTCGGCTACCTCAAAGGTATGATTGCCTACGCCCGAATGCTGCGGCGCGAACAACCCGACATCATCGACTGCCAAATGGCGCGCGTCGTACCCGCCTGCGCCCTTGCCGCCAAAATCGTTTCGCCGAAAACCAAAATCATCTACCACTCGCACGGTTTGGACGCGGCAACCTACCCCAAAATCGCCAAACTCTTCGACAAGCTGGGCGTGTACATCATCGGTAACTGCAAACACGAACGCGAAAAACTCATCCGCCACGGTTTCCCCGCCGACCGGATTGTCTACGCCTACAACGCACTCCCCCCCCCGGAATTTCCTTTCTGGAAAACCGTCAAAGGCTGCGTCATGCTCGGCACGCTGTCGCGTCTGGACACCGTCCGCGCCGTGCATCTGATGCTGGACATTTTCAAAAAAATGGTCGACCGCGATATGCCCGTACGCCTGAACGTGGCGGGCATAGGCGAAGAAATGGACAATTTGAAAGCGCAGGCGGAACGTCTGGGCATAGACGGCAAAGTTACCTTCCTCGGCGGCGTGCGCGATTTGACCGCCTACTTCAAAGACGTGGATATTTTGGTGAACACGCCCCACTGCATCGGCGACCACGGCGCAGGCGTGGGCAACAACATCTTAGAAGCCGGACTTTACGACACGCCCGTCGTTACCTACGATATGGCGGGCATTTCCGAAATGGTCGTCAACGGGGAAACGGGTTACTGCATCCCCTTCGGCGACGAAGAAGCCTTTATCGCCGCCGTAGACACGCTCGTCAGACAACCGCTGTTGCGCGAAGCAATGGGCAAAAGGCTGCACGCACACGTCGCCGCACTCTGTTCCGACGACGAAATCTACCGTACCACCATGGCGGCGTATGCCATGTAATGCCGTCTGAAAGCCGCCGATGAACATCACCATAGTCGCCCCTTATTGCTCGCTGCCGTCCGAACCGTATTTCAACCGCTTTTGGTATCTGGCAGAACGATTGTCGCAATCGCACGACGTGTTGCTGATTACCAGCCGTTTCCGCCACTACGACAAATCATTCAGACGGCATGAAGATGCTGCCGCCACTTCAAACGGCAGGCTGCGCGTCAAGCTGCTGGACGAACCTGGCTACCGAAAAAACGTCTCCCTCGCCCGCGTCGCCAGCCACCGCGTATTCGTCCGCAATTTGGCACGCTGGCTGCACAGCCCGCAGGCGGCGGAACAGGACATCGTCTATTCTGCCTATCCGCTGATGGCGACCAACCTGCTGTTGGGCAAACACAAAGCGCGTTTGGGCTACAAACTGATTGTCGATGTGCAGGACGTATGGCCGGAGTCTTTCTCCTCGGTCGTACCATTTTTGAAAAAAGTACCGCACAAGCTGCTGCCCTTTGCTTCACGCGCCAACCGTGCCTACCGCTGCGCCGACGCGCTGGTTGCCGTATCGCAGACTTATCTCGACCGCGCCAAAGAAGCCAATCCGAACGTACCCGGCGAAGCCGTCTATATCGGTACGGATTTTGCCGCCATCGCCCCCCCCCCCGCGATTCCGCTCCAAAACCACCCGCCTTTTCTACTTGGGAACGCTCAGTTACAGCTACGACGTGGAAACCGTGTGCAAAGGTGTTCGGAAACTTTTAGACGACGGCGAAAACGTCGAATTGCACATCATGGGCGGCGGCCCCGACCTAGAAAAGCTGAAACAGCATGAAAACCGCGCCATCAAGTTTTACGGCTACCTCCCCTACGCCGACATGATTTCCATCGCCAAAGGCTGCGACATCGCCGTCAACGCCATCCATAGCCACGCCATGCAATCGGTTACCAACAAACTTTCCGACTATATGGCTTTGCAAAAACCGATTTTAAACAGCCAGACCAATGCCGAAGTCCTCGGCCTCTTGAACCTACTACCGCACGAAAACTACCGTTCCGGCGACGTGGACAGCTTCGTTCAAGCCGCCAAAGATATTTTGAAACGCAAAAACGACCCCGTTCAGTCCGACGAAATCGTCCGCCGCTTCAGGCGCGACATTTCCTATCGGAAAATCGTCAACCTGATTGAAAGATTGGCAAATGAGTAAAGCCGTCAAACGCCTGTTCGACATCATCGCATCCGCATCGGGGCTGATTGTCCTCTCACCCGTTTTCCTGATTTTGGCGTACCTCATCCGCAAAAATCTAGGCTCGCCCGTGTTCTTCATCCAAGAGCGGCCGGGCAAAGGCGGCAAACCGTTTAAAATGATTAAATTCCGCTCTATGCGCGATGCGGTCGATAAATACGGCAACCCGCTGCCGGACAGCGAACGCCTGACCGATTTCGGCAAAAAACTGCGTGCCGCCAGCCTGGACGAACTGCCCGAACTGTGGAACGTCCTCAAAGGCGACATGAGCCTGGTCGGCCCGCGCCCGCTGCTGATGCAATATCTGCCGCTGTACGACAACTTCCAAAACCGCCGCCACGAAATGAGACCGGGCATTACCGGCTGGGCGCAGGTCAACGGGCGCAACGCGCTTTCGTGGGACGAAAAATTCGCCTGCGATGTTTGGTATATCGACCATTACAGTTTTTGGCTGGATATGAAAATCCTGTTTTTGACAGTCAGAAAAGTCTTGATTAAAGAAGGTATTTCGGCGGAGGGCGAAGCCACTATGCCCCCTTTCACAGGAAAACGCAAACTTGCCGTCGTCGGCGCGGGCGGACACGGAAAAGTCGTTGCCGACCTTGCCGCCGCACTCGGCACATACGGCGAAATCGTTTTTCTGGACGACCGCGCACAAGGCAGCATCGACGGCTTTCCCGTCATCGGCACGACTCTGCTGCTTGAAAACAGTTTATCGCCCGAACAATACGACGTCGCCGTCGCCGTCGGCAACAACCGCATCCGCCGCCAAATCGCCGGACGAGCCGCCGTGCTCGGCTTCAAACTGCCCGTCCTGATTCATCCGGACGCATATGTTTCCCCGTCGGCAACCGTCGGTCAGGGCAGCGTCGTGATGGCTCAGGCAGTCGTACAGGCAGGCAGCGTATTGAAAGACGGCGTGATTGTGAACACTGCCGCCACCGTCGATCACGACTGCCTGCTTGACGCTTTCGTCCACATCAGCCCGGGCGCGCACCTGTCGGGCAACACGCGTATCGGCGAAGAAAGCTGGATAGGCACGGGCGCGTGCAGCCGCCAGCAAATCCGTATCGGCAGCCGCGCAACCATTGGAGCGGGCGCAGTCGTCATACGCGACGTTTCAGACGGCATAACCGTCGCGGGCAACCCGGCAAAGCCCCTGCCGCGCAAAAACCCCGAGACCGCGACAGCATAAGCGATTAAAATACACCCCCGTACAGACCGATTTTGACAACACCTGCGGCGTGCACCCGATTCCTCGGAACACGCCCCCTTCAGACGGCATAGGGTCGGAAATGCCGTCTGAACCCGACGGACAAACCATCATGTTGAACACTTCCCTTTCCCCGTGGCCCTGCTTCACCCAAGAAGAAGCCGATGCCGTTTCCAAAGTCCTCTTGTCCAACAAAGTCAATTACTGGACGGGCAGCGAATGCCGCGAATTTGAAAAAGAATTCGCGGCATTCGCCGGTACGCAATACGCCGTCGCCCTTGCCAACGGCACGCTGGCGCTCGATACCGCGCTCAAAGCAATCGGCATAGGCGCGGGCGATGATGTGATTGTCACTTCGCGCACTTTCTTGGCTTCCGCGTCCTGCATTGTGAACGCGGGCGCAAATCCCGTGTTTGCTGATGTGGATTTGAACAGCCAAAACATCAGCGCGGAAACCGTCAAGGCCGTGCTGACCCCGAATACCAAGGCGATTATCGTGGTTCACCTTGCCGGTATGCCTGCCGAAATGGATGGCATTATGACTTTGGCAAAAGAACATGATTTGTGGGTGATTGAAGACTGCGCCCAAGCGCACGGCGCAAAATACAAAGGCAAATCCGTCGGCTCTATCGGACACGTCGGCGCGTGGTCGTTCTGCCAAGACAAAATCATGACCACCGGCGGCGAAGGCGGTATGGTTACGACCAACGACAAAACCCTGTGGGAAAAAATGTGGTCGTACAAAGACCACGGCAAAAGCTACGATGCCGTGTACCACCGCGAACACGCGCCCGGTTTCCGCTGGCTGCACGAAAGTTTCGGCACAAACTGGCGTATGATGGAAATGCAGGCGGCAATCGGGCGCATCCAGCTCAAACGCCTGCCCGAATGGACTGCCTGCCGTCAAGCGCACGCCGCCAAGCTGGCGGAAAGCCTAGGCAAATTCAAAAGTATCCGCTTGGTTGAAGTCGCCGACTACATCGGACACGCGCAATATAAGTTCTACGCTTTCGTCAAACCCGAACACCTCAAAGACGGCTGGACGCGCGACCGCATCGTGAACGAACTGAACGCACGCAAAGTCCCCTGCTATCAAGGCAGCTGCTCCGAAGTCTATTTGGAAAAAGCCTTCGACAACACGCCTTGGCGACCGAAAGAGCGTTTGAAAAATGCTGTCGAACTGGGCGACACCAGCCTGATGTTCTTGGTGCACCCGACGCTGACCGACGGCGAAATCGCGTTCTGCAAAGAACACATCGAAGCCGTATTGGCAGAAGCCACACGATAACCCTTCAGACGGCATATGCCGCCTGAAAGCACATACCGCCCCACGATATGACTCTGGAAACCCTGATCGCCCTGCCGCGCAACATCAAGAAAATCTGTTTCCTCATACACGATTTTCTGATGATTTTCATTGCCTTTTGGTTCACCCAAAGCCTAAAGGCCGACTACTCGAACGAATGGTTCGACCCTGCCAACTGGCAGTCTTTCCTATTGACCGCGCTGTTGACCATCGGTCTGTTCGTCAGAATGGGGCTCTACCGTGCCGTTACACGCTTCATCAGCTTCCGCATCCTCTCCACCGCG
This sequence comes from Neisseria meningitidis, assembly GCF_900638555.1. Lineage (NCBI taxonomy): Bacteria > Pseudomonadati > Pseudomonadota > Betaproteobacteria > Neisseriales > Neisseriaceae > Neisseria > Neisseria meningitidis. The sequence continues at coordinate 1,510,164 of NZ_LR134525.1, forward strand.
CTGGCAGGCAGCCTCGCCTCCGCCGTATTGTTCTTCCTCAACACATTGATTTTTGAAGAAAGGCTGCGCCTCGCCCTGCCGATTGTCTATTTCTTACTGCTGTTTGTTTCCGTGACCGGCTCGCGTATGGTTTTGCGCGGGCTGTTGTCCGAACACCCCAAAAAACAGATGACCCCCGTCATTATTTACGGCGCGGGGCAGGCGGGCAGACAGCTTCTCGAGGCCGTCAAACAAATGCGCGAATATTCCGCCGCCGCCTTTGTGGACGACGACCCCAAACTGTGGCACACCGTCATCTACGACCTTGCCGTTTACCAGCCCGATGCCATCGCCTTCCTCATCGAACGCTACGGCGTGGAAAAAATCCTGCTCGCCATCCCCGGCGCGACCCAGGAACAACGCCGCCGAATCATCAACAAACTGGAAGCCTATCCCTGCGAAGTGTTGACCATTCCCGGAATGAAAGACCTGATGGACGGGAAAATCAGCATCGGCACGCTCAAAAAAATCTCCGTGTCCGACCTGCTCGGGCGTGATTCCGTCACACCCGACGACCGCCTGATGAGTGCCGACATCGAAGGCAAAACCGTCATGGTAACCGGCGCGGGCGGCTCCATCGGTTCGGAACTCTGCCGCCAGATTATCCGCCGCCGCCCCGAAAAGCTGCTGCTGTTCGAGTTATCCGAATTCACCCTGTACGCCATCGAAAAAGAATTGCGCGAAACCTGCATCCAAAAACGCCTCGACACCGAAATCCTGCCCTTTCTCGGTTCGGTGCAAAACCGCACGCTGCTCGAACACGTCATGACCGCCTTTTCCGTTGCGACCGTCTATCACGCCGCCGCCTACAAACACGTCCCCATGGTCGAATTCAACACCGTCGAAGGCATACGCAACAACATCTTCGGCACACTCGAGTGCGCGCTTGCCGCCACGACATCGGGCGTAAGAACTTTCGTCCTCATCTCCACCGACAAAGCCGTCCGCCCCACCAACACCATGGGTGCCAGCAAACGCATGGCGGAACTCTGCCTTCAGGCACTCGCCGCCGAACCCGGACAGAAAACCCGCTTCAGCATGGTACGTTTCGGCAATGTTTTAGGTTCGTCCGGCTCCGTTGTCCCGCTGTTTGAAAAACAGATTGCAGAAGGCGGCCCGCTTACCCTGACCCACCCCGACATCACACGTTATTTCATGACCATACCCGAAGCCGCCCAACTCGTCATACAGGCAGGCGCGATGGGTACGGGCGGCGACGTATTCGTCCTCGACATGGGTGAATCCGTCAAAATCATCGACCTTGCCCGCCAAATGATTACCTTAAGCGGCCTCAAACCCAAAACACCCGAACAACCCGACGGCGACATCGAAATCCTCATTACCGGACTGCGTCCCGGCGAAAAACTCTACGAAGAGCTGCTCATCGGCGACAACGTCCGCAAAACCGGCCATCCGCGCATTATGACGGCTGACGAGGCGATGCTGCCGTGGCACGAGCTCTCTGTCCTGCTCGACCGCATCCGTGCGGCCTGCGACCGTTACGACCAGCAGGCAATCCGCACCCTGCTCATCAACGCCCCGACCGGCTTTACCCCAAGCGACGGTATCTGCGACCTGCTTTGGGTACGAGAAACACACAGAAAAAATGCCGTCTGAACCTTCAGACGGCATAACGTACAAACCAACCTACCTTACACACACACGGAGTTTGACATGCAGTTTTCGGCATTCGGCGAAAAATTCACGCAACACAGCGGCATCCTCCAACTGATGGACGACCTCGGCGACGCGCTCAAAAGCGACAAGCCCGTCAACATGCTCGGCGGCGGCAACCCGGCGCGCATTCCGGAAATCGATCGGGCGTTCGCCGACATATTCTCCAAACTGGCGGCAGAACACGCCGTCGAAAACATCGGCAACTACTCCAACCCCCAAGGCGATGCCGCGCTGATTGACGCGTTGACCGCCTTCCTCAACCGCGAATACGGCTGGAACCTGACCGCCGACAATATCGCGCTGACCAACGGTTCGCAAAACGCGTTTTTCTATTTATTCAACCTCTTCGGCGGCAAATTCAAGCTTTCAGACGGCACATCCGCAGAAAAAGCCATTTTGTTGCCGCTCGCGCCCGAATACATCGGCTATGCCGACGTACATATCGAAGGGCAGCACTTCGTTTCTGTCAAGCCCAAAATCGAAAACGTCGAACACGAAGGCGAAGCAGGCTTCTTCAAATACCGCGTGGACTTTGACGCACTGGAAAACCTGCCCGAACTCAAAGCGGGCAAAATCGGCGCGATTTGCTGTTCGCGCCCGACCAACCCGACCGGCAATGTGTTGACCGACGGCGAAATGGCACGTTTGGACGCTTTGGCGCGTGAACACGGGATTCCGCTGATTATCGACAACGCCTACGGAATGCCGTTCCCCAACATCATTTACAGCGACGTAACGCTGAATTGGCACGAAAACATCATCCTCTGCTTCAGCCTTTCCAAAGTCGGCCTGCCGGGCGTTCGCACCGGCATCATCGTCGCCGCGCCCGAAGTCGTCAAAGCCGTCAGCAGCCTGAACGCGATTGTGAACCTTGCCCCCACGCGCTTCGGCGCGGCCATCGCCGCCCCGCTGCTGGAAAGCGGCGAGATGAAACGGCTTGCCGACCAAGTCATCCGGCCGTTTTACCGCAATCAGGCGCAAACCGCCGTCTCGCTGCTCAAGCGCGAGCTGGGCGCGTACCCGATGAAAATCCACAAACCCGAAGGCGCGATTTTCCTGTGGCTCTGGTTTGAAAACCTGCCCGTTTCTTCGCAAACCCTGTACGAAATGCTCAAAGCCGAAGGTACGCTGATTATTCCGGGCGAGCATTTCTTCGTCGGCATCGACACGCGGGATTACCCGCACGCGGGCGAGTGCATCCGCATGAGCATCGCGCAGGACGCTCAAACGCTGGAAAAAGGCACCGCCGCCATCGGCAAAACCGTCCGAAAACTGTACGACAACGTTTAAACCGCAAAAAATGCCGTCTGAAAGGTTTTCAGACGGCATTTTTATCTGCATTCAATATCGGGAAAAATGCGCCCACACCGGCCTGCAGTTTTCCGGCAGTTCGGGACACGCGCCGAGAATGCCGCCGCTAAAGTCGTTTAAACGGTGGAAGTCGCTGCCCGCGCTGGCGAGCATACCGAAGCGTTCTGCCAAAAGCGCGTAGTTGAGGCGGTCGTTTTTGCAGCAGTTGCCGCTGTGGACTTCGATGCCTGCGCCGCCGAGGTTTTTAAATTCTTCAAACAGATTGCGCTTGGCGGTGGCGGACAAATCATAACGCATCGGATGGGCGATGACCGCCAACCCGCCCGCGCCGTTGACGGCGGAGACGCAGTCTTCCAGCGTCGCCCATTCGTGGCGGACGGCGCAGGATTTGCCGTCGCCCAAGTATTTGGTGAACGCCTGCTGCTTGTTTTTGACGTGTCCCACCCGAATGAGGAACTCGGCGACGTGTGTGCGGCTGACCATTTCTTTGTTTGCCGCCAGCGCGAGCGCGCCGTCGTATGCGCCCGAAATGCCGCGTTTTTCCAGCTTGGCGGCGATGGCTTCGAGGCGTTTCAGACGGCCTTGCCGCACTTGCGCCAACAGGTTTTGCAGGTTTTCGTCTTGTTCGTCAAAGTCTAAGCCGACAACGTGTATGGTACGCCCGCGCCACGTTACGGAGATTTCCACGCCGTTAATCAGGCGCAAACCGAGCCTGTCGGCTTCGGCACGCGCTTCGGCGATGCCGCCGGTGTGGTCGTGGTCGGTCAACGCCAGCAGCGTGCAGCCGTTTTGATGCGCGAGGCGCACAACTTCGGCGGGGGAGAGCATACCGTCGGAAACGGTGGAATGGCAGTGCAGGTCTATCATAAGGCGTTATGTGCGTGGTAAATGGTGGGCAGGGTGTTTCAATATTGTCGGGCGGTGTGGCGGCGGTGATTTCAAAAAACAAGTGTATGGCAAATGCAAAGGAAAAGCCGCTATGCCGTCATTCCCGCGCAGGCGGGAATCCAGACTTTGATTTATTGGAAATGTTTAAGGTTAACCGCTATTTCAAACTTCCGGATTCCTGCTTTCGAGGGAATGGCGATATGACCGTTTTCAATTTTAATCTACTATAAAAGACTGTCTGAAAACGTGGTTTTATCAAGCCGAACTGGTTTCAGACGGCATTTTCGTCTTCCGCCCAACCCGCTTCTTTCAACTTCCGCCGTTGCGCGTCGTAGCGTGCCTTATCCGCCCAGTAAATCGTCTGAATGCACGCCTCGCCGCAGTCGCTGCCGCAGCATTCCCACAACTCAGGGCGGACGGGTTCTTCTAAAAGCGGCTCGCCCAAAAGGGCTTCGGCTTTATACTTCAGGGTCGTATCCATCGGCGATTTCCAAGCGCGCGCCGTCAAACTCGATGACTTCGCCGCCGCGTATTTTGGCGGTTTTACGGGTTTCGGTTTCGCCGTTGCGCAACACCAGCCCTTCGGCGATAAATGCTTTTGCCTGTCCGCCGCTTTCGGCAAGTCCGGCCAATTTCAAGAGGTCGCACAGGGCGATGTATTCGTTGTCTTCGAGATAGACGGTGGCTTCCATAATGTTCCCTTGCAGAAAGAGGCCGTTATTGTAGCACCTGCCGCCGCCGTACCCAAAATTACCGCAAAACCGGCAGCACATCCCACACCAGCTGTTCCGTAAAAGTAAAAATGCCGTCTGAAACCCCATATGCCGCCATCCGATCAAAGAAATCCTGTCCAACGGCAAGCTGCAAATCCTGTTCCCCGACGAATCCGCATTGACGCTGATGCACATCCTCAAACGCGAACTGCCCGATACACCGGCAATCGGCATCAAAACGAAATCAAAAACCTGTTTGAACGTAAAATCGATTTAACTGCTTGCCATCCGTCCGAATAATGTATATAGTTCTTTATAACTAGTTTGATAGTCCTTTATATCTATCAATACTCCTTGGGAAGCCTCCACCACACGGTAGGAGGCATTTTTTTGCCGTCGTAAAAGCTCAAAAACATTTGCAGGTCATGCCGTCTGAATCCGAAACAGCATTACCTACACCGCCATCTAAAGACAACCCTGCTACAATACGCCTTTTATTGTTCACGCCGATTTTGCCATGACCGAGCCGACCTACATCCCCCTGCGCCTGCATACCGAATTCTCGATTACCGACGGTATGGTGCGGATTAAAAAACTGATTGCCAAAGCGCAGGAATACGGTTTGCCTGCTTTGGGCATCAGCGATTTGATGAACGAATTCGGTTTGGTGAAATTCTATAAAACCTGCCGCGGCGCAGGGATTAAACCCATCGGCGCGGCGGACGTGTGGATAGGCAATCCGAATGCGCCCGACAAGCCGTTCCGCGCCATGCTGATTATCCGCAACGATGCGGGCTATCTGCGCTTGAGCGAGCTTCTGACGGCGGCTTATGTCGGCAAAGACCGCAATATCCATCATGCGGAACTCAATCCCGAATGGCTGGAAAACGGCGACAACAGCGGCTTGATTTGTTTAAGCGGCGCGCATTACGGCGAAGTGGGCGTGAATCTCTTGAACGGCAATGAAGACGCGGCGCGTGCGGCGGCGTTGAAATATGCGGCATGGTTTCCCGATGCGTTTTATTTAGAGCTGCAACGCCTGCCCGAACGCCCCGAATGGGAGGCTTGCGTTTCCGGCAGCGTGAAGCTGGCGGAGGAACTGGGTTTGCCGGTGGTGGCGACCCACCCGACGCAGTTTATGAGCCGCGACGATTTCAACGCGCACGAGGCGCGGGTGTGTATCGCAGGCGGCTGGGTATTGACGGACAAAAAACGTCCGCGCGATTTCACGCCGGGCCAGTTTTTCATTCCGCCGGAAACCATGGCCGAACGTTTCGCCGATTTGCCTGAAGCCTTGGAAAACACGGTAGAAATTGCCAAACGCTGCAACCTGCACATCACATTGGGCAAAAACTTCCTGCCCCTTTTCCCCACGCCCGACGGTTTATCACTCGATGACTATCTCATCAAACTCTCCAACGAGGGTTTGCAGGAACGCATGGTTCAGCTTTATCCCGACGAAGCGGAACGCGCAGAAAAAATGCCGGAATATCAGGAACGTTTGGATTTTGAGCTGAACATCATCATCCAGATGAAATTTCCCGGCTATTTCCTTATCGTACAAGACTTTATCAACTGGGCAAAAACGCACGGCTGTCCGGTGGGGCCGGGGCGCGGTTCGGGCGCAGGCTCGCTGGTGGCGTATTCATTGAAGATTACCGACCTTGATCCGCTCAAATACGCGCTGCTGTTTGAACGTTTCTTAAACCCCGAACGCGTCTCCATGCCCGACTTCGACGTTGACTTCTGTCAGGCAAACCGCGGCCGCGTGATTGAGTATGTGCGCGAAAAATACGGCGCGGAGGCGGTCAGCCAGATTGTTACCTTCGGCACGATGTCGTCTAAAGCGGTCATCCGCGACGTGGGGCGCGTGTTAGAGCTGCCGTTTATGCTGTGCGACAAACTGTCCAAGCTGATTCCGTTGGAAGCCAACAAACCTCTGGGTTTGGACGACGCGATGAAGGCGGAGCCGCAGATTCAGGAATTAATCGAAGCGGAAGAAGCGGACGAACTCATTACGCTGGCGAAAAAGCTGGAAGATTTGACGCGCGGTCTGGGTATGCACGCGGGCGGCGTGTTGATTGCGCCGGGCAAGATTTCCGATTACAGCCCCGTGTATCAGGCGGATGAATCCGCCTCTCCCGTATCCATGTACGACAAGGGCGACGTGGAAGACGTGGGTTTGGTGAAATTCGACTTTTTAGGTCTGCGTAACCTGACCATTATCGAAATGGCGCAGAACAACATCAAAAACACCACCGGCGATATCGTCGATGTCGGCAAAATTCCGCTCGACGACCAAGCCGCCTACCAAATCTTCCGAGATGCGAACACCACCGCCGTGTTCCAGTTCGAGTCGACCGGCATGAAAAAAATGCTGAAAACGGCGCATACGACCAAGTTTGAAGAACTGATTGCCTTCGTATCGCTCTACCGCCCCGGCCCGATGGACAACATCCCCGACTTCGTCGCGCGCATGAAAGGCCAGGAATTCCAATACATCCATCCGCTGCTCGAAGGCATCCTCGCGCCGACCTACGGCATTATGGTGTATCAGGAACAAGTGATGCAGGCGGCGCAGATTATCGGCGGCTACTCGCTCGGCGGCGCGGACTTGCTGCGCCGCGCGATGGGTAAGAAAAAGCCCGAAGAAATGGTGAAACACCGCGAAATCTTCGCCGAAGGCGCGGCGAAACAAGGCATTTCGCGCGAAAAATCCGACGAAATCTTCAACTACATGGAAAAATTCGCCGGCTACGGTTTCAACAAATCCCACGCCGCCGCCTACGCCCTGATTTCCTACCAGACCGCATGGCTCAAGGCGCACTACCCCGCCGAATTTATGGCGGCGACGATGTCGTCCGAATTGGACAACACCGACCAGCTCAAGCATTTCTACGACGACTGCCGCGCCAACGGCATCGAGTTCCTGCCGCCCGACATCAACGAATCCGACTACCGCTTCACGCCGTATCCGAACATGAAAATCCGCTACGCACTCGGCGCGATTAAAGGCACGGGCGAAGCCGCCGTCGAATCCATCATCGCCGCGCGGCAAAGCGGCGGCAAGTTTACCGGCCTCTTGGACTTCTGCGAGCGCGTCGGCAAAGAACACATGAACCGCCGCACCCTCGAGGCCCTGATACGCGGCGGCGCGTTCGACAGCATCGAACCCAACCGCGCCATGCTCTTGGCGAACATCGACCTCGCTATGGACAACGCCGACCAAAAAGCCGCCAACGCCAATCAGGGCGGACTTTTCGATATGATGGAAGACGCCATCGAACCGGTGCGGCTCATCGACCTGCCGAGGTGGAGCGAATCGGAAAAACTCGCCGAAGAAAAAACCGTCATCGGCTTTTACCTGTCCGGTCACCCGTTCGGCCCGTATGCCCAAGAAGTCCGCCAAATCGCACCGACCAAATTAGACCGTCTGAAGCCGCAAGACAGCGTGCGCCTCGCCGGATTCGTTACCGCCGTGCGTACGATGATGGGCAAGCGCGGCAAAATCGCCTTCGTCAGCCTTGAAGATTTGAGCGGACAGGTTGAAATCATGGTCGGCGGTCAGACGTTGGAAAACTGCGCCGACTGCCTCAAAGCTGACCAAGTGCTGATTATCGAATCCAAAGTCAGCCGCGACGACTACGGCGGCGGCGACGGGCTGCGTATTCTGGCAAACCAAGTCATGACCCTGCAAACGGCGCGCGAACGCTACGCCCGCAGCCTCAGCCTCGCCCTCGCCCCGCATCACGACATCGGCGGACTGGTACAACTGCTTGCCGCCCACCAACTGCCCGACACGCCGCGCATCCCGCTGCAACTGTCGTATGCCAACGAAAAAGCGTCGGGCAGGCTTCAAGTGCCGCCGAAATGGACGGTTACGCCGAGTTCCGCATTGTTCGGCGAACTGGAAACATTGCTCGGCAGCCGGTCGGTGCGCGTCAACTGGTAACCCAAAATATAAATGCCGTCTGAAGCCCAAAAACCGGTTTCAGACGGCATTTTTTAACTGAAATAAACGATGCCCCTTAAAGCAGAAGCTTTAAGGGGCAGAGCGTTGCGGCACATCTTTTCAGACGGCCTTATTGTAGCAACGGTTCTCATTTCGCAGTGCGACAATATGTTTGGGATTCTAGCCGTTGTGAGATGATAAGTCAATAATCTATTTGTATATAAATAAGACAATAAGATATATTATCATTATTTGCAACGTTGTTTACGGAGTAATAAATGGCTGCCTTCAAACCTAATCCAATCAACTACATCCTCGGCCTCGATATCGGCATCGCATCCGTCGGCTGGGCGATGGTAGAAATTGACGAAGAAGAAAACCCCATCCGCCTGATTGATTTGAGCGTGCGCGTATTTGAGCGTGCCGAAGTACCGAAAACAGGCGACTCCCTTGCCATGGCAAGGCGTTTGGCGCGCAGTGTCCGCCGCCTGACCCGCCGTCGCGCCCATCGCCTGCTTCGGGCCCGCCGCCTATTGAAACGCGAAGGCGTATTACAAGCCGCTGATTTTGACGAAAACGGCTTGATCAAATCCTTACCGAATACACCATGGCAACTTCGCGCAGCCGCATTAGACCGCAAACTGACGCCTTTAGAGTGGTCGGCAGTCTTGTTGCATTTAATCAAACACCGAGGCTATTTATCGCAACGGAAAAACGAGGGCGAAACTGCCGATAAAGAGCTTGGCGCTTTGCTCAAAGGCGTAGCCGACAATGCCCATGCCTTACAGACAGGCGATTTCCGCACACCGGCCGAATTGGCTTTAAATAAATTTGAGAAAGAAAGCGGCCATATCCGCAATCAGCGCGGCGATTATTCGCATACGTTCAGCCGCAAAGATTTGCAGGCGGAGCTGATTTTGCTGTTTGAAAAACAAAAAGAATTTGGCAATCCGCATGTTTCAGGCGGCCTTAAAGAAGGTATTGAAACCCTACTGATGACGCAACGCCCTGCCCTGTCCGGCGATGCCGTTCAAAAAATGTTGGGACATTGCACCTTTGAGCCGGCAGAGCCGAAAGCCGCTAAAAACACCTATACCGCCGAACGTTTCGTCTGGCTGACCAAGCTGAACAACCTGCGTATTTTAGAGCAAGGCAGCGAGCGGCCATTGACCGATACCGAACGCGCCACGCTTATGGACGAGCCATACAGAAAATCCAAACTGACTTACGCACAAGCCCGTAAGCTGCTGGGTTTAGAAGATACCGCCTTTTTCAAAGGCTTGCGCTATGGTAAAGACAATGCCGAAGCCTCAACATTGATGGAAATGAAGGCCTACCATGCCATCAGCCGTGCACTGGAAAAAGAAGGATTGAAAGATAAAAAATCCCCATTACGCCTTTCTCCCGAATTACAAGACGAAATCGGCACAGCATTCTCTCTGTTCAAAACCGATGAAGACATTACAGGCCGTCTGAAAGACCGTGTACAGCCCGAAATATTAGAAGCGCTGTTAAAACACATCAGCTTCGACAAGTTCGTCCAAATTTCCTTGAAAGCATTGCGCCGAATTGTGCCTCTAATGGAGCAAGGCAAACGTTACGATGAAGCCTGCGCCGAAATCTACGGAGACCATTACGGCAAGAAAAATGCGGAAGAAAAGATTTATCTGCCGCCCATCCCTGCCGACGAAATCCGCAATCCAGTCGTCTTGCGCGCCTTATCTCAAGCCAGAAAAGTCATTAACGGCGTGGTTCGGCGTTACGGCTCACCTGCGCGTATCCATATTGAAACGGCAAGGGAAGTAGGCAAATCATTTAAAGACCGCAAAGAAATTGAGAAACGTCAGGAAGAAAACCGTAAAGACCGTGAAAAAGCCGCCGCCAAATTCCGAGAGTATTTCCCCAATTTTGTCGGCGAACCCAAATCCAAAGATATTCTGAAACTGCGCCTGTACGAGCAACAACACGGCAAATGCCTGTATTCGGGCAAAGAAATCAACTTAGGCCGTCTGAACGAAAAAGGCTATGTCGAAATTGACCATGCCCTGCCGTTCTCGCGCACATGGGACGACAGTTTCAACAATAAAGTGCTGGTATTGGGCAGCGAAAACCAAAACAAAGGCAATCAAACCCCTTACGAATACTTCAACGGCAAAGACAACAGCCGCGAATGGCAGGAATTTAAAGCGCGTGTCGAAACCAGCCGTTTCCCGCGCAGTAAAAAACAACGGATTCTGCTGCAAAAATTCGATGAAGACGGCTTTAAAGAACGCAATCTGAACGACACGCGCTACGTCAACCGTTTCCTGTGTCAATTTGTTGCCGACCGTATGCGGCTGACAGGTAAAGGCAAGAAACGTGTCTTTGCATCCAACGGACAAATTACCAATCTGTTGCGCGGCTTTTGGGGATTGCGCAAAGTGCGTGCGGAAAACGACCGCCATCACGCCTTGGACGCCGTCGTCGTTGCCTGCTCGACCGTTGCCATGCAGCAGAAAATTACCCGTTTTGTACGCTATAAAGAGATGAACGCGTTTGACGGTAAAACCATAGACAAAGAAACAGGAGAAGTGCTGCATCAAAAAACACACTTCCCACAACCTTGGGAATTTTTCGCACAAGAAGTCATGATTCGCGTCTTCGGCAAACCGGACGGCAAACCCGAATTCGAAGAAGCCGATACCCCAGAAAAACTGCGCACGTTGCTTGCCGAAAAATTATCATCTCGCCCCGAAGCCGTACACGAATACGTTACGCCACTGTTTGTTTCACGCGCGCCCAATCGGAAGATGAGCGGGCAAGGGCATATGGAGACCGTCAAATCCGCCAAACGACTGGACGAAGGCGTCAGCGTGTTGCGCGTACCGTTAACACAGTTAAAACTGAAAGACTTGGAAAAAATGGTCAATCGGGAGCGCGAACCTAAGCTATACGAAGCACTGAAAGCACGGCTGGAAGCACATAAAGACGATCCTGCCAAAGCCTTTGCCGAGCCGTTTTACAAATACGATAAAGCAGGCAACCGCACCCAACAGGTAAAAGCCGTACGCGTAGAGCAAGTACAGAAAACCGGCGTATGGGTGCGCAACCATAACGGTATTGCCGACAACGCAACCATGGTGCGCGTAGATGTGTTTGAGAAAGGCGACAAGTATTATCTGGTACCGATTTACAGTTGGCAGGTAGCGAAAGGGATTTTGCCGGATAGGGCTGTTGTACAAGGAAAAGATGAAGAAGATTGGCAACTTATTGATGATAGTTTCAACTTTAAATTCTCATTACACCCTAATGATTTAGTCGAGGTTATAACAAAAAAAGCTAGAATGTTTGGTTACTTTGCCAGCTGCCATCGAGGCACCGGTAATATCAATATACGCATTCATGATCTTGATCATAAAATTGGCAAAAATGGAATACTGGAAGGTATCGGCGTCAAAACCGCCCTTTCATTCCAAAAATACCAAATTGACGAACTGGGCAAAGAAATCAGACCATGCCGTCTGAAAAAACGCCCGCCTGTCCGTTAAATTAATCTATCCCTGTTTCAGGCGGCCTGAAGCAGGGATTTTTTATATAAAAATAAGGGGAAAAACATGACTTGGCGCAGCCTGCTTATTCAAAACGGCGGCAAACTATCCTTGCAACGCCGGCAACTGCTGATTCAACAAAACGGCGAGTCCCACACCGTACCATTAGAGGACATCGCCGTTATCATCATCGAAAATCGCGAAACCCTGATTACCGCCCCGCTCCTATCAGCCTTAGCCGAGCATGGTGCAACCCTGCTGACCTGCGACGAGCAGTTCCTGCCCTGCGGACAATGGCTGCCTTATGCCCAATATCACCGCCAACTTAAAATCCTCAAACTGCAACTGAACATAAGCGAACCCTTAAAAAAGCAACTCTGGCAACATATCGTCCGCCAAAAAATCCTGAACCAAGCATTTGTCGCAGACGAAACAGGCAATGATCTTGCAGCCAAACGGCTGCGCACTTTGGCATCTGAAGTCCGTTCAGGCGATACAGGAAACCGTGAAGCCCAAGCTGCCGCCCTCTACTTTCAAGCCCTCTTTGGCGAAAAATTTACCCGTAATGACAACAACGCCGTCAATGCCGCATTGAACTACACCTACGCCGTACTCCGTGCCGCAGTTGCACGCGCCCTGACCTTATACGGTTGGTTACCTGCATTAGGCTTGTTTCATAGAAGTGAACTCAATCCATTTAATCTCGCCGATGACTTTATCGAACCCTTACGCCCATTGGCCGACCTGACCGTGATACATTTGTACGAACAAGGCCGTCTGAAAACTGAACTGACGCTCGGCATCAAACAACACCTCATCAAAATCCTCTACTATCAAACCAGCATCGAACGGCAACATTTCAGCACCTTGGCTGCCATCGACAAAATGATTTCGTCATTTCAAGCCGGCGTAACCGATAAAAACGCCAAACAACTGAAACTGCCTGAAATCCTACCATTGAAAGAATACCAATATGAGTGAGGCCAAATTTATGAGGATTATCGTCTTCTTCGACCTACCGGTTATCACGGCGGCAAAGCGCAAAGCCGCCAATCAATTCCGCCAGTTTTTATTAAAAGACGGATACCAAATGCTGCAACTTTCCGTATACAGCCGTATCGTCAAAGGCCGCGATTCGTTGCAAAAACACCACAACAGACTGTGTGCAAACCTTCCGCAAGAAGGCTCAATCCGCTGTTTGGAGATAACAGAAAAGCAATATGCCGCCATGAAACTGCTGTTGGGCGAGCTGAAAACCCAAGAAAAAAAGGTCAATTCAGACCAATTATTGTTATTTTAAGCCCATTTTTTCATAACAAATAAAACGGGAAACCCTTATGAAATAAGGATTTCCCGTCGAAGTATTGTAGCACTGCGAAATGAGAAAGGGAGCTACAACTGGACATCTCAAAGGACACCATAGACGCAAATTGTAGCACTGCGAAATGAGAAAGGGAGCTACAACGCAAAATCTTATGTATGATAATTGGCAGGAATTGTAGCACTGCGAAATGAGAAAGGGAGCTACAACTTAACATCGTGTATTGGGTTATTATTTTAAATTGTAGCACTGCGAAATGAGAAAGGGAGCTACAACGTTTTGTGGCAATGGTTTCCGCCGTGGGTAATTGTAGCACTGCGAAATGAGAAAGGGAGCTACAACCCGCATTGATGCGTAAACTCGCCGTTATTGATTGTAGCACTGCGAAATGAGAAAGGGAGCTACAACTAAAAAAGGCAGAACAATTACAAAAAGAAAATTGTAGCACTGCGAAATGAGAAAGGGAGCTACAACTAATTACTCGGCGTATGTATTTCTATTTGGATTGTAGCACTGCGAAATGAGAAAGGGAGCTACAACTGCAGACGATGACGGAGCAGCCTGCATCATATTGTAGCACTGCGAAATGAGAAAGGGAGCTACAACAAGCGGGTGCGGTTTTAGCACTGGCTACCCATTGTAGCACTGCGAAATGAGAAAGGGAGCTACAACACTACTGCGTTTGCTATCTGAAACGAATTTATTGTAGCACTGCGAAATGAGAAAGGGAGCTACAACAAGCACCTTGAATCAATACAAAAGCGAAATATTGTAGCACTGCGAAATGAGAAAGGGAGCTACAACACTACTGCGTTTGCTATCTGAAACGAATTTATTGTAGCACTGCGAAATGAGAAAGGGAGCTACAACTCGTTCAAACAACAGTACAAAAAAAGGCATATTGTAGCACTGCGAAATGAGAAAGGGAGCTACAACCGCATTTGCAAAATTTAGTGGGTTGCCGTTATTGTAGCACTGCGAAATGAGAAAGGGAGCTACAACTAACTGGATTGCACACGGTCAAAGTTAAAGATTGTAGCACTGCGAAATGAGAAAGGGAGCTACAACATTCGGGTCGCAACAGAAACCTTTACCAAAATTGTAGCACTGCGAAATGAGAAAGGGAGCTACAACAAAGAAAGCGAGCTTGTAAAAAGGCAGAAGATTGTAGCACTGCGAAATGAGAAAGGGAGCTACAACTTAATTTCCGGCTGGGAATGGATACAAAAAATTGTAGCACTGCGAAATGAGAATGGGCGCTACAACCAGCCGTTGCGATAAGCGAACGTGCGTTAAAGTCATTGAGACACAGTGCAATTATGGCAAGAAAGGCGACAGATATTGTGTCACAGATTTGAAATAAGAAAAAACCGCCCACTCACAGAGTAGGCGGAAAACTTGCGTTTTTTTGATTGTGGTCGGGTTAGCTACTGCATTGACTTAACAGCAAAGCAACCGCTAAAATGAACTTGTGGTTCACTTCAACGGACAGCAGCAACTTTTTCCCACGCATAAGGAATTTAAGCATTTTAGCTTCTCCTAGTGAAGTTAATCACACAGGCGAGAGCCGAACAAAAATCCCCGTTGCAGCGGGGATTTTTGCTGTTCCCTGTTTGATGATTAAACTAAAATCTTGCAAAATGAGACCTTTGCAAAATTCCCCAAAATCCCCTAAATTCCCACCAAGACATTTAGGGGATTTCTCATGAGCACCTTCTTTCAACAAACCGCCCAAGCCATGATTGCCAGACACATCGACCGTTTCCCGCTATTGAAGTTGGACCAGGTGATTGATTGGCAACCGATCGAACAATACCTGAACCGTCAAAGAACCCGTTACCTTCGAGACCACCGCGGCCGTCCCGCCTACCCGCTGTTGTCCATGTTCAAAGCCGTTCTGCTCGGACAATGGCACAGCCTCTCCGATCCCGAACTCGAACACAGCCTCATCACCCGCATCGATTTCAACCTGTTTTGCCGTTTTGACGAACTGAGCAGCATAGTGGATTAACAAAAACCAGTACGGCGTTGCCTCGCCTTAGCTCAAAGAGAACGATTCTCTAAGGTGCTGAAGCACCAAGTGAATCGGTTCCGTACTATTTGTACTGTCTGCGGCTTCGTCGCTTTGTCCTGATTTTTGTTAATCCACTATACTTTATGCCGCTACCGCAACTGGCTGGCGCAAGATAATACCCTGTCCGAATTGCTCAAACTGATTAACCGACAACTGACCGAAAAAGGCTTAAAAATAGAGAAAGCATCCGCCGCCGTCGTTGATGCCACCATTATTCAGACCGCCGGCAGCACACAGCGTCAGGTCATAGAAGTCGATGAAGAAGGACAAATCAACGGCCAAACCACACCGAGTAAGGACAGCGATGCCCGTTGGATCAAGAAAAACGGCCTCTACAAACTCGGTTACAAACAACATACCCGTACCGATGCGGAAGGCTATATCGAGAAACTGCACATTACCCCCGCCAATGCCCATGAGTGCAAACACCTGTCGCCGTTGTTGGAAGGACTGCCCAAAGGTACGACCGTCTATGCCGACAAAGGCTACGACAGTAAGGAAAACCGGCAGCATCTGAAAGAACATCAGTTACTGGACGGCATTATGCGCAAAGCCTGCCGCAACCGTCCGCTGTCGGAAACGCAAACCAAACGCAACCGGTATTTGTCGAAGACTCGTTATGTGGTTGAACAGAGCTTCGGTACGCTGCACCGTAAATTCCGCTATGCGCGGGCAGCCTATTTCGGGCTGCTCAAAGTGAGTGCGCAAAGCCATCTGAAAGCGATGTGTTTGAACCTGTTGAAAGCCGCCAACAGGCTAAGTGCGCCCGCTGCCGCCTAAAAGGCAGCCCGGATGCCTGATTATCGGGTATCCGGGGAGGATTAAGGGGGGATTTGGGTAGAATTAGGAGGTATTTGGGGCGAAAATAGACGAAAACCTGTGTTTGGGTTTCGGCTGTCGGGAGGGAAAGGAATTTTGCAAAGGTCTCAGCCTGCCCGAAATCATCCGCGACCTGCTCGAAATGCCGTCTGAAACCGCCATTGCCGACATCACACGCACTTATTCCGCACATTACCTCAATCCCAACAACCGCAATATGACGCTCTTTCCCGATGCCCTGCCCTGTCTGGACAAGCTCAAAGCACAAGGATACTGGCTTGCCGTCGCCACGGGCAAAGGGCGGGCGGGTTTGGACAACGCCATCAGTCAAACCGCCACCGGCGGCTATTGGCTCGCCACCGCCTGCGCGGGGGAATATCCCTCCAAACCCTCGCCCGAAATGGTATTCGGAATCTGCGGCGAACTGGGACTCGACCCGAAAGAGGCATTGGTCGTCGGCGATACGGCGCACGACCTGCATATGGCGGCAAACGCAGGCGCGGCGGCAGTCGGCGTGGCCACCGGCGCACATTCGCGCGAACAGCTCCTTAGCGCACCGCATCTCGCCGTATTGGACGGTTTGTCCGAACTGCCCGGTTTTCTTGCACAACATTACGCCTGATTGGTTTCCGCATCCGGCACACGGCAAAAATGCCGTCTGAAGCCTGTTCAGACGGCATTTGTGTTGCCCAAACATTCAACGCCTGCGTCAACGTTTGCACAAATCGGGTTTGGTTTCGCCCTCGCGGCGCAACTCTTTGGGCAGGACGAACACAATGCTTTCTTCCGCACCCTCGCCTTCGCGTACGGTTTCGTGCCCCCATCCGCGTATGGTTGCCAGTACTTCCCGCACCAACACTTCGGGCGCGGACGCGCCTGCCGTTACGCCGACTTTGTTTTTGCCCTCAAACCATGCGCGTT
Organism: Neisseria meningitidis; assembly: GCF_900638555.1. Classification (NCBI taxonomy): domain Bacteria; kingdom Pseudomonadati; phylum Pseudomonadota; class Betaproteobacteria; order Neisseriales; family Neisseriaceae; genus Neisseria; species Neisseria meningitidis. The sequence continues at coordinate 1,527,406 of NZ_LR134525.1, forward strand.
GCAGGTAGCCTGCATTATCCACCATATACGCATCGATTCCGCGCGATGCCGCCACTTCGCGCAAGCGGTTGCTGTTGGACGAATTGGGCGAACCGACCACAATCACGATGTCGCACTGTTCTGCCAACTCTTTGACGGCGGTTTGCCGGTTGGTCGTCGCATAGCAGATATCTTCCTTGTGCGGATTGCGGATATTGGGGAAACGCGCGTTCAGCGCGGCGATGATGTCTTTGGTTTCATCGACCGAGAGCGTGGTTTGGCTGACATAGGCGAGTTTGTCGGGGTTTCTGACTTCGAGTTTTGCCACATCTCCGACCGTTTCGACCAAAAGCATTTTGCCCGGCGCAAGCTGCCCCATCGTTCCTTCGACCTCGACGTGCCCCTTATGCCCGATCATGATGATTTCACAGTCTTGGGCATCCAGTCGGGCGACTTCCTTATGCACTTTCGTCACCAGCGGGCAAGTCGCATCAAACACGCGGAAACCGCGCTCCGCCGCTTCTTGCCGCACCGCCTTCGATACGCCGTGTGCCGAATAAACCAGTGTCGCGCCCGGCGGCACTTCCGCCAAGTCTTCAATAAACACCGCACCTTTTTCACGCAGGTTGTCCACGACGAATTTGTTGTGAACGACTTCGTGGCGCACATAAATCGGCGCGCCGAACTCTTCCAAAGCACGTTCGACAATACTGATTGCCCGATCCACACCAGCGCAGAAGCCGCGCGGATTGGCAAGGATGATGGTTTTCTCGTTCATAAGCCCGGTATTTCGTTTTCAGACGGCATCAATATTTTTCTTCTTGGGTTTTACGGTGGACGATGTTGTCCAACACCGCCAACACCGCACCGACGCAGATAAAGCTGTCGGCAATATTAAAGGCGGGATAAAACCAATTTTGCCAATAAAACAATAAGAAATCGACGACATGACCGTGTATCAGGCGGTCGATGACATTGCCTAACGCACCGCCGATAATCATTGCCGCACCCGTTTTGCCGAGGGTTGCAAACTCATCGCGCAAGATGGCGCGTACCAAATACGCGCTCACCGCCACCGCCAGCACCAAAAAAAAGTATTTTTGCCAGCCGCCCTGATCGGCAAGGAAGCTGAACGCCGCACCCGGGTTGTACACCAGCGTCAGATCGAAAAAGGAAGGAATGACATTGACGCGTTCCCGATACTGAAACGACGACAGCACCGCCCACTTCGACCACTGGTCCAGCACGATGGCGGCAAGTGCCAATACCCAATAGCGCGTTTTACTTGAAACAGATGAAGACATATTTTTCAACAGCCGGTAAAAGAGTACCATTTTACCCGAAAACCCCCTTTCCTGTACCCGAAACGGCAAATGCCGTAATCTTAAAACCCGTCATTCCCGACAACACCGTAATCTCGAAACCCGTCATTCCCGCGTAGGCGGGAATCCAGACCTGTCCGCACAGAAACTTATCGGATAAAAACAGTTGCCCAAACCCCGCGTTCTATAGTGGATTAAATTCAAACCAGTACGGCATTGCCTCGCCTTGCCGTACTATTTGTACTGTCTGCGGCTTCGTTGCCTTGTCCTGATTTAAATTTAATCCACTATAGATTCCCACTTCCGTGGGAATGACGGTTCAGTTGCATTCCGACAACACCGTAATCTTGAAATCCGTCATTCCCGCGCAGGCGGGAATCTATCGGAAATGACTGAAACCTCGAGATTCTAGATTCCCACTTTCGTGGGAATGACGGTTCAGTTGCGTTCCAACAACACCGCAATCTCGAAATCCGTCATTCCCACACAGGCGGGAATCCAGACCCCTGACGCGGCGGGAATCTATCGGAAATGACTGAAACCCCGAGATTCTAGATTCCCACTTTCGTGGGAATGACGGTTCAGTTGCGTTCCGACAACACCGCAATCTCGAAATCCGTCATTCCCGCACAGGCGGGAATCCAGACCCCTGACGCGGCGGGAATCTATCGGAAATGACTGAAACCCCGAGATTCTAGATTCCCACTTTCGTGGGAATGGCGGTTCAGTTGCATTCCGACAACACCGTAATCTTGAAATCCGTCATTCCCGATAACAGCGCAATCTTGAAACCCGTCATTCCCGCGCAGGCGGGAATCCAGACCCCTGACGCGGCGGGAATCTATCGGAAATGACTGAAACCCCGAGATTCTAGATTCCCACTTTCGTGGGAATGACGGTTCAGTTGCGTTCCGACAACACCGCAATCTCGAAATCCGTCATTCCCGCACAGGCGGGAATCCAGACCCCTGACGCGGCGGGAATCTATCGGAAATGACTGAAACCTCGAGATTCTAGATTCCCACTTTCGTGGGAATGACGGTTCAGTTGCATTCCGACAACACCGCAATCTTGAAACCCCTCCGCCGTTATAAAGACAAATCGCGGCACAAAAAATGCCGTCTGAAATGCTGTTCGGCGGTTTCAGACGGCATTTGCTCAAACTTTATCAGGCGTAATGGCGCGTTTCGCCTTCTCCGCCGACATTCTCTGCACAGCGTTTGCAGACGGTTTCATGGCCTGCAACCGCGCCCACATCGCGGGTGTAGTGCCAGCAGCGTTCGCATTTTTCACCATCACTGGCTTTAGCGGCAACGGCAAGTTCGCTGCCTACTTTCACTTCTGCTTTAGACACCAGCAAAGCAAAGCGCAATTCTTCGCCCAAAGCATTCAGATAGCCGGCCATTTCTTCCGGCGCGGTAATTTCGGCTTCGGCTTGCAAGGACGAACCGACGGTTTTGTCGGCGCGCAAAGGCTCGATGGCGGCGGTTACCGCTTCGCGGGCTTCGCGGATTGCCGTCCATTTTTTCACCAGTTCGGCTTCGGCTTTTTCGTTGATGGTCGGGAACTCGTGCCAAGTATGGAAAAGCACGCTGTCTTCTGCGCCGCCGCCGATGATGTCCCACGCTTCTTCGCCGGTGAAGCACAAAATCGGTGCAATCAAGAGAACCAGGCTGCGCGTGATGTGGTACAGGGCGGTTTGCGCGCTGCGGCGGGCGCGGCTGTCGGCTTTGGTGGTATAGAGGCGGTCTTTCAGGATATCGAGGTAGAACGCGCCCAAGTCTTCCGAGCAGAAAGAAACCATTTCTTTCACGGCAAAGTGGAAGGCATAACGCGGATAAAAATCACCGGCAACGCGTTCTTGCAGCCGCCTTGCCAACACCAAGGCATAGCGGTCGATTTCCACCATATCCGCCTGTTGCACGGCATCTTCAATAGGATTGAAGTCGCTCAAGTTGGCAAACAAAAAGCTCAAGGTATTGCGGATACGGCGGTAGCTTTCGGTTACGCGCTTGAGGATTTCTTTGGAAATCGCCAATTCGCCGCTGTAATCGGTGGATGCCGCCCACAGGCGCAGGATGTCCGCGCCGAACTCGTTATACACTTCTTGCGGCGCGACGACGTTGCCGATGGATTTCGACATTTTGCGCCCGTTTTGATCCACCACGAAACCATGGGTCAGCAGCTGTTTGTACGGCGCGCGACCCATTGATGAGGCGCAGCCGGTCAGCATGGACGACTGAAACCAGCCCCGGTGTTGATCGCTGCCTTCGAGGTACAAGTCAGCCGGCCAGTCCAATTCTTCGCGCTGTTTCAAGACGGAATAATGGGTCGAACCGGAGTCGAACCATACGTCCATCGTGTCGGAGAGTTTGTCGTAATGTTCGCAATCTTCCGCGCTCAACAATTCGCCCTTATCGAGGGAGAACCAAGCCTCGATGCCTTTTTCTTCGATGCGTTGCGCGACTTTTTCCAAAAGTTCGGCAGAGTTCGGATGCAGCTCGCCCGTTTCTTTGTGAACAAAGAAAGTCATCGGCGTGCCCCAATAGCGTTGGCGCGAAACCACCCAGTCGGGGCGGCCTTCGATCATCGCTTCCAAACGCGCGCGCCCCCAAGACGGGAAGAATTCGGTGTCGTCCACGGCTTTGATGGCTTTGTCGCGCAGGGTTTTACCGTCGGCACCGGCTTTGTCCATACCGACAAACCATTGACCTGTCGCGCGGTAAATCAGCGGCGTTTTGTGGCGCCAGCAGTGGGCGTAGCTGTGTTCGATTTTGCTGCTTGCCAAAAGGTTGCCGGTTTCTTCCAGCCATTGCAGGATAACGGAATTGGCTTCCCAAACGCGCATACCGGCAACGCGCGGCGTTTCGCCGATGTATTTGCCTTCGGCGTTGACAGGATTGTAAAGCTCGATGCCGTATTTGTTGCAGACGGCGTAGTCTTCCAAACCATGCGCAGGGGCGGTATGTACCAAACCCGTACCGGCGTCGGTGGTAACGTGTTCGCCGTTGAGCATGGGAATATCACGCTCGAGGAACGGATGATTCATGTGCAGGTTTTCCAGCTTGTCGCCGGTGGTTTCGGCAAGAATAGCAATGCCGTCTGAAAAACCGTAACGTTTGAGCGCGTCTTCTGCCAAATCTTTCGCCAGCACCAATTTGCCTGTAGGCGTATCGATTAATTGATACACCACGTCCGCACCGGCAGACACGGCTTGGCTCGCCGGCAGCGTCCAAGGCGTGGTTGTCCAGATAACGGCAAACGCTTTGCCTTCGATACCTGCCAAACCGAATGCAGTAGCAAGCGCAGCGGTGTCTTTAAACGGATAGCCCACGTCAATCGCAGGCGATACTTTGTCTTTGTATTCCACTTCCGCTTCCGCCAGCGAAGAACCGCAGTCCAAGCAGAATTGAACCGGTTTCGCGCCGCGGTAGAGATAGCCGGATTTGTAGATTTCGCCGAGCATACGCACGGTATCGGCTTCGGTTTTGAAATCCATGGTCAGGTAAGGATTGTCCCAGTCGCCCAACACACCCAGACGGATAAAGTCTTTTTTCTGACGGGCAATCTGTTCGGCGGCGTATTCGCGGCACAATTCGCGGAAGCGCGCTTTGGGCATGTCTTTGCCGTGCAGTTTTTCCACCATTACTTCGATAGGCAAACCGTGACAGTCCCAACCCGGCACATAAGGCGCGTCAAAACCGGCTTGAGTTTTGCTGCGGATAATGATGTCTTTGAGGATTTTATTGACGGCATGACCGATGTGGATGTCGCCGTTGGCATACGGAGGGCCGTCGTGCAGGATGAATTTCGGACGGCCTTTGGCGATTTCGCGCAGTTTTTGGTAGCGTTTTTGCTCGTACCAGCTTTTCAGCCATGCAGGCTCGCGCTTGGCAAGGTTGCCGCGCATCGGAAACGGGCTCTCGAGCAGGTTTACGGTTTTACTGTAATCGGTCATTTTTTAATCTCTATTGTTACAATATTTCGGTTTCAGACGGCATTGCGCCTCAAACAGTATTTCACAACGGGAAACCCCTATGCCGTCTGAAAAGTTAAAAGATTAATTGTAGCCCAATCGGATGGTTTGTATAAGGTTTTTCTACCAACACTTTGCGGCTTCCATATCGGCTGCTATCTGCCTTTTCAGTTCTGCCATACCGTCAAACTTTTCTTCATCGCGCAGTTTGTGCAGGAAGCGGACGTTCAACCGTTGTCCGTACAGGTCGCCTTGAAAGTCGAACAGGTGGACTTCAAGCTTTTGAGAACAGCCGCTATCAACGGTGGGATTGAAGCCGAAGCTCGCCACGCCGCGCCGCGTGCCGAATGCGCCGTCCGCTTCGACGACGAACACGCCGCCGAGTGCATAACGGTGGCGGGGCAGGCGGATGTTGGCAGTCGGGGCGTTTAAGGTGCGTCCGAGTTTTCTGCCGTGCACCACCCTGCCGCTCAAGACGTAGTCGTGTCCCAAAAGTTTTTTCGCATAGGCAAGGTTGCCGTCTGAAAGGGCTTGTCGCACGGCGGTACTGCTGGTGCGGATGTCTTCGACGATGACGGAAGGCGTACGCTCGGTCTGCATATCGGGCTGTTGTGCCAAAAGTTCAAAACAGCCTTCCCGCCCCGCACCGAAACGGAAATCGTCGCCGACGAGCAAATAACGCGTATTCAAGGTTTGACGCAGCAGGCGGTCGATAAATGCTTGCGCGGATATTTCGGAAAAATTCCGATCGAAACACAAAACCCAGACGGCATCGACGCAGCCTGTGCCTTCCAATAATTCGAGCTTGGTGCGCAGGGGACTGATGCGGCACGGTGGCATCCTGCCGGTGCGGAGTGCGAAAAATTCTTTGGGTTGGGGTTCGAAAACGACGGCCACGACGGGTAATCCGCGCGTATCGGCTTCGAGGCGGAGTTTTTGGAGGATGTGTTTGTGTCCGAGGTGTACGCCGTCAAAATTGCCTATGGTTACGGCGGCCCCGTGCGGAAAGTCGGGCGAGTTGTGCCGCCCCAGCCTGATTCTCATTGTTATGTTCGGGTATGTGGTGAAACAGGCGGTCATTGTAAACGGTATTGCGGTTTATAGACAGTGTGCCGCCCGTTACGCCCGCCCGACGCGGGAAAAGTAGGCAAATTTCCCGCAGCCGAACGCGCCAAACGCATAAAGCGCGCAGCAGGCGCGGTGCTATGTGTTGAAACATCGCCCCAAACCTGATGCAACATCAGTGAAAATCGTTCTTTTTTAACCAGGTAAACCGAGACAAACAACCCTCCGCCGTCATTCCCGCGCAGGCGGGAATGACGGCATTTCTGCGGCAATCGGATTATTTCCAAACCAAAAGCGCGTGGTTGCGTTTGCCGCGCCGAAGGATGGTGTATTTGCCGAAACGTTTGTGTTCGTCGGTCAGCAGGCAGGCATCGTCGGGGCGTTCGGCGGCGTGGTTGGGGTTGTTGGCTTCGGCAGGTTTGCCGTTGAGCAAAACCGCTTTGCTGTTCACAAAGCCGCGCGCTTCTTTATTGGAGGATGCCAAACCGGTTTTTACCAAGGCTTCGACGACATTGATGCCGTCTGAAACTTCAAATGCAGGCAGGCCGTCGAGGGCGAGCTGCTCGAAGTCGCTTTCGGTCAGGCTGCTTTGGTCTTCGGCAAACAGGCTTTCGGAAATGCGCTGCGCGGCTTGCAGGGCGGCTTCGCCGTGAATCAGGCGGGTCATTTCTTCGGCGAGGATGCGTTGCGCTTCGGGCTTGGTGCCGCTTGCCTTGTCTTTGGCTTCGATGGCATCGATTTCTTCGATGGACAGGAAGGTAAAGTATTTCAGGAATTTATACACATCGGCATCGGCAACTTTCAGCCAGAATTGGTAGAACTGATAGGGCGAGGTTTTTTTCGCGTTCAGCCATACTGCGCCGCCTTCGGTTTTGCCGAATTTGGTGCCGTCTGATTTGGTAACCAAAGGCAGGGTCAGGCCGAACACTTGTTTTTGATTCAGGCGGCGGGTCAGGTCGATACCGGCGGTGATGTTGCCCCATTGGTCGGAGCCGCCGATTTCCAAAACCGCGCCGTGGCGTTTGTTCAACTCGGCGAAGTCGTAGCCTTGCAGCAGGGAGTAGGCGAACTCGGTGAAGGAAATGCCTGCGCCGTCGCGGTCAATGCGCTGTTTGACGGATTCTTTGTTCAGCATAGCGTTGACGGAGAAATGTTTGCCGATGTCGCGCAGGAAGTCGAGGCAGTTCATTTTGCCGAACCAGTCGGCGTTGTTCGCCATAATGGCGGCATTTCCGCCTTCAAAGCTCAAGAAAGGGGTTAATTGGTTGCGGATACTTTCCACCCAGCCGGCAACAGTTTCGGCGGAATTCAAGCTGCGTTCGGCGGCTTTGAAGCTGGGGTCGCCGATCATACCGGTCGCGCCGCCCACCAAAGCAATCGGCGTATGCCCCGCCTGTTGGAAGCGGCGCAATGCCAATACGGGCAACAGGTGTCCGATGTGCAGGCTGTCGGCGGTCGGATCGAAACCGCAGTAAAGGGCGATTTTTTGTTCGTTCAACAAAGCGTCTAAGGCTTCGATGTCGGTCGTTTGCGCGATTAGGCCGCGCGATTGCAGGTCTTGGATGACGCTCATCGGTCTCTTTCAAAAAAATTAGCGTTTTTGCAAACCGCCGATTGTAACAAATTTAAGCGAATCAATGGTTATGGCGCGTATTGAGAAACCGTTGTTTTTCGGAAAAACGCTTTGCCAATTCCGTGCCGCCGTAAGGGTTGATGTGGTCTGTGTCCGAGTAAACCGGCAATCCGCCGATTTGAAAATCTGCGGGGATATAGGCGGCGGCATCAATAATATAGACGTTGGGGTATTTGGCTGCCAATTCCCTGATGCGTGCATTGGCTTTCAGGGTGCTTTCGTCGTCCGGGCGCAGGGCTTGGCGGTAACCCGGTATGCGGGAAGACAAGATATAGGCGCGCTGGACGTTGTAAGACGAGGCCAAGTTGTCCGCCATCAGGTAAACGGCTTGTTTTTCGGATGAGAGTTTGTGCAGCATACGGTCGAATTTTTGGAAAAAACCGGCATCATAGGCAAGGGAGCGGCTGTTTTCGGGCATTTGGCTGCCCCAGCGCATCGCCAAAACCACTTTTGAATACCGGGGCAGGTGTTCTTCGGCATAGCGGTAAACGGCGCGGCAGGCGGCCCAGTTTTGGAATACGCGGGACGCGTAGCCTTCCACATAGGCGCAAGCGTCGGCGGAAACCATAGTGGCAGCCCATTTTTCTTTTTTGCCCACGGCATCGAAGAATGTTTTGTAATGGTCGGCGTGGGAGTCGCCCAAAACCAGCAGTTCCGGCTGTTTTTCCGTATCCCCCCATAGGCATTGTTTGCCGGTATTGTTGTGGCAGGAGGTGTTGGAACGCGTCAGCCCCAAGCGGTCGTATTGCGCCATAAACGGCAGTCTCATCGCAAAAAACGAGCCCGCCCCCAAAATGAGCATAGGCAAGGCATAAATCCATAAAACGGATTGTGCGAACGAACCTTGCCATTTTTTAAACGGTTTTTCGATGCAGTGGTAAGAAAACAGGGAAAGCAGCAATATCAGGACGACCGCCGCCGCCGGCGAATAAGGCGGCAGGTTGTCCGGGCCGATATAGCGCATAAAGGCCAATATCGGCCAATGCCACAGATAAAGCGAATAGGAAATCAAACCGGCGGCAACAGTGATTTTCGATTGGAAAAATTTTTTAAGCGGGTGTTCGTAATGATTGAAATAAATCAGCGCGGCAACAGCCAGACAGGGAATCAAAGCGGCGGGGCCCGGGAAATAGGCGGTTTGTTCCGAATAGGAAAACAGGCAGGTTGACAATATGCACACGGCAAACAATGCGCCGACGGCGGCACAGCGTCTGCCGACGGCAGGTTGCCGGCAGCGCATCCACACGGCGGTCAGCGATCCTATCAGTAATTCGCAGGCGCGCAGGTGGGGCAGGTAATATTTATCGAGCGCGGAAGGTATAAAGGAGGCGGCAAGGCTTAAGGCACACAGTGCGGCAAGGAAGCCGAACTGTACGCGCAGGCTTTTGCGGGCGACAAGCAGCAGCAGTATCGGAAAGACAAAGTAAAATTGTTCTTCGACCGACAAAGACCAGATGTGCAGCAGGGGCTTTTCTTCCTGCGCGGGATCGAAATAATCCTTCCCCCTTGCAAAATACAGGTTAGAGGCGAAACCCAAGGCGGTCAGCGCGGATTTCCACAAAAGAAAGAAATCATCTTTGGTGAATAAAAAGAAGCCGCCTGCCAGCGTTGCCGCCAATACGGCGAAAAATGCGGGCAGAATCCGCTTGATGCGGCGGATATAAAATGCCTTCAGGGAAAACCTCCCCCCCCCCCGACATTTCGCGGTGAAGAATCGTCGTCATCAAAAAGCCTGAAATCACGAAAAATATATCGACACCGAGGAACCCACCCGGCAGCCAATTTTTTTCGATATGGAACACGATGACGGACAAGACGGCGGCGGCGCGCAATGTGTCGATGTCCGGACGATAGGGTAAGGCTTGGCTCATAATGTTTTTGCTTTCATCGCGGCGGCGCAAATGCCGTCTGAAAGGTCATTTTGTACGGGATATTCGGAATGCCGGACGGCTTTTTGCAACAGCGGGGCAGGCGGTTTGTTTTGCAGGAATCGGGGAGGGCAAATCGGAAATGCGGGCGGGATTTTATTTTGATGCGGCTGCATTCCGGCGGTATGGAAACGCCGAAAACCACCAAAACCGGCTTCAGACGGCATTTCCGGCAAAGCCGTCTGAAAACCTGCCGCATTTGGGTTACACGTTAAACAAAAAGTGCATTACATCGCCGTCCTGCACGACGTATTCCTTACCTTCCACACGCATTTTGCCGGCTTCTTTGGCTTTGGCTTCGCCGCCGAGCGAGACAAAGTCGTCGTAAGAAATGACTTGGGCGCGGATGAAGCCGCGCTCAAAGTCGGTGTGAATCACGCCGGCGGCTTGCGGGGCGGTATCGCCTTTGTGTATCGTCCACGCGCGGACTTCTTTCACACCGGCGGTGAAATAGGTTTGCAGCCCCAAGAGGTCGTAACCGGCACGAATCAGGCGGTTCAGGCCCGGTTCTTCCAAGCCCATTTCGGCGAGGAACTCGGCTTTTTCGTCGTCTTCCAATTCGGCAATTTCGCTCTCCATCGCGGCGCAAACGGCGACGACGGGGGCGTTTTCTTTTGCCGCCAATTCTTTCAGGCGGTCGAGGTGCGGATTGTTTTCAAAACCGTCTTCGGCGACGTTGCCCACATACATCGCCGGTTTGGCGGTCAGCAGGAACAGCGGTTTGAGCATCGCGCGTTCTTCCGCGTCCAAACCGAAGGAACGCACGGGTTTGCCTTCGTCCAGATGCGGCAGCAGTTTTTTGCACAAATCGACCAGCTTTTGCGCGTCTTTGTCGCCTGAGCGGGCGCGTTTTTCTTCGCGGACGATGGCTTTTTCGACACTTGCCAGGTCGGCAAGTGCCAACTCTGTGCCGATGGTTTCAATGTCGGCAATCGGATCGACGCGGCCTGCAACGTGGACGATGTTGTCGTCGTCAAAGCAGCGCACGACATTCACAATCGCATCGGTTTCGCGGATGTTGGCAAGGAACTGGTTGCCCAAGCCCTCGCCTTTGCTCGCGCCTGCAACCAAACCGGCAATATCGACAAATTCGACGATGGCAGGCTGCATTTTTTGCGGATTGACGATTTTTGCCAATTCGGCCATACGCGGATCGGGGACTTCGACGATGCCGACGTTGGGTTCGATGGTACAGAAAGGATAGTTTGCCGCTTCGATACCCGATTGGGTCAGCGCGTTAAAAAGGGTGGATTTGCCGACGTTGGGCAAACCGACGATGCCGCATTTCAAACTCATGTTTTTTCCTGAAAATAGAGAAATTTAACGGCGGATTATAGCATACCGCCGCCCGCGTTCCGAAAAAATGCCGTCTGAAACGGCTTCAGACGGCATCCGGTTTCAGAAAACCGTTCAGAACAAGCCGTGAATCACGCCTTCTGCGTCCACATCGATTTTCTCGGCAGCCGGAACTTTGGGCAGGCCGGGCATTTTCATCATGTTGCCGCACAGGGCGACGATGAAACCTGCGCCTGCGGAAACGGTGATGCCGCGCACGGCGATGCGGAAGTCTTCGGGGCAGCCCAACAGTTTGGCGTTGTCGCTCAAAGAGTATTGGGTTTTCGCCATGCAGATCGGCATTTTGTCCAAGCCCAGTTTTTCCAGTGAAGCGATTTCGGCAGACGCTTCCGCGCTGAAATCAACATCTTCCGCGCCGTACACTTTTTGGGCAATCGCACGGATTTTGTCTTTGATGCCCAACTCGACATCGTAGGCGAAACCGAAGTTATTGGTTTGACTTTCAATGGCGTTGACGACTTTGCGCGCCAAATCCGCGCCGCCCGCACCACCTTTGCCCCACACTTCGGTCAGGGAAACTTCAACGCCGTGTTCGGCACAGGCTTTTTCAATCATCGCCAACTCGGCATCGGAGTCGGACACGAAGCGGTTGAGCGCAACGACGACGGGCAGTCCGAATACGTTTTTCAGGTTGGAAATGTGTTTCAGCAGGTTGGGCAAACCTTTTTCCAAAGCGTCTAAATTTTCTTCGCCGAGGTTGGCGCGTTCCACGCCGCCGTTATATTTCAACGCGCGGACAGTCGCCACGACAACAGCCGCATCAGGTTTCAAACCGGCAAGGCGGCATTTGATGTCGCAGAATTTTTCCGCGCCCAAGTCCGCGCCGAAGCCTGCTTCGGTTACGGCGTAATCGGCAAGGTGTTTCGCCAGACGGGTTGCGGTTACGGAGTTGCAGCCGTGGGCGATGTTGGCGAACGGGCCGCCGTGTACGAAGGCGGGCGTGCCTTCGATGGTTTGCACCAAGTTGGGCTTAATCGCATCTTTAAGCAATGCCGCCATCGCGCCATTCGCTTTCAAATCTTTGGCGTAAACGGGGCTGCCGTCTTTGGCGTAGGCGACAAGGATGTTGCCCAAACGCTCTTTCAAATCGCTGATGTCTTTGGCAAGACAGAATACCGCCATCACTTCGGAAGCAACGGTAATATCGAAACCGTCAGGACGCATCACGCCGTCAACAGGCTTGCCCATGCCGTCGATGATGTTGCGCAACTGGCGGTCGTTCATATCGACCACGCGCCGCCACAGCACGCGTTTGGGGTCGATGTTCAACTCGTTGCCTTGGTAGATATGGTTGTCGAGCATCGCGGCAAGCAGATTATTTGCCGCACCGATGGCGTGAAAATCTCCGGTGAAGTGCAGGTTGATGTCTTCCATCGGCAAAACTTGGGCATAGCCGCCGCCTGCCGCGCCGCCTTTCACGCCGAACACCGGACCCAAAGAAGGCTCGCGCAAAGCAATCACAGAGTCTTTGCCGATATGGCGCAATGCGTCCGCCAAACCGATGGTTACGGTGGTTTTACCTTCGCCCGCCGGAGTCGGGTTGATGGCGGTAACCAAAATCAGCCTGCCCTGTTTTTGCGGCAGTTTGAACGCTTCGGCAGGATTGATTTTGGCTTTGTAATGACCGTAAGGCTCAATGTTGTCAACGTTCAAACCCAGCTTGGCGGCAATTTCGCCAATCGGGCGCATGGTGGAGGATTGGGCGATTTCGGCATCGGTTTTGAAACTCATGATTTTCCTTTAGAAATGAGGAGGGACATGCCGTCTGAAAGCATCAGGCGACAAACAGGTGGATTGAAAATAATATCAGGCATATTATAACGTTATCCGCACCAAACCCGCAGTGAAATTTTTGACGCAGCAACAAAAATACCGTTCATATTGTTCACAATCCAAGGAGAAAACATGGGCAGCAACGCATGGCTGTTTTGGGCATTGGCATCGGCAGGCTTCGCCTCATTGACCGCCATCTTCGCCAAAATGGGTTTACAGGGTATAGATTCAGATTTCGCTACCTTCATCCGCACCTTGGTCATCCTCGCCGCTTTGTTATTGTTTTTAACCTACACCGGCAAATGGCAGGGCGTGAACGGGTTTACAGGAAAAAACTGGACATTCTTAATTCTGTCGGGTTTGGCGACCGGCGCATCCTGGCTCGCCTACTTCAAAGCCCTGCAACTGGGCAACGCCTCGCAAGTCGCGCCCGTCGACAAATTCAGCCTGGTCCTGGTCGCCCTGATGGCGGTGGTCTTTTTGGACGAACGCCCGAACACGCAGGAATGGATAGGCTTGGGACTGGTAACGGCGGGCGTGTTGGTGCTGGCGTTGAAACGTTAAACCGAATCCGCCATACCGTCTGAAACCGGGTTTTGACAATCTGACGGGCGGCGGTCTGAACAAAGTTACCCAATAAAATCCGACACCGCGCCGACGGCAAACCGCCGCATCCGACAGGGGTCGGCTTCAGATGGCATTTGTTGGACGGAAAGCCCCGAACGCCCTATTTTCACGCCTCCACGAAAATATGCCGGACATCCGGTCGGAACCGTTCGGCAGCCGGCTCGGCAAGCCACCGTTTTATTTCACTTCCAAGCCCCTGCAAGGGCTTGAGCCTCTTTCAGACGGCATACCGTGCCGACATCCAGCCACAAGCCCGTATGCTTCTGACCGCTCACGCGGTTTTGCCGCATTTCGCCACGCAATACGGGCGCGAGTTTCGCCACACTGCCCGCTTCGATTCCGTCAAACATTTCAGGACGGTAAATACCCACGCCGCTGAATGTCAATCCGTTGCCGCCATTTACTTCCGGCCGCACGCTGCCGTCGGGCAGCAGGGAAAAATCGCCGTCGGGGTTGTGCGGCGGATTTTCCACCAGCCACAGATGGGCGGAAATATGTTCCGGCAGGGACGATGCCGTCTGAAACGCGGCGGTAAAATCGATGTCGGTCAGCACGTCGCCGTTGACGACCAAAAACGGCTGCCCACCCAACAGCGGCAATGCCCGTGCGATACCGCCTGCCGTTTCCAAACCGCCTGCGGGTTCGGGCGAATAGGCGATGTTCACGCCATAAGCCGAGCCGTCGCCCAAAGCATCTTCTATCTGCCGGCCCAGCCAAGCGTGGTTGATGACGATTTCGGTAAACCCCGCCTGCTTCAGACGGCATAGGTGCCAACCGATTAGAGGCTTACCCGCCACATCGAGCAGCGGCTTCGGAGTGGTATCGGTCAAAGGATGCATACGCTCGCCGCGTCCTGCCGCCAGTATCATCGCTTTCATATATATCTGTCCGAATATCAGTCTAAAAATCTAAACTGCCGTCTGAAATACAGCAGCGCGGGGCGTTTGCACCCGCAGTTTTTGATTTCGTCGAGCCTGACGTAAAACACAAAATGCGTGCCGATTTCATGTTTGCCGACAATATGCCCGTGCAGGTGCGCCAACGCGCCCTCTATTTCAAGTTGTCCCGTTTTGCCGCGATGCCAGATGTGGTAGGCAAACCGCTCTTCGGGCGACAGGCCGGTCAGCCCGGCAAAATGTTCGGCAACATCCTGATGTTCGTCCGCCAGCGTATTGATGCAGAGGCTGCCGTTTTCCGACAGGATCGGAATGATTCGCGCACTCCGGTTGATGCACAGCATCACGGTCGGCGGCTCGTCCGTAACCGGCGCAACCGCCGTCATTGTAATGCCGTAACGCCCTGCCGCACCGTCTGTCGTGATGACATGAACGCCTGCCGCACAGGATGCCATCGCATCACGGAACGAAGTTTGAAAAGTTTTCTGCAAATCCGCCATTTTTCCCCTTTAAACTGTCCCCTATATAAGAATGCTGCACACAAGGCACCCCCCATGTGCAGCAGTTCTGATTCAAAAAGCCGTCGGTCGGACATTTCCGCGCGTTACGGCGTATTACGAGTTCAACGCATCCTCGATTTTGGCAAGTTCTGCCAACAGGTCTTTAAGCAGCAGCATTTTCTCGCGGCCCAGCACTTCCTCGATAGCGTCGTAACGCTCGTCCACTTCTTCGCCGATTTCCTCATACAGCTTCTCGCCCTCGGCAGTCAGCTTCAGAAAAACACGTCGTTGGTCGTTGGAAGGTTTCAGGCGGACAACCAAACCCGCTTTTTCAAGGCGGGTCAGGATACCGGTCAGGCTGGGGCGCAAAATGCACGCCTGATTCGCCAAATCTTGAAAGTCCAGCGTGCCGTTTTCCGCCAAAAGACGGATAATCCGCCATTGCTGATCGGTAATATTCGCCTGATTCAGAATAGGCCTGAATTGGGTCATCAGGGCTTCCCTTGCCTGTATCAGACCGATATTGATAGACGCATGTTTTGATTGGGTAGGCATTGTTTTAAGTCTCCAAGTTATCGAAAATCAAACTTTCAAACCGTCGGGAAAGCCTGTGGGCGTAAATTTTGATGCAACCGTTATATAACAAAACGAACATATAGCAACAATACGCTATAAACCGCATCGGACGACTGGGTATAAAAGACTTTAATTCCGATAATCCTATCTAAAAATATTTTAATAGTTATATCTTAGTCTATTTTCCCTACAATCTCAACAAAGTATTACATTTACTGTCGAAAGAACTTTCTTCCAGAAAAAACAAAAGCCGCCGCATCAGACGAGCAAGGTATATGCCGTTTGATTCTCTACATAGCGTAAAGTTTAACAAAAACAAAAGTTAACCGAAAACATCCGCCTGAAAAATTCGTGCGCGCAAGCCCCAATAACTGCTGATTCCCGTCGTATAGTGAACCATTTTCCCATTTTTGACCAAAACGACGGCAGGCGTTGCGACAATCCGCCAAGACCTTGCCAAACCCCCGTCCTCATCGTTGACCGTCGGAAAGCCCAAGCCCCGCTTTGCCATATACGCCGCCACTTCGGACGCGCTGCCGGAACGTACCGCCACGCCGACGACCGGCACGCCGTCCGCCGCCAAATCATCGATTATCGGCGACTGATAACGGCACACGCCGCACCAGCTCCCCCAAAAATACACCAAAACCGCCTTATCCCGGCTAAACTGTCCCAAAGTCAGCCGCTGCCCCGACAGCAGGGTCAAAGGCCGCCCTGCCGCACCGGCCGGCTCTTCGGGCTTGCGTATCCAATCCAAAAACAGCGACACCAATAAAAACACCAATGCCGTCTGAACGGCAAATTTGATGCCCGAAAGCAGTTTCTTTTTCATACGCTCTCTCAAACGGTACGCCCGCGCAACCGGCAGGCAAACAAAAAGCCAAGTCTCAAAACTTGGCTTCCGGTTATCTGGTGGGTCGTGAGCGATTCGAACGCTCGACCAACGGATTAAAAGTCCGCTGCTCTACCGACTGAGCTAACGACCCGATAAGCCGTGCATTATACAGCACCATCCTGCCTCGTCAAGCAAATTTTACAGGCTTAATTGCAGACCACTGTTTGCACGGGATATTTTGACAACGGATTTTCACAATCCGCCGCATACCGTGTAAAAGTTCGCACAAGGAAAGGCAAACCGCCCGAAATCAATGTACACTTTCCGCCCGTTTCCCAAACTGCACACAGAAACACACATTATGAACATACAAAACATCCGCACCCTCCTCGACACCGTCGCCGTTCCGAATACGGCACGCACGCTCGGCGGCGAAAAGGCCGTCCGTTCGGTCGAACAGCGTTCAGACGGCATCCATATCGCCCTGCATTTCGGCTTCCCCGTCGCGCACATTGCCTCAGAAACAGCCGACCGCATACAGGAAATCCTGATGCCGCTGACAGGCGACACACACATCCATCTGTCCATGGACACTGAAATCGGCACACACAAAGTCCAGCCCGGCGTTACCACCATCAAAGGCGTGAAAAACATCATCGCCGTCGCCTCTGGCAAAGGCGGCGTGGGCAAATCAACGACGACAGCCAACCTTGCCGCCGCAATGGCGCGCATGGGCGCGCGCGTCGGCGTACTCGATGCCGACCTTTACGGCCCGAGCCAACCGACCATGTTGGGTGTGGACGACCGCAAACCCGATCAGAAAAACCAAAAACTCATTCCCGTCGAATCTTCAGACGGCATACAGGTCATGTCTATCGGCTTTCTCGTCGATACCGACCAAGCCGTCGTCTGGCGCGGGCCGATGGTCAGCCAAGCCTTGCAGCAACTGATGTTTCAAAGCGAGTGGGACGAAGTGGATTATCTTTTCATCGACCTGCCCCCCGGCACGGGCGACATCCAGCTCACGCTGTCCCAGCGCATCCCCGTAACCGGTTCCGTCATCGTAACCACGCCGCAGGACATCGCCCTGATAGACGCGCGCAAAGCCGTGGATATGTTCCGCAAAGTCAACATTCCCATTTTGGGCGTATTGGAAAATATGTCCGTCCACATCTGCACCAACTGCGGACACAGCGAAGCACTGTTCGGCACGGACGGCGGCAAAGATTTAGCCGCACGCCTCAACGTCCCCCTGCTCGGACAGCTTCCCCTAAGCCTGCCCGTGCGCGAAGCCATGGACGGCGGCACACCGGCGCAACTGTTCGACGAACACCCCGCCATCGCCCGAATCTACACCGATGCCGCATTCCAAATCGCCCTGGGCGTTGCCGACAAAGGCAAAGACTTCAGCAGCCGCTTCCCCAAAATCGTCATCGAATAAAGCCGCGCCCGAAACCGCAACAGCAATGCCGTCCCAAGCCCCGCGCCTGCCGATATGCCGTCATTCCCGCGCAGGCGGGAATCTAGAACGTGGAATCTAAGAAACCGTGTTGTAAAGGCAGACCGATGCCGTCATTCCCACGAAAGTGGGAATCTAGAACGTAAAATCTCAAGAAACCGTTATACCCGATAAGTTTCTGCACCGACAGGTCTGGATTCCCGCCTGCGCGGGAATGACGGTTCGGGTATTTCTGACGATTTAGGCATTCCCGACAAGGTGGATTTTCAAGGTGTTGTATAGGGTGTAGGAGGATTCGTAAAAGGTGAGTTATAGGGTGGGCTTCAGCCCACCGATTCCAACGATTCCACCAATCCTACACCGTTCCCATAGACTCAAATCAACACAGAAACTTATGCGCCGTCATTCCCGCGCAGGCGGGAATCTAGGATGCGGAATCTCAAGAAACCGTTTTGCCCGATAAGTTTCCGCACCGACAGGTCTGGATTCCCGCTTTCGCGGCAATGGCGGGCCAAGGAGGCGGTTGCGGATTGCCGAAAACCGCTTTACCATGATCAGCGCGCAAGGGTAGAATAATGCGGTAACCCTATACATTGCATCCGGCCAAAGGGGCGTGTTACTTTTCCGAACATCCCCCTTTGGCAGCCGGGCCAAAGGGGTTTTCCAACCAGCAATTCGGCGGGCGCGGAATCGGGCGGTTTACCGAATCCCGCCGTTTGCGGCGCGCCTGCCGCCGACGGTATCCCGCGAAGCAAGATTTAAGGGATAAAATATGTTCCAACACGCAGGGCGGCACATAAGGCGCCGCCCTGATTCGGAAGGGCTTGCACCCCTCCCGGACAAAGCCTGATCCTGCCGCCCCGAAGGACGGATGCCCGAAGGGCGGGGGGTTTGACCGAAAAGGAAATACGATGAATAAAACTTTAAAAAGGCGGGTTTTCCGCCATACCGCGCTTTATGCCGCCATCTTGATGTTTTCCCATACCGGCGGGGGGGGGCGATGGCGCAAACCCATAAATACGCTATTATCATGAACGAGCGAAACCAGCCCGAGGTAAAGGGGAATGGGCAATATTCAACAATAAAGGACAAAGACAGGGAACGCAAATTTATCTATAATAAAAGCGGCCAGGGTGGAGGCTCTGTCTTTTTCGACAATACCGATACCCTTGTTTCCCGACAAAGCGGTACTGCCGTTTTTGGCACAGCCACCTACCTGCCGCCCTACGGCAAGGTTTCCGGTTTTGATGCCGACGGGCTGAAAGAGCGCGGCAATGCCGTTAATTGGATTCATACGACCCACCCAGGGTTGATAGGCTACAGCTACGCCGGTGTCGTATGCAGAGACAGCACAGGCTGTCCCAAACTTGTCTATAAAACCCGATTTTCCTTCGACAACACCGGTTTGGCAAAAAATGCGGGCAGCCTGGATAGGCACCCGGACCCAAGCCGCGAAAATTCGCCCATTTACAAATTGAAGGATCATCCATGGTTGGGCGTGTCTTTCAATTTGGGCAGCGAGAATACCGTCAAAAATGGCAACTCATTCAACAAATTGATATCTTCTTTTAGTGAAGACAATAATAATCAAACCATCGTCTCTACGACAGAAGGCTCCCCTATTTCCCTTGGCGACCAGCAGCGCGAACATACCGCCGTGGTCTATTATCTGAACGCCAAGCTGCACCTGCTGGATAAAAAACAGATTCAAAATATCACCGACAAAACAGTGCAGTTGGGCACCTTGAGACCGCGCGTCGAGACGACAGGACGAAGCTGGCTAAATTTTTGGGCTACGTGGAAGATTGAAGATAAAGGGAACATTACAGTCCGCCTCGACCTGCCGGAAGTCAAAGCAGGCCGCTGCGTCAACAAACCGAACCCCAATAATAATACCAAAGTCCCTTCGCCGGCACTGACCGCCCCCGCGCTGTGGTTCGGACCTGTGAAAGATGGTAAGGCGGAGATGTATTCCGCTTCGGTTTCTACCTACCCCGACAGTTCGAGCAGCCAAATTTTCCTGCAAAACCTTTCCCGCAAGGATGACACAAGCAAACCGGGCCGCTATTCCCTCAAACCCTTGAGTACGTCGGAGATTAAAAGTAAAGAGCCGAGTTTCACGGGGCGGCAAACCGTCATCCGATTGGATGGCGGCGTACGGCATATCCAACTGGATAGAAACAATGAGGCCACCGGTTTAAATGGAAATGACGGCAAAAACGACACTTTCGGCATTATTTAGAGAAGGGAGCTTCATGCCTGATGCCAGCGAGTGGAAAAAAGTATTGCTGCCTTGGACGGTTCGGGGTTTTGCTGATGACAGTAAATTTAAAGCATTCAACAAAGAAGAAAACAACGACAACAAGCCAAAATACAGCCAAAGATACCGCATCCGCGAAAACGGCAACAACGGCAAGCGCGATTTGGGCGACATCGTCAACAGCCCGATTGTCGCGGTCGGCGAGTATTTGGCTACTTCCGCCAACGACGGGATGGTGCATATCTTCAAAAAAAACGGCGGCAGTGATGAACGCAGCTACAATCTGAAGCTCAGCTACATCCCCGGCACGATGCCGCGCCAATATTTTGATAACGACACTTCCGCTCTCAAAGACTCCACCCTCGCCAAAGAGCTGCGCGCCTTTGCCGAAAAAGGCTATGTGGGCGACCGCTACGGCGTGGACGGCGGCTTTGTCTTGCGCGAAGTCGAACTGAGCGGGAAAAAACACGTGTTTATGTTCGGCGCGATGGGCTTTGGCGGCAGAGGTGCGTATGCCTTGGATTTGACCAAAGCCGAAAACGGTGACCCGACCGCCGTTTCCCTGTTTGATGTCAAACATGACAATAATGGCAATAATAGCAATAATAGCGTGCAATTAGGCTACACCGTCGGCACGCCGCAAATCGGCAAAACCCACGACGGCAAATACGCCGCTTTCCTCGCCTCCGGTTATGCGACTAAAACCATTGACGACCAACAAAATAAAACCGCGCTGTATGTGTATGATTTGGAAAACAACAACGGTACGCCGATTGCAAAAATCGAAGTGAAGGACGGCAAGGGCGGGCTTTCGTCCCCCACGCTGGTGGATAAAGATTTGGACGGCACGGTCGATATCGCCTATGCCGGCGATCGCGGCGGGAATATGTACCGCTTTGATTTGAGCAGCGACAATCCGTCCAGCTGGACTGTACGCACTATTTTCCAAGGCACGAAGCCGATTACTTCCGCGCCCGCCATTTCCCAACTGAAAGACAAACGCGTGGTCATCTTCGGCACGGGCAGTGATTTGAGTGAGGAGGATGTGGACAGCAAAGAAATCCAACACGTTTACGGTATTTTTGACAATGACACAAACACAGGTGTGGCGAAAGACGGGCAGGGCAACGGGCTGCTCGAGCAAGTGCTTAGTGAGGAAAATAAAACCTTATTCCTGACCGATTATAAGCGATCCGACGGATCGGGCAGTAAGGGGTGGGTAGTGAAGCTGAAGGAAGGACAGCGCGTTACCGTCAAACCGACCGTGGTATTGCGTACCGCCTTTGTAACCATCCGCAAATATAACGACGGCGGCTGCGGCGCGGAAACCGCCATTTTGGGCATCAATACCGCCGACGGCGGCAAGCTGACCAAGAAAAGCGCGCGCCCGATTGTGCCGGACACCAATACGGCTGTCGCGCAATATTCCGGCCATAAGCAAACCACCAAAGGCAAATCCATCCCTATAGGTTGTATGGAAAAAGACAATGGAATCGCCTGCCCGAACGGATATGTTTACGACAAACCGGTTAATGTGCGTTATCTGGATGAAAAGAAAACAGACGGATTTTCAACAACGGCAGACGGCGATGCGGGCGGCAGCGGTATAGACCCCGACGGCAAGCGTGCCGGCAAAAACAACCGCTGCTTCTCCCAAAAAGGGGTGCGCACCCTGCTGATGAACGATTTGGACAGCTTGGACATTACCGGCCCGACGTGCGGTATGAAACGAATCAGCTGGCGTGAAATCTTCTACTGATTTGCACGCGAAAATGCCGTCCGAAAGGTTTTCGGACGGCATTTTTTGCGTTTTTCGGGAGGGGCGGGTTCGTAAAAGGCGGGCTATAGGGTAGGCTTCATCTCGCCAATCTCACTGAATCCATCAATTTCCACAATTCAATTAAATACCGTCAAACCGATGCCGTCATTCCCGCGCAGGCGGGAATCTAGACCTTGGGATAACAGCAATATTCAAAGGTTAGCTGAAGCTTTAGAGATTCTGGATTCCCACTTTCGTGGGAATGACGGGATTTGAGATTGCGACATTTATCGGGAGCAACAGAAACCGCTCTGCCGTCATTCCCGCGCAGGCGGGAATCTAGACCTTAGAACAACAGCAATATTCAAAGATTATCTGAAAGTCCGGGATTCTGGATTCCCACTTCCGTGGGAATGACGGGATTAGAGTTTCAAAATTTATTCTAAATAGCTGAAACTCAACGCACTGGATTCCCGCCTGCGCGGGAATGACGAATTTTAGGTTTCTGATTTTGGTTTTCTGTTTTTGTAGGAATGATGAAATTTTGAGTTTTAGGAATTTACCGGAAAAAACAGAAACCGCTCCGCCGTCATTCCCGCGCAGGCGGGAATCTAGGACGTAAAATCTCAAGAAACCGTTGTACCCGATAAGTTTCCGTGCCGACAAGTCCGGATTCCCGCCTGCGCGGGAATGACGGTTCAGTTGCGTAGGACTGGATTGTGAAAAGGGGCGGATTCGGTGAAAACGGCGGAAATGTGGGATTGATGGAATCGGTGGGCTGAAGCCCTCCCTACAGAGCTTTCAGACGGCATTTTTTGCGTTTTTCGGGAGGGGGCGGCAAATGAAACGCGTCATTCCCGCGCAGGCGGGAATCTAGGACGTAAAATCTCAAGAAACCGTTGTACCCGATAAGTTTCTGTGCCGACAGGTCTGGATTCCCGCCTGCGCGGGAATGACGGTTCGGGTATTCCTGACGATTCAGGTATTCCTGACGATTCAGGTATTCCTGACGATTCGGGTATTCCCATAGTTTCGCCGGACGGACGTGGGGAAATGCGTAACGGGCATAGTGGGCGCAGAGCGGGCGGTTTTACGCCACGGATTTCCGTTTTCGCGCGAACATATCAGCCCGCCTGCCGCGTTTGCGCTTGAAATCGGGTATGTTTCGTCTTAAAATATGCTGCTTTCAGGGTATAGGCACTTGCCCGAAAAGCACGTTACGCGTCTATCTTGCGCGGCGTGTTTTTTTTTGACCGGATTTTTCCGACCGGATGCCCCCTGCCGAAGTCCCTTCAGACGGCATTGTCAAGAATTTTATTAAAAACAGGATTCCCATCATGAGCACCCCCGCCCTCCTCGTCCTCGCTGACGGCAGCGTATTCCACGGCACATCAATCGGTTACGAAGGTTCGACTTCCGGCGAAGTCGTGTTCAATACTTCGATGACCGGCTATCAGGAAATCCTGACCGACCCGTCCTACTGCAAACAAATCGTTACCCTCACCTACCCCCACATCGGCAACACCGGCACCAACGCCGAAGATGAAGAAAGCCGCAGCGTTTACGCCGCCGGCCTGATTATCCGCGACCTGCCGCTCTTGCACAGCAACTTCCGTGCCTCCGAAAGCCTGCACGACTATTTGGTACACAACAAAACCGTCGCCATCGCCGACATCGACACCCGCCGCCTGACCACGCTGTTGCGCGAAAAAGGCGCGCAAGGCGGCGCGATTCTGACCGGCGCGGATGCCACAATCGAAAAAGCGCAAGAACTCATCGCCGCGTTCGGCAGTATGGTCGGCAAAGACTTGGCAAAAGAAGTTTCCTGCACGGAAACTTACGAATGGACGGAAGGCGAATGGGAATTGGGCAAGGGTTTCGTTACCCCTGACGAACAGCCTTACCACGTCGTCGCCTACGATTTCGGCGTGAAAACCAACATCCTGCGTATGCTCGCCTCGCGCGGCTGCCGCCTGACCGTCGTCCCCGCCCAAACGAGCGCACAAGACGTGTTGGCACTCAATCCCGACGGCGTGTTCCTGTCCAACGGCCCCGGCGACCCCGAGCCTTGCACCTACGCCATCGAAGCCGTGCAAAAACTGATGGAAAGCGGCAAACCGATTTTCGGCATCTGCTTGGGACACCAGCTCATCAGCCTCGCTATCGGCGCGAAAACCCTGAAAATGCGCTTCAGCCACCACGGTGCGAACCACCCTGTGCAAGATTTGGACAGCGGCAAAGTCGTCATCACCAGCCAAAACCACGGTTTTGCCGTTGATGCCGACACCCTGCCCGCTAACGCACGCATTACCCACAAATCCTTGTTTGACAACACTTTGCAAGGCATCGAGCTGACCGACAAACCTGTGTTCTGCTTCCAAGGCCACCCCGAAGCCAGCCCCGGTCCGCAAGATGTCGGCTATTTGTTTGACAAATTCATTGGCAATATGAAAGCGGCAAAACGGGCATAATGGCTTTCAGACGGCACTGCCGCCGCCTGAAAAAGAAAGCGGGAAATGAAGATTAGCGCACTCGACCATCTGGTACTGACCGTTGCCGACATTGACCGAACCATTGCGTTTTACACGCAAGTTTTGGGTATGGAAGAAGTTTCATTTGGCAACAACCGTAAGGCTTGTATTTTAGAAGACTAAGGGATTTGGGAAAGATTGCCGCAACTTGGAAAATGCCCTCTCCCCAGCCCTCCCCCACGGGGGAGGGGGTAGGTTGCAGCAGATTTTGCGGTTGCAGGCAGTTTGAAAAGCGACTTGGATTTACAAGCGTTGATTTCAGGTCGCTTGAAAAATAAAAAACAGCCTGTACAACTTGTTTTCCTTGTTTTCCTTGCAAAACCCTTAATCACTACAGCCGCACCGTCCTCTCTCCCGTGGGAGAGAGTTAGAGAGAGGGCAGCAAACAGCACGACAACAAAATGAACCCGCACGAGAAACTCTTGACCACCGACAACCCCATCTTGCGCCAACGCGCCAAAGCCATGCGCCAAGAAATGAGCGGGGCGGAAGCAAAATTGTGGCAGCACCTGCGGGCAGGTCGTCTGAACGGCTATAAATTCCGCCGCCAGCAGCCGATGGGAAACTATATTGTTGATTTTATGTGCGTAACGCCCAAGTTGATTGTCGAAGCAGACGGAGGGCAGCACACAGAACAAGCCGCATACGACCACGCGCGGACGGCATATCTCAACAGCTTGGGCTTTACCGTACTGCGGTTTTGGAATCACGAGATTTTACAGCAGACAAACGATGTGCTGACAGAAATCCTGCTCGTGTTGCAAGAATTGGAAAAGCAAGCTGCACGATAGCAGATGGCTGATTTTGATTGGATTATTGAAAATAATAGGATAAAGCCGACTGAATTGAGCATTTATAAAGGCCGTCTGAAAAACAAAAAGCAGCCTGCATAACCTGATTAGTTTACAGAAACCTTAG
Source organism: Neisseria meningitidis (assembly GCF_900638555.1). Lineage (NCBI taxonomy): Bacteria > Pseudomonadati > Pseudomonadota > Betaproteobacteria > Neisseriales > Neisseriaceae > Neisseria > Neisseria meningitidis. The sequence continues at coordinate 1,552,799 of NZ_LR134525.1, forward strand.
CCCCAACAGCCACCCCATCCTCTCTCCCGTGGGAGAGAGCTAGAGAGAGGGCAACAAGCCGCAAGGCTTGTGTCTTGGCGGTTAGAGTGTTAGGAAAGGTTGCCGAAATTCGGAGAATGCCCTCTCCCCAGCCCTCCCCCACGGGGGAGGGAGTAGGTTTCAGCAGATTTTGCGGTTGCAGGCGGTTTGAAAGCGACTTGGATTTACCGTTGATTTCAGGTCGTCTGAAAAGCAAAAAGCAACCTGCACAACCTGTTTCCTTGCAGAACCCTTAGCCCTACAGCCACTCCGTCCTCTCTCCCGTGGGAGAGAGCTAGAGAGAGGGCAACAAGCCACAAGGCTTGTATTTCGGTGGTTGAGTTGTTGGGAAAGGTTGCCGAAATTCGGGGAATGCCCTCTCCCCAACCCTCCCCCACGGGGGAGGGGGCAGGTTGCAGCGGATTTTGCGGTTGCAGGCGGTTTGAGAAAGAATGCCCGAAATATCAACAGCGGGAATTTTTCAGGCAGCCTTTATCGCAAGGCAGGTGGAACAAACGCCGCGAACGTTTTTTCAGACGACCTTTGAACTCATCGGCAGAGAGTGTGCCGCAAGGCACGCACGCGGTGGGTTGGGGTTGCAGGGAAAATGGAGAACGCGTGCGTGCGTACCGCACATACCCTACATGCGGGCTACGGCTTGCTAGGATTGCTCGTTATACTTAATTTTGACAAGGAGTCAATGAAATGGCGATAGAACTAAATGGTAACTGGACAAAAGGATTTGCTTTAGACCATCATATGCAAAAAAGTATTTTGTTAGGTTATGATGAATTAGGGCATCCTCACTTTGATAGCAAGAGAAGTGTGATTGGAGAATGGGTTTATCAATTAAAATATCGTAATCAAACCCAAAATGTTTCTTTGCTGGTAGACTATATTTTACAAAAATTTAGTGGTTTAGAATCTATAAATTTAATTGTTCCCGCCCCTTTTACAACAGAGCGTATTAATCAACCAGTTCAATTAATTGCCAAAGAACTAAGTGATCGCTTGAATATTCCATATTCTCCTATTTTAAGAAAATCTAGCTCACACACACCACTCAAAAATATTGAAGAAAAATCAGAAAAACTAGAAATACTGAATAATTCCATCACAATTGACAATATAGATCTATCCAATAAGAATATTTTAGTAATTGATGATTTATTTGATAGCGGAGCAACATTGGAAATATCAACTGAAAAATTGTTTTCAAAAAATGCTAGATCTGTAATTGTTTTAGCAATGACAAAGACTAGAGGATAAAAATGCGCACTATTTTCTTTTCTGGTTCACGCAGCATTTCACGACTAAATCCACAAATACGAGAAAGAATTAACAATATTCTTAGCAATAATTTTGATATTGTTATTGGAGATGCTAATGGGGCTGATAAAGCTATCCAAAAATTTCTACAAGAACAAGATTATGCTAATGTGCATATTTACTTTTCTGGCAAAATTTACCGAAATAATGTGGGGAATTGGCAGTTTGTCCAAGTAGACAGCAAAGGAACTGGAAGGGTATTTTATACAGCAAAAGATAAGAAAATGGCAGAAATTGCTGATTATGGCTTTATTTTATGGGATGGTAAGAGTATTGGTTCATTAAATAATATAGCAGAACTTTTACAGCTAAATAAACCTTCTCTTGTATACCATTCTCAAACAAAAGAATTCTTTAAAATTAAATCAAGCGCAGATTTAGAGAATATTTTATCTAACATAGAAGATGATGTTTTAGCTTCAATTTTAGAAAAGGGAAATACTTTTCTTAAAAGCTATGTAACAAAACAACCTTCTTTAATTCAAGAGTAACCACCCATGCCCAAACGTACCGACCTAAAATCCATCCTTATCATCGGCGCCGGCCCTATCGTTATCGGTCAGGCCTGCGAATTTGACTATTCGGGCGCACAGGCCTGCAAGGCTTTGCGTGAAGAAGGCTATAAAGTCATTTTGGTGAATTCCAACCCCGCCACGATTATGACCGACCCTGAAATGGCGGATGTTACCTACATCGAGCCGATTATGTGGCAGACGGTGGAGAAGATTATCGCCAAGGAGCGGCCTGATGCGATTCTGCCCACGATGGGCGGTCAGACCGCGCTGAACTGTGCGCTGGATTTGGCACGCAACGGCGTGCTGGCAAAATACAATGTCGAGCTGATTGGCGCGACGGAAGACGCGATTGACAAGGCGGAAGACCGCGGCCGCTTTAAAGAAGCGATGGAAAAAATCGGTTTGTCTTGCCCGAAATCTTTTGTCTGCCACACGATGAACGAAGCTTTGGCGGCGCAAGAACAGGTCGGCTTCCCTACCCTGATTCGTCCTTCTTTCACCATGGGCGGTTCGGGCGGCGGCATTGCCTACAATAAAGACGAGTTTTTGGCGATTTGCGAACGCGGTTTCGATGCGTCGCCCACGCACGAGCTGTTGATTGAGCAGTCCGTTCTCGGCTGGAAAGAGTACGAGATGGAAGTGGTGCGCGATAAGAACGACAACTGCATCATCATCTGCTCGATTGAAAACTTCGACCCGATGGGCGTGCATACAGGCGACTCGATTACGGTTGCGCCGGCGCAAACGCTGACGGACAAGGAATACCAAATCATGCGCAACGCTTCGTTGGCAGTGTTGCGTGAAATCGGCGTGGATACCGGCGGCTCAAACGTTCAGTTTGCAGTAAACCCTGAAAACGGCGAGATGATTGTGATTGAGATGAACCCGCGCGTGAGCCGTTCGTCCGCGCTGGCTTCCAAAGCGACGGGCTTCCCGATTGCGAAGGTGGCGGCGAAACTGGCGGTCGGCTTTACGCTGGACGAGTTGCGCAACGACATCACCGGCGGCAAAACCCCCGCGTCATTCGAGCCGTCCATCGACTATGTGGTAACCAAAATCCCGCGTTTTGCGTTTGAAAAATTCCCTGCCGCAGACGACCGCCTGACCACGCAGATGAAATCCGTGGGCGAAGTGATGGCGATGGGCCGCACGATTCAGGAAAGCTTCCAAAAAGCCCTGCGCGGCTTGGAAACAGGCTTGTGCGGCTTCAATCCGAGAAGCTCCGACAAAGCGGAAATCCGCCGCGAACTGGCAAACCCCGGCCCCGAACGTATGCTGTTTGTGGCAGACGCGTTCCGCGCGGGCTTCACGCTGGAAGAAATCCACGAAATCTGCGCCATCGACCCTTGGTTCCTGGCGCAAATCGAAGACTTGATGAAGGAAGAAAAAGCGGTTTCAGACGGCATTTTGAGTGATTTGGATTTCGCCGCCCTACGCCGTCTGAAACGCAAAGGCTTCTCCGACAAACGTTTGGCACAATTGTTGAACGTAAGCGAAAAAGAAGTTCGCGAACACCGCTACGCGCTGAAGCTGCATCCGGTTTACAAACGCGTCGATACCTGCGCCGCCGAGTTCGCCACCGAAACCGCCTACCTCTATTCCACTTACGAAGAGGAATGCGAAGCGCGTCCTTCCGACCGCAAAAAAGTGATGATTCTCGGCGGCGGCCCGAACCGCATCGGTCAGGGCATCGAGTTTGACTACTGCTGCGTTCACGCCGCGCTCGCCCTGCGCGAATCCGGTTTTGAAACGATTATGGTCAACTGCAACCCAGAAACCGTGTCCACCGACTTCGACACCAGCGACCGCCTCTATTTCGAGCCGCTGACATTGGAAGACGTGTTGGAAATCGTCCGCACCGAAAACCCGTGGGGCGTGATTGTGCATTACGGCGGTCAAACCCCGCTCAAACTCGCCAACGCGCTGGTTGAAAACGGCGTGAACATCATCGGCACGTCCGCCGACAGCATCGATGCCGCCGAAGACCGCGAACGCTTCCAAAAAGTGTTGAACGACTTAGGCCTGCGCCAGCCGCCCAACCGCATCGCCCACAACGAAGAAGAAGCACTCGTCAAAGCCGAAGAAATCGGTTATCCGCTGGTCGTGCGCCCGTCTTATGTTTTGGGCGGACGCGCGATGCAGATTGTCCACTCCGCCGAGCAGTTGCAAAAATATATGCGCGAAGCCGTGCAGGTTTCCGAAGACAGCCCCGTGTTGCTCGACTTCTTCCTGAACAACGCGATTGAAGTCGATGTGGACTGCGTTTCAGACGGCAAAGATGTGGTTATCGGCGGCATCATGCAGCACGTCGAACAGGCGGGCATCCACTCCGGCGACTCCGGCTGCTCGCTGCCGCCCTACTCCTTAAGCGAAGAAATCCAAGACGAAATCCGCCGCCAAACCAAAGCGATGGCGTACGCGCTGGGCGTGGTCGGACTGATGAACGTGCAGTTTGCCGTGCAGGACGGCGTAGTGTTCGTATTGGAAGTGAACCCGCGCGCCAGCCGCACCGTGCCCTTCGTCTCCAAAGCCACCGGCGTGCCGCTCGCCAAAGTCGGCGCGCGCTGCATGGCAGGCATCTCCCTGAAAGAACAAGGCGTGGAAAAAGAAGTTGTCCCCGATTTCTATGCCGTTAAAGAAGCCGTGTTCCCCTTCATCAAATTCCCGGGCGTGGATACGATTTTGGGTCCGGAAATGCGCTCCACCGGCGAAGTCATGGGCGTGGGCGCAAGCTTCGGCGAAGCCTACTACAAAGCCCAACTCGGCGCGGGCGAACGCCTCAACCCGACCGGCAAAATCTTCCTCTCCGTGCGCGAAGAAGACAAAGAACGCGTCATTAAAACCGCCAAAAACTTCCAAGCCTTAGGCTACGGCATCTGCGCCACACGCGGCACGGCGCAATACCTGACCGAACACGGGCTGATTGTCCAAACCATCAATAAAGTCCCCGAAGGCCGCCCGCACATCGGCGACGCGCTGAAAAACGGTGAAATCGCACTGGTCGTGAATACCGTTTCCAGCGATCCGCAATCCGTGTCCGACAGCCACATCATCCGCCAAAGCGCATTGCAGCAACGTGTGCCGCAATACACCACCACTGCCGGCGGCGAAGCGATGAGCGAAGGCGCGAAAAGCCGCGACCATCTGGGCGTGTACAGCGTTCAAGAGTTGCACGGGCGTTTGAAAAACCGCAACTGATACCTGAATCAGGTTGAAAATGCCGTCTGAAACCGTTTTGCGGTTTCAGACGGCATTTTGTCATTTGGAAAGCCGATGTTGCCACACACAAGCCGTACATAAGGAACAGCCCTATCACGCTCCCCATATAGACTGCCATTGCCGCGGCTATACATCATCTTATTTATTTTTTCTCAAAGTTATTAAGTGAGTAAAAACAATTTTATGACAGGTTTTTATAGAATTATCCACAGAGATTGTTTCCCAGTTCCTCCACTAAAAAATCCAAAAATACGCGTAAGCGGAGATTGACGGCTTTATCGCTGTAATAAACAGCATTAAAGGGGTGTGTTTTATCGGAGGTTTGTTCGGCGAGCAGGGGAATTAACTTTCCTTCAGCGATGTCGTTGTCAACCAAAAAATCTGATAAGCAAGCAATACCGCAACCTGAAAGGCACAACGAGCGTAAGATTTCACCGCTGCTGGCGGTAAAGTGCGGTGAAATCTTATAGGGATTTCCCTGCGCATCTAAAACCGCCCATGTATTTAGAGAACTGGGTTCGGTGAAGCCTAAACATTGGTGGCCGGCAAGCTCTTCTGTAGATTGCGGCGTGCCGTGTTTTGCCAGGTATTCAGGACTGGCGATTACGCGGAAGCGGCTGTCAAACAGATGGCGTGCACGCAGCCCGGAATCGTCCAATTCTCCGGCCCGTAAGGCAATATCGACTTTGCGTTCAATCAGATTGATATAGCTTTCGGAAGAAACGAGCGAAAGTCGGATATGCGGATAGCGTTCGTTGAATTTTGCTGCCAGCGGCGCCAGCAGATGCAGCACCATCGGCATCGCGGAATCCACGCGCAACACGCCTTGAGGTATTTCGTGCACTGCCAGCATTTCGGTTTCCGCCGCTGCCATTTCTTGCAGGATTCTCTGCGCGCGGCGGAAATATTGTGCGCCTTCTTCCGTCAGACTGAGTTGCCGCGTGGTGCGGTTGAGCAGGTTCACACCCAACTTTTCCTCCAGCCGTTTGACGATGCGGCTTACGGCAGAATTTGCCATCGCCAACTGCTCCGCCGCACGGCTGAAGCTGCCGCTTTCCACCACTTGAACAAATACGGTCAGTTCTTCTGAATTGGTTTTCATCGTGTTTCCTTTTCGGTTGGAACCCCGCCCTTTAGGGCGGCAGGATCAGACTTTATTTGGGAGGGGTGTAACCCCTTCCGAATCAGGACGGCACACAGGGCGGTGCTTTATGTGCCATCCCGTGTGTTGGAACATCTGATTATTTCATTTGAAGCAAAAGTGTTTTCTTATTTTTGCACTTTTAAATTATAAAGTAAAACGGCACAATACATTCATCAATTCACAAACGAGGTAACAAATGAATATTTTATTATTAGACGGCGGCAAGGCGTTCGGACATTCTCACGGCGGGTTAAACCGCACGCTTCACAAAAAAGCGAAAGAAGTTTTGACCGCGCTCGGACACAATGTTCAAGAAACCGTGATTGATGCCGGCTATGATGTTGAGGCAGAAATCGAAAAATTCGTTTGGATGGATGCTGTGATTTGGCAGATGCCGGGCTGGTGGATGCACGAGCCTTGGACAGTGAAAAAATACATAGACGAAGTATTAACCGCTGGACACGGCAAACTCTACCAAAGCGACGGCAGACACAGCGTCAATCCGACTGAGGGCTACGGCACAGGCGGCTTGTTGCAAGGCAAAAAACATATGCTTTCACTGACTTGGAATGCGCCGATTGAGGCGTTTACCCGCGAAGGCGATTTCTTTGAAGGCAAAGGCGTTGATGTTTTGTATATGCACTTCCACAAAGCCAACGAGTTTTTGGGTATGACCCGCCTGCCGACATTCTTATGTAACGATGTGGTTAAAAATCCGCAAGTGGAAAAATACTTGGCAGATTATCAGGCACACTTGGAAAAAGTGTTCGGCTAAAAATTTATCTTATAAACAAACAAAGGCAGCCTGAAAGATTGAATGGTCTGCACCCCTAAGGTTGGACTAACCAACCGACTAAGGTGCAGATTATTTTTTGTTGCTTTTTCAGCTTTTCGTTGGGTTAGATATTCTTGCCCACTGTTTTCAGGCAGCCTTGAATACAAAAAATGGCGTATGTAATATGTTTATACGACCAAAACGGAATGAATTTTAACGTATTGCGCGTCATCAACAATGACTGAGTTTCTCGCCTCTCGCGCCTGAATCTATGTCATATACAGTTCCTTTCATTCAAATCAACAAAAGAATGCCGTCCGAACGTCCGTTCAGACGGCACTTGTCTTCCCCCAATAGACTTGAGGCTGTTCTAACGTACCACCCCTTCGTTCCGCCCCAAAACCATCGCATCGCCGTAGCTGAAGAAACGGTATTCGCGTTCGACCGCATAACGATACGCGGCGCGGATATGACCCATACCCGAAAACGCGCTGACAAGCATCAGCAGCGTCGATTTCGGCAGATGGAAATTGGTAACCAGCCTGTCGGCAACATTAAAACGGTAGCCCGGCGTGATGAAAATATCGGTGTCGCCCTGCCCCGCTTTCAGACGACCCGTCGCACGCGCGGCAGACTCGAGGGCGCGCATGGAAGTCGTGCCGACCGCCCAGACTTTGTTCCCCCGGGCTTTTGCCGCCTCAACGGTGGCGGCGGTTTCAGACGGCACTTCAAACCATTCGCTGTGCATTTTGTGTTCTTCGATTTTATCGACGCGCACGGGTTGGAACGTTCCCGCACCGACGTGCAGGGTTACTTCTGCGGTTACCGCGCCTTTGTCTTTCAGACGGCGCAAAAGTTCTTCCGTAAAATGCAGGCCCGCCGTCGGCGCGGCGACCGCGCCCTGATATTTGGCATAAACAGTCTGGTAGCGGCTGTCGTCGTCCGCATCGGCGGCACGTTCGATATAAGGCGGCAGGGGCAGGTGTCCGTTCTGTTCCAAAAGTTCGTAAACGGTCTCTCCGCCTTCAAAACGCAGGCAGAACAGTTCGCCCTCACGCCCGACCATCACGGCGCGGATGCCGCCTTCAAACACCAGCCCCATACCGGGCTTGGGGGACTTGGACGAACGGATGTGCGCCAGTGCGGTATGACTGTCTAAAACACGCTCGATCAGGGCTTCGATCCTGCCGCCGCTGTCTTTCTGCCCAAACAGCCGCGCCTTCATGACTTTGGTGTTGTTGAACACCAAAACGTCGCCCGCCTCGACATAATCCGGCAAATCGCCGAACACCCGGTCTTGCAGCGGCATATCGGGCAGCGCGACCAAAAGGTGGCTGCTGCCGCGCACTTCGGGCGGATGCTGGGCAATCAGGTGTTCGGGCAGGGTAAAATCAAAATCTGAAATATCCATTTTTACACTCTCGTTCGGGCAAGCCGCCATTATACGCACTTTAGCCCTTTTTCAGACGGCATCTTTGCCCGAAAAACCAACAGATTAGAATAAACACTCTTGACCCGGGGCATCTTGTGCGCAAAATCAAACTTCCTGCACATTTCCCCCAAAAACCGCCGTTTTTTGATATTTTACTGGACATTTACCGACAACTTCGGGAAAATAAACACATTCTCACGGTTGTTTTCCACCACAGGAAAACCGTATCCGAACACCATTCCGCCCGGTTTGCGCCGTTGCCGCAAGCCGGCTGTTTTCTGAAAAACCAACGCAACAACCCGCCGAAACACCGGCAGCCTTTAAAGGAACAGAAATGGATTTGCGCAAATTAAAAAAACTGATTGATTTGGTTGAAGAATCGGGTATCGCCGAAATCGAAGTAACCGAAGGCGAGGAAAAAGTCCGCATCACCCGAACCATCGCCGCCGCACCCGTTTACGCCGCGCCCGTACCTGCCGCCGCGCCGGCCGTAACGCCTGCCGCCGCACCCGTTGCGGCATCCGCGCCTGCCGCCGCACCTGCCGCCCGCGATTTGTCCGACGCGCAAAAATCACCTATGGTCGGCACGTTCTACCGCGCACCCGGCCCGAATGCCGCGCCTTTTGTCGAAGTCGGCCAACAGGTTAAAGCCGGCGACACGCTGTGCATCATCGAAGCGATGAAGCTGATGAACGAAATCGAAGCCGAAAAATCCGGCACGGTCAAAGAAATTTTGGTCGAAAACGGTACGCCCGTCGAATTCGGCGAACCGCTCTTCATTATCGGATAATCCTGTTTTCAGACGGCATAAACTTCCGATGCCGTCTGAAATGCTTTCCCCCTTCGGCGTTCCCGCACCTTTTTTTTACGGACGGGTTGCCGGAATCACAGGAACAGTCATCATGCTGAAAAAAGTTTTAATCGCCAACCGAGGCGAAATCGCATTACGCGTACTCCGTGCCTGCCGCGAAATGGGCATTGCCACCGTCGCCGTGCATTCCGAGGCCGACAAAGACAGCCTGCACGTCAAACTCGCCGACGAATCCGTGTGCATCGGCCCTGCCGCATCTGCACAAAGCTACCTCAACGTCCCCGCCATTATTGCCGCCGCCGAAGTAAGCTGCGCGGACGCTGTCCACCCGGGCTACGGTTTCCTTGCCGAAAACGCCGATTTCGCCGAACAGGTCGAGCAGTCCGGCTTTACCTTTATCGGCCCGAAACCCGACACCATCCGCCTGATGGGCGACAAAGTCTCCGCCAAACACGCGATGATAGCGGCAGGCGTACCCTGCGTCCCCGGTTCTGACGGCGCATTGCCCGACGACGGCGAAGAAATCCTCAAAATCGCCGATAAAATCGGTTATCCCGTCATTATCAAAGCCTCTGGCGGCGGCGGCGGTCGCGGTATGCGCGTGGTCGAGAAAAAAGAAGACCTCCTCCAATCTGTCGAAATGACCAAGGCAGAAGCAGGCGCGGCATTCGGCAACCCGATGGTTTACATGGAACGCTATCTGCAACGTCCGCGCCACGTCGAAATCCAAGTGATTGCCGACGAACACGGCAACGCCGTATATCTTGCCGAGCGCGACTGTTCGCTGCAACGCCGCCACCAAAAAGTCATCGAGGAAGCACCGGCTCCGTTCATCACTGAAAAAGAACGCGCCAAAATCGGCAAAGCCTGTGCCGACGCTTGCAAACGCATCGGCTATCGCGGCGCAGGTACGTTTGAATTCCTGTACGAAGACGGCGAGTTCTTCTTTATCGAGATGAACACACGCGTTCAGGTTGAGCATCCGGTTACCGAGCTCATCACCGGCGTGGACATTGTGCAGGAGCAACTCCGCATCGCCGCCGGCCTGCCTTTGCAATACAAACAAAAGGATATTCAAGTCGAAGGCCACGCGTTTGAGTGCCGTATCAACGCCGAAGACCCATACAACTTCATCCCCAGCCCGGGCCCGATTGAAAGCTGCCACCTGCCCAGCGGCTTCGGTATCCGCGTCGACAGCCACATTTACCAAGGCTACCGCATCCCTCCTTACTACGACAGCCTGATCGGCAAAGTCTGCGTCGTCGGTAAAGACCGCGACCAAGCCATGGCTAAAATGCGCGTAGCCCTTGCCGAACTGGCGATTACCGGCATCAAAACCAATACGCCGCTGCACCGCGACTTGTTCAACGACCCAGGTTTCCAAAAAGGCGGCGTCAGCATCCACTATTTGGAACACTGGCTGGAAGATCGCAAAGCCAAACAGGACAAGTAAACCGCCGCCGATATGCCGTCTGAAGCCGCCCGTCCGCGTTCAGACGGCATTTCCCTTGCCCCGCGCCGTCTGAAACCGATTTCGATATAGTGGATTAACTTTAAACCAGTACGGCGTTGCCTCGCCTTAGCTCAAAGAGAACGATTCTCTAAGGTGCTGAAGCACCAAGTGAATCGGTTCCGTACTATTTGTACTGTCTGCGGCTTCGTCGCCTTGTCCTGATTTAAATTCAATCCACTATATTTCCAAGAAAGCCCGTTATGCCCTACCAACAAATCACCGTCAACGTCAACGATGCCGTCGCCGAACGCCTCGCCGACGCGCTGATGGAACACGGCGCACTCTCCGCCGCCATCGAAGATGCCTACGCCGGCACGCAAAACGAACAGGCGATTTTCGGCGAACCCGGTATGCCCGCCGAACAAATCTGGCAGCAGAGCAAAGTCATCGCCCTGTTCGGCGAACACGACGAAGCCGCCGCCATCATCCAAACCGCCGCACAAGAATGCGGATTAAAAGACTTGGCATACACCGGCGAAATCCTCGAAGACCAAGACTGGGTACGCCTGACCCAAGCTCAATTCGACCCCATCCGAATTTCCGAACGCCTGTGGATTACCCCCTCTTGGCACGAAGCCCCCGAAGACACTGCCGTCAACCTCCGCCTCGATCCCGGCCTCGCCTTCGGCACCGGCAGCCACCCGACCACGCGCCTCTGCCTCAAATGGCTGGATACGCAACTCAAAAACGGCGAAAGCGTCCTCGACTACGGCTGCGGTTCGGGCATCCTGACCATCGCCGCCCTCAAACTCGGTGCAGGTTTCGCCGTCGGCGTGGATATTGACGAACAAGCCGTCCGCGCCGGCAAGGACAACGCCGAACAGAACAACGTCGATGCACAATTCTTCCTGCCCGACGGTCTGCCTCAAGGGCAATTCGACGTAGTTGTCGCCAACATCCTCGCCAACCCTTTACGTATGCTCGGCGAAATGCTCGCCGCCCGCACCAAACAAGGCGGCCGCATCGTGTTATCCGGTTTGTTGGACGAACAAGCCGAAGAACTCGGCGGCATTTACAGCCAATGGTTCGATCTCGATCCTGCGGAAACAGAAGAAGGATGGGCGCGACTGAGCGGGACAAAACGCTGACAAGCAAAGGAAACATCATGCAGGATAAAAACAACCTATGCTGGCTCGATATGGAAATGACGGGGCTTAATCCCGAAACCGACCGCATTATCGAAGTCGCGATGATTATTACCGACTCGGATTTGAATGTATTGGCGCAATCCGAAGTTTACGCCATCCACCAAAGCGACGAGCTGCTCGACAATATGGACGAATGGAACACCGCCACACACGGTAGGACGGGGCTGACACAGCGCGTACGCGAATCGTCGCATACCGAAGCCGAAGTCGAACAGAAACTGCTGGACTTTATGTCGGAATGGGTACCCAGACGCGCCACGCCGATGTGCGGCAATTCCATCCACCAAGACCGGCGTTTTATGGTCAAATATATGCCGAAACTGGAAAACTACTTCCACTACCGCAACCTTGACGTTTCCACACTGAAAGAGCTTGCCAAACGCTGGAATCCGCCCGTTGCCAAAAGCGTCGTCAAACGCGGTTCGCACAAGGCATTGGACGACATTTTGGAGAGCATCGAAGAAATGCGCCACTACCGCGAACACTTTCTGATTTCCGCCCCGAGAGCCGAAGCGCAATAAGAAACAAAAAATGCCGTCTGAAGCGCAAATCCTGCATTTCAGACGGCATTTTTACAGCAGATTGAAATCAAAAATATACACGCCCGTCATTCCCGCGCAGGCGGGAATCCGGAAGGTCGGGCTTGTTGGTCATGAAGTGGTCTTGAAAATGAAACGTTATCGAAAATCTGACGAACTGAAAGAAAAATATAGCGATATAGATGAGACTTTTGAATTTATAAAGGGGTTTATCTATGTAATTGCCCTTGCTTTTACCGCATATGTCGCTATCCGTTTTTTCTGATGCGCTTCCGATAAAATGCCGTCTGAAGGCTTCAGACGGCATTGTTTCAGGTGGCGGCGGCTTCCTGCCGGGCGCGGCTGATTTCGGCCCGTTATTTTCAATCATTACAGAAACTGAAAGGTCTGGATTCCCGCCTGCGCGGGAATGACGGCGGTGTGCATTCTTACTTCAATCTGCCAAACAAATCGAACAGAGAAACTCTGTCCGTCAAAACATCATGCAGCCATCGCCTTGAACACTTCAACCGCAACCGCAACCGTTTCGTCAATCAGCTCGGGCGTATGCGCGGCAGAAACGAAACCTGCTTCATAAGCGGACGGGCCGAAGGCAATGCCGCGGTCGAGCATCCCGTGGAAAAACTGTTTGAAGCCTTCAATATTGGAACGCGCCATATCGGCATAATTTCGCGGCGCGTGTGCGGCAAAATACAGACCGAACATACCGCCCACGCTGTCGGCGGTGAACTCGATGCCCGCCGCATCCGCTGCCGTCCGAAAACCTTGAACCAACTGTTCGGTACGCGCCGTCAGGTTTTCATAAAACCCTTCGCGGCGGATGATTTCCAGCGTTTTCAAACCGGCGGCGACGGCAATCGGGTTGCCCGACAAGGTGCCTGCCTGATACACGCCGCCCAGCGGGGAAATACATTCCATAATGTCTTTGCGTCCGCCGAACGCGGCAAGTGGCATACCGCCGCCGATGACTTTGCCCATCGTGGTCAGGTCGGGCGTGATGCCGTGCAGCGATTGTGCGCCGCCGAGCGCGACGCGGAAACCGGTCATCACTTCGTCGTAAATCAACACTGCGCCGTGTTTTTCGGTCAATTCGCGCAGGGCTTTGACGAAGGCTTCAGACGGCCTAACCAGATTCATATTGCCGACAAAAGGCTCCAAAATCACACAGGCAATGTCATTGCCGCTTTGAGCAAAGGCTTCTTCGAGTTGGGCGATGTTGTTGTATTCGAGGACTAAAGTGTGTTTGGTAAAGTCGGCAGGCACACCGGCGGAAGAGGGATTACCGAAGGTGAGCAGACCGCTGCCTGCTTTCACCAACAGGCTGTCGGAATGGCCGTGGTAGCAGCCTTCAAATTTGATGATTTTGTCACGGCCGGTAAAGCCGCGTGCCAGACGGATGGCGGTCATGGTCGCTTCGGTACCGGAGCTGACGAGGCGCAGCCGTTCGACGGACGGCATGATTTTGGCGATTTCTTCGGCAATGGCGATTTCGCCCTCGGTAGGCGCGCCGAACGACAAACCGCCCAACGCGGCTTCGCGCACGGCTTCGATGACTTCGGGGTGCGCGTGGCCGACAATCGCAGGCCCCCACGAGCCGACATAGTCGGTGTAGCGCGTGCCGTTTTCATCCCAAACATACGCGCCTTCGGCTTTTTTGATGAAGCGCGGCACGCCGCCGACGCTGCCGAATGCGCGGACTGGCGAATTCACACCGCCGGGGATGACCGCCTTGGCGCGGTCGAATAAAATTTCGTTACGGTTCATATTTATCCTCAAATGCCGCCTGAACGGCAGGTTTCGGGCTTGGAAGCAGAAAGCCCCATTTTATCATTTTTCAGGTTGCGACAAGGATTTGCCCGCTTCTTTGCGGATCACGCCAACCGCATCCCGGTTGACGGAACGTTCGTCTTTTTCCACTTTATGTGTAAAGCGGTAGTCCCGGACAACTCCCTCCCCGTCGTAATCCACACACCACTCCCAATGCCGGCGTTCTGATTTCATATAAATGAAATTGGTCGGCAAAAAATTATAAATCGGCAGGCTGACTTCATGATAGGCATAACAACCGAAAGGGTTGCGCTTCCCGAAACGTGCCTCTACCTCCGCCCGGGTCGTTTTGCCTTTAACAACCGTTTGTGCGATTCCCTCTTCCGTCTGATATAGTGGATTAACAAAAATCAGGACAAGGCGACGAAGCCGCAGACAGTACAAATAGTACGGAACCGATTCACTTGGTGCTTCAGCACCTTAGAGAATCGTTCTCTTTGAGCTAAGGCGAGGCAACGCTGTACTGGTTTTTGTTAATCCACTATAACGCAGGAACTGATGTTCCCTGTCGCCGAAATTGCTGGTACACGCACACAGCAGCAATGCCGCCCACACAGCCGGTTTCATACACACCTCCCATTAAAGCCAAACATTATACAGCCGTCCCGACCGATTAAATTCATATTTTAAAACAATATTCTACCTCCCAAACCCACATCGTGCTATAATCCGCACCGATTTTCAGACGGCATCGTCGTGCCGTCTGAAATTTTTTCATTCCAACAACAATCAGCCCCGCGATTACGGCTGCCTGAGAAAGACACAAACCATGAAAAAAGTATTTATCCGCACCTTCGGCTGCCAGATGAACGAATACGACAGCGACAAAATGCTCGCCGTCCTCGCCGAAGAACACGGCGGCATCGAACAGGTTACCCAAGCCGACGAAGCCGACATCATCTTGTTCAACACCTGCTCCGTGCGCGAAAAAGCGCAAGAAAAAGTCTTCTCCGATTTGGGGCGCGTGCGTCCGCTCAAAGAAAAAAACCCCGGCCTCATCATCGGCGTTGCCGGCTGCGTCGCCTCGCAAGAAGGCGAAAACATCATCAAACGCGCGCCTTATGTGGACGTGGTTTTCGGCCCGCAAACGCTGCACCGCCTGCCAAAAATGATTGTGGACAAAGAAACCAGCGGGCTGTCGCAAGTCGATATTTCCTTCCCCGAAATCGAAAAATTCGACCACCTGCCGCCCGCCCGCGTCGAAGGCGGCGCGGCATTCGTATCGATTATGGAAGGCTGTTCCAAATACTGCTCCTTCTGCGTCGTCCCCTACACGCGCGGCGAAGAATTCTCCCGCCCGCTCAACGACGTATTGACAGAAATCGCCAACCTTGCCCAGCAAGGCGTGAAAGAAATCAACCTCTTGGGACAAAACGTCAACGCCTATCGCGGCGAAATGGACGACGGCGAAATCTGCGACTTCGCCACCCTGCTGCGCATCGTCCACGAAATCCCCGGCATCGAACGTATGCGCTTCACCACCAGCCACCCGCGCGAGTTTACCGACTCGATTATCGAGTGCTACCGCGACCTGCCCAAATTGGTTTCCCACCTGCACCTGCCGATTCAAAGCGGTTCCGACCGCGTATTGAGCGCGATGAAACGCGGCTACACCGCTTTGGAATACAAATCCATCATCCGCAAACTGCGTGCCATCCGTCCTGATTTATGCCTGAGCAGCGATTTCATCGTCGGCTTCCCCGGCGAGACCGAACGCGAGTTCGAGCAAACCTTGAAACTGGTGAAAGACATTGCCTTCGACTTGAGCTTCGTGTTTATTTACAGTCCGCGCCCCGGCACGCCTGCCGCCAACCTGCACGACGACACGCCGCACGAAGAAAAAGTGCGCCGCCTCGAAGCCTTGAACGAAGTCATCGAAGCCGAAACCGCGCGCATCAACCAAACGATGATCGGCACGGTTCAACGCTGCCTGGTCGAAGGCATCTCCAAAAAAGACCCCGACCAGCTCCAAGCCCGCACCGCCAACAACCGCGTCGTCAACTTCACCGGCACGCCCGACATGATCAACCAAATGATCGATTTGGAAATCACCGAGGCCTACACCTTCTCCCTGCGCGGCAAAATTGTCGAAGCCTAAACCCTCACGCCGAAAAAATGCCGTCTGCAGCGTTTCAGACGGCATTTTGCCTTGTATCGGCAGACGACGGCGCGGCCGGGCGGCTTAATTTGCCGCATCCCGATCCGACAGCCACGCGCGCACACGCCGTTCCACCGCTTCGGCACTCAAGCCCAAATCGTCTAAAAGTTTTTTCGGATCGCCGTGTCCGGTTACGGTATCGGCAACGCCCAAAAGCAAGACGGGTTTGCAGATGCCGTGTTTCGCCAACACTTCCAGCACCGCGCTGCCTGCGCCGCCCTGTTCGGCGTTTTCTTCAAGGGTAACGATGCGGTCGTGGCTTCGGGCAAGGCGGACAATCAACTCTTCGTCTATCGGTTTGACGAAGCGCATATCGGCGACGGTGGCGTTCAGTTTTCCGGCGACCGCCAATGCAGGGGCGACCATACTGCCGAAGGCAATGAATGCGGTTTTCTCACCTTCGCGGCGGATAATGCCCTTGCCGATTTCCACGGTTTCCATGCCGTCTGAAACCGGCACGCCCGTACCCGTGCCGCGCGGATAGCGGACGGCGGCGGGCGCGTCTGCCTGATAGCAGGTCGAAAGCAGCAGGCGGCATTCATTTTCATCGCTCGGCGCGGCGACAATCATATTCGGAATGCAGCGCAAAAAGCTTAAATCGTACAAACCGGCATGGGTCGGGCCGTCCGCGCCGACGATGCCCGCGCGGTCGACGGCAAACAAAACGGGCAGGTTTTGCAGGGCGATGTCGTGCACCAGTTGGTCGTAGGCGCGTTGTAAAAAGGTGGAATAAATCGCCACGACGGGCTTCATCCCTTCGCAAGCCAAACCGCCGGCAAAGGTAACGGCGTGCTGCTCGGCGATGCCGACATCGAAATAGCGGTCGGGGAATCGTTGTTCAAACTCAACCAAGCCGCTGCCCTCGCGCATGGCGGGGGTAATCGCAACCAGTCGGGAATCTGCCGCCGCCCGGTCGCACAGCCATTTGCCGAACACTTGGGTATAGGTCGGTTTGGCGGCGGGCTTGGGTTCTTTTTCAGACGGCATTTGCGCCGCGCTTTCTTTAGGCAGGTTGGCGACGGCGTGGTATTTGACGGGATCGTTTTCGGCGAGTTTGTAGCCGTTGCCCTTTTTGGTGATGACGTGCAGAAGCTGCGGGCCTTTGCGTCCGCGCAGGTCTTCCAATACATCGACCAGATTTTCGACGTTGTGTCCGTCCACGGGGCCGGTATAGCGGAAGCCGAAGTTTTCAAACAAAGACAGTGACTGTTTGGCGTGTTCGGCTTCTTCGGCAAGGGTTTTGATTTTATGTTCGACTTTTTGGGCAAACTCCATCGCGCCGGGTATTTTGTCTAATACCTTGCCCGTTTGCGCTTTGACGGTACTCAACAGTCCGTGCATATCGCGCACGACGTTGCTGGCAAGGTATTTGGGCAACGCACCGACGTTGGGGGAAATCGACATTTCGTTGTCGTTGAGGACGACCAGCAAATCCACATCCATATCGCCCGCGCAGTTCAAGGCTTCAAACGCCTGACCCGCCGTCATCGCGCCGTCGCCGATGATGGCGACGCTGCGGCGGTCGCTGCCCAACTGTTTGTCCGCCGCCGCCATGCCCAACGCCGCGCCGATGGAGGTGGAGGAATGCCCCACGCCGAACGCGTCGTACTCGGACTCGCAACGTTTCGGAAAACCCGCCAAACCGCCATATTGGCGCATGGTGTGCATCTGGTTTTTACGTCCGGTAAGAATTTTGTGCGGATAGCTTTGGTGTCCGACATCCCACACCAGCTTGTCTTCGGGCGTGTTGTAAACGTAGTGCAGCGCAACCGTCAGCTCGACCGCGCCCAAATTGCTGGCGAAATGCCCGCCGGTCTGCCCGACAGATTCCAGCAGAAAGGTGCGCAACTCGCCGGCAAGGCGCGGCAGCTGTTTTTTGTCCAGACGGCGCAAATCTTGCGGGCTGTCAATCAGGTCGAGTAGGGGGCTTGGGTTCATGGTGTGTCTTTTTTATGTGTCGTCCGGGTGCAACGGCCAATTATATATCAAGAGCGTGCGGCTGACGGCTGATTTTGCCGTATGTCATTCGTCCTGCCGCTTGGCGCGCGGGTGGGCTTCGTCATACAGGCGGGCGATGTGGTCGAAATCGAGTTTGGTGTAAATCTGCGTGGTCGAAAGGCTGCTGTGCCCGAGCAGCTCCTGCACCGCCCTGATGTCGCGCGAAGCCTGCAACAGGTGTCCGGCGTAGCTGTGGCGCATCATATGCGGCGAAACGTGCCTGCCGTCGCCGTTTTGCGCCGCCCATTGCGCCAAACGTTTTTGGATTTGGCGTTGGCTCAGGCGCGTGCCGTTCCTGCCGGTAAACAGGGCTTTGCCGTCCGATGCCGTCTGACGCAGCGGCAGATAGTTTTTCAGGGCTTCCACGCTTTTGCCGGTCAGCGGAACCTGCCGCTGCTTGCGTCCTTTGCCGGTAACGTGTACCCACGCCTCGTCCAAATATACATCATCTGCATTCAAGCCGTGTATCTCGCTCACGCGCAAACCGCTGCCGTACATCAGTTCGAACAGCGCGTGATCGCGCACCGCCAGCAGGTCGCCGCCGTCCACGGGCAAATCCAGCATCCGGTTCAGCCATTCCTGCGGCAGGGCTTTGGGTACGCGCTCGGGCTGCTTCGGCGGTTTGATGTCGGCGGTCGGGTCGGTATGCAGCAGACCGCGTTTGACCAGCCAGGCGCAATACTGCCGCCAAGACGACAGCTTGCGCGCCAGCGTCCGCGCATTCAAACCGCGCTGCGACAGCCGCCGCAACGCCGCCGTAAAATCGCGCTGCGACAAGCCCTGCGGCACGCCGCCTGCATCTTCAGACGGCATTTGTGCCAACAGCGCAAACAGTTCTTCCAAATCGCGCCGGTATGCCGCCACCGTGTGCTCCGACTTGCCCTCGCGCACGATGTTTTCCAAATAAGCGTCAAAATGCGCCGCAAACCCGTCCAAAACCATAACCGCCCCACACAAATATCAAAAAAACAGTGAAAACATTATCATAAACGACACACCAAAACCCCGAACCGCCCAAAATCCGACCCGTCCGCCCGCCGTTATCGTTAACATAAAATCAATGAGCCGTTTATGGTTTTTTGCCGCAAAAAACATTATAATCCGCCTTATTTACCTATTGCCCAAGGAGACACAAATGGCACTCGTATCCATGCGCCAACTGCTTGATCATGCTGCCGAAAACAGCTACGGCCTGCCCGCGTTCAACGTCAACAACCTCGAACAAATGCGCGCCATTATGGAAGCCGCCGACCAAGTCAACGCGCCCGTCATCGTACAGGCGAGCGCAGGTGCGCGCAAATACGCGGGCGCGCCGTTTTTGCGCCACCTGATTTTGGCGGCTGTCGAAGAATTTCCGCACATCCCCGTCGTGATGCACCAAGACCACGGCGCATCGCCCGACGTGTGCCAACGCTCCATCCAACTGGGCTTTTCCTCCGTGATGATGGACGGCTCGCTGATGGAAGACGGCAAAACCCCTTCTTCTTATGAATACAACGTCAACGCCACCCGTACCGTGGTTAATTTCTCCCACGCCTGCGGCGTATCCGTTGAAGGCGAAATCGGCGTATTGGGCAACCTCGAAACTGGCGAAGCCGGCGAAGAAGACGGTGTAGGCGCAGTGGGCAAACTTTCCCACGACCAAATGCTCACCAGCGTCGAAGATGCCGTGCGTTTCGTTAAAGATACCGGCGTTGACGCATTGGCGATTGCCGTCGGCACCAGCCACGGCGCGTACAAATTCACCCGTCCGCCCACAGGCGACGTGTTGCGTATCGACCGCATCAAAGAAATCCACCAAGCCCTGCCCAATACACACATCGTGATGCACGGCTCCAGCTCCGTTCCGCAAGAATGGCTGAAAGTCATCAACGAATACGGCGGCAATATCGGCGAAACCTACGGCGTGCCGGTTGAAGAAATCGTCGAAGGCATCAAACACGGCGTGCGTAAAGTCAACATCGATACCGACTTGCGCCTTGCTTCCACCGGCGCGGTACGCCGCTACCTTGCCGAAAACCCGTCCGACTTCGATCCGCGCAAATATTTGAGCAAAACCATTGAAGCGATGAAGCAAATCTGCCTCGACCGCTACCTCGCGTTCGGTTGCGAAGGTCAGGCAGGCAAAATCAAACCGGTTTCCTTGGAAAAAATGGCAAACCGTTATGCCAAGGGCGAATTGAACCAAATCGTCAAATAACAGGTTGCTTGTAAACAAAATGCCGTCTGAACCGTTGTTCGGACGGCATTTGATTTTTGCTTCTTTGACCTGCCTCATTGATGCAGTATGCAAAAAAAGATACCATAACCAAAATGTTTATATATTGAGACCTTTGCAATAACATAGGTTACTAAAATTTTATGCTCAATCTCATTTTCAAAATGCAAAACTTTTCTGATTTTTCCTACTTTTTGCTCAATATTAGGAAGGTTTTAGGCAATTGAAAATTTTTTGGCGCATTTTTATGCGTCAAATTTCGTTAACAGACTATTTTTGCAAAGGTCTCATATTATCTATTCTGCGTATGACTAGGAGCAAACCTGTGAACCGAACTGCCTTCTGCTGCCTTTCTTTGACCGCCGCCCTGATTCTGACCGCCTGCAGCAGCGGAGGCGGCGGTGTCGCCGCCGACATCGGCGCGGTGCTTGCCGATGCACTAACCGCACCGCTCGACCATAAAGACAAAAGTTTGCAGTCTTTGACGCTGGATCAGTCCGTCAGGAAAAACGAGAAACTGAAGCTGGCGGCACAAGGTGCGGAAAAAACTTATGGAAACGGCGACAGCCTCAATACGGGCAAATTGAAGAACGACAAGGTCAGCCGCTTCGACTTTATCCGTCAAATCGAAGTGGACGGGCAGCTCATTACCTTGGAGAGCGGAGAGTTCCAAGTGTACAAACAAAGCCATTCCGCCTTAACCGCCCTTCAGACCGAGCAAGTACAAGATTCGGAGCATTCAGGGAAGATGGTTGCGAAACGCCAGTTCAGAATCGGCGATATAGCGGGTGAACATACATCTTTTGACAAGCTTCCCGAAGGCGGCAGGGCGACATATCGCGGGACGGCATTCGGTTCAGACGATGCCAGTGGAAAACTGACCTACACCATAGATTTCGCCGCCAAGCAGGGACACGGCAAAATCGAACATTTGAAATCGCCAGAACTCAATGTTGACCTGGCCGCCTCCGATATCAAGCCGGATAAAAAACGCCATGCCGTCATCAGCGGTTCCGTCCTTTACAACCAAGCCGAGAAAGGCAGTTACTCTCTAGGCATCTTTGGCGGGCAAGCCCAGGAAGTTGCCGGCAGCGCAGAAGTGGAAACCGCAAACGGCATACGCCATATCGGTCTTGCCGCCAAGCAGTAACCATTGTGAAAATGCCGTCCGAACACGATAATTTACCGTTCGGACGGCATTTTTGCGCCATACCGCCCTAGGATACGACGGCACGGCAGGCAAGCCGGTTTCACTATATAATGCCGTCTGAACCAACGAGAACCACACCATGCAAGCCGATTTCAACCGCCCCGTCCTCGCCGTCGATACCGGAACTTCCTATTTGTCGCTCGCGCTGCGCGCCGACGGCGAAACCTGCCTGTTCCATCAGGAAGTCGGCAGCCGCCAGTCCGCACTGATTCTGCCGGAAATCCGCACGTTGTTTCACGATGCAGGCATTACCGCCGCCGATTTGGGGGCGATTGTTTATGCGAAAGGCCCCGGCGCGTTTACGGGACTGCGTATCGGCATCGGCGTGGCGCAAGGTTTGGCAACGCCGTTTGATACTCCTTTAATCGGCGTACCCTCGCTCGATGCCGCCGCCTCGCTGCCGCCGCCGCAAAGCTGCATCCTTGCCGCTGCGGACGCACGTATGGGCGAAGTGTTTTATGCATGGTTCGACACGCTGAACCGCCGCCGTTTGAGCGATTATCAGGTCGGTCGGGCGGCAGACATCCGGCTGCCGGAAGGATGCGCCTTTTCAGACGGCATCGGCAATGCGTTCGCGCTGGAAAACCGTCCGCCCTTCTCAGGCAAACCCGATATGCCGACCGCCGCCGACTTCCTCAATCTGGCGGCTGAAGGCGGTTTTCCCGCCGTCGCTGCGGCACACGCCGAGCTGCTCTACGTCCGCAACAAAATCGCCTTGACTGCCAAAGAACAGGCGGAACGGAGGGCGCGCCTGTGAACATCCGCCGCGCCGTTTATGCCGATTGCGCCGCACTCGCCGCGCTCGATGCCGTCTGCAACCCGTCCGCGTGGACGCAACGCCAATTTGAGTCCGCACTGGTTTCGCCGTCCGAACAGGTTTTCCTTGCGGAAAAAGACGGCGGGATTGCCGCCTTTATCGTTTGGCAGAACCTGCCCGACGAATCCGAACTGCACCTGATTGCCACCGCGCCCGAATGCCGCCGCCAAGGAATTGCGTCCGCCCTGCTCGAATATTGGTTCACACATCTGCCCGAAGACACGCAACGCCTGCTGCTCGAAGTCCGTGCAGGCAACACCGCCGCACAGGCACTGTACACGGCGCACGGCTTCAGCATTACGGGCAGGCGGAAAAACTATTACCGTACAGCCGACGGTAAAACCGAAGATGCCGTCTTAATGGAGAAAATATGTTAAGCGCGCGCTACCTCCACCTGCACGAAGCTTTGGGTTTGGGTCCGATGTGGCTGAAACAGGCCGCCGCCGTCCTGCCGCCCAAAAACACACCCGCACCCTCGGCACAGGCACGTCCCCAAACCGTCCGCGCCGCCCCGATCCGCCCTTCCCAACCCCATAACGGTCAGGCGCGGCTCGAAACGATGAAAGCGTTGGAAACCGCCGCCGTACATACGCGCAAACCCGCGCCTGAAACCGAAACGCCCCCGCCCGGCCTTTCAGACGGCATCGCCCCCGTTCCCGCCGCTTCGGGCATAACCAAACTTGCCGTCGTCAGCCTTTGCCCACCGATTGAGGATGCGGTTTACGGGCAACTGTTCTACGGCAAAGCGGGTGTTCTGCTTGACAACATACTCAAAGCCGTAGGACTGGATGCCGCCTATGTCCACAAAACCTGTTGGGTGAAAACCGCCGCCGTCGGCAACCCGATGCCGTCTGAAGCGGCAATCGAAACCGCGACGGTTTCCGTCATGCAGGAACTCGACGGCTGCCGCGCCCCCGCCGTCCTATTCCTCGGACAGGCGTTTGTCAACCCGGAACGGCAGGCGATGATTGAAACTTTGTGCGGCAGCCGTCCCTTCTTCATCATCGACCATCCCGCCCGGCTTTTACGCCAACCCGAACTCAAAGCCCGCGCCTGGCAGGTGTTGAAACAGTTGAAACGCGCCTTGCGGCAAGGCGGCGGCAGTTGAAGCGCACCGCACGGGGCGGTAGAATCGCAACTGCGTCCCAATATCTGACAGAAAGCACAAAATGACCGATTTCCGCCAAGATTTCCTCAAATTCTCCCTCGCCCAAAATGTTTTGAAATTCGGCGAATTCACCACCAAAGCCGGACGGCGGTCGCCCTATTTCTTCAATGCCGGCCTCTTTAACGACGGCTTGTCCACGCTGCAACTGGCAAAATTTTACGCACAATCCATCATTGAAAGCGGCATCCGATTCGATATGCTGTTCGGCCCCGCCTACAAAGGCATTATTTTGGCGGCGGCAACCGCGATGATGCTGGCGGAAAAAGGCGTGAACGTCCCGTTTGCCTACAACCGCAAAGAAGCCAAAGACCACGGCGAAGGCGGCGTGTTGGTCGGCGCGCCGCTTAAAGGGCGCGTGCTGATTATCGACGACGTGATTTCCGCCGGCACATCCGTACGCGAATCGATCAAACTGATTGAAGCGGAGGGTGCAACCCCCGCCGGTGTCGCCATCGCGCTCGACCGCATGGAAAAAGGCACGGGTGAATTGAGCGCGGTTCAGGAAGTGGAAAAACAATACGGCCTGCCCGTCGCCCCCATCGCCAGCCTGAACGATTTGTTTATTCTGTTGCAAAACAACCCCGAATTCGGACAGTTCCTCGAACCCGTCCGAGCCTACCGTCGGCAGTACGGCGTAGAATAAAAACAAAGCATATGCCGTCTGAACCGCCTTACGCCTCAGACGGCATCAAACCTGACACACACGAGGAAATACCATGCCCGCCTGTTTCTGCCCCCACTGCAAAACCCGTCTCTGGGTCAAAGAAACCCAACTCAATGTCGCCCAAGGCTTCGTCGTCTGCCAAAAATGCGAAGGAATGTTTAAAGCCAAAGACCATCTGGCAAGCACGAAAGAACCCATATTCAACGATTTGCCCGAAGCTGTTTCGGATGTCAAACTCGTTCACCGCATCGGCACGAGCGCCATCGGCAAGAAACAGATTTCCCGTGACGAAATCGCCGGCATCCTCAACGGCGGCACAACCCAGCCCGATATTCCGCCCGCAACCGCCGCCACCCCTGCTGCCGCACCGCAGGTTACCGTACCGCCCGCCGCGCCCGCCCGTCAGGATGGGTTCAACTGGACGATTGCAACCCTGTTTGCCCTTATCGTCCTCATTATGCAGCTTTCCTACCTCGTCATCCTATGAGCGCGCCCGACCTCTTTGTCGCCCACTTCCGCGAAGCCGCCCCCTACATCCGCCAAATGCGCGGCAAAACGCTGGTCGCCGGCATAGACGACCGCCTGCTCGAAGGTGATACCTTAAACAAGCTCGCCGCCGACATCGGGCTTTTGTCGCAACTGGGCATCAGGCTCGTCCTCATCCACGGCGCGCGCCACTTCCTCGACCGCCACGCCGCCGCGCAAGGCCGCACGCCGCATTATTGCCGGGGCTTGCGCGTTACCGACGAAACCTCGCTCGAACAGGCGCAGCAGTTTGCCGGCACCGTCCGCAGCCGTTTTGAAGCCGCATTGTGCGGCAGCGTTTCCGGGTTCGCGCGCGCGCCTTCCGTCCCGCTCATATCGGGCAACTTCCTGACCGCCCGTCCGATAGGTGTGATTGACGGAACCGATATGGAGTACGCGGGCGTTATCCGCAAAACCGACACCGCCGCCCTCCGTTTCCAACTCGACGCGGGCAATATCGTCTGGCTGCCGCCGCTCGGACATTCCTACGGCGGCAAGACCTTCTATCTCGATATGCTTCAAACCGCCGCCTCCGTCGCCGTCTCGCTTCAGGCCGAAAAACTCGTTTACCTGACCCTTTCAGACGGCATTTCCCGCCCCGACGGCACGCTCGCCGAAACCCTCTCGGCACAGGAAGCGCAATCGCTGGCGGAACACGCCGGCGGCGAAACGCGACGGCTGATTTCGTCCACCGTTGCCGCGCTCGAAGGCGGCGTGCATCGCGTCCAAATCCTCAACGGTGCCTCCGACGGCAGCCTGCTGCAAGAACTCTTCACCCGCAACGGCATCGGCACATCCATTGCCAAAGAAGCCTTCGTCTCCATCCGGCAGGCGCACAGCGGCGACATCCCGCACATCGCCGCCCTCATCCGCCCGCTGGAAGAACAGGGCATCCTGCTGCACCGCAGCCGCGAATACCTCGAAAACCACATTTCCGAATTTTCCATCCTCGAACACGACGGCAACCTGTACGGTTGCGCCGCCCTGAAAACCTTTGCCGAAGCCGATTGCGGCGAAATCGCCTGCCTTGCCGTCTCGCCGCAGGCACAGGACGGCGGCTACGGCGAACGCCTGCTTGCCCACATTATCGATAAGGCGCGCGGCATAGGCATAAGCAGGCTGTTCGCACTGTCCACAAATACCGGCGAATGGTTTGCCGAACGCGGCTTTCAGACGGCATCGGAAGACGAGTTGCCCGAAACGCGGCGCAAAGACTACCGCAGCAACGGACGAAACTCACATATTCTGGTACGTCGCCTGCACCGCTGACCGCAACGGAAAGCCGCCGCAGAAATGCCGTCTGAACCCCGTTTCAGACGGCATTTCCCCGATTATAAAGACCTGCCCAACCCTCAAGGACCCCGATGAAATCCTACCCCGACCCCTACCGCCATTTTGAAAACCTCGATTCCGCCGAAACGCAAAACTTCGCTGCTGAAGCGAATGCCGAAACGCGCGCGCGTTTTTTAAACAACGACAAGGCGCGCGCGCTTTCAGACGGCATTTTGAATCAAATGCAGGACACGCGGCAGATTCCGTTTTGTCAGGAACACCGCGCGCGGATGTACCATTTCCATCAGGACGCAGAATATCCGAAGGGCGTGTACCGCGTGTGTACCGCGGCGACATACCGTTCCGGCTATCCCGGGTGGAAAATCCTGTTTTCAGTGGCGGATTTCGACGAATTGCTCGGCGACGATGTATATTTGGGCGGCGTGTCGCACTTGGTGGAACAGCCCAACCGTGCGTTGTTAACACTGAGCAAATCGGGCGGCGATACGGCGTACACGCTGGAAGTGGATTTGGAAGCAGGGGAGTTGGTAGAAGGCGGTTTTCACTTTCCGGCAGGCAAAAACCATGTGTCGTGGCGCGATGAAAACAGCGTGTGGGGGTGTCCGGCTTGGGGCGAACGCCAGTTGACCGAATCGGGCTATCCGCGCGAGGTGTGGCTGGTGGAACGCGGCAAGAGTTTCGAGGAAAGCCTGCCTGTGTATCAAATCGATAAAGGTGCAATGATGGTGAACGCGTGGCGTTATCTCGATCCGCAAGGTTCGCCGATTGATTTGATTGAAGCGTCGGACGGTTTTTACACCAAAACCTATTTGCAGGTGTCGTCGGAAGGCGAGGCGAAACCGTTAAACCTGCCCAACGATTGCGACGTGGCCGGCTATCTAGCCGGACATCTTTTGCTGACATTGCGTAAAGACTGGCACCGCGCGAACCAAAGCTATCCGAGCGGCGCATTGGTGGCAGTAAAATTAAACCGAGGCGAACTCGGGGCGGCGCAGCTTTTGTTTGCGCCCGATGAAACGCAGGCATTGGAAAGCGTGGAAACGACCAAGCGTTTTGTGGTGGCGAGCCTGCTGGAAAACGTACAAGGCCGTCTGAAAGCGTGGCGGTTTGCCGACGGCAAATGGCAGGAAGTCGAACTACCGCGCCTGCCTTCGGGCGCGTTGGAAATGACCGACCAGCCATGGGGCGGCGATGTGGTTTACCTTGCCGCCAGTGATTTCACTACGCCGCTGACGCTGTTTGCGCTGGATTTGAACGTGATGGAACTGACCGTCATGCGCCGTCAGCCGCAGCAGTTCGATTCAGACGGCATCAACGTGCAGCAGTTTTGGACGACTTCGGCCGACGGCGAGCGTATTCCTTATTTTCACGTCGGCAAAAACGCCGCCCCCGACACGCCGACTTTGGTTTATGCATACGGCGGTTTTGGCATTCCCGAGTTGCCGCATTATTTGGGCAGCGTCGGCAAATATTGGCTGGAAGAGGGCAATGCCTTTGTGTTGGCAAACATCCGCGGCGGCGGCGAGTTCGGCCCGCGCTGGCATCAGGCGGCGCAGGGAATCAGCAAACACAAAAGCGTCGACGATTTGCTTGCCGTCGTGCGCGATTTGTCCGAACGCGGTATCAGTTCGCCCCAACACATCGGCTTGCAGGGCGGCAGCAACGGCGGCCTGATTACCGCCGCCGCCTTCGTGCGCGAACCGCAAAGCATCGGCGCGCTGGTGTGCGAAGTGCCGCTGACCGATATGATCCGCTATCCGCTGCTCTCCGCCGGCGCAAGCTGGACGGACGAATACGGCAACCCGCAGAAATACGAAGTCTGCAAATGCCGGTTGGGCGAATTGTCGCCGTATCACAATCTTTCAGACGGCATCGATTATCCGCCAGCGCTCATTACCACCAGCCTCAGCGACGACCGCGTCCATCCTGCCCACGCGCTCAAGTTCTACGCCAAACTGCGCGAAACCTCCGCGCAATCTTGGCTCTACTCACCTGACGGCGGCGGCCATACCGGCAACGGCACCCAACGCGAATCCGCCGACGAACTCGCCTGCGTGTTGCTGTTTTTGAAAGAGTTTTTGGGCTAAGGGCGGGGAGCGGCACTGCCGCCGCGAATGAAAAAAGGTCGTCTGAAACTGCTTTTTCAGACGACCTTTTTTAATGGTTGTTTCAAATCAAAATATCTATGCCGCCGGCCCCATCAGCACTTCTTCACATCCGAAGGCAAAAATCCGTAATGCCGTCTGAACGCTTCGTTGAACCGTCCCGCGTGGCGGTAGCCGCAAAAGTGCATGGCGGCTTGGACGGTGCTGCCGGATTCGATGAGGGCGAGCGCGTGTTCCAGCCGCAGGCGGCGCAGGCATCCGGCGACGGTTTCGCCGGTTTGCGCTTTGAAATAGCGTTTCAGGTAGCATTCGTTCAGTCCGACGCGGCGGGCGATTTCGGCGATGGTCAGCGGACGGGCGAATTCGTGTTGCAGGATGTCGGCGGCTTCGTCTATGCGCCGACGGCGGTAACCGTTGTCGTGGCGGCGGAAGGTGAAGCGCAATAATCGGGCGGAGAGTTCCAGCGCGGCGGCTTCGTCGGCAAGCAGGCCGAAGCCGTCCGATTCGAACGAGCGTTGCAGCAGTGGGCAGGCCGCCGCCGTCAGTGCCGCTGCGTTTTGCGCCAGCCGTTGCAGGGCGAATCGGCCTATCGTTTGCGGCGAAAACAGGCGTTCGTCCAGCAAGCCTTCGTCGTGCCAGCGGCGCAGTTTTTCCAGCGAAAAATCCAAATGCAGCGCGCACATGCCGCTGTTGTCGGGCAGCAGGGTTTCGGATACGTCCGCCAACTCGCCGCGTACCAGCCAGATTTCGCCGGCAGACGGGCGGTATTCCCTGCCGCCCATTTGTAACCGGTTCTGCCCCGACACCATGACGAACAAGGCGCAGTTGTGGCTGAAATTGTGGATTTCGGTGGGAAACGCGCCCGTTCCGCCGCCGCGCATCCGCGACAAGGTGATGCCCGAGTCGAAGCGGTTGATGCACATTTCCAGATGCAAACCGGGCTGTTTTGCCTGCGCAATGAGCGCGCTGTCGGAACAGCCGTCCAACGCCCAGCCGGATTTATCGGAGCGGACATAGGTTTGGTACTGGCGGTAGATGGCGGCGGTGTTCATGATTGGATAGGAACGAGTTGTCTAACAAATGAATTAAATAGGAATTATTACCAATAATCAAGCGCAGGGATTGGTTGAAACGGAAAAGGTCGTCTGAAAGGGTGTTTCAGACGACCTTTTCCGTATCGGGAATTTGTTTTGCCGTATCGGGAATTTTGCGTTTTGCGGCGTGGTTTCTGCAGGTTGTTTGCTTAATAATAAACATTCTTATTCGTATGCAAAGGAACCGCACACCGTGAAACCGCGTTTTTATTGGGCAGCCTGCGCCGTCCTGCTGACCGCCTGTTCGCCCGAACCTGCCGCCGAAAAAACTGTATCCGCCGCATCCGCATCTGCCGCCACACTGACCGTGCCGACCGCGCGGGGCGATGCCGTTGTGTCGAAGAATCCCGAACGCGTCGCCGTGTACGACTGGGCGGCGTTGGATACGCTGACCGAATTGGGTGTGAATGTGGGCGCAACCACCGCGCCGGTGCGCGTGGATTATTTGCAGCCTGCATTTGACAAGGCGGCAACGGTGGGGACGCTGTTCGAGCCCGATTACGAAGCCCTGCACCGCTACAATCCTCAGCTTGTCATTACCGGCGGGCCGGGCGCGGAAGCGTATGAACAGTTGGCGAAAAACGCGACCACCATAGATCTGACGGTGGACAACGGCAATATCCGCACCAGCGGCGAAAAGCAGATGGAGACCTTGGCGCGGATTTTCGGCAAGGAAGCGCGCGCGGCGGAATTGAAGGCGCAGATTGACGCGCTGTTCGCCCAAACGCGCGAAGCCGCCAAAGGCAAAGGACGCGGGCTGGTGCTGTCGGTTACGGGCAACAAGGTGTCCGCCTTCGGCACGCAGTCGCGGTTGGCAAGTTGGATACACGGCGACATCGGCCTACCGCCTGTAGACGAATCTTTACGCAACGAGGGGCACGGGCAGCCTGTTTCCTTCGAATACATCAAAGAGAAAAACCCCGATTGGATTTTCATCATCGACCGTACCGCCGCCATCGGGCAGGAAGGGCCGGCGGCTGTCGAAGTATTGGATAACGCGCTGGTACGCGGCACGAACGCTTGGAAGCGCAAGCAAATCATCGTCATGCCTGCCGCGAACTACATTGTCGCGGGCGGCTCGCGGCAGTTGATTCAGGCGGCGGAGCAGTTGAAGGAGGCGTTTGAAAAGGCAGAACCCGTTGCGGCGGGGAAAGAGTAGGGAGTCGTCTGAAAACGGAGCTTCCGAAGGAAGCGGGGGTTTCTGCGAAGCTAAAGTGCGGTTTCAACGAATTGAAAAGCAGCCTGTATGTTGAAAATACCGCTCAAGCAAACCTACGGTTTGCCGCCCTCTCCCTAGCCCTCTCCCACAGGGAGAGGGGATTGGGGTGCAGGCTGTCTTTAAGCTTCAGGCGATTTTTAACTCTTGTTGAAGCTGCGATTTCAGAAGCTCCGTTTTAGCTTCGCAGAAACTCCGCTTCCTTCGAAAGCTCCGTTTTCAGACGACCTTTTGGAACACCACAGGCACACGCATCGAACGGCTGAATCAAAGTTCAGACCGATGGCAGCCCGCACCCGAGTTTATGCGGCAAACAGCGAGGCTACGGCAACCCGTCCCCTCTCCCTGTGGGAGAGGGTTAGGGAGAGGGCAGTAAGCCGTAGGCTTACATCAAAGTCGATAACGCTTTCACAAAGCCTGTGTGCACTGAAAACTGAAAGGTCGTCTGAAAACGGAGCTTTCGAAGGAAGCAGAGTTTCTGCGAAGCTAAAACCGAAGCTGCAAAAAATCGAAAAGCAGCCTGCACGTTGAAAATGCCGCCCAAGCAAACCTACGGTTTGCCGCCCTCTCCCTAGCCCTCTCCCACAGGGAGAGGGGATTGGGGTGCAGGCTGTCTTTAAGCTTCAGGCGATTTTTAACTCTTGTTGAAGCTGCGATTTCAGAAGCTCCGTTTTAGCTTCGCAGAAACTCCGCTTCCTTCGAAAGCTCCGTTTTCAGACGACCTTTTGGAACACCACAGGCACACGCATCGAACGGCTGAATCAAAGTTCAGACCGATGGCAGCCCGCACCCGAGTTTATGCGGCAAACAGCGAGGCTACGGCAACCCGTCCCCTCTCCCTGTGGGAGAGGGTTAGGGAGAGGGCGGTAAGCCGCAGGCTTGCATCAAAGTCGATAACGCTTTCGTTACAACTCCGCCCACTGAACGAAGCCAAAACGACAAACCGCATCGTAAACCACCCAACCCATAGGAGAACCCCATGCAAAACGAAACCATCAACCTGAAACAGCACCTTGCCGCCATCAAAGAATACTGGCAGCCCGAAATCATCAACCGCCACGGGTTCCAATTCCGTTTGGTCAAACTTTTGGGCGATTACGGCTGGCATACGCACGGATACAGCGACAAAGTGCTGTTTGCCGTGGAGGGCGACATGGCGGTGGACTTCGCCGACGGCGGCAGCATGACGATACGCGAGGGCGAGATGGCGGTCGTGCCGAAGTCGGTGTCGCACCGCCCGCGTTCGGAAAACGGCTGCTCGTTGGTGCTGATTGAGTTGTCCGACCCGTCCGAGGCCGTCTGAAAACGAAGTTTCCGAAGGAAGCTGAGTTTCTGCGAAGCTAAAAGCAGCCTGCACCTTCAATCAATATGCCGAAAATACAACCCCACCGCACACCAACACACAAAGGAAATCCCATGACACGCTTCAAATATTCCCTGCTGTTTGCCGCCCTGTTGCCCGTGTACGCGCAGGCCGATGTTTCTGTTTCAGACGACCCCAAACCGCAGGAAAGCACTGAATTGCCGACCATCACCGTTACCGCCGACCGCACCGCGAGTTCCAACGACGGCTACACTGTTTCCGGCACGCACACCCCGCTCGGGCTGCCCATGACCCTGCGCGAAATCCCGCAGAGCGTCAGCGTCATCACATCGCAACAAATGCGCGACCAAAACATCAAAGCGCTCGACCGCGCCCTGTTGCAGGCGACCGGCACCAGCCGCCAGATTTACGGCTCCGACCGCGCGGGCTACAACTACCTGTTCGCGCGCGGCAGCCGCATCGCCAACTACCAAATCAACGGCATCCCCGTTGCCGACGCGCTGGCCGATACGGGCAATGCCAACACCGCCGCCTATGAGCGCGTAGAAGTCGTGCGCGGCGTGGCGGGGCTGCTGGACGGCACGGGCGAGCCTTCCGCCACCGTCAATCTGGTGCGCAAACGCCCGACCCGCAAGCCATTGTTTGAAGTCCGCGCCGAAGCGGGCAACCGCAAACATTTCGGGCTGGGCGCGGACGTATCGGGCAGCCTGAATGCCGAAGGCGCGCTGCGCGGCCGCCTGGTTTCCACCTTCGGACGCGGCGACTCGTGGCGGCAGCGCGAACGCAGCCGCGATGCCGAACTCTACGGCATTTTGGAATACGACATCGCACCGCAAACCCGCGTCCACGCAGGCATGGACTACCAGCAGGCGAAAGAAACCGCCGACGCGCCGCTCAGCTACGCCGTGTACGACAGCCAAGGTTATGCCACCGCCTTCGGCCCGAAAGACAACCCCGCCACAAATTGGGCGAACAGCCGCCACCGTGCGCTCAACCTGTTCGCCGGCATCGAACACCGCTTCAGCCAAGACTGGAAACTCAAAGCCGAATACGACTACACCCGCAGCCGCTTCCGCCAGCCCTACGGCGTAGCAGGCGTGCTTTCCATCGACCACAACACCGCCGCCACCGACCTGATTCCCGGTTATTGGCACGCCGACCCGCGCACCCACAGCGCCAGCGTGTCATTGATCGGCAAATACCGCCTGTTCGGCCGCGAACACGATTTAATCGCGGGTATCAACGGTTACAAATACGCCAGCAACAAATACGGCGAACGCAGCATCATCCCCAACGCCATTCCCAACGCCTACGAATTTTCCCGCACGGGTGCCTACCCGCAGCCTGCATCGTTTGCCCAAACCATCCCGCAATACGGCACCAGGCGGCAAATCGGCGGCTACCTCGCCACCCGTTTCCGCGCCGCCGACAACCTTTCGCTGATACTCGGCGGCAGATACAGCCGTTACCGCACCGGCAGCTACGACAGCCGCACACAAGGCATGACCTATGTGTCCGCCAACCGTTTCACCCCCTACACAGGCATCGTGTTCGACCTGACCGGCAACCTGTCGCTTTACGGCTCGTACAGCAGCCTGTTCGTCCCGCAATCGCAAAAAGACGAACACGGCAGCTACCTGAAACCCGTAACCGGCAACAATCTGGAAGCCGGCATCAAAGGCGAATGGCTTGAAGGCCGTCTGAACGCATCCGCCGCCG
Organism: Neisseria meningitidis; assembly: GCF_900638555.1. Classification (NCBI taxonomy): domain Bacteria; kingdom Pseudomonadati; phylum Pseudomonadota; class Betaproteobacteria; order Neisseriales; family Neisseriaceae; genus Neisseria; species Neisseria meningitidis. Next base: position 1,586,578 of record NZ_LR134525.1, read on the forward strand.
TGTACCGCGCCCGTAAAAACAACCTCGCCACCGCAGCAGGACGCGACCCGAGCGGCAACACCTACTACCGCGCCGCCAACCAAGCCAAAACCCACGGCTGGGAAATCGAAGTCGGCGGCCGCATCACGCCCGAATGGCAGATACAGGCAGGTTACAGCCAAAGCAAAACCCGCGACCAAGACGGCAGCCGCCTGAACCCCGACAGCGTACCCGAACGCAGCTTCAAACTCTTCACTGCCTACCACTTTGCCCCCGAAGCCCCCAGCGGCTGGACCATCGGCGCAGGCGTGCGCTGGCAGAGCGAAACCCACACCGACCCTGCCACGCTCCGCATCCCCAACCCCGCCGCCAAAGCCCGCGCCGCCGACAACAGCCGCCAAAAAGCCTACGCCGTCGCCGACATCATGGCGCGTTACCGCTTCAATCCGCGCGCCGAACTGTCGCTGAACGTGGACAATCTGTTCAACAAACACTACCGCACCCAGCCCGACCGCCACAGCTACGGCGCACTGCGGACAGTGAACGCGGCGTTTACCTATCGGTTTAAATAAGGTCGTCTGAAAACGGAGTTTCTGCGAAGCTATAGTGGATTAACAAAAACCAGTACGGTGTTGCCTCGCCTTAGCTCAAAGAGAACGATTCTCTAAGGTGCTCAAGCACCAAGTGAATCGGTTCCGTACTATTTGTACTGTCTGCGGCTTCGTCGCCTTGTCCTGATTTTTGTTAATCCACTATAAAAGCAGCCTGCACATTGAAAATGCCGCCCAAGCAAACTTTCAGTTTGCCAGCCTCGTCCTAGCCCTCTCCCACGGGGAGAGGGGATTGGGGTGCAGGCTGCCTTTAAGGTTCAGGCAAATTTTAACTTCGTTGATACCGCGCTTTAGCTTCGCAGAAGCTGCACTTTCAGACGACCTTTTGGAACACCACAGGTACACGCATTTAAGGAATGCCGTCTGAAGCCGCCTTCAATAACGCGCCATTTCCGCGTCAACCTCAACCGCCCACGCGTCGATGCCGCCCTGAAGGTTGTACAGGTTTTCAAAACCCGCGTCCGCCAGATACATCGCCGTATGCAGGCTGCGGATACCGTGATGGCAATACACCACAAGCGGCACATCGTCCGGCAACTCATTTTGCCGCAGCGGAATCAGATTCATCGGGATATGCAGCGCATCGGGCAGCGAACAAATCGCCGCTTCTTCATCCGTACGCACGTCCAACAAACAAAACATCCGCCCTTCGTCCATCCACGCCTTCAATTCCGCCGACCCAAGTTGCACAATATCCATCGCAAAAATCCCAAAAAACCAAGCAAAATGCCGTCTGAAGCCCCAAATCCGCTTTCAGACGGCATGACCTGTCAACATCTTAAAAATCGAAACCGCCAAACGGATCGGTATCCTTATCGTCCAAATGCGCCACCAAAGTATCGAACAGCACCTTCTCTTCAAACACATCGCCCTTGCGCGTAATCAAAAGCGCGCGCTGAACAGGCTTGCGGCCTACGATAACCGCCATGCGTCCGCCATCTTTCAACTGTTCTTTCAACACTTCAGGCACAAGGTTTACCGCACCGCCGACATAAACCGCATCAAACGGCGCACCTGCGGAAAGTTCGGTCAACCCGTTGTTTTGCACATAATCGATATTGTCCAAACCCAAGCCGTCCAACACCGCTTTGGCGCGGTTTTGCTGTTCGGCATCGAGGTCGTCCGAGACTACTTTGCCCGCCAATTTTGCCAAAAGCGCGGTCGCATAGCCCGAGCCCGTGCCGATTTCCAAAACCGTATCGTTTTTCGTCAGCTTCAAGCCCTGCGCCAGCCGCGCCACGACTTTCGGCTCCAGCATCTTATGCCCGTTGGCAAGCGGCAGTGCCATATCCGCATACGCCAAACCCTGCAAGTCCTCATCGACAAAAAGCTCGCGCGGAATCTCCGCCAAAGCGTCCAACACATCAAAATCCAATACATCCCAAGGACGGATTTGCTGTTCGACCATATTGAACCGCGCTTTTTCAAAATCCATTTAGTGCTCCGTCAAATAATTGTTTCAACAATGGCAGGCATTATAAAACCACACTCCCGCCGCGCCAACTTCGGCACGCGCCGCCCGCCCCTTTCCATCACTCAAGCCGCCTGACGCGAAGCCTCAAACCGCTTCTCCAAAATCTTCGCCAGTTCGCCCAAATACAAAGCATCTGTCTCATCAAACTGCGCCAAATATTCGCTGTCCGCGTCCAACACGCCGATACAGCGGCCGTCTGAAAACAGCGGCACGACAATCTCCGAACGCGACAAAGACGAACAGGCAATATGGTCGGGATGCGCGTCCACATCCCCGACGACCACCGTCCCGCCCTTCGCCCAAGCCTGACCGCACACCCCGCGACCGAACGGAATCCGCGTACACGCCAAAGGACCCTGAAACGGTGCCAAAACCAATTCGTCCGAACGCGTATCGACCAAATAAAAACCCACCCAAAACCAACCGAACGCCTCCTTCAAAACCGCCGCCGTGTTCGCCAAATTCGCCACCCAATCCGTCTCGTCCGCCACCACAGACTCAATCTGCGGCAACACCTCCCGATAAAGCGCGGCCTTGTCCGAAGCCGAAAAATGAAGCGCGTGCATCACATCTCCTATAGTTGCATACATATCAGGCGGCCATTATAAAACAACCTGCCCGAAACAACATTCCAAACCGCCCCCGCAGCCGCCCGCCCCAAGTTGCGAACCCGCCGCATATCCACTAAACTTCACATTGCAACGCGCCACACGCGGCAGACAGAAAAAACACGACACGGAGCAAAAAAGATGTATCACCAAATCGGAATGTGGGATCAAAAATGGGTCATCGGCAACTGGAAAATGAACGGCCGGCTCCAGAACAACAATTCGCTCATGCACCGCTTCCGCATCCTCCCCACCGCCGAACGCGTCCTCATCGGACTCGCCGCCCCGACCGTTTACCTGCTGCAACTGCACAACGCCATGCAAATCGTCTTAAACAACCGCATCCTCACCTGCGCCCAAGACGTGAGCCGCTTCCCCGACAACGGCGCGTACACCGGCGAAGTGTCCGCCGAAATGCTCGCCGACACCGGCACAGACATCGTCCTCATCGGACACTCCGAACGCAGCCTTTATTTCGGCGAAAAAAACGAAATCCAACGCCGCAAAATGGAAAACGTCCTCAACGTCGGACTCATCCCGTTATTGTGCGTCGGCGAAAGCCTCGAAGAGCGCGAAGCCGGCAAAGAACACGAAGTCATCGCCCATCAGCTTTCCATCCTGCAAGGACTGGACACCAAAAACATCGCCGTCGCCTACGAACCCGTCTGGGCGATCGGCACCGGCAAAGTCGCCACCGTCGAACAGATTGCCGATATGCACGCATTCATCTACAAAGAAATCTTGTCTTTGTGCGGAAGCGATGTTAAAATCCGCGTCCTTTACGGCGGAAGTGTGAAAGCGGACAACGCGGCCGACATCTTCGCAGTACCTTATGTGGACGGCGCACTCGTCGGCGGCGCGTCATTGTCGTACGACTCCTTTACCGCCATCATCAGTGCCGCACAAAATGCGTAGAAAAATATGGAAGCCTTCAAAACCCTAATTTGGATTGTTAATATAATTTCCGCTTTGGCCGTCATCGTGTTAGTATTGCTCCAACACGGCAAAGGCGCGGATGCCGGCGCGACTTTCGGATCGGGAAGCGGCAGCGCGCAAGGCGTATTCGGCTCTGCCGGCAACGCTAACTTCCTCAGCCGCTCGACCGCCGTTGCAGCAACATTTTTCTTTGCAACCTGCATGGCTATGGTGTATATTCACACCCACACGACAAAACACGGTTTGGACTTCAGCAACGTACAACAAACTCAGCAAGCACCCAAACCCGTAAGCAATACCGAACCTTCTGCCCCTGTTCCTCAGCAGCAGAAATAACAGTTTTTCAAATGCCGACATGGTGAAATTGGTAGACACGCTATCTTGAGGGGGTAGTGGCCGTAGGCTGTGCGAGTTCAAATCTCGCTGTCGGCACCAACACACAAAACGCTTAGAAATTCTAAGCGTTTTTTTCGTTTAATCCTGCCTGATGCCATCAACCAATCCCAATCAATACAAGGCTTTCAGGCTGATTGTTATCCTGCCGCCCCCCCTTCCTGACCGTACAATCCCGTCCAATCCGCCCTAATTGAACTAACCTGATTTTTTACGGCATCCGAAAATACCGCGAAAAATACGTGAAAATAAAGCTGAACGACCACCAAATCAGGAATGCCAAGCGGGAAATAGCTTGCGGGGAATACTGACGCACCGTAGGGAATGAGGGGGAAACCGTCCAAGATGCAGAGCGGTTTTTTTGGGTTTTTGGAAAAAACCTATACTATAGTGGATTAAATTTAAACTGGTACGGCGTTGCCTCGCCTTGCCGTACCGGTTTAAATTTAATTCACTATAAAATAAGAAAAAGATAAAAAATTGGTAACAAATGCGGTAACAAATGGTAACGAATCGGTAACAACTTTTGGGGTTTTCCGGTTTTTCACCGTCTTGGCAGTGGGAGCGTAGCGGAATGAAAAGCCAAAACGCACGGAACCGCGCCTATTTTGAGCAGGAATGGCGGTTAAACCACTTGGTTATATATGGGGGCATAGGAAGACAGCGAAACGCGCTAAAAACGCAATTTGAGCCATTAAAAGCGATTGATTAAAAAATAATCAGGTTAGCCGCCAGTGTTTCAGGCGGCATAAACGGAGAAATTGCGGGGCATAAAAAAGGCAGCTTGCCGTGTTGTCTGTCTCTGGTATAATTCCAAGTATCACTAATCAACGGCTACACAATGCGGATATTCAAAAACCAATGGATAGTGAAATTTGCCAAGAAGCACAAAATCAACGATTCCGAGCTGCTGGAAGCGGTAGAGCGGGCGGATAACGGGCTGATAGACGCAGATTTAGGCGGCGGTGTGATTAAGCAGCGCATAGCAAGGCAAGGACAAGGCAGAAGCGGCGGCTATCGCAGCCTGATATTGTTCAAACAGGCAGATAGGGCATTTTTCGTTTACGCCTTTGCCAAGAACGACAGGGAAAACATTTCGGATAAAGAACTGGACGTTTACCGAAAAGCCGCCGCATATTATCTGAAATACACGCGGGCAGAGCTGGCGGCTTTGAAAGAAGACGGCATTATCACGGAGATAGAATCATGAAATACAAAAGCGAGGCATTAGCCGCCATTCATGAAATGATGGAAGGGGCTTACAACATCGGCGCAATCGACAAAAAGACTATGCGCGGCTTTGACAAGTCCTGCCTGACCGAAATCAAACCGTTGAGCGGCGGAGACATCAAGGCAATCAGGGAGAAGGAGGCACTATCGCAAGCCGCTTTCGCCATCTATCTCAACGTGGGAAAAAATCACGTTTCGGCTTGGGAGCGGGGCGTTAAAAAGCCGAGCGGCGCGGCGTTGAAGCTGCTGACCATCGTCAAAAACAAGGGCATCGAAGCCATTGCGTAACCGGCTTGGCAAACGGCAAAATCAGCAAGTTCACAATAGACGCGCTGCTGAATATGCCTGACGAAACAGGCAAGACCGCCGAACTGAATATCAGGGCGTAGCCGCACAAATGCCCGACCGCATCAAACCAAGCCGAAACGGCGGCGGTGCAGACGACATAGCCCGACAGCAAGGCACGGCGCAGACGGGCGCGAAACCCGAAACATCCCCGACCGCGAGGCACGGGGATTTTTTTGCGCCCGTTGCAGGGGGATTGGATTTAAGCGGCGCGGGCTTGAAGGCAAAACGGGCGGGGCTCAGAACTGTTTAAATGCCGTCTGAATCTCAAACGATTTCAGACGGCATTTTGAAACAACGGCTCAAATTCTCGACTCCCTTCCCTTAACGCCGACGGTTTTTATTAACGCGCCCCTTATTTCTAACACTGTGCTCATAAACCGGCATAACGGTCGGCAACAACCGTTTTAGATTTTCTATACGGGCATTGTTTGTCGGATGAGTAGAGGTAATAGCATAAATAAAGCCGTTTTGGTCGTTTTCCTGATTCATTTTTTCCCAAACCCTGACAGCGGCTGCCGGATGATAGCCTGCCTGCGCCATCAACATCATTCCCCCCTCATCGGCTTCTTCTTCCAAGCTGCGGCTATAAGGCAAGGTAATGCCGTACATCCCCAAAATATCCATACCCAATCCGACCAATTCCGGATTAGTGTCCGGTTTTTTGTCTAATATAATCTGCGTGCCTATCTGCGCCGCCATATTAGTCAAGATTTTCTGCCCGACCTTATTTTTACCGTGTTCATGCAGGGCATGCGTCATTTCATGCCCCATAATGGCGGCAATTTCGCCATCGGTCAGCTTAAGTTTATCGACTATCCCCGTATAAAACGCCATTTTCCCGCCGGGCATTGCCCACGCGTTCAGCTCATCGTTTTTGAAAACCGTCATTTTCCAGTCAAACTTATGGCCGGTATTATTTGCCGCATCGGCATAAGGCAACATACGTCGAAATACTGCCTGCACCCTACGGGCTGTTTTGGATGTAGTATCGACATTGCCGGCAGACTTGTTCAACTCAACCGTTTTCATATAATCTTCGGCAGCCGCAGCATTCATTGTGGCGGAATCCTGACCGTAAACATCAGCAACGACCGTACAAGCCCCCAATACCGAGATTACTGCCGACAGGCAGAGTATCCGTTTAAAGGAAGGAAGGAAGGAAATTTCATATTTAGGTTTACTCCTTAAAAAATTAAATTTCAAAAAAATGCCGTCTGAATCCAAAACGGATTTCGGACGGCATCTTAACATTGTTTAATGTTTTTAAAAAGATTTACACCACGATGTTTGCCAGTCTGCCCGGTACGGCGATGATTTTCTTGGCAGGCTTGCCGTCTATGAATTTCACCGCGCCTTCAGCGGCGTGTTCGGCAGCTTCTTCAGCCAATTTGTCGAAATCACGCATAAATTGCCAATAATTCTCCGACTTTCTTACGACTACTACCTTTGGCGGCAATATTGCGCTGTACTTCAACTGTTTTCAGAATGACAGAAGAATAAATATCCCTTGTGAATTCAGTATCATGATTTGAAATCAAAACGCCTTGAGAGTCGGACGCAATTTGTCGATTTTTTTGTAAAGTCCGCGACCAATGAATTCGATCGTATTTTGGTCGCGCAGAATTTGCAACTGTTGGCGGATTTTGTCTCTGATATGGTTGTTTTGGGGAAATTGGATGGATAGTTTGTTTTCAAATTCATACATTTGCGACAATGTGAATTCTTCGGGGAGTTGGTCGATACATTTCATAACAGCCAGAAGCCAGCCTTTGCGCTCCGCATTTTGGTTGCGTAAAAACAGGTTGGATTGCCATTTTTTCAGAACGGTTTCGGGTTCGATAATGCGGGAATCGTCTATTAAGAATATTTTTCCGCTTTCAGGCAAAGGGGCGAGATTGATGGAACACATAATATGGTGCGGCCGGTTTTTAATGCCTTTATTTCTGGGAATAATCATATCCGGCGTGATGAAATGTTTGGGTACAAGCACCAATTGCCGTATGGAGTAATCCGCTTTTTTATATGCAAGAAAGAAAAAGTTGGGGTTGGTATCTGACCGGATGCGCTCCAACATGGTGTGATATGCACCGTCAGGCACGCTGTTGCCTATGGTTTTTTGATTTTTACTCTTTAATTCATATTGCTCGTGGCAATTTGGGCAAAAGAGGTCTGCAACAGGTTTGTTATTGGCAAATCTCTGCATCGGCTTGCTTCCGCAACAGGGACAGTAGCCGTTTTTTTCCAGCCAAGCCTCGCTCATTACACGGATTTTATGGGTTGCTTTATTTTGTTGCTTTCCCAATTTGGTATCGAAAAATAAATTCATGTTTTGGATTTTGAGATTTCAGTTTTAGTGGATTAACAAAAATCAGGACAAGGCGACGAAGCCGCAGACAGCAGGGCAAGGCGGGGCAACGTCGTACCGGTTTAAAGTTAATCCACTATATTTGAGGTCTGTAATGCAGACAACTCCATCTGCCTTAAAAAGGCCGTCTGAAACCCTGTTTCCAAGTTTCAGACGGCCTTTATCCGTATGGCTAAACCTTAAAAGCGGCTTAGACGACGATATTCACCAAGCGTCCGGGAACGACGATGATTTTCTTCGCGGGCTTGCCTTCCATGAATTTCACCGCGCCTTCGGTGGCGAGTGCGGCGGCTTCGAGGTCAGCTTTGGAGGCGTCGGCGGCGACGGTGATTTTGCCGCGCAGTTTGCCGTTGACTTGAACCATCACTTCGATTTCGGATTTGACCAAGGCGGCTTCGTCGACTGCCGGCCAGCCAGCTTCCCACAGTTTCGCGCCGTTCAATTCGCTCCACAGGGTTTCGCAGATGTGCGGCACGATGGGCCACAGCAGGCGTACGGCAGCTTCCAATACTTCTTGGGCGACGGTGCGGCCTTGTTCGCTGCCGGTGTCGGTTTTGTCGTATTGGTTGAGCAGTTCCATCACGGCGGCGATGGCAGTGTTGAACTGCTGGCGGCGGCCGTAGTCGTCGCTGACTTTGGCGATGGTGGAATGCAGTTTGTGGCGAAGGTCTTTGAGTTCTTTAGACAAACCGTCTTGGCTGCCTGCGAACGCGTTGACTGCTTCGCCTTGCTTCAAGTATTCGTAAACGGTACGCCACAGGCGGCGCAGGAAGCGGTGCGCGCCTTCGACGCCGCTGTCGCTCCATTCGAGGGACTGTTCGGGCGGTGCGGCGAACATCATGAACAGGCGGGCGGTGTCTGCGCCGTAGGCGTTAATCAGTTCTTGCGGATCGACGCCGTTGTTTTTGGACTTGGACATTTTTTCCGTGCCGCTGATGACGACGGGCAGTCCGTCGACTTTCAGGACGGCGGAAACAGGGCGGCCTTTGTCGTCAAAAGTCAGCTCGACATCGGCGGGGTTGATCCAATCTTTGCCGCCTTTGTCGTTTTCGCGGTAGTAGGTTTCGCAAACGACCATGCCTTGCGTCAGCAGGCGTTCAAACGGTTCGTCAACATTGACCAAACCTTCGTCGCGCATCAGTTTGGTGAAGAAACGCGCGTACAAGAGGTGCAAAATCGCGTGTTCGATGCCGCCGATGTATTGGTCGACCGCGCCCCAGTATTTCGCGGCGGCAGGATCGACCATGCCGTCTGAAAATTTTGGCGACATGTAGCGGAAGAAGTACCAGCTTGATTCCATGAAGGTGTCCATGGTGTCGGTTTCGCGTTTTGCCGCGCCGCCGCAGTATGGGCAGGTGGTTTCGTAAAACTCGGGCATTTTTGCCAGCGGCGAACCCATGCCGTCGGGTACGACGTTTTCAGGCAAAACGACCGGCAATTGGTCGGCAGGGACGGGTACGTCGCCGCATTGTTCGCAATGGACGATGGGAATCGGGCAGCCCCAGTAGCGTTGGCGCGAAATGCCCCAGTCGCGCAGGCGGTATTGGGTTTTCGGTTCGCCAGCTCCGATAGCTTGTAATTTAGCGGCGACAGCATCAAATGCTGTCTGATAATTCATGCCGTCCAGTTCACCTGAGTTGATTAAGACCATGAAGTCATCTTTGACTCCATACCATGCTTGCCATTTATTAGGCATAAACGGCAAATCTCTTGAATCGGAACCACTACCATCACCATAACCAGCACCACATCCGGAACCGCCACCAAAACCCATAGCTTCTTCTTGCTCTGGCGAAAGTCCGATTGTTACGCGTTGTAAGACCTGTTTTTTCGGCAGGCTGTATTTGGCGGCGAACTCGAAATCGCGTTCGTCGTGCGCCGGAACCGCCATTACCGCGCCGTCGCCGTAGCCCCACAATACATAGTTGGCAATCCACACTTCCAGCTTGTCGCCGTTGAGCGGGTTGACGACGTAGCGGCCGGTCGGCACGCCTTTTTTCTCCATCGTCGCCATATCAGCTTCGGCAACCGAACCGGCTTTGCATTCGGCAATAAATGCCTGCAATTCGGGTTTGTCGGCGGCTGCGGCGGTTGCCAGCGGATGCTCGGCGGCAACGGCAACATAAGTCGCGCCCATCAGCGTGTCGGGACGGGTGGTATAAACTTGCAGGAATTTCGCGTAATCGCCTTCCAAGCCTTGTTTGCTGTCGTCTGAAACGGCGAAGCGCACGGTCATACCGCGAGATTTACCGATCCAGTTGCGCTGCATGGTTTTGACTTGTTCCGGCCAGTGTTCCAGCTTGTCCAAGTCGTTGAGCAGTTCTTCGGCGTAATCCGTGATTTTGAAGTAATACATCGGGATTTCGCGTTTTTCGATCAATGCGCCGGAACGCCAGCCGCGTCCGTCGATAACTTGCTCGTTGGCAAGGACGGTTTGGTCGACCGGGTCCCAGTTTACCGTGCCGTTTTTGCGATAGACGATGCCTTTTTCAAACAGCTTGGTAAACAGCCATTGTTCCCAGCGGTAGTATTCGGGTTTGCAGGTTGCGGTTTCGCGCGCCCAGTCAATCGCAAAACCCAGGCTTTTGAGCTGGGTTTTCATGTATTCGATGTTATCGTACGTCCAAGCGGCAGGGGCGACGTTGTTTTTCATCGCCGCGTTTTCCGCCGGCATGCCGAACGCGTCCCAACCCATAGGCTGCATGACGTTGAAGCCGTTTAAAAGTTTGAAGCGGCTCAATACATCGCCGATGGTGTAGTTGCGCACATGCCCCATATGCAGCTTGCCGCTGGGATAGGGGAACATGGAGAGGCAATAATATTTGGGTTTGGAAGCGTCTTCGGAGACGTTGAAAATACGGGCGTCGTCCCATTTTTTCTGCGCCGCAGGCTCGATGGCGGCGGGTTGATATTGTTCTTGCATAGTCATTCTGTTTTCGCTTAAAAACGTTGGAAAAATAAAGTCGGCATCAATTATAACAGGTTGCCGGAAGCGGCGAATCGGCAGATTGCCGGCAGGATGCGTAAATTCGCACGCGCATTATTCCGTATGCCGTACAAATACACCGCGTTTATTGATACGCACGTTTTTTATGCTAATATTACAAACCAAAATCAAATGTTTAAAACTCTCCTGATGCGGCTCTTCCGAACAAAAGGCAGACGGGCATCGGGTAAAAGAGGATTCTGCATATGAAAATCAAACAAATCGTCAAACCGGGCTTGGCAGTATTGGCGGCGGGCGTTCTGTCTGCCTGCGCAACCAAAAGCAACGTCAAAGCCGACGGCACGACCGACAATCCGGTTTTCCCGAAACCCTATTCCGTAACGCTCGACAACAAGCGCGGCACATTCCCGACTTATGACGAACTGGATCAGATGCGCCCCGGCCTGACCAAAGACGACATCTACAAAATCCTGGGCCGCCCGCATTACGACGAAGGTATGTACGGCGTGCGCGAATGGGATTACCTGTTCCACTTCCATACCCCGGGCGTAGGTATCGACCCTGAAAACACTTCCGGCGTAGAAGATGTTACTACCTGCCAATACAAAGTGATTTTCGATAAAGACAAATTTGCCCGCAGCTTCTACTGGAACCCCGTCTTCCCGAAAGATGCCGCCTGTCCGCCGCCCGCACCCAAAGCCGAGCCGCAAGTCATCATCCGCGAAATCGTGCCGGCAAAACCGAAACGTATCCGCCAATAATCCGACATGCCGTTCCGCCTGTTTTTAGGGATATTATGCGGCCTGTCAATGGTTGCCCCCGTATATGCACAGGGGCAACCGGATGCGGTCAACGCTTATATTCAAAAGAAAAAAGTCATCGTAAACACATCCAAAGCGGAACTCTGTTTTGCCGATGACAGGCAGTGCCACCCCGTCCTCATCGGTGTTGCCACGCCCAAGGGGACGTTCGGGCTGACGCTGAACAGTACCGACAAGCCTGGATACGGCGGCGAAGTCATCGGTTTCAAGCAGGAGGGTGATTTTCTTTTCGCCCTGCACCGCGTTTGGAATCAGATACCGTCGGAAAGGCGGAACGAACGCATCGCCTCCCCGTCCGTGTCCGACAGGATTATGACCAACGGCTGCATCAACGTCAGCGATGCGGTGTACGAAAAACTGCGTCATTATTTTGTGTTGGAAGTGATTTGAAACAGACGGATACCGCACGCGCCGGTATCTGTTTTCACATTGCCCCGATGCCTGAAACAGGCTGTCCGCCACGTCATGCCGTCTGAAACCGGCGCAGATGCCGCCAAGCCTTCAGACGGCATTGCCTGCCCGCTCCGACCGAACAACAACCATCTTTGGGAGAACCTTATGCCCGAACAAAACCGCATCCTCTGCCGCGAACTAAGCCTGCTGGCATTCAACCGCCGCGTGTTGGCACAGGCGGAAGACAAAAACGTCCCCCTTTTGGAACGCCTGCGCTTCCTGTGCATCGTGTCGTCCAATCTTGACGAGTTTTTCGAAGTCCGCATGGCGTGGCTCAAGCGTGAAAACAAGCTGCACCCCCGGCGCAGGCTGGACAACGGCAAAATGCCGTCTGAAACCATCGCCGACGTTACCGAAGCGGCGCGCTCCCTGATACGGCACCAGTACGACCTGTTCAACAACGTCCTTCAGCCCGAGTTGGCGCGGGAAAGCATCCATTTTTACCGCCGCCGCAACTGGACGGGCGCGCAGAAAAAATGGATCGAAGACTATTTCGACCGCGAACTGCTGCCGATCCTGACCCCCATCGGACTCGACCCGTCCCACCCCTTCCCGCGACCGCTGAACAAATCGCTCAACTTCGCCGTCGAACTCGACGGCACGGACGCATTCGGCAGGCCTTCGGGGATGGCGATTGTGCAGGCACCGCGCATCCTGCCGCGCGTCGTTCCCCTGCCGTCCGAACTGTGTGGCGGCGGACACGGCTTCGTCTTCCTGTCGTCCATCCTCCACGCCCACGTCGGCAAACTCTTCCCGGGCATGAACGTCAAAGGCTGCCACCAGTTCCGCCTGACGCGCGACAGCGACTTGACCGTTGACGAAGAAGACCTGCAAAACCTCCGCGCCGCCATCCAAAACGAACTGCACGACCGCGAATACGGCGACGGCGTGCGGCTCGAAGTCGCCGACACCTGTCCCGCCTACATCCGCGACTTTCTGCTCGCGCAATTCAAACTGACCGCCGCCGAACTCTATCAGGTCAAAGGCCCGGTCAACCTCGTGCGCCTCAACGCCGTCCCCGACCTAGTCAACCGCCCCGATTTGAAATTTCCCACACACACGCCGGGCAGACTGAAAGCCTTGGGCAAAACCGCGTCCATATTCGATTTGGTGCGCCAATCGCCCATCCTGCTGCACCACCCCTACCAATCGTTCGACCCCGTTGTCGAAATGATGCGCGAAGCTGCCGCCGACCCCGACGTGCTTGCCGTCAAAATGACGATTTACCGCACCGGCACGCGTTCCGAACTCGTCCGCGCCCTGATGAAGGCGGCACTCGCCGGCAAACAAGTAACCGTCGTCGTCGAACTGATGGCGCGTTTTGACGAAGCCAACAACGTCAACTGGGCGAAGCAGCTCGAAGAGGCGGGCGCGCACGTCGTGTACGGCGTGTTCGGCTACAAAGTCCACGCCAAAATGGCACTGGTCATCCGCCGCGAAGACGGCGTACTCAAGCGTTACGCCCACCTCGGCACGGGTAACTACCACCAAGGCACATCGCGCATCTACACCGACTTCGGCATCATTACCGCCGACGAACAAATCACCGCCGATGTGAACACATTGTTTATGGAAATCACAGGCTTGGGCAAACCCGGGCGGCTGAACAAACTCTACCAAAGCCCGTTTACCCTGCACAAAATGGTTATCGACCGCATCGCACGCGAAACCGAACACGCAAAAGCCGGCAAACCGGCGCGGATTACCGCCAAGATGAATTCGCTCATCGAACCGACCGTCATCGAAGCCCTGTATCGGGCAAGCGCGGCAGGCGTACAAATCGATTTGATTGTGCGCGGTATGTGCACCTTGCGCCCGGGTGTAAAAGGCTTGTCCGAAAACATCCGCGTCCGCTCCATCATCGGCAGGCAGCTCGAACACGCGCGCGTGTATTGCTTCCACAACAACGGCGCGGACGATACCTTTATCTCCAGCGCGGATTGGATGGGGCGCAACTTCTTCCGCCGCATCGAAACCGCCGCGCCGATTACCGCGCCCGAACTCAAAAAACGCGTCATCCGCGAAGGTTTGGAAATGGCATTGGCAGACAATACGCACGCGTGGCTGATGCAGCCCGACGGCGGCTATATCCGCGCCGCGCCCGCCGAGGGCGAATCCGAAGCCGACCTGCAAAACGATTTGTGGACACTGCTCGGAGGCTGACCCGCACCGCCCCAATCAAAAACCATGCCGTCTGAAACCTTTCCGTTTCAGACGGCATAGTTTTACAGCAATCTAAACAGGGCGGACCGGAGTCAAAAACACACCTTCGCCATTCCTGCACAAGCACTTCCCCTATACGCTCCCAACCCCAAGCCGCCGCATTCCAGACGGCATTATAGTGGATTAAATTTTAGGGGCTGTACTAGATTAGCAGATATGTTACCCTCGAAATATGAAGATAACGCACTGCAAATTAAAGAAAAAAGTACAGAAAGAACTGATCCGTTTTTTTGTACTCGAAGTTACCGCCCGTTCTGCCGCCGATATTTTGGGTATCCATCCCAATTCGGCAGTACTGTTCTACCGTAAAATCCGCACGGTTATCAACCATCATTTGGCCTTGGCTGCCGATGAGGTTTTTGAGGGCCCTGTCGAGCCGGACGAAAGCGATTTCGGCGGACGGCGTAAAGGCAGACGTGGTCGCGGTGCGGCAGGAAAAGTGGTTGTCTTCGGCATTCTGAAACGCAACGGACGGGTCTATACCGTTGTCGTAAACAATGCCAAGTCTGAAACGTTACTCCCTGTCATCAAGAAGAAAATCATGCCGGACAGCATTGTTTATACCGATAGTCTGAGCAGCGGCGACAAGTTGGACGTGAGCGGTTTTATCCATTACCGCATCAACCATTCCAAGGAATTTGCAGACCGTCAGAACCACATTAACGGCATTGAGAATTTTTGGAATCAGGCAAAACGCGTCTTGCGAAAATATAGTGGATTAACAAAAATCAGGACAAGGCGACGAAGCCGCAGACAGTACAAATAGTACGAAACCGATTCACTTGGTGCTTCAGCACCTTAGAGAATCGTTCTCTTTGAGCTAAGGCGAGGCAACGCCGTACTGGTTTTTGTTAATCCACTATACCTTTCCGACAGCCGAACAAAACCCCGAATCCGTCTGCACGGTTCGGGGCATATCTCCAATACGGGCATCGTGCTCCGGAAAACCGTCAAATTCGCATCGGCATCACGATATATTTGAAATTCGGATTGTTCGGCACGGTAAACAGCGTCGAGCGGTTGGCATCGCCGAAGGCAAGCTGCATATCGTCGGAATGGATGTTGCGCAACACGTCCATCAGATAGCCGATATTGAAACCGACTTCGAGTTCGCCGCCCTGATAGGCAATCTCGATTTCTTCGCGCGCTTCTTCCTGCTCGTTGTTGCTGCACACGACGCTCAACAGGCCGGATTGCAGGAACAGGCGCGCGCCACGGAATTTTTCGTTGGCAAGAATGGACACACGTTCCAGCGCGCCCAAAAGTTCGGCACGGGACAAAACGAAAATCTTGTCGTTGTCCAAAGGAATCACGCGGTTGAAATCGGGGAATTTGCCGTCGATGACCTTGCTGACGATGGTCGTGCCGTTGCATTGGAAACGCACCTGTTTGTCCAGCAGCTCGATTTGAATCGGATCGTCGGGGTTGTTCAACAGTTTGAACAGTTCCAGCACCGTTTTGCGCGGCAAAATCACTTCGGCGCGCGGCAAATCCGCATCAATCGCGCAGGCTGCATAGGCAAGGCGGTGTCCGTCGGTCGCCACAAGGCGCAACTGGCTGCCCTCAACCTGCATCAGCAGACCGTTGAGATAATAGCGGATGTCCTGCACCGCCATGCTGTACTGCACTTGCGACAGCATGGTTTTGAAACGCTCCTGCTCCAGCGAGAAAGTCGCGCTGATGTCCTCGCCGACATTCATCATCGGAAAATCGGCGGCAGGCAGGGTCTGCAGGGCAAAACGCGATTTGCCCGCCTTCAGCGTCAGACGGCTGTCGTCCCAATCCAGCGACACCAGCGCACCGGCAGGCAGTGCCCGTAAAATGTCCTGAAATTTCTTGGCATTGGTGGTGATGCGGAAGTCGTCCGCGCCGCCCTCGGGACCCGCAGTGTCGATTTGGATTTCCAAATCGGTTGCCAAGAGTTTGGTCTGACCGCCTTTTCCCTCAATCAGGACGTTGGACAGGATGGGCAGGGTATGGCGGCGTTCGACGATGCCGGTAACGGCTTGCAGCGGCTTGAGCAGGCTGTCGCGTTCGGCTTGTAAAATCAACATTTTCGCTCCTTAAATCGGTTGGATTTTTTACCCTTCGGACGGCATGGGCAATATCATGCCGTCTGAAAGGCGCGTTCGGTCAGTTTTGAATCAGAATCAGCAGTTTCTCGTAATCCTGCGCCAACTCGGGGTCTTCCTCGCGCAGTTTCGCCACTGCCCTGATGCCGTGCATAACGGTCGTATGGTCGCGTCCGCCAAACGAATCGCCGATAGACGGCAGGCTCAAAGTGGTCAGTTCTTTGGTCAGGCTCATGGCAACCTGACGCGGACGGGCAATGTTGCGCGTGCGTTTTTTGCCGAGTACGTCGCTGATTTTGATGCGGTAATATTTCGCCACCGCATCGATGATGATATCGGCGGTGATGACTTTGTGCTTCTCGGCAATAATGTCCTGCAAAGCGGTACGCGCCAAATCGATGTCGATGACGGGACGGTTCATAAAGCGGCTGCTCGCTCCGACACGATTAAACGCGCCTTCAAGCTCGCGCACGTTGGAACGGATCAGATTGGCAATGAACAGCGCGGCTTCGTCTTCGATACTGATGCCCGCCGCTTCCGCCTTTTTCTGCAAAATGGCGATGCGCATTTCCAATTCGGGCGGCTCGAGTTCCAAAGTCAGTCCCCATGAAAAACGGGATTTGAGGCGGTCGTCCATGCCTTCGATTTTCGCAGGCAACACATCGCAAGTGAGGATGAGCTGTTTTTTCTCGTTGTGGAAATGGTTGTACAGATAGAAAAACTCTTCCATCGTACGGTCTTTTCCTTTAATAAACTGAATATCGTCGATAATCAGCAGGTCGTATTGCTTGTATTGCTGCTTGAATACGTCATAGGTATTGTTGCGAACCGCCTTCATAAAGCTGCGGATGTAGTCGTCCGAATGCATATAGCGCACTTTGGCATCGGGACGGTTTTTCAACAGTTCGTTGCCGACCGCCTGCACAAGGTGGGTTTTACCCAAACCCGTACTGCCATAGAGGAAGAACGGGTTGTAACTCTGTCCCGGGCTTTCCGCAATCGCCTGCGCCGCAGCCGCCGCAAGGCGGTTTCCCTTGCCTTCGACCAATGTGTCGAACGTATAGTCCGGCGACAGATTGGTCTGCTCGTAACGCGCCTCTTCCGCATCGCGCTGCGCGTCCGTCCGTGCTTTGGCAACTGCCGCCGATTCCGGCCGGGAAGCAGACCCGGCAGCCTGACGCGGCTCGTGCGGCAGGTTTCTCATACGTTCTGCCAAAATATCCGCCGCCGTTTTCGACGCAGCGGGTTTGACAGGCTCTTCAGACGGCAGCTCGTCCAACAGAACCTCCTGCACAGGCATCTCCTCCGACCCCGCGTGCAAGGACGGCTCGGCAGGTTCGACAGCACCTTCAACCGCCGCCATCTCATAACACACGCCTTCTCCCGGTTTGAATACGAAGGCGGAACGGCCGGCAGCCAACTCTTCCCTCACCGCTTCTATTTTTCCGGCAAACTGGCTCTTGAGCATATTGCAGGCAAACTGGTTCTTGCCGTACACCACCCATACGCCCCCCTCCTCACCGACGGTAAGGGGCGCAATCCATTGCGCAAACTGCCCGTGAGGCAACATATCGTGAAGACGGCGGAGGCACAGCGGCCAAAACTCTGCTAATGTCATGGATAGGCTCGAATCGGTAAAAATGAAATCGAAAACAAAGAAAATATAATATTTTCAAAAAGAAAACAAATCTGTTGAACGCGCGTCGGTTCAAAACGCGACTGCCCGATTATACCGACTCACGAATATTTTATCCACAACCCGTGCAAAAATTTATCCACAGAAAGGCGGCAGAAATCCGCAGGCAATCGGGCAATCCTCCTGCAAAGTTTCTATATTGATTGACAAAAGCGGCAAATTGGAGTGTAATTCACGGTTTATCTATCTACCGATTTTTAGGAAACATCATGAAACGCACTTATCAACCTTCCGTTACCAAACGCAAACGCACCCACGGCTTCCTCGTGCGCTCCAAAACGCGCGGCGGACGCGCAGTATTGGCCGCACGGCGCGCCAAAGGCCGCAAACGCCTGGCGGTGTAATTTTGGACTACCGCTTCGGAAGGCAGTACCGCTTGTTGAAAACGGATGATTTTTCATCCGTTTTTGCATTCAGAAACCGCCGCAGCCGCGACCTGCTGCAAGTTTCGCGTTCAAACGGCAACGGGCTGGATCATCCCCGCATCGGTCTGGTGGTCGGCAAAAAAACCGCCAAACGCGCCAACGAACGAAATTATATGAAGCGCGTCATCCGCGACTGGTTCAGATTGAACAAAAACCGGCTGCCGCCGCAGGATTTCGTCGTGCGCGTCCGCCGTAAATTCGACAGGGCTACCGCAAAACAGGCAAGGGCGGAACTGGCACAACTCATGTTCGGCAACCCCGCAACCGGATGCAGGAAACAGGCATGATCAGAACGGTACTCTGCAGGCAAGGTTCAGACGGCAACGGGTTTCCCATACTAAGGAACATCCCGATGAACTTCCTATTGTCCAAACTCCTGCTGGGACTGATACGGTTCTACCAATATTGCATCAGCCCGCTGATTCCGCCGCGCTGCCGTTATACGCCGACCTGTTCGCAATACGCGGTCGAAGCGGTCAAAAAATACGGCGCATTCAAAGGCGGCCGGCTCGCCATCAAGCGCATTGCACGCTGCCACCCTTTCGGCGGACACGGACACGACCCCGTTCCCTGACCCGACGCAATATTCAAATTGCACGCTTTCCTTTTATTTCCCATCGGTTTCTATATAATGCCGTCTGAACTTTCGGGCTGGCGGCACGACCGTCGGGTATGAAGCCCGCCCTTATTCCCCGTCTATCGGAACACGCAACCTGCGGCATTTCCGACCATTCAGGAAACTCTTATGGATTTTAAAAGACTCACGGCGTTTTTCGCCATCGCACTGGTGATTATGATCGGATGGGAAAAGATGTTCCCCACTCCGAAGCCCGTCCCCGCGCCCCAACAGACGGCACAACAACAGGCCGTAACCGCTTCCGCCGAAGCCGCGCTCGCGCCCGCAACGCCGATTACCGTAACGACCGACACGGTTCAAGCCGTCATTGATGAAAAAAGCGGCGACCTGCGCCGGCTGACCCTGCTCAAATACAAAGCAACCGGCGACGAAAATAAACCGTTCATCCTGTTTGGCGACGGCAAAGAATACACCTACGTCGCCCAATCCGAACTTTTGGACGCGCAGGGCAACAACATTCTAAAAGGCATCGGCTTTAGCGCACCGAAAAAACAGTACAGCTTGGAAGGCGACAAAGTTGAAGTCCGCCTGAGCGCACCTGAAACACGCGGTCTGAAAATCGACAAAGTTTATACTTTCACCAAAGGCAGCTATCTGGTCAACGTCCGCTTCGACATCGCCAACGGCAGCGGTCAAACCGCCAACCTGAGCGCGGACTACCGCATCGTCCGCGACCACAGCGAACCCGAGGGTCAAGGCTACTTTACCCACTCTTACGTCGGCCCTGTTGTTTATACCCCTGAAGGCAACTTCCAAAAAGTCAGCTTCTCCGACTTGGACGACGATGCCAAATCCGGCAAATCCGAGGCCGAATACATCCGCAAAACCCCGACCGGCTGGCTCGGCATGATTGAACACCACTTCATGTCCACCTGGATCCTCCAACCCAAAGGCGGACAAAGCGTTTGCGCCGCTGGCGACTGCCGTATCGACATCAAACGCCGCAACGACAAGCTGTACAGCACCAGCGTCAGCGTGCCTTTAGCCGCTATCCAAAACGGTGCGAAATCCGAAGCCTCCATCAACCTCTACGCCGGCCCACAGACCACATCCGTTATCGCAAACATCGCCGACAACCTGCAACTGGCCAAAGACTACGGCAAAGTACACTGGTTCGCCTCCCCCCTCTTTTGGCTTTTGAACCAACTGCACAACATCATCGGCAACTGGGGCTGGGCGATTATCGTTTTAACCATCATCGTCAAAGCCGTACTGTATCCATTGACCAACGCCTCTTACCGTTCGATGGCGAAAATGCGTGCCGCCGCGCCCAAACTGCAAGCCATCAAAGAGAAATACGGCGACGACCGTATGGCGCAGCAACAAGCCATGATGCAGCTTTACACAGACGAGAAAATCAACCCGCTGGGCGGCTGCCTGCCTATGCTGTTGCAAATCCCCGTCTTCATCGGATTGTATTGGGCATTGTTCGCCTCCGTAGAATTGCGCCAGGCACCTTGGCTGGGTTGGATTACCGACCTCAGCCGCGCCGACCCCTACTACATCCTGCCCATCATTATGGCGGCAACGATGTTCGCCCAAACCTATCTGAACCCGCCGCCGACCGACCCGATGCAGGCGAAAATGATGAAAATCATGCCTTTGGTTTTCTCCGTCATGTTCTTCTTCTTCCCTGCCGGTCTGGTATTGTACTGGGTGGTCAACAACCTCCTGACCATCGCCCAGCAATGGCACATCAACCGCAGCATCGAAAAACAACGCGCCCAAGGCGAAGTCGTTTCCTAAATGCCGCAGCATGAAAAATGCCGTCTGAAACCTGTTCAGACGGCATTTTTATTGTTCACCCCCTATCGGGGCGGAAATCTTCAACCTGCATACATCACAAAAATCGTCGGGCGTTTTTTCAGATTGGGCATTTCTTTTCTTTTTCGCCACTGCACAACCGTCTGGCTGATGATTTCCTGAGTCGGCAACGTCAAATCCGTAGCCGTACACAAACGCGTTTCAGAATGCAGGTTTTCCACCGCATCCGCCAACAACACATCGTTGCGATACGGCGTTTCGATAAACAGCTGCGTTTCATTCTGCTGGCGCGAACGTTGCTCCAAAGCCTTCAAACTCTGAATCCGCTCGTTTTTTTCAGACGGCAGATAACCCTTAAACGCAAAACTCTGCCCGTTCGCACCCGAAGCCATCAAAGCCAGCAGCAGGCTGGAAGGCCCGACCAGCGGACGCACTTCAAAACCGTGTTTATGCGCCAAAGCCACCAGATTCGCACCCGGATCGGCAACAGCCGGGCAACCCGCCTCGCTGACAATGCCCATACTGCGCCCTTCTTGCAAAGGTTTCAGCAATTCCAGCAAAGTCTTCAAATCCGTGTGTTCGTTCAGCGTTTGCAAATTCAGTTCGCGGATAGGCATTGTCACGCCCAAATGTTTCAAATGCGCGCGCGCCGTTTTTTCCGCTTCCACGACAAAATCCGTCAGCCCGACAATCGCCTGTTGTTCATGCGGCAACAGGCACGGCGTATCGGGCGTACCCAAAGGCGTAGGAATCAAATACAAAACAGGAGACATCATTCCCTCACTCATCGGTTAAAAATGCCGTCTGAACCCTTCAGACGGCATAAACGGGCAGTTACAAAACATCCACGCCCTCATTTTTCAAAAAATCGACCAGACGGAAAACCGGCAAACCGATTAAAGCATTCGGATCGGTACTCTCAATCCGTTCGATCAACAATGCACCCAAAGCCTCGCTCTTCAACGCACACGAGCAATAAACCGCATCAGGCTCGCGCTCCAAATAGCGGAGGATGTGCAGCTCGTCCAACTTCCTCATCACGACCACCGTCTTATCGATATGCCGCTGCATCCTGCCCGTAACCGTATTTAGCAGAACGACCGCGCTGTAAAACTCAATCTCCCTGCCGCTCAAATGCATCAGCATCTTTTGCGCGTTGGCAAGGTTCATCGGCTTGCCCCACTGCCTGCCGTCGCACCACGCCACCTGGTCCGCACCGACAATCAACGCCTCGGGGAAACGTCCGGCCAACGACCTCGCCTTACCCTCGGCAAGGCGCAATGCCGTCTGAGGGGCGGATTCCCCCAACATCGGCGTTTCGTCAAAATCGGGGGACGCCGCCTGAAAGGCAATGCCGAGCCTTTCCATCTGTTCGCGGCGGAAAACCGAACTCGTACCCAAAATCAAAGGCAGTTCCAAACCCATCCCATCCTCCTTACCGTTGAAAACACGCCCGAAGGGGCAGTAAAATCCAGCCATGCGCCGAAACACGGATACCCGCCTTCGGCGTACCGCAACATTTTTCTTAAAAATATTGACGTTAGAACATCTAAATTATATCATATCCCGTTTATGTCAGACCCTAATTTGATTGACCCGGAAATTTTTGCCGCCGAAGGGCAGAACCTGCAAGGCAGTTTTCTGCTGGAAGAATTGGATGAACGCGTCAGTTCGCACGATTATCCCGCCGACAGGCAGACCAAAATATCGTT
Organism: Neisseria meningitidis; assembly: GCF_900638555.1. NCBI lineage: Bacteria > Pseudomonadati > Pseudomonadota > Betaproteobacteria > Neisseriales > Neisseriaceae > Neisseria > Neisseria meningitidis. The sequence goes on from NZ_LR134525.1 coordinate 1,609,272, forward strand.
TACACTGACCGGCGGTCGCGACCGGCTGCAACGCCTGTTCCTCGACCTGAACGTCAAAGCCGATATGCCCCTGATTTGCCAGAGATGTATCAAACCCATGCCGTTCATGCTTGATGAAAGCAGCCGTATCGTCCTGTTTTCCAACGAAGAGTCCTTGGACGAATCCATGCTTGCCGACGAAGAACTCGAAGGCATACTGATTGAAAAAGAACTCGACGTGCGCACATTGGTAGAAGACCAAATCCTGATGTCCCTGCCCTTTTCGCCGCGACACGAAGACTGCGGCGACAATGGGACACTGGAAGAAGTCAATCGGGACAAACCCAACCCCTTTGCTGTTTTGGCAGGTTTGAAAAGCAATTGATTAGGACACAGTTTATTTATCTAGGAGCTTGAAATGGCCGTTCAACAAAACAAAAAATCCCCTTCCAAACGCGGTATGCACCGTTCGCACGACGCGCTGACCGCGCCTGCACTGTCTGTCGACAGCACAACCGGCGAAGTACACCGCCCGCACCACATCTCCCCCAACGGTATGTACCGCGGCCGCAAAGTGGTCAAAGTCAAAGGCGAATAATCCCTATTCGACTGACTGAAAAAGCCAGAACATTGCCATGCAATTACTGGCTTTTTTTGCATTGGACGCACCATCCGTCCAAACTTTCGCCATACGTCAACACACAGGGGCAAAGCGTTCCGTATAATACCCCGTGAAAATATAGTGGATTAACAAAAATCAGGACAAGGCGACGAAGCCGCAGACAGTACAAATAGTACGGAACCGATTCACTTGGTGCTTCAGCACCTTAGAGAATCGTTCTCTTTGAGCTAAGGCGAGGCAACGCCGTACTGGTTTTTGTTAATCCACTATATTCCAAAAGCCCCAACCACCAAGGAAATTCCGATGAAACAGAAAATCTGGTACACCTACGATGACATCCACCGCGTCATCAAAGCATTGGCAGAAAAAATCCGGAACGCCGACATCAAATACGATGCCATGATTGCCATCGGCGGCGGCGGCTTTATTCCGGCACGTATGCTGCGCTGTTTTCTGGAAATTCCGATTTATGCCGTAACCACCGCCTATTACGACAGCGACAACGAAGGACAGGTTACAGAAGAAGTCAAAAAAGTCCAATGGCTCGACCCCGTTCCCGAAGCCCTGCGAGGCAAAAACGTCCTTGTTGTCGATGAAGTGGACGACAGCCGCGTAACCATGGAATTTTGCCTGACAGAGCTGCTTAAAGAAGACTTCGGCACCATCGGCGTCGCCGTACTGCACGAAAAAATCAAAGCCAAAGCAGGTAAAATCCCCGAAGGCATTCCCTATTTCAGCGGCATCACCGTAGAAGACTGGTGGATCAACTATCCATGGGACGCACTCGACATCGACGAACACAACCGCCTTGCCGAGGCCGGCCGAGGCTGACCCTTTCAGACGGCATATTTTCCGAACCGATGCCGTCTGAAGCCCGCACGACCCCTGCCGCAGACCGAAAACCTACCGGAGAACCCTATGATTACACTTGCCGTAGATGCCATGGGCGGCGACCAAGGACTTGCCGTTACCGTACCCGGCGCAACCGCATTCCTCCAAGCACACCCCGATGTCCGCCTGATTATGACCGGCGACGAAACGCAACTGCGCCAAGCCCTGACCGCGGCAGGCGCACCGATGGAACGCATCGACATCTGCCACACCGCACAAATCGTCGGCATGGACGAAGCGCCGCAATCCGCCCTGAAAAACAAAAAAGACTCCTCCATGCGCGTTGCCATCAACCAAGTTAAAGAAGGCAAAGCCCAAGCCGCCGTATCCGCAGGCAACACGGGCGCGCTCATGGCAACCGCACGTTTCGTCCTCAAAACCATTCCCGGCATCGAACGCCCCGCCATCGCCAAATTCCTTCCTTCCGACACCGACCACGTTACCCTCGCCCTCGACCTCGGCGCAAACGTCGACTGCACGCCCGAACAGCTCGCCCAATTTGCCGTTATCGGCAGCGAACTCGTCCACGCACTCCATCCTCAAAAAGGACAGCCGCGTGTCGGGCTGGTCAACGTCGGCACGGAAGACATCAAAGGTACGGACACCGTCAAACAAACCTACAAACTGCTGCAAAACAGCAAACTCAACTTTATCGGCAACATCGAAAGCAACGGCATCCTGTACGGCGAAGCAGATGTCGTCGTCGCCGACGGCTTTGTCGGCAACGTCATGCTCAAAACCATCGAAGGCGCGGTCAAATTCATGAGCGGAGCCATCCGCCGCGAATTCCAAAGCAACCTGTTCAACAAACTTGCCGCCGTTGCCGCCCTACCCGCCCTCAAAGGGCTGAAAAACAAACTCGATCCGCGCAAATTCAACGGGGCCATCCTGCTCGGGCTGCGCGGCATCGTCATCAAAAGCCACGGCGGCACAGACGAAACCGGTTTCCGCTACGCACTCGAAGAAGCCTACCACGAAGCCAAGTCCGCCGGCCTTTCCAAAATCGAACAAGGCGTTGCCGAACAACTCGCCGCACTCGAAACTGCCAAAGCCGTCCAAAACGAAAATGCCGACGGTCTGTAACACACACGATGCCGTCTGAACGCCCCCGCCCCTTTCAGACGGCATCCGCCCGCACCAAACCTGCGGGCGCGGACGGCGATGCGCCTGTCCGGCACTTCCCAAATACTTCCCTGTAAAATAAGGAGTATTTGAAAAATGAAGACATTAGAAAAACGGATGAAAGCTCTAGACAAACGGATTATGAAGTTCGAAAAATCCCTTGAAGGCAGGCTTGATGCCCGTCTGATTGAATCCGCATTGGATTATATTCATTATTCGGAACGTTTTTTGGCTTTTGAAATCCTGTGTACTTATATCGAAGATTTCGATGTCCGGCTGACGGAACAAGAATCCCGGGAAATTTCTTTTATCAACAAGGAATTTGAGATAGAAAGCACGTCCGATTAACCAATAAAGCCAATGGGTTGATAAACATGAAAACATCGACGGTCGTTTTTGGCGGATTTTTTATGGCAGACAACGGAGAGCGAATCCAAATCCCCGTTTTGGAAAATCCTGACATTAGGGAAATCAATCACTTTTTTTCCGTATCAAATTTTGAGAAAAAGCCGGCGTCCTTGTTTTCAGAATCATCCCCGAGCCGGAATTTGGCCATACCGAATTAACTGTCTATTTTAAAAAAGGATATTATAGTGGATTAACAAAAACCAGTACGGCGTTGCCTCGCCTTGCCGTACTGGTTTTTGTTAATCCACTATATCAGACGAAAACAAACACCCGCGCCAATAGCCTGACGGCAACCCGGCAATCAAAATGCCGTCTGAAGCATGTTTGGTTTTCAGACGGCATTTCCTTCGCTTAAAACAGCGTATCGGCAACCCCGCCCTGCCTGTCCACGGCAATCTGCATCTGAAAACCATCTGTATCCCAAACCACACCCCCATCCCTGTTTCCGTCATTTGCACCCTGTCCGTATTGGGCAATCATCGGTTTTTCGCTTACAATAGCCGAATCTGAACCAACTCTCTAAAAAGGCCGTTCCCATGCAGTATGCAAAAATTTCCGGCACGGGCAGCTATCTTCCCGCCAACCGCGTCAGCAATGACGACCTTGCCCAAAAGGTAGATACCTCTGACGAGTGGATTACCGCGCGTACGGGCATCAAGTTCCGCCATATTGCAGCCGAAAATGAGAAAACCAGCGATCTTGCCGCCGAAGCAGCCCGCCGCGCACTGGATGCAGCCGGATTAGACAGCGGCGAAATCGATTTAATTATTGTGGCGACGGCAACGCCGGATATGCAGTTTCCTTCTACCGCCACCATCGTCCAACAAAAATTGGGCATCACCAACGGCTGCCCCGCGTTTGACGTACAGGCGGTGTGTGCGGGCTTTATGTACGCGCTGACCACGGCAAACGCCTACATTAAAAGTGGCATGGCGAAAAACGCGCTGGTCATCGGCGCGGAAACCTTCAGCCGCATCGTCGATTGGAACGACCGCACAACCTGCGTATTGTTCGGCGACGGCGCGGGCGCGGTGGTTTTGAGCGCGGCGGACAAACCGGGCATCATCCACAGCAAACTCAAAGCCGACGGCAATTATCTGAAACTCTTAAACGTCCCCGGGCAAATCGCCTGCGGCAAAGTTTCCGGTTCGCCGTACATTTCGATGGACGGTCCCGGCGTGTTCAAGTTTGCCGTCAAAATGCTGTCCAAAATCGCCGATGACGTTATCGAAGAAGCCGGTTATACCGCCGCTCAAATCGACTGGATCGTGCCGCATCAGGCAAACCGCCGCATTATCGAATCGACCGCGAAACATTTAGGTTTGAGTATGGACAAAGTCGTCCTGACCGTCCAAGACCACGGCAACACGTCCGCCGCATCGATTCCGCTGGCTTTGGATACGGGCATCCGCAGCGGACAAATCAAACGCGGTCAAAACCTGCTGCTCGAAGGCATCGGCGGCGGTTTCGCGTGGGGCGCGGTATTGCTGCAATATTGAATACCATGCCGTCTGAAACAGGTTTTCAGACGGCATTTCCCATATCATGAAGCGGCAGGCTTTCTTCAAACTGATGGCGTGTGCGGCATTTCTGTCTGCCGTTTCGCTGCGCCTCCCCGTATTGGGCGCGTGTTACGCAATATTGTCCCTCTATGCGTTTGCACTTTACGGCATCGACAAACGGCGTGCCGTGCGGGGAAAACGCCGCATTCCCGAACACCGCCTGCTGCTGCCTGCCTTGTTCGGCGGTTGGGCGGGCGCATACTTGGGCAGCAGGATATTCAGGCATAAAACGGCGAAAAAGCGTTTTGTTGTGCTGTTCCGTCTGACTGTTTCGGGCAATGTCCTGGCGACCCTCATCCTGATTTATAGTGGATTAAATTTAAACCAGTACGGCGTTGCCTCGCCTTAGCTCAAAGAGAACGATTCTCTAAGGTGCTGAAGCACCAAGTGAATCGGTTCCGTACTATTTGTACTGTCTGCGGCTTCGTCGCCTTGTCCTGATTTTTGTTAATCCACTATATTATTTTGTCCCGCCTGAATTTTTCGTAAAACTCGGGCAGAATACCTGATTATCCAACCAAACAAAGGAATACTATGTCTTTTGCCTTCTTTTTTCCCGGACAAGGTTCCCAAAGCCTCGGTATGATGAACGGCTTTGCCGAACACGCCATCGTCAAAAACACATTTGACGAAGCCTCCGCCATATTAGGGCAGGACTTGTGGGCGATGATTAACGGCAGCGATGCCGAAATCATCGGTCAAACCGTCAATACCCAACCCATCATGCTCGCCGCCGGCGTTGCCGTTTACCGCGCCTATTTGGAAGCGGGCGGCAAAACGCCTGCCGCCGTTGCCGGACACAGCCTCGGCGAATATACCGCGCTTGTCGCCGCCGACGCATTGGATTTTGCCGACGCGGTCAAACTCGTGCGCCTGCGCGCCGAACTGATGCAGTCCGCCGTACCGCAAGGCGTGGGCGCAATGGCGGCGATTCTCGGCTTGGAAGATGAGCAGGTAAAACAAATTTGCGCCGAAGCCGCCCAAGGCGAAGTGGTCGAAGCCGTCAACTTCAACTCGCCCGGACAAGTCGTAATTGCAGGCAATGCCGCCGCCGTCGGACGCGCCATGACCGCCGCCAAAGAAGCCGGTGCCAAACGCGCCCTGCCGCTGCCCGTGTCCGTACCTTCCCATTGCAGCCTCATGAAACCCGCCGCCGACAAACTCGCCGAAGCCCTGAAAACCGTTGAAATCAAGCAGCCGCAAATCCGCGTTATCCACAACGCCGACGTTGCCGCCTACGATGATGCCGACAAAATCAAAGACGCGCTCGTCCGCCAGCTTTACAGCCCCGTACGCTGGACGGAAACCGTCAACGCCCTCGTTTCAGACGGCATTGCCGAATCCGCCGAATGCGGCCCGGGCAAAGTTCTGGCAGGTCTGGCAAAACGCATCAACAAAGCCGCCGCGTGCAGCGCACTGACCGATGCCGGACAGATTGCCGCCTTTATCGAAACGCACTGACTTCGTTCTGTAAAAAGCAGCCTGCCCTCTTCAGGCTGCTTTTCACGTCCGAACGGCGGCAGCCCCATATTTACGCTATAATCCATCCCGACCAAACCACCGACAGCGGCTGCCGTTGCAGTTCCCGCCCTACCGATATGATAGAAAAACTGACTTTCGGACTGTTTAAAAAAGAAGACGCGCGCAGCTTTATGCGCCTGATGGCATACGTCCGCCCCTACAAAATCCGCATCATTGCCGCCCTGATTGCCATTTTCGGCGTTGCCGCCACCGAAAGCTACCTTGCCGCCTTCATCGCCCCCCTGATTAACCACGGCTTTTCCGCACCCGCCGCGCCGCCCGAGCTGTCTGCCGCCGCCGGCATCCTTTCCACCCTGCAAAACTGGCGCGAACAGTTTACCTATATGGTTTGGGGGACGGAAAACAAAATCTGGACCGTCCCGCTCTTCCTCATCATTCTCGTCGTCATCCGTGGCATCTGCCGCTTTACCAGCACCTATCTGATGACTTGGGTCTCCGTGATGACCATCAGCAAAATCCGCAAAGATATGTTTGCCAAAATGCTGACCCTTTCCTCCCGCTACCATCAGGAAACGCCGTCCGGCACCGTACTGATGAATATGCTCAACCTGACCGAACAGTCGGTCAGCAACGCCAGCGACATATTCACCGTCCTCACGCGCGACACGATGATCGTTACCGGCCTGACCATCGTCCTGCTTTACCTCAACTGGCAGCTCAGCCTTATCGTCGTCCTGATGTTCCCCCTGCTCTCCCTGCTCTCGCGCTACTACCGCGACCGTCTGAAACACGTCATTTCCGACTCGCAAAAAAGCATAGGCACGATGAACAACGTGATTGCCGAAACCCATCAGGGACACCGCGTCGTCAAGCTGTTCAACGGGCAGGCGCAGGCGGCAAACCGGTTCGACGCGATCAACCGCACCATCGTCCGCCTCAGCAAAAAAATCACGCAGGCAACGGCGGCACATTCCCCGTTCAGCGAACTAATCGCCTCGATCGCCCTCGCCGTCGTCATCTTCATCGCCCTGTGGCAAAGCCAAAACGGCTACACCACCATCGGCGAATTTATGGCATTCATCGTCGCGATGCTGCAAATGTACGCCCCCATCAAAAGCCTTGCCAACATTAGCATCCCTATGCAGACGATGTTCCTCGCCGCCGACGGCGTATGTGCATTTCTCGACACCCCGCCCGAACAGGACAAAGGCACGCTCGCACCGCAGCGTGTCGAAGGGCGCATCAGCTTCCGCAACGTCGATGTCGAATACCGTTCGGACGGCATCAAAGCCCTCGACGGCTTCAACCTCGACATCAGACAAGGCGAACGCGTCGCCCTGGTCGGACGTTCCGGCAGCGGCAAATCCACCGTCGTCAACCTGCTGCCCCGCTTTGTCGAACCGTCTGCCGGCAACATCTGCATAGACGGTATCGACATCGCCGACATCAAACTCGACTGCCTGCGCGCCCAATTTGCCCTCGTCTCCCAAGACGTATTCCTGTTTGACGACACCCTGTTTGAAAACGTCCGATATAGCCGTCCCGACGCGGGCGAAGCCGAAGTCCTATCCGCCCTCCAAGCCGCTAACCTGCAAAGCCTGATCGACGCATCACCGCTCGGACTGCACCAGCCCATCGGATCGAACGGCAGCAACTTATCCGGCGGACAGCGGCAACGCGTTGCCATTGCCCGCGCCATTTTGAAAGACGCGCCGATATTATTATTGGACGAAGCCACCAGCGCATTGGACAACGAATCCGAACGCCTCGTCCAACAGGCGCTCGAACGCCTGATGGAAAACCGCACCGGCATCATCGTCGCCCACCGCCTGACCACCATCGAAGGGGCCGACCGCATCATCGTAATGGACGACGGCAAAATCATCGAACAAGGCACACACGAACAACTGATGTCCCAAAACGGCTACTACACGATGTTACGCAATATCTCAAACAAAGATGCCGCCGTCCGGACGGCATAAACAAAATGCCGTCTGAAATGGTACAATCGCCCCGACCCTTTCAGACGGCATCATATCCGCCGACCCATCCGATTATCTTCAATCACTGTAAAACCCATTATGACCCAAGACAAAATCCTCATCCTTGACTTCGGTTCGCAAGTTACCCAGCTCATCGCCCGCCGCGTGCGCGAAGCCCACGTTTACTGCGAGCTGCATTCCTTCGATATGCCTTTGGACGAAATCAAAGCCTTCAACCCCAAAGGCATCATCCTTTCCGGCGGCCCTAATTCCGTTTACGAATCCGACTATCAAGCCGATACCGGTATCTTTGACTTGGGCATTCCGATTTTGGGCATTTGCTACGGCATGCAATTTATGGCGCACCACTTGGGTGGTGAAGTGCAACCCGGCAACCAGCGCGAATTCGGTTACGCGCAAGTCAAAACCATCGACAGCGAGCTGACACGCGGCATTCAAGACGATACGCCAAACACGCTCGACGTATGGATGAGCCACGGCGATAAAGTTTCCAAACTGCCTACCGGTTTCACCGTCATCGGCGACACGCCGTCCTGCCCGATTGCCATGATGGAAAACGCCGAAAAACAATTCTACGGCATCCAATTCCACCCCGAAGTAACCCACACCAAACAAGGCCGCGCCCTGTTGAACCGCTTTGTTTTGGATATTTGCGGCGCACAACCGGGCTGGACAATGCCGAACTACATCGAAGAAGCCGTTGCCAAAATCCGCGAACAAGTCGGCAGCGACGAAGTGATTTTAGGCTTGTCCGGCGGCGTGGACTCTTCCGTAGCCGCCGCGCTGATCCACCGCGCCATCGGCGACCAACTGACCTGCGTGTTCGTCGATCACGGTTTGTTGCGCCTGAACGAAGGCAAAATGGTGATGGATATGTTCGCCCGCAACTTGGGTGTGAAAGTGATTCACGTCGATGCCGAAGGGCAGTTTATGGCGAAACTCGCCGGCGTTACCGACCCTGAGAAAAAACGCAAAATCATCGGCGCGGAATTTATCGAAGTATTTGATGCCGAAGAGAAAAAACTCACCAACGCCAAATGGCTGGCGCAAGGCACGATTTACCCCGACGTAATCGAATCCGCAGGCGCGAAAACCAAAAAAGCCCACGCCATCAAATCCCACCACAATGTCGGCGGCCTGCCTGAAAACATGAAGCTCAAGCTGCTTGAGCCGTTGCGCGACTTGTTTAAAGACGAAGTGCGCGAACTGGGCGTTGCTTTGGGTCTGCCGCGCGAAATGGTGTACCGCCATCCGTTCCCCGGCCCCGGTTTGGGCGTGCGCATCTTGGGCGAAGTGAAAAAAGAATACGCCGACTTATTGCGTCAAGCAGACGATATTTTCATCCAAGAATTACGCAACACCACCGACGAAAACGGCACATCTTGGTACGACCTGACCAGCCAGGCATTTGCCGTATTCCTGCCTGTGAAATCCGTCGGCGTAATGGGCGACGGACGCACTTACGACTACGTCGTCGCACTGCGCGCAGTCATCACCAGCGACTTCATGACCGCACACTGGGCAGAACTGCCTTACTCACTGCTCGGACGCGTGTCCAACCGCATCATCAACGAAGTCAAAGGCATCAACCGCGTGGTTTATGATGTGAGCGGCAAACCGCCTGCCACCATCGAGTGGGAATAACCAGCAAACAGGGCTGCACCGTCCGGCGCAGTCTTTCGATTATCGGACAAAAGGAAAAAATATGAGCACACAAGATTTAAGCGGCAAAATCGCTTTGGTAACCGGCGCCTCGCGCGGTATCGGTGCAGCAATTGCCGACACACTGGCGGCAGCCGGTGCCAAAGTCATCGGTACGGCGACCAGTGAGAGCGGTGCGGCGGCGATTAGCGAGCGGTTGGCGCAATGGGGCGGCGAAGGCCGTGCATTGGATTCCGCCGAACCTGAAACCATCGAAAGCCTGATTGCCGACATCGAAAAAGCATTCGGCAAACTCGACATTCTGGTCAACAACGCTGGCATCACCCGCGACAACCTCCTGATGCGTATGAAAGAAGAAGAGTGGGACGACATCATGCAGGTCAACCTCAAATCCGTCTTCCGCGCTTCTAAAGCCGTCTTGCGCGGCATGATGAAACAACGTTCCGGCCGCATCATCAACATCACATCCGTCGTCGGCGTGATGGGCAATGCCGGGCAAACCAACTACGCCGCCGCCAAAGCAGGCTTAATCGGTTTTGCCAAATCCATGGCGCGCGAAGTCGGCAGCCGGGGCATTACCGTCAACTGCGTCGCCCCCGGCTTTATCGATACCGATATGACCCGCGCCCTGCCGGAAGAAACCCGCCAAGCCTTTACCGCCCAAACCGCCTTGGGCAGATTCGGCGACGCGCAAGACATTGCCGATGCAGTCTTGTTCTTGGCTTCCGATCAGGCAAAATACATTACCGGTCAAACGCTGCACGTCAACGGCGGCATGCTGATGCCCTGACGGGCAGCCGTACCGACAATGCCGTCTGAAGCCCTTTCAGACGGCATTTGCATTCTCAGGCAAAATGAACACACGCCACACCCCGCCCTGCCCCTGCGGATCAGGCACAAGCTGAGACCTTTGCAAAACTCCTTTCCCTCCCGACAGCCGAAACCCAAACACAGGTTTTCGTCTATTTTCGCCCCAAATATCTCCTAATTTTACCCAAATACCCCCTTAATCCTCCCCGGATACCCGATCATCAGGCATCCGGGCTGCCTTTTAGGCGGCAGCGGGCGCACTTAGCCTGTTGGCGGCTTTCAACAGGTTCAAACACATCGCCTTCAGATGGCTTTGCGCACTCACTTAATCAGTCCGAAATAGGCTGCCCGAGCGTAGCGGAATTTACGGTGCAGCGTACCGAAGCTTTGTTCAACCACATAACGGGTCTTCGACAAATATCGGTTACGCTTGGTTTGATTTTCCGTCAGCGGACGGTTGCGGCAGGCTTTGCGCATAATGCTGTCCTGCAGCCGATGCTCTTTCAGTTTTCCGTAGGTCGGATTCTCGAATCCGACATTACTTCAATCGTATCCAATAGAAAAGTCCGCATTGCCGCCACCCCAATTATGCGGATAAATACCCTGTTTGACATAACGGTGAAACGTAGAAAACCGCCAATCGGAAATTTGTCCTACATAGCCATGTTTGACCGGATTGAAATGCAGATAATCAAAATGGCAGGCAAAATCAGCCTCATCGCGGATAGTATGTTCCCAAAAGCGTTTTTGCCAAAGCCTGAGATTGCCGCCGATTAAATATTGGCTGTGCCGCTTGATTTGCCGCCAGCGTTCCGAATAAGCAGAATCATTGTCCGGCAGCCGCCATATGGTATGCAGATGATCGGGCATCAACACCCATGCCAAAATTTCAAACGGATACCGTTCGCGCACCGCCATTACCGCCTGCCGCAAAGCCAAACGCACCGCATCATCGGTCAAAATCTTCTGCCGTTTATTGGTTACAACCGTAAAAAAGTAAGTGCCGCCATTGCGGTAAAAACGACGGTATTTCATAGTATTATGCTCGGAATGATTTTGTAGGTCGGATTCTTGAATTCGACATTTTGGGCATTGCTGCAATGGATTGCAATGATGGGAATGTTAAAGGTTTTGTCGGATACAAGTATCCGACCTACGCTTGCTGAACCGTCATTCCCACGGAAGTGGGAATCTGGAATCTCGGGGTTTCAGTCATTTCCGATAGATTCCCGCCGCGTCAGGGGTCTGGATTCCCGCCTGCGCGGGAATGACGAATCCATCCGCACGGAAACCTGCACCACGTCATTCCTACGAACCTACATCCCGTCATTCCCACGAAAGTGGCAATCCAGAACGTAAAATCTGAAGAAACCGTTTTATCCGATACGTTTCCGCACCGACAGACCTAGATTCCCGCCTGCGCGGGAATGACGATATTTCTGTTTTTGATTTTTTGTTTTTGGGGAATGACGGGATTTGAGATTGCGGGCATTTATCGGGTAAAACGGAAATTATGCGTTACGAAAATTTATCCGAAATCACGGCAACTTTTCCACCGTCATTCCCACGAAAGTGGGAATCCAGGTCTGTCGGCACGGAAACTTATCGAGAAAAACGGTTTGAGACCTTTGCAAAATCCCCCAAAATCCCCTAAATTCCCACCAAGACATTTAGGGGATTTCTCATGAGCACCTTCTTTCAACAAACCGCCCAAGCCATGATTGCCAAACACATCGACCGTTTCCCGCTATTGAAGTTGGACCGGGTGATTGATTGGCAGCCGATCGAACAGTACCTGAATCGTCAAAGAACCCGTTACCTTAGAGACCACCGCGGCCGTCCCGCCTATCCCCTGCTGTCCATGTTCAAAGCCGTCCTGCTCGGACAATGGCACAGTCTCTCCGATCCCGAACTCGAACACAGCCTCATTACCCGCATCGATTTCAACCTGTTTTGCCGTTTTGACGAACTAAGCATCCCCGATTACAGCACCTTATGCCGTTACCGCAACTGGCTGGCGCAAGACGACACCCTGTCCGAATTGCTGGAACTGATTAACCGCCAACTGACCGAAAAAGGCCTAAAAATAGAGAAAGCATCCGCCGTCGTTGACGCCACCATTATTCAAACCGCCGGCAGCAAACAGCGCCAGGCCATAGAAGTCGATGAAGAAGGACAAGTCAGCGGCCAAACCACACCGAGTAAGGACAAAGATGCCCGTTGGATAAAGAAAAACGGCCTCTACAAACTCGGTTACAAACAACATACCCGTACCGATGCAGAAGGCTATATCGAGAAACTGCACATTACTCCCGCCAATGCCCATGAGTGCAAACACCTGTCGCCGTTGTTGGAAGGGTTACCCGAAGGTACGACCGTCTATGCCGACAAAGGCTACGACAGTGCGGAAAACCGGCAACATCTGGAAGAACATCAGTTGCAGGACGGCATTATGCGCAAAGCCATCTGAAGGCGATGTGTTTGAACCTGTTGAAAGCGGCCAACAGGCTAAGTGCGCCCGCTGCCGCCTAAAAGGCAGCCCGGATGCCTGATTATCGGGTATCCGGGCAGGATTAAGGGGATATTTGGGTAGAATTAGGCGGTATTTGGGGCGAAAATAGACGAAAACCTGTGTTGGGGTTTCGGCTGTCGGGAGGGAAAGGAATTTTGCAAAGGTCTCAAGCTATGCCGGCTGCTGCCGCCCGCTTCATCTGCGCCGAATCCTGCCGCCCACCGCCGAAGCCCTCATGCGTTCGCGGTACAGCGCGTATGTGCTGCACCTTATCGACTATAGTGGATTAACAAAAACCAGTACAGCGTTGCCTCGCCTTAGCTCAAAGAGAACGATTCTCTAAGGTGCTGAAGCACCGAGTGAATCGGTTCCGTACTATTTGTACTGTCTTCGGCTTCGTCGCCTTGTCCTGATTTTTGTTAATCCACTATACATCATCGCTACTACCGTTCCGGCGCAACAGGCATTCCTCGATGCCGCCGAACTGATGCAATGGAGTATAGAAACCGAAGGGCTGGGCTTGAACGTCATCTCGCACAAGATACTCGGCAAAGACCACGCCCAAGTCGAATTTGAAGCCTACTTCCGAGACGGACAACACCGATCCGCGCATCACGAACTGTCCGGCTTCGTCAACATCGGCGGACAATGGTATTTTATCGATCCCACCGTTCCGCATCCTGCGATGAAACAACCCTGCATTTGCGGATCAGGCAAAAAATTCAAAGCCTGCTGCGGCAAATATCTGAAACCTGTCGCATAAAAATGCCGTCTGAACGTTCAGACGGCATTTTCAACGTGCAAAAAAACCATTCATACCAAGGGTAAGTATGAATGGTCAATACATTGCGGGAAAACGTCTTACTTGCTGCACTGCCGAAAAGGGAGAAACGGCAGCGGTAATCAGCGGAAAGGATTGTACCCGAATTAATGTTAAGAAACGTTAATCGCGAAAATATATTAACAAACCTGTTGAAACCTATTGGTTTTCCCGTATCCACCCGACCCAGCGTTCAAACAGCTTCGGTTCGAGCGCGGCAACGACCGAGCGTTTGAACACGTGTTCACCACTCCAAAACCCGTCGCCTTCCAAAGTCGTCAGCCTGCCGCCCGCCTCCTCAAAAATCAACGCGCCGGCGGCATAATCCCACAGCTTCTGCCCGCCGTGGACATAAACATCATAACGCCCGCACGCCAGATAACACCAATCCAACGTACTGCTGCCCATACTGCGTATCGTCCCGAAAGGCGCGAGCGTACTCATGCGGCTGGACAGTTTGCCCGAACGCAGATATTTGATTTCCACACCCGCAATTGCCTCATTCAACTTCTTATCCACGAGACGCAAAGGCAGGCGGGTTCCATTAAGAAACGCACCCTGCCCCCGTTCGGCATAAAAACATTCGCCGCTGACCGGATTGTAAATCACACCCAATTCGGCGCGCCCGTTGCGGACAAACGCCACCGACACGGCAAAATGCGGCAGCCCGTTGACAAAATTGTTCGTCCCGTCTATCGGATCGACAATCCACAGCCCCTTTTCCCCCGAATATTGTTCCCACAAAGCCGACTGTTCCTGCCGCGACATTTCCTCGCCCAACATCGGGCAATCGATCAGAAGCGGCAACGCGGCGGCAAAAGCCGTCTGCGCGGCAATGTCCGCCTCGCTCAACATCGAACCGTCTTCCTTGCGGTGAGACGGCGTATTCAAAAAACGCGGCATAATTTCGGTTTGCGCGATATGGCGCACGACTTTCTGCAAACGGTGTAACACTTCCTACTGTCCTCATATTTTGAACTTGCGGCACGCGAACGTATATAGTGGATTAAATTTAAATCAGGACAAGGCGACGAAGCCGCAGACAGTACAAATAGTACGGCAAGGCGAGGCAACGCTGTACTGGTTTAAATTTAATCCACTATAATGTCCGTTTCCATCACGCCGCTGCGACAGATTATAACCGTCCGAACCGCCAAAAACTATGCCCCGATTCTACCTGCCCGAAAACCTTTCCGTCGGACAAACCGTCGCCCTGCCCGACAACATCGTCCGCCACCTCAACGTCCTACGCGTCCGCCCCAACGAAAACATCACCCTCTTCGACGGCAAAGGCAAGGCACACGCCGCACAGCTGACCGTTTTGGAAAAACGCCGCGCCGAAGCCGAAATCCTGCACGAAGACACAACCGACAACGAGTCCCCGCTCAACATCACACTGATACAATCCATCTCCTCCGGCGATCGCATGGATTTCACCCTGCAAAAAAGCGTCGAACTCGGCGTAACCGCCATACAGCCCGTCATCAGCGAACGCTGCATCGTCCGCCTCGACGGAGAACGCGCCGCCAAACGCCTCGCACGCTGGCAGGAAATCGTCATCTCCGCGTGCGAACAAAGCGGCAGGAACACCGTTCCCCCCGTACTGCCCATCATCGGCTACCGTGAAGCACTCGACAAAATGCCGTCTGAAAGCACCAAGCTGATTATGAGCATCAACCGCGCCCGCAAACTCGGCGACATCCGCCACCCGTCCGGCGCAATCGTCTTTATGGTCGGGCCCGAAGGCGGCTGGACAGAACAGGAAGAACAACAGGCATTTGATGCCGGCTTCCAAACCGTAACATTGGGCAAACGCATCCTGCGCACCGAAACCGTCGCCCTCGCCGCCCTCGCCGCGATGCAGACGCTTTGGGGCGATTTCGCATAAACAGAAATGCCGTCTGAAACCCGTTCAGACGGCATTTTGCAGCCGATTAAGATAGTAGGTTCAAATAAGATTTCCCCCGCCGTCATTCCCGCGAAAGCAAGAATCTAGAAACGAAAAACTACAGGGATTTATCCGAAACAACAAACCCTCTCCGCCGTCATTCCCGCGCAGGCGGGAATCTAGAAATTTAACGTTGCGGTGATTTATCGGAAATGACTGAAACTCAACGAACCGGATTCCCACTTTCGCGGGAATGACGAAGTGGAAGTTACCCGAAACCCAAAACAAGCGAAACCGAACGGACTAGATTCCCGCCTGCGCGGGAATGACGAGATTTTAGGTTTCTGTTTTTGGTTTTCTGTTCTCGCGGGAATAACGGAATTTTAAGTTTTAGGAATTTGTCGGAAAAACAGAAATCCCCCCTCCGTCATTCCCGCGAAAGCGGGAATCTAGAAATTTAACGTTGCGGTGATTTATCGGAAATGACTGAAACTCACCGGACTGGATTCCCACTTTCACGGGAATGACGAAGTGGAAGTTACCCGAAACCCAAAACAAGCGAAACCGAACGGACTAGATTCCCGCCTGCGCGGGAATGACGAGATTTTAGGTTTCTGTTTTTGGTTTTCTGTTCTCGCGGGAATAACGGAATTTTAAGTTTTAGGAATTTGTCGGAAAAACAGAAATCCCCCCCGCCGTCATTCCCGCAAAAGCGGGAATCTGGAAATTTAATGTTGCGGTGATTTATCGGAAATGACTGAAACTCAACAGACTGGATTCCCGCCTGCGTGGGAATGACGAGATTTTAGGTTTCTGTTTTTGGTTTTCTGTTCTCGCGGAAATAACGAAATTTTAAGTTTTAGGAATTTGTCGGAAAAACAGAAATCCCGCCGCCGTCATTCCCGCAAAAGCGGGAATCTAGAAACGAAAAACTACAGGGATTTATCCGAAACAACAAACCCTCTCCGCCATCATTCCCGCAAAAGCGGGAATCTAGAAATTTAATGTTGCGGTGATTTATCGGAAATGACTGAAACTCAACGAACCGGATTCCCACTTTCGCGGGAATGACGAAGTGGAAGTTACCCGAAACCCAAAACAAGCGAAACCGAACGGACTGGATTCCCGCCTGCGCGGGAATGACGAATTTTAGGTTGCTGTTTTTTGGTTTTCTGTTTTTGCGGGAATGACGAGATTTTAGGTTTCTGTTTTTGGTTTTCTGTTCTCGCGGGAATAACGGAATTTTAAGTTTTAGGAATTTGTCGGAAAAACAGAAATCCCCCCCGCCGTCATTCCCGCAAAAGCGGGAATCTAGAAATTTAACGTTGCGGTGATTTATCGGAAATGACTGAAACTCAACGGACTGGATTCCCGCCTGCGCGGGAATGACGAGATTTTAGGTTTCTGTTTTTGGTTTTCTGTTCTCGTGGGAATAACGGAATTTTAAGTTTTAGGAATTTGTCGGAAAAACAGAAATCCCCCCGCCGTCATTCTCGCAAAAGCGGGAATCTGGAAATTTAATGTTGCGGTGATTTATCGGAAATGACTGAACCTCAACGGACTGGATTCCCGCCTGCGCGGGAATGACGAATTTTAGGTTTCTGTTTTTTGGTTTTCTGTTCTCGCGGGAATAACGGAATTTTAAGTTTTAGGAATTTGTCGGAAAAACAGAAATCCCCCCGCCGTCATTCCCGCGCAGGCAGGAATCTAGAATTTTAATGCGGCAAGAATTTATCGGAAAAAACCGAAGTTTAAAGACCTAGATTCCCGCCTGCGCGAGAATGACGAGATTTTAGGTTTCTGTTTTTGGCTTTCTGTTTTCTCGGGAATCACGAATTAGGGCTTACCCGAAAACAAGTGAAACCGAACAAACCGGATTCCCCGACATAAATTTAGGGACAGCGCACACCCGCCAAATAAGGAAAGGCCAAAACCTATTCAAACGGGACAACGTGCCGCCCGAGGTGTTTTTCCAATTTTTTCTGACGTTTCCGTTCCCTCGCCCTTTCGATTTCCCTGCCGATTTTTCCCAAAGCGCGTTTCAACAAAACCTTCGGGGAGCGGCGGTTGCGGTACGATTCCTGCCTGCCGTTTTTCAGTTGGCTGGGCAGGGTTTCGCTTTGGACGCACAAGGCGGGGGTCAGTTGGCAAACCGTCATCCCCCCTTTGTCGAGAAAACTACTGAAGAGCATCCAATCCACCGCCTTCAGGCGTTCAGACGGCAAAACGGCAAACCTGTCCAAAAAGAAACGCATCGCCTTTCGGGAAATGATATAGCCCGCCGTCCCCCAGTGTTCGCTTTCCAACAGCGGAAAGGCACGCCCGCAGTAGTCCGCCACGCCGGAGGGCGAGGTCAGGACGTGCATAAACATCGTTTCCAAGCGGACGATAAAGGCGGAATCGGGGTCAAAGCGTTCTTGCAGCCAAGCGTCTTCGGCAAGGAATTTCTCCGCGCCTTCGCCGAGCAAGACATCATCTTCAAATACGGCGATATACGGCAGACCTTCGTCCAATGCCTGTTTCCACAATACGGCGTGGCTCATAAAGCAGGCTTTTTCCACTCCGCTCAAATAGGGGTGCGCCGACAAACCGGGTACGAGTTCCGCCATTGCCTGTTCCAGCCTTTCAGACGGCATCAGTGCGTCGAAAAACTGAAACGGGATGCCGCGCACGCCGAAGGTATCGGTAATGTGCGCCCTGCGTTCTGCGGCGGAAGCTAAGCTGATAACGTGGTTTTGCATTAAATCTCCTGTTCTTTCCCTGCCGAATCCGACCGCGCCTGCCGGCGGTTTTTAATCAGCCGGTGCAAAATGCCGAAGTATTGCCTCATGGTAAACAGCCGCCTCATCTTGCCGTCTGCCGCGAAATCCAGCCACGCGCCGGCGGGCGGCGTGTCCGTCCGTTTGAAGCATTGGTACAAAAACCGGCGGGCGCGTTCAAAATCTTCTTCCGGCAAATGTTTCTCCAGCAATTCATACGCTACTGCTTTTATTTGGCGGTATTCAAGGCTGTCGAACCGGGTTTTAAAACCCATAGACTGCAAAAAATCGTTTCTGGCGGTTTTTTGGATGCCTTGCGCGATTTCGTGTTGGCGGATGCTGTATTTGGATGAAACCTGATTGGCGTGAAGGCGGTATTTGACCAAGGCTTCGGGATAATAAGCCAGCCTGCCCAATTTGCTGACATCGTACCAAAATTGGTAATCTTCCGCCCAATCCCGCTCGGTGTTGTAACGCAATCCGCCGTCAATGACGCTGCGCCGCATAATCATCGTGTTGTTGTGTATGGGGTTGCCGAAAGGGAAAAAGTCGGCAATATCTTCGTGCCGGGTCGGCTTTTTCCAAATTTTGCCGTGCCTGTGATGCCGCGCCAGCCGGTTGCCGTCCTTTTCTTCCGACAAAACTTCCAGCCACGCGCCCATCGCGATGATGCTGCGGTCTTTTTCCATCTCGCCCACGATTTTCTCAATCCAGTCGGGGGGCGGCAATATCGTCGGCATCGGTGCGTGCAATATATTCCCCCATTCCTGACTTTGCCAATTCGTCCAGCCCGATGTTTAAAGAGGGAATCAGGCCGGAATTTTGAGCTTGTGCAAGGATTTTGATACGGCTGTCCCGCTTTTGAAAATCCTTGGCAATGGCAAGCGTACCGTCTGTCGAGCCGTCATCGACAATCAAAATCTCCAAGTTGCGCCAAGTCTGATTCACGACGGTGGCTAATGATTGGGCGAAATATTTTTCTACGTTGTAGGCGCAAATCAATACGCTGACTAAAGGCTGCAATTTATTCTCCCGATAGGCACGATGCCGTCTGAAGGCTTCAGACGGCATTTGGACTGTACAACGGTTACTCGCCCAAAAGCGCGATGTCGGCTACCGCGTTCATTTGCTCTGCCAAGCGGTTCAGCAGGTTCAGGCGGTTTTGTTTTACGGCGGCATCTTCCGCCATTACCATCACGCCGTCAAAGAATGCATCGACTTGCGGTTTGACGGAAGCCAGTTCGGACAAGGCGGTTTGGAAATTGCCTTCGGCAACAGCGGCGGCGATTTTCGGCTGCAAGCCTTGCGCAGCGGCAAAGAGGGCTTTTTCTTCGTCCTGTTGCAACAGGCTTTCGTTAACCACGCCCAACTCGGCATCGGCTTTTTTCAGCAGGTTTTGCACGCGTTTGTTGGCGGCGGCGAGCGCGGCGGCTTCGGGCAGCTGTTTGAACGAGGCAACGGCCTGCAGTTTGGCCACTACGTCGTCCAAACGGCGCGGCTGTTTCGCCAATACGGCGGCAACGATGTCTTGCGGATAATCGTTTTGCAGCAACACGGCCAAACGCGCCTGCATGAAGTCGGCGGTTTCAGACGGCGTTTTTTCGTTGAGCAAACCTTTGGGGAAGCTGTCGAATGCCGTCTGAATCAGTTCGTTTACGTCCAAACCGTACTGCATCAGCATACGCAAAATACCCAATGCGGAACGGCGCAGGGCGTATGGGTCTTTGTCGCTGGTCGGAATCAGACCGATGCCCCAAATGCCGACCAGGGTTTCCAGCTTGTCGGCAAGTGCAACGGCAGTGGCAATTTTGCTTTCGGGCAGCTTGTCGCCGGCAAAACGCGGTTGGTAATGTTGCTCGACGGCTTCGGCGATTTCTTCGGTTTCGCCGTCCAAGCGGGCATAGTATTTGCCCATCGTGCCTTGCAGTTCGGGAAACTCGCCGACCATTTCGGTTACCAAGTCGGCTTTTGCCAAACGCGCGGCGCGTTCGGCTGCGGCGGCATCCGCGCCCAATGCTTTGGCGATATGGGCGGCGATGCTTTGCAGGCGTTCGATGCGCTCGGCCTGCGAACCGATTTTATTGTGGTAAACCACGCCGGACAATTTCGGCAGACGGCTTTCCAAAGTCGCTTTTTGGTCTTGTTTGTAGAAGAACTCGGCATCAGACAGGCGTGCGCGCAAGACGCGTTCGTTGCCTTGGATGATGTGTGACGGGTCTTCGGTTTGCAGGTTGGACACCAGCAGGAAGCGGTTCATCAGCTTGCCGTTTTGATCGAGCAGCGGGAAGTATTTTTGGTTTTGCTGCATGGTCAGAATCAGGCATTCTTGCGGTACGGCGAGGAAGTGTTCTTCAAAACCGGCTTCCAAAACAACAGGCCATTCGACCAGCGCGGTTACTTCGTCCAACAATGCTTCATCGGCGGCGACGGCGGCGTTCAGACGGCGCGCCTGCCCTTCCAATGCCGTCTGAATCGCAGCTTTGCGCTCGGCAAACGAAGCGACGACTTTGCCTTGCTCGCGCATTTGTTCGGCGTAGCTGTCGGCGTTTTCAATAGTGATTTCGCCGTCGGAGAGGAAGCGGTGCCCCAAGGTTTTGTTGCCGCTTTGCAGGCCCAAAACGCTGACGTTCACAATGTCGCCGCCGTGCAGCACAATCAGCCCGTGGACGGGGCGCACGAAGGTAAACGTGCTGCTGCCCCAACGCATCACTTTCGGAATCGGCAGTTTTTTCACTGCGGCATTGATGATGTCTTCCAAAAGTTCGCCCAACAGTTTGCCGGTTTGGACGTATTCGTAGGCGTACACATCCTGTTTGCCGTCGTGGACGATGGTCAAGTCTTCGATTTTCGCGCCCGCACCGCGTGCGAAACCTTCCAAAGCCTTGGTCGGCGCACCGTCTTTTACGGCATTCGCCACGGCAGGGCCTTTTTTCACGATTTTCTGGTCGGCTTGAACGGCTTTGACGTTTTTGACTTGAACCGCCAAACGGCGCGGAGAAGCGTAGGCAGTGTATTCAGCTGCGCCGTCAACCAGTTGCGCTTTTTCCAAGCCTTCGGCAACGGCGGCGGCAAAATGGTTGCCCAGATTATTCAGGGCTTTGGGCGGGAGTTCTTCAGTGAGAAGTTCAATTAAAAGGGTTTGGGTCATCATTCGGCTTTCTTTGAATTTGGTTAATCTGCCTGTTTATAGGTTTCGCTGTAATTTTCCCAGCCGTCATCCCCGTAAAAACCGTCAACCAGCGGGGTGGCGTGCAAAGTGGCGACATCTTCGCGGTCTGCCAGCCAAGAGATAATGGCTTTTTTCTCGGTTTCTCCCAAGCTTCGGGCGCCGGATTTTTGAAACAGGCACGAAAAATCGCCGCAATCGCCCCCGCCCGCCATTTCCAAGCCGTTTACCACAAGATACGCAATCAGCTCGTCCATAAAGCGGCCAAACGCTTCGGCATCGTCCTCAGCTTGGTGCAAACTGCCTTGAACGCCGAAAATCAATGCTTGAAACTCGCCCAAATGCAGCTTTTTATGCTGGCGGCGGTTCATTTTGTGCAGGCGTTTCCTGCTTGGGGTGCGGAAATAGACAGGCATGATTTTCCTAAAAAATATAATGGCTTCCGGACGGCTGCCTTATCGTGCCGCCCGAACGTAAAAAATCGTCGCCCCCTTAGGCGGCGTTTGCCTTCATTAAAGGGAAGCCCAGTTTTTCGCGGCTTTCAACATATTTTTGCGCCACGGCGCGGCTCAATGCACGAATACGTCCAATATAAGTTGCCCGCTCAGTTACGGAAATCGCGCCGCGTGCGTCTAAAAGGTTGAACGTATGCCCCGCTTTGAGGACAAGCTCGTAGGCAGGCAGGGCGAGGGCGGCGTTTTCTTCGGCAAGCAGGCGTTTGGCTTGCGCTTCGTAGTCGTTGAACTGGCGCAGCAGCCAATCGGCATCGCTGTATTCGAAGTTGTAGGTGGATTGTTCGACTTCGTTTTGGTGGTACACGTCGCCGTAAGTTACTGTATTACCGTCCAGCGTTTTTGCCCAAACGAGGTCATAGACGTTTTCCACGCCTTGCAGGTACATCGCCAAGCGTTCGATGCCGTAGGTGATTTCGCCGAGTACGGGGGTGCAGTCGATGCCGCCGACTTGTTGGAAATAGGTGAACTGGGTTACTTCCATACCGTTGAGCCAGACTTCCCAGCCCAAACCCCACGCGCCGAGGGTGGGGTTTTCCCAGTCGTCTTCGACAAAGCGGATGTCGTGCACTTTGGGGTCGATGCCCAATTCGCGCAGGGAGTCGAGATAGAGGTCTTGGATATTGGCGGGAGCGGGCTTGAGGGCGACTTGGAATTGGTAATAGTGTTGCAGGCGGTTGGGGTTGTCGCCGTAGCGACCGTCTTTGGGGCGGCGGCTGGGTTGGACGTAGGCGGCAAACCAAGGCTCGGGGCCGAGTGCGCGCAGACAGGTGGCGGGATGGGATGTGCCGGCACCGACTTCCATGTCGAAGGGTTGGATGACGGTGCAGCCTTTGTCTGCCCAGAATGTTTGCAGTTTGAAGATGATTTGTTGGAAGGTAAGCATGGCTTATGATTCGATAAAATAAAGGGTTTATTTTACTGTTTCCATTGCTGTTTGGATAGGTTTATCTCAAAGACAGACTGATTTGAAAACACGGCATACATGATATAGTGGATTAAATTTAAACCAGTACAGCGTTGCCTCGCCTTAGCTCAAAGAGAACGATTCTCTAAGGTGCTCAAGCACCAAGTGAATCGGTTCCGTACTATTTGTACTGTCTGCGGCTTCGTCGCCTTGTCTTGATTTTTGTTAATCCGCTATATGTTTCGGTTAGGCGGCAGGCTGCCCTATTGAATACCTTAAAGCAGGCTATGCCTGCCAACGCCATATCCAAACACAGTCTTTAATTTAAATCCGGAAAATAAAAAGCACGACCAAACGGTCGTGCTTTTCCAAACCAAACAAGTTTATTTCTTGTGCGAACGGATATAGTCCAAAGTTTTGAGCTGTGCAATCGCAGCAGCCAATGCTTTATGCGCCTCCGCCAAAGCCTTATCGTCTTTAGCTTGGGAAATGCCCGCTTCTGCGGCTTTTTTCGCCTCTTCCGCACGTGCCTGATCCATCTCCGCACTGCGGACGGCAACATCCGCCAAGACAGTTACTTTATCAGGCTGTACTTCCAAAACACCGCCGGAAACAGCAACCAAAACCTCTTTATCCTCGCCCAGAACGGTCAAACGCAAAGCCCCCAGCCGCACCAAACTCATAATCGGCTCGTGTCGCGGATAAATACCGAGTTCGCCCTGTACAGTCGGAACAACGATAAATGTTGCCTCGCCTGAATAGATTTTCTGCTCGCTACTTACCACCTCAACTTGCATGATGCTCATGCCGACCTCCTTAGTTTAAGGTTTTCGCTTTCTCTACTGCTTCTTCAATGCTGCCGACCATATAGAATGCCTGCTCGGGCAGATAATCGTATTCGCCGTTCAAGATGGCTTTGAAGCCGGCAATGGTATCGCGCAGGGCGACATATTTGCCCGGAGAACCTGTAAACACTTCGGCAACGTGGAACGGTTGGGACAGGAAGCGTTGGATTTTACGCGCACGCATTACGGTCAGTTTGTCTTCATCAGACAATTCGTCCATACCCAAGATGGCGATGATGTCGCGCAATTCTTTGTATTTCTGCAGGGTGGACTGTACGCCGCGCGCTACGTCGTAGTGCTCTTGACCCAATACCATCGGATCCAGTTGGCGCGAAGTAGAATCAAGCGGATCGACTGCCGGGTAAATACCCAAAGAGGCAATATCGCGGCTCAATACGACGGTTGCGTCCAAGTGGGCGAACGTTGTTGCCGGAGACGGGTCGGTCAAGTCGTCCGCAGGTACATATACGGCTTGGATGGAAGTAATGGAACCGGTTTGGGTAGAGGTAATACGCTCTTGCAAACAACCCATTTCTTCTGCCAATGTCGGTTGGTAGCCCACTGCAGACGGCATACGGCCCAACAATGCGGATACTTCGGTACCGGCCAGGGTGTAACGGTAGATGTTGTCCACGAAGAACAATACGTCGCGACCTTTACCGTTTTCGTCTTTTTCGTCACGGAAGTATTCGGCCATAGTCAAACCGGTCAAAGCAACGCGCAGACGGTTGCCCGGAGGTTCGTTCATTTGGCCATACACCATAGCTACTTTATCCAATACGTTGGAATCTTTCATCTCGTGGTAGAAGTCGTTACCTTCACGGGTACGCTCACCCACGCCTGCGAACACGGACAAGCCGCTGTGCGCTTTGGCGATGTTGTTGATCAATTCCATCATGTTCACGGTTTTACCCACACCGGCACCGCCGAACAGACCTACTTTACCGCCTTTGGCAAACGGACACAGCAAGTCAATCACTTTAATGCCCGTTTCGAGCAATTCGGTTGTGGAAGACAGTTCGTCAAACTTAGGAGCGGCTTGGTGGATGGCACGACTCTTGTCGGTATCGATCGGACCTGCCTCGTCAACAGGCGTTCCCAATACATCGACAATGCGTCCCAACGTACCTTTACCTACCGGCACAGTAATGGGCGCACCGGTATTGCTCACAGTCATGCCGCGTTTCAAACCGTCCGAGCTGCCCATCGCAATGGTACGGACTACGCCGTCGCCCAAAAGCTGTTGGACTTCCAAAGTCAGACCGTTTTCGTCTAATTTCAAAGCGTCGTAAACGCGCGGAATCATGTCGCGTGGAAATTCCACGTCAACAACCGCACCGATAATTTGTACGATTTTGCCTTGGCTCATTATCGTATCCTAATTTCCGTACAGGATTCAGACGGCATCAGACAGCCGCCGCACCTGCTACAATTTCTGACAATTCCGTGGTAATCGCAGCTTGACGCGATTTGTTATATACCAAACGCAACTCTTTGATGGCATTGCCTGCATTGTCTGTTGCAGCTTTCATGGCAACCATGCGGGCTGCCTGTTCGGATGCCATATTGTCGCTCAACGCCTGATAAACCACAGACTCTAAATAGCGGCGAACCAAATATTCCAACACTGCAAGTGCAGTCGGTTCGTAGCGGTATTCCCAGCTGAACGGTGATTTGGGAGCTGAATCGCCAATCACGTTCTCACCGATAGGCAGCAATACTTCCATTCTCGGTTCTTGACGCATGGTATTGACAAAACCCGAATACACCAGATGGATTCTGTCAATTTCATGTTTCTCATACCGTTGGAAGAGTTCTGTCAAAGGTCCGAACAGCATTTCCATTTTTGGGGTATCGCCCAAATTTACGGCACTGGCAACCACATTCAGACCAATGCTCTGACACGCCATCAGACCTTTACTGCCAAGGCATACGATTTCCTCTTCAATACCTTGATTCTGATACTCTTGAACTTGTGCCAAAAACTTTTTCAGCACGTTGGCGTTCAAACCGCCACACAAACCCTTATCAGACGTAATCAAAATAAAACCGACACGTCTGATTTCCCGATGAGATTCCAGTAACGGAATACCATGATCGGTATTGGTTTGCGCAAGATGGCTCATCACCATACGCACTTTTTCGGCATACGGACGCGCCAAACGCATCCGTTCCTGAGTCTTCCGCATTTTAGAGGTTGACACCATCTGCATCGCTTTAGTGATCTTTTGGGTATTCTGAACACTGCGGATTTTGGTGAGAATCTCTTTTCCTACTGCCATTTCAGACTCCTTTCACTTCAAGCCTTATGCCTGATAGGCGTAAGAAGATTTGAAGGATTTCATGGCTGCTTCAAGCGTTTTCTCGCTCTCGTCGGACATTGCACCTGAAGCATTGACGGCTTCCAAAACTTCCGGATGTTGGGTACGGACAAAGCTCAAAAATTCAGATTCAAAAGCCAGAGCTTTGGCAACCGGAACATCAGAATACGAACCGTTGTTGATTGCCCAAAGGGTCAAAGCCATTTCAGCCGTATTCAACGTACTGAACTGTTTCTGTTTCATCAGTTCGGTTACGACTTCGCCATGCTCCAATTGTTTGCGCGTAGCTTCATCCAAATCGGATGCAAATTGCGAGAACGCCGCCAATTCACGATATTGTGCCAACGCCAAACGGATACCGCCACCCAGCTTTTTAATCACTTTGGTTTGTGCAGCACCGCCTACGCGGGATACGGAAATACCGGCATTGATTGCAGGACGGATACCGGCGTTGAAGAGGTCGGTTTCCAAGAAAATCTGACCGTCGGTAATCGAAATGACGTTAGTCGGAACGAAAGCAGATACGTCGCCCGCTTGGGTTTCGATAATCGGCAAAGCAGTCAGAGAACCGGTTTTGCCTTTTACTTCGCCGTTGGTCAATTTCTCCACTTCGTGTTCATTGACACGTGCTGCACGTTCCAACAGACGGGAGTGCAGGTAGAACACATCGCCGGGATAGGCTTCGCGGCCGGGCGGACGGCGCAAAAGCAGGGAAATTTGACGGTAAGCCACAGCCTGTTTGGACAAATCGTCATAAACAATCAAGGCATCTTCGCCGCGGTCGCGGAAGAATTCACCCATCGTACAACCGGAGTAAGGTGCGATATATTGCAATGCCGCCGCTTCAGATGCAGTTGCAGCAACCACAATCGTGTGTTCCATCGCGCCATGCTCTTCCAATTTGCGGACCACGTTGGCAATAGAAGATGCTTTTTGACCGATAGCGACATAGAT
Source organism: Neisseria meningitidis (assembly GCF_900638555.1). Classification (NCBI taxonomy): domain Bacteria; kingdom Pseudomonadati; phylum Pseudomonadota; class Betaproteobacteria; order Neisseriales; family Neisseriaceae; genus Neisseria; species Neisseria meningitidis. Next base: position 1,636,497 of record NZ_LR134525.1, read on the forward strand.
ACAGATAACACCCGTACCTTTTTGGTTGACGATGGCATCCAGCGCTACGGCCGTTTTACCGGTTTGACGGTCGCCAATAATCAACTCACGCTGACCGCGACCGACAGGAACCATAGAGTCAATCGCCTTCAGACCGGTTTGCATCGGCTGGTCAACCGATTTGCGCGCAATCACGCCCGGTGCGATTTTTTCGATAGGGGCGGTCAAAGTTGTATTAATCGGGCCTTTGCCGTCGATAGGCCGACCCAATGCATCAACGACGCGTCCGACCAGTTCGCGTCCGACCGGCACTTCCAAGATACGACCGGTACAGGTAACCGTGTCGCCTTCTTTAATATGTTCGTGCTCGCCCAACACTACGGCGCCGACGGAGTCGCGCTCCAGGTTCATCGCCAAGCCGAAAGTGTTACCCGGGAATTCGAGCATCTCACCTTGCATTGCATCTGACAAACCATGGATGCGAACGATACCGTCAGTTACCGAAATCACCGTACCACGGGTACGCACTTCGGCATTTACAGACAGATTTTCGATCTTGGCTTTAATCAAATCGCTAATTTCAGCAGGATTAAGCTGCATGAAAACTCTCCTAATTCGTCATAGTCGTGTACAAGGCACTCAATTTGCCTTGTACAGACAAATCCAAAACCTGATCACCCACTTCAACTTTTATGCCGCCAATCAGCTCCGGTTCGATTTCGACAGAGATTTTCAGCTCGCTGTCGAAACGCTTATTCAGCATTTGCGCCAACTCGCCGACCTGTTTGTCGGTCAACGGATAGGCACTGTAAATGACGGCAGATTTGATATGGTTGAATGATAAGGTCAAGTCTTGATATTGAGCATATACTTCCGGCAATATCGACAAACGTTTCTGCCCGGCCAAGACGATAACAAAGTTTTTCAACTCCTTGTCTTTCAAACCGACCAAATCGATGAGGATATCTGCTTTTTCTGAAGCATTCGTTTCAGGACGGTCAATCAATGAAGCCACCTTCCCTTCCTGAACAACCGCCGCAAGTTTTTCCAGTCCGCCCAACCAAGACTCAATTTGGCTTTTTTCCTGAGCCAGACCGAACAATGCCTTTGCATAAGGTCTGGCAATCGTTGCGAACTCTGCCATAAGATTACAGCTCCTGTTTCAGGGTATCGAGCAGTTTTGCGTGTTTGGAAGCATCGACTTCGCTGCGCAAAATAGATTCGGCACCTTTGACAGCCAACACGGCAACCTGCTCGCGCAGGGATTCGCGTGCGCGGAACAATTCCTGCTCCACATCGGCCTTTGCCTGAGCTGCAATGCGCGCCGCCTCGGAAGAAGCCTGTTCTTTGGCTTCTTCGACAATTTTGGCGGCACGTTTTTCGGCGTTGGCAACCATTTCGGAAACCTGATTACGCCCTTCTGCCAAGAGTTCTGCAACCTTTTTTTCAGCCTGCTCGAAATCGCTTTTACCACGCTCGGCAGCTGCCAAGCCTTCGGCGACTTTTGCGGCACGCTCATCCAAAGCTTTTGCAATCGGCGGCCACACGAATTTCATGGTAAACCATACCAAACCGAAAAAGACGATGATTTGAGCGAATAATGTTGCATTGATATTCACGTTACTTAACCTTCGTATTGGGGTTAATCAAACAGGCTGCGCCTGTACGGAACGGACGAATCCGTCCTGATTATGCACCTGCAAACGGGTTAACGAAGGCGAACAGCAGTGCAATGGCGACACCAATCAAGAATGCGGCATCAATCAAACCGGCAATCAGGAACAGTTTGGTTTGCAGCGGACCGATCAGTTCGGGCTGACGGGCAGAAGACTCCAAATATTTAGAACCGACCATTGCGATACCGATAGAGGCACCCAGTGCGCCCAATGCAACGATCAAACCACATGCGATAGCAATCAAACCCATTTTAAACTCCTTAAAGAAACAAAGGTTAAACTACAAAAACAAACTACTTAGGAAAATCAGTGCGCATCATGTGCCTGTCCGATATAGACGAACGCCAACGCCATGAAAATAAACGCCTGCAGGGTAATCACCAAAATATGGAAAATCGCCCATGCCAAACCGGCAATAATGTGGAATACAAACAGAATCGGATCCATGACTTCGACGCTGCCGGAAGCCGCCCAAGCACCGCCAAGCAAGGCTATCAACAAGAATACCAACTCGCCTGCATACATATTGCCGAACAACCGCATACCGTGGGATACGGTTTTAGAAAGAAACTCGACCAAATTCAGCAGGAAGTTCGCAGGTGCGAGTTTTGCACCGAACGGCGCGCTGAACAACTCGTGAAACCATCCGCCCAATCCTTTGATTTTGATGTTGTAATAGATACAAATCAGCAACACGCCGACAGCGAGTGCCAAAGTGGTGTTCAAATCGGCAGTCGGTACGACGCGCAACAGGGCGTGATGGTTGCCGGTAATGCCCTGCCATACCATCGGCAGCAAATCGACCGGCAGCATATCCATCGCGTTCATCAGGAAAATCCAGACAAACAGCGTCAGACCCAACGGCGCGACGGCTTTTCTAGACTTTTCGTTGTGAATGATGCTCTTACACATATCGTCCACAAACTCAAACAAGATTTCCACGGCGGCCTGGAAACGTCCGGGAACGCCTGCCGTCGCTTTTTTTGCACCGCGCCACAACAGGAAGCTGCCGATTACGCCCAACAGGACGGCAAAAAAGACGGCATCAAGGTTAATAAACGAAAAATCAGCAATGTTTTTCAGTCCCTGACCCTGAGTAACATCCGACAAACTGGTCAAGCTCTGCAAGTGGTGCTTGATGTAGTCGGCAGCGGTAATGGTTTCACCTGCCATAATCTTTCACTCTCAACAATACTAAAAAAACCAAATGGCTGACACCGAGCAGCCCCATCAGAAACGGGGCGAACACCAGCGATTGATGCCATACAGCAAATACGGCGAGCATGGACAACAGCGACAGCACTACTTTTAAAATCTCTCCGAAGACGAACATCCTGCTTTGCAGGAAGGGGTTTCCCCTGAAAAGTTTTAAAAGTAAAACTGCAACAAACGTGGGAAGCAGGTAGGACAAACCGCCACCGACCGCCGAAAGGAATCCGGCAAAACCCCATACGGCAAAGGCAACTGCGGCGCATATGGACAATACGGCGGATTGTAGGATGATAATCTGCTTCATAAAGGGAATGTTTCCGCCTCGAATTTGAGGCGCGGCTAATATAATTTAGAAGCCTTATTACGTCAAGCAATATGTTAATCTTTGTGAAACAACGTATCCCAATCCGCCGCGCTCGCCGCCTGAATAACGGCGACAGGTGTCATTCTAACACACATTACATATAATTACAGGATATTAAGGAGTTTGTCCGCAATTTCTTTACACTTTTAATGTTCTTACGTGATTTGTTTGCTTTACGTGGAAATAATAAAAAATCAACGCGAAATTGTAGCAGTTTATCGGTCGGATTGTCGGCAGTTTGGGGAATTTGCTCAATAAATAAAAGGTCGTCTGAAAATATTTTCAGACGACCTTGGATTCGGATTTCAAGTGCAACACTAGTGTATTAGTGGTTGGAACAGATTCAAGAATAAAACACTTGGCGTTTCGTAGCCAAGTGTTTTTCTTGGTCGGTGGTTCAACTCATCTTGAACCCTGCGTATCTCCCGATCACTGATGTTACGGAAATCGGTTTGTTTGGGGAAGTATTGCCGGATGAGTCCGTTGGTGTTCTCATTCAGCCCTTTCTCCCAAGAATGGTAAGGGCGACAAAAATAAGTCTCCGCTTTCAATGCTTTGGTTATTTTGGTGTGTTGGTAGAACTCTTTGCCGTTATCCATGGTGATGGTGTGCACCCTGTCTTTATGTGCCTTTAATGTCCTAACAGCTGCCCGGGCAGTGTCTTCGGCTTTGAGGCTATCCAATTTGCAGATGATGGTGTAGCGGGTAACGCGTTCGACCAAGGTCAATAATGCGCTTTTCTGTCCTTTGCCGACAATGGTGTCGGCTTCCCAATCGCCGATACGGGATTTCTGGTCGACGATAGCGGGTCGGTTTTCTATGCCGACACGGTTGGGTACTTTGCCTCTGGTCCATGTGCTGCCGTAGCGTTTGCGGTAGGGTTTGCTGCATATTCTGAGATGTTGCCACAACGTGCTGCCGTTGCTTTTGTCTTGGCGAAGGTGGCGGTAAATGGTGCTGTGGTGGAGCGTGATCTGGTGGTGTTTGCACAGGTAGGCGCATACTTGTTCGGGACTGAGTTTGCGGCGGATAAGGGTGTCGATGTGCTGAATCAGCTGCGAATCGAGCTTATAGGGTTGTCGCTTACGCTGTTTGATAGTCCGGCTTTGCCGCTGGGCTTTTTCGGCGCTGTATTGCTGCCCTTGGGTGCGGTGCCGTCTGATTTCGCGGCTGATGGTGCTTTTGTGGCGGTTCAGCTGTTTGGCGATTTCGGTGACGGTGCAGTGGCGGAACAGGTATTGGATGTGGTATCGTTCGCCTTGGGTCAGTTGCGTGTAGCTCATGGCAATCTTTCTTGCAGGAAAGGCCGTATGCTACCGCATACTGGCCTTTTTCTGTTAGGGAAAGTTGCACTCCAAATGCGAATCCGCCGACCTTTTCCGAATAAAGGATTAGCAACGGCCTGCCGCTTTAAGCAAAGCATTGCATTGACTTTTGCCTTTGTGCGTTCCGCCTCCCAAACAAATTGCATCGGAAGTGGTAACGCCGATTGTGCTGATTACACTGGTAACATAGCATTGGCTCACGCGCTTACCCACAGTTGCGGTAAAGTTGATGCGTATGCCTTCATTGCTGCGGTTGCTGATTTTTACGGCATTTGGGCTGACGCCCAAGGCAAACGCGGCACGTTCCTGAAGTTTCTGGTCGGAAACGGTTACATTATTGATTGAGCCGCAACCTGCTAATGCCAACGCAACGAACGCAGCCGAAACGATGATGCGTGTGTTCATAATTTCCTCGAAAATTAAAAATGAAAACAGGAAAACGATTCTTACGTGAAGCAGAAAAATGTCAATAGAATTATATTTCCCACTTAAAATCTGGAAAGCTATTCTCTATATTTCAGACGGTATATCCCGCAAAATTAAGGTCGGTAATCTATGCCCAACTGCTTCAAGATATGGTCGAAGGTTTCGGGCGTGTCGAAATGCAGGATGATTTTGCCTTTTTTATGGTTGGCGGTTTTGATTTCGGCGTTGACACCCAGTTTTTCAGTCAGCAAATCATTCAGGCGGCCGATGTCGGCGGCGGCAGTCTTTTTGGGCTCGGGACGTTTGTTTTGAAGGGCGGCTTGGCTGCGGCGTTCGACTTCGCGCACCGACCAGCCGTTTTTGACGGCCTTTTGCGCCAATTCGAGCTGTTCGACGACGGGCAGGGTCAGCAGTGCGCGGGCGTGCCCCATTTCGAGGCGGCGTTGGTAAAGCATTTCCTGCACGGGTTCGGGCAGGCTTAAAAGGCGCAGGCTGTTGGAAATCGCGCTTCGGCTTTTACCGACGGCTTGGGCGATGGTTTCGTGGGTCAGTCCGAACTCGTCGGCAAGGCGTTTCAAGCCTTGTGCTTCTTCGATGGGGTTGAGGTTTTCGCGCTGGAGGTTTTCGATCAAACCCATTGCCAATGCGGTTTCGTCGCTGATGGTTTTGATAACGGCAGGGATTTCGGTCAGACCGGCAATCTGTGCGGCGCGCCAACGGCGTTCGCCTGCAATCAGTTCGTATCGGGACAGTCCGTGTTCGCGCACGATGACGGGCTGTATCACGCCTTGCGCCTTAATCGAATCTGCCAGCTCCTGCAAGGCTTCGTCATCGATTTGAACACGCGCCTGATAGCGGCCGGGCCGGATATCTTTAACCGCAACCGTGGTCAATCGGTCGCCGCTGCTGTTGTCTGCGCCGTTGGCGAGCAGCGAATCCAAACCGCGCCCCAATCCGCCTTTTACTTTTGCCATACCGCCCTCCCGTGCCTATTCAGATAGGATGTTAAATCGGATATTTTATCGGATATTGGGTGTTGCCGACAATTTGTATCCGTATTTATCGGATTTCTGTTTTTTCACTATAATAGCCGGTTTGCCGTTGCAGGCGGTTTTATGGGAAAGGCGGATGATGGTACGGCGTTTGATAATCGGCATCAGTGGGGCGAGCGGTTTCCAATACGGCGTGAAGGCTTTGGAACTTTTACGCGCGCAAGATATCGAAACGCACCTTGTGGTATCGAAAGGTGCGGAGATGGCGCGCGCTTCGGAAACGGCTTATGCGAGAGACGAGGTATATGCCTTGGCGGACTTCGTGCATCCGATCGGCAATATCGGGGCGTGCATTGCCAGCGGTACGTTTAAAACGGACGGGATGCTGGTCGCCCCCTGTTCGATGCGGACGCTTGCCTCGGTCGTGCACGGCTTCGGCGACAACCTCTTGACGCGTGCGGCGGATGTGGTTTTGAAGGAAAGGCGGCGGCTGGTGCTGATGGTGCGCGAAACGCCGCTGAACCTTGCCCATTTGGACAATATGAAGCGGGTAACGGAAATGGGCGGCGTGGTGTTTCCCCCTGTTCCTGCGATGTACCGCAAACCGCAGACGGCGGACGACATAGTGGCGCACAGTGTTGCACACGCTTTGTCGCTGTTCGGAATCGATACGCCGGATTCGGCGGAATGGCAGGGAATGGCGGATTAAAGGACAAAAATGCCGTCTGAACACGGATACGGTTCAGACGGCATCATTTTATACGACTGCCTTATTTGGCTGCGCCTTCATTCCATGCGGCAGGGGATTTGTAGCCCTCGAAGCGTTTGTGCGCGTAGGCTTTGAACGCGTCGGAGTTATAGGCCTCGGTTACGTCTTTAAGCCATTGGCTGTCTTTGTCGGCGGTTTTGACGGCAGACCAGTTGACATAGGCAAAGCTCGGTTCTTGGAACAGGGCTTCGGTCAGCTTCATGCCGCTGCTTATGGCGTAGTTGCCGTTGACGACGGCAAAATCCACGTCGGCGCGGCTACGCGGCAGTTGCGCGGCTTCAAGCTCGACGATTTTGATGTTTTTCAGGTTTTCGGCAATGTCCGCTTTGGATGCGGTCAGCGGATTGATGCCGTCTTTGAGTTTGATCCAACCCAGTTCGTCGAGCATCACCAAGACGCGGGCGAAGTTGGACGGGTCGTTGGGCGCGGATACGGTGCTGCCGTCTTTGACTTCTTCCAGCGATTTCAGCTTGCCCGGGTACAGTCCCAAAGGCGCGGTCGGCACTTGGAAGACTTCGGTGATGTCCAGATTGTGTTCTTTTTTGAAGTCGTCAAGATAGGGTTTGTGTTGGAAGACGTTGATGTCCAACTCGCCCTCAGCCAATGCCAGATTCGGGCGCACATAGTCGGTAAACTCGACCAGTTTGACGGTGTAGCCTTTTTTCTCCAGCTCGGGTTGGATTTGTTCTTTGACCATATCGCCGAAGTCGCCGACGGTCGTGCCGAAGACGATTTCTTTTTTCGCCGCGCCGTTGTCGGCGGCGGCAGAAGCGGATGCGGCGGGCGCGCTATCTTTTTGACCGCCGCAGGCGGCGAGGATGAGCGCGAGTGCGGCGGCGGAAAGGGTTTTGAAGAAGGTTTTCATATTTTCTCCTGATGTTGTGGCGGTTTCAAACAAAAATGACGGGCAGGGAGTCCTGCCGTCCGGATTCGGCGTTCAGACGGCATTTGCCGCGAACAGGGGGATTTTATAGCATTTTTCGGATAGCGGTGGGGGTTTTGGCGTTCAGACGGCATTTGGGTTCAACGTTTGTCGAGTTTCCGCGCCAACGCGTTGCCGGTGCTTTGAATCAGGATGACCAGCAGCACGAGGAGGGCGACGATGAAGACGATGACTTCGGTTTGGTAGCGGTAGTAGCCGTAGCGGATGGCGAGGTCGCCCAAGCCGCCGCCGCCTATCATCCCTGCCGCCGCGCTGTATGACAAAAGCCCGATGGCAAGCACGGTAATGCTGGAAACCATGCCCGCGCGCGCTTCGTTTAAGAGGACTTTGCGGATGATGGCAACCGGCGGCGCACCCATAGCGGCGGCGGCTTCAATCACGCCTTTGGGGACTTCGCGCAGGTTTTGTTCCACCAAACGGGCAAAATAAAACAATCCCGACACGCTCAACACCAGCGAGGCGGCAACCGGACCGATGGTGCTGCCGACGATGGCGCGTGTGGCGGGTATCATCGCAATCATCAGGATGACGAAGGGGAAGGCGCGCATGAGGTTGACGAGGTTGTCGAGCAGGAAGTTCACCAGCTTGTTGTAATGCAGTTGGCGGCTGGAGGTTACGAAGAGCAGCACGCCCAGCAGCGTGCCGAAGATGACGGCGAATGTGGTGGATAAGCCGACCATGACGAAGGTTTCGCCCAATGCGCGGACGATTTCGCCTTTCATACCGATGATGTTGGAAACGGCTTGTTGGAAGGTCAGGTCTGCCATTTCAGTCCTCTCTGATGAGTTCGCGCCCGATGTCGGATCGGGCGTGGATTTGGTTGCCGCGTACTTCGACGATTTCGACGACTTTGCCTTTATCCAAGAGGGCGGCGCGGTCGCACAGGCGGCGGATGACGCTCATTTCGTGGGTTACGATGACGATGGTTACGTTGAATCGTTTGTTGATGTCTTCCAAACATTCCAAGACGCTGCGCGTGGTGGCGGGATCGAGGGCGGAAGTGGGTTCGTCGGCGAGGATGACTTGGGGTTTGGGCGCGAGCGCGCGGGCGATGCCGACACGCTGTTTTTGTCCGCCGGAAAGCTGGGCGGGATAGTGGCCGGCGCGTTCGGTCAGTCCGACGATTTCGAGGCATTCGGCAACGCGCGCTTTGATTTTTTCAGACGGCCATCCGGCGATTTCCAAAGGAAAGGCAACATTGTCGGCAACGGTGCGGTTGCTCAAAAGATTAAACTGCTGAAACACCATGCCGATATTCTGCCGCGCCTGACGCAATGCGGCGGCATCAAGCGCGGTCAGCTCTTGTCCACAGACGTTGACCTTGCCCGTGTCGGGACGTTCCAACAGGTTAATCAGTCGCAACAGGGTGGATTTGCCTGCACCCGAATAACCCATCAGCCCGAAGATTTCGCCGTCGCGGATTTCGAGGCTGGTCGGCTCGACGGCGGCAAAACGGGTCTTGTCGCGCGTTTGGTAATGCTTGGAAACCTTGTCCAAAATAATCATTGTCTTTCCCATACAACAAAGCCCGATGTCGGACACAACGGGCACGGAAGATAAAGCTGAAATTGTCGGAACGCTTTAGCTGTTATGCCCGCAAGCTGTGTCAAATCGGCAGGTTAATTTTCGTAGGATATTATCGGGAAAGCGTTTTTTTGTCAATAAGGCAGGAAGCGGGCAACCATTTCGGACAATGCCGTCTGAAACGGGCAAAGGCAGCGGTTCTCACCAAAACGGCAAATAATTGAAAAATATATAGTGGATTAACAAAAATCAGGACAAGGCGACGAAGCCGCAGACAGTACAAATAGTACGGAACCGATTCACTTGGTGCTTCAGCACCTTAGAGAATCGTTCTCTTTGAGCTAAGGCGAGCCAACGCCGTACCGGTTTTTGTTAATCCACTATAAATTATGTCGGAAACATTCCAAAGGCGGTGCAGTTTCGGCATATAATTCATGCAAACGCCTGTTCAGACGGCATTTTGTCTTTTCCAACCCTGACCGTTCAGGGTTCCGATTCTTAAGGAAATCCGATGTACCCACCCTCTCTGAAGCATTCCCTGCCGCTGCTGGTGGCCCTGGTGCTTGCCGCGTGTTCTTCGACAAACACACTGTCAGCCGACAAGACCCCGGCAGACAATATAGAAACTGCCGACCTTTCGGCAAGCGTTCCCACCCGCCCTGCCGAACCCGAAGGAAAAACGTTGGCAGATTACGGCGGCTACCCGTCCGCACTGGATGCAGTGAAACAGAAAAACGATGCCGCCGTCGCCGCCTATTTGGAAAACGCCGGCGACAGCGCGATGGCGGAAAATGTCCGCAACGAGTGGCTGAAGTCTTTGGGCGCGCGCAGACAGTGGACGCTGTTTGCACAGGAATATGCCAAACTCGAACCGGCAGGGCGCGCCCAAGAAGTCGAATGCTACGCCGATTCGAGCCGCAACGACTATACGCGTGCCGCCGAACTGGTCAAAAATACGGGCAAACTGCCTTCGGGCTGCACCAAACTGTTGGAACAGGCAGCCGCATCCGGCTTGTTGGACGGCAACGACGCCTGGAGGCGCGTGCGCGGACTGCTGGCCGGCCGCCAAACCACAGACGCACGCAACCTTGCCGCCGCATTGGGCAGCCCGTTTGACGGCGGTACACAAGGTTCGCGCGAATATGCCCTGTTGAACGTCATCGGCAAAGAAGCACGCAAATCGCCGAATGCCGCCGCCCTGCTGTCCGAAATGGAAAGCGGTTTAAGCCTCGAACAACGCAGTTTCGCGTGGGGCGTATTGGGGCATTATCAGTCGCAAAACCTCAATGTGCCTGCCGCCTTGGACTATTACGGCAAGGTTGCCGACCGCCGCCAACTGACCGACGACCAAATCGAGTGGTACGCCCGCGCCGCCTTGCGCGCCCGACGTTGGGACGAGCTGGCTTCCGTAATCTCGCATATGCCCGAAAAACTGCAAAAAAGCCCGACCTGGCTCTACTGGCTGGCACGCAGCCGCGCCGCAACGGGCAACACGCAAGAGGCGGAAAAACTTTACAAACAGGCGGCAGCAACGGGCAGGAATTTTTATGCGGTGCTGGCGGGGGAAGAGTTGGGGCGCAAAATCGATACGCGCAACAATGTGCCCGATGCCGGCAAAAACAGCGTCCTCCGTATGGCGGAAGACGGCGCGATTAAGCGCGCGCTGGTGCTGTTCCGAAACAGCCGAACCGCCGGCGATGCGAAAATGCGCCGTCAGGCTCAGGCGGAATGGCGTTTCGCCACACGCGGCTTCGATGAAGACAAGCTGCTGACCGCCGCGCAAACCGCGTTCGACCACGGTTTTTACGATATGGCGGTCAACAGCGCGGAACGCACCGACCGCAAACTCAACTACACCTTGCGCTACATTTCGCCGTTTAAAGACACGGTAATCCGCCACGCGCAAAATGTTAATGTCGATCCGGCGTGGGTTTACGGGCTGATTCGTCAGGAAAGCCGCTTCGTTATGGGCGCGCAATCCCGCGTAGGCGCGCAGGGGCTGATGCAGGTTATGCCTGCCACCGCGCGCGAAATCGCCGGCAAAATCGGTATGGATGCCGCACAACTTTACACCGCCGACGGCAATATCCGTATGGGGACGTGGTATATGGCGGACACCAAACGCCGCCTGCAAAACAACGAAGTCCTCGCCACCGCAGGCTATAACGCCGGTCCCGGCAGGGCGCGCCGATGGCAGGCGGACACGCCCCTCGAAGGCGCGGTATATGCCGAAACCATCCCGTTTTCCGAAACGCGCGACTATGTCAAAAAAGTGATGGCCAATGCCGCCTACTACGCCTCCCTCTTCGGCGCGCCGCACATCCCGCTCAAACAGCGTATGGGCATTGTCCCCGCCCGCTGACGTACCGATGCCGTCTGAAACCCGCCCGGTCTTTCAGACGGCATTTTTATCCCGAACGGCATTGACGGCGAACCATAAATATAAGACAATCCGAAAATTGTTTTTCCTGCTTTTTCAAGCAGCTTGACACGGCACAAGCCGACCCGTTAGGAGGTGATGTTTCCGTCACGGCGCGTATCCCGCCGCCGCAAGGCACAGCGATACGGTAAACCTTCAACACCGTCTGCCCTACCCTTTCCACCGATATGATGGGCAGATGAAACAACCGAATTTATTAAAGGAAATAAAATGCCTGCAATCCGCGTAAAAGAAAACGAACCCTTTGAAGTCGCTATGCGCCGTTTCAAACGCGCCGTAGAAAAAACCGGCCTGCTGACCGAGCTGCGCGCCCGCGAAGCCTACGAAAAACCGACTACCGAACGCAAACGCAAAAAAGCGGCAGCCGTAAAACGCCTGCAAAAACGCCTGCGCAGCCAACAACTGCCGCCCAAAATGTACTAAACGTTCAAGTACAGATTACAGGTCAGCCCTGTGATATGAGGACACACCGCAAGACCTGCTCTGCGGTGTGTTTTGCTTTTCAGACGGCATCGAAACCCGCCGTTTCCATCCGACATCCCAGCGAGAACATTATGAGCCTGAAAATCCGCCTTACCGAAGACATGAAAACCGCGATGCGCGCCAAAGACCAAGTTTCCCTCGGCACCATCCGCCTCATCAACGCCGCCGTCAAACAGTTTGAAGTGGACGAACGCACCGAAGCCGACGATGCCAAAATCACCGCCATCCTGACCAAAATGGTCAAACAGCGCAAAGACAGCGTGAAAATCTACACTGAAGCCGGCCGTCAGGATTTGGCAGACAAAGAAAACGCCGAAATCGAGGTACTGCACCGCTACCTGCCGCAAATGCTCTCCGCCGGCGAAATCCGTACTGCGGTCGATGCCGCCGTTGCCGAAACCGGCGCGGCAGGTATGGCGGATATGGGCAAAGTGATGGGCGTATTGAAAACCCGACTTGCCGGCAAGGCCGATATGGGCGAAGTCAACAAAATCTTAAAAGCCGTGCTGACCGCCTGATTGTATGAATATAAGGAAAAATGCCGTCTGAACCCCATATCGCAGGTTCAGACGGCATTTTCATGGTTTGATGATATTTATAAAAATTTTGCAACACGCTCATGCACAGCAACTGCCGCTGCTCGTTGGCGTTGCCGCTCTATCGCTTGGTTAGCTGCACCATAATTGCACTCTAATGCTGATGCAATAACGTCCCAATATCGAATTGGCAGGGGCAACACGGTTTCGATACACCGAAACGGGTTTTGCCGATAAACGGATTCCGTTTGCGCCCCATCGGACAAAATGCCGTCTGAAACACGATTCCGTTCAGACGGCATAGATTTATTTGACCAATTTCAAGCCTTTTTTGGCGGGCCGGGGCGCGGTTTCGGCAGAGGTGTTTTCAGGCGACGTGTCGGGGCGATACGCTTCCAATTCAAACCCCATACCTTCGCCGGTCTCCCGTGCGAAAAGGCTGAGGACGTGTCCGACAGGTATCCATATGTCGTGCGCCTGTCCGCCGAAGCGGGCGGAAAAGCTGATCCAATCGTTGTCGATTTGAAGGTTTTGCGTGGCGGTCGCGCCGATGTTGAGCATAATTTCGTTGTCGCGGACGTACTGCATGGGGACGCGCGTGTGTTCGTTGACCCAGACAAGGATGTGCGGTGTGAGGCTGTTGTCGCTGCACCATTCGCAAAGTGCGCGGAGGATGTAGGGTTTGGTTGAGGTGGGCATGATGGGTTCCGTGTGGTGTGCCTGAATGTGAAAATGCCTGCAAAACGGCGGGTTTTGCAAGCATTTCGGACTTATTTGCGCATGGCTTTTTCGGCGGGTGTCAGTGCTTCGATAAAGGCTTCGCGCTGGAAGATGCGCTCGGCGTATTTGAGCAGCGGCGCGGCACTTTTGCCCAGTTTGACATCGTAGTGGCCGAGCCGCCACAGCAGCGGGGCAAGGGCGACATCAATCATAGAAAAATCTTCGCCGAGGATGTATTTGCTTTTGCTGAACGAAGGGGCAAGCATGGTCAGACCGTTGCCGATGGCTTCGCGCGCTTTTGCCTGTTCCTTGTTGGTGGCGGCGGGGTTTTCCAAAACTTGGACGTGGTTAAACAATTCTTTTTCCATACGGTACAGCACCAGCCGGCCCCTGCCGCGCATAACGGGATCGCCGGGCATAAGCTGCGGATGGGGGAAGCGTTCGTCGATGTATTCGTTGATGATGTTGGACTCGTGCAGCACCAAATCGCGCTCGACCAGCACGGGAACTTGGTTATACGGGTTCATGACGGCGAGGTCTTCGGGCTTGTTGTAAATATCGACGTCTTTGATTTCAAAATCCATACCTTTTTCGTACAAAACGAAGCGGCAGCGGTGGCTGAAGGGGCAGGTAATGCCGGAATAGAGGGTCATCATAATGATTGTCGCTCCTGTGTGATGCCTGCAAAACGGCTGATTTATAAAGGTTTAATCGCGCAATTATACGCGATTTCCGGCACTTAATCCAGAAATTCGGCTCAATCTGTTGTTTTTAATATATTTTCCCCGGTTTTCCGTATCAGTGCGAACTTACTGTCTTTGTTGCGCGGGCGCGCACCCTGCCAGACCGTCTGCCAGCCTTGCGGCGCATCCGCGTTTTGGGGCAAGCGGACGATGCGGTAGCGGCATTGTACATCGCCGACGCGGTGCGGCAATGTGCCGTACTGCGTCCAAACAATCCGCGTGTGTAGGTCGCCGCCGCCTATGTCGATACACTCGATGCCGTCTGAAAGCTCCCGTTTTAATTCCGGGGAAAGCGATGCCTCCATACTCCGGACGACGGGCGCGTGGCTTTTCGCCGCGTCCAGCCACGGCAGGAACAGCGTCATCAGCAAAGCCCAGGTCAGGGTAACGCCTGCCGCCCAGTTGGTAACCGCCTGCCTGCCGCGTATGTTTTTGCGGGTAATCGCCCACAGCCACAAGGGTGTGAACAGTACGGCAACCGCCATCGGAATGGGATCGATATCAGGAACATAATACGGGCTGAAATAGGCGGCGCGTTCGGCAAGCTTGGCGGGCCAGCCGTAATTCATGGCGAAAAAGCCCGTCCACAGGAACACGGCAAACAGTCCGAACGCCATAATGCCGAACCAGTTGACAAACGCCGCCGCGCCGCGTCTCAGGCTGTCCAGTTGCGCCGCGCCGAACAGGGCAAGCGGCGGAAGCAGCCAGACGAGGTTATCCTGAAAACGCTGCGGATTGACGGCAAGCAGCACCAAAACGGCAAGCATCCAGACGACGCCCAAAATCCCCCAGTCGGTCGAAAACAGGCGCGTGCGGCAAACCGTCCAAACCGCCAGCGGCAGCGCAGGCAATGCAAACCAAAGCAGGTTTTTCAGATAGTAAAACAAACTGAATGCCGTCTGAATGTGCCGCACGCCGCCGAACGTACCGAAAACGTGATCGTCGAGCCATTGCGCGAACAGCGCGGGCTGCGTTTTTGCCAAGAGCAGCGGGTAAACGGTCATAAGCGGCAGGGCAAAGGCAAGCGAGGCGACTGCCGTCAACATCAAACGCCTGCTTTGCCACGGACGGAAAAACATCAGCACGGGCAGGGGCAGCATCAGGGCAAATGCCGCCGGATAAGCTGCTGCCAACGACATCAGCGTCCAACCCGTACCGAGCAGAAAAGAGGCGGCAATCACGCGCCGGCGAGCCAAAGAATAACCGTGCAGCACCAGTCCGGCGGCGGCAAAGGCGGCGGCAGCGGGGTTGAGAAAGTGTACGGTCGGAATCAGCCCGATACAGCCGATGAGAATCAGGACGACGCTGCGCCCGTGGTGTCTGCCCAAAAAGTTGAAACCGGCAAAGCCGCAGGAAGTCAGTCCGACAACGGCGAAAAACACGCCGGCAAAGCGTGCGGCATCATACGGGTCGGCAGCCCACGGCGACAGCAAATGTTTGAACGCGGCGGCAACCCAAAGATACACGGGCGGTATGCCGAAATCGATTTGACCGAACAGATGGGCAACCAAAGGGGTGGGGCTGCCTGCCAGTGCTTCGACGGCGGTATAGACGGCAGGTTCGTCAGGATTCCACAAATCGTGGGAAAACACGCCGGGCCACAACCAGGCAAACGCCATCAACAGCAACAGCCACGGCTTTTCGTGGGTTTTGGCGGGCGGGCGGGCATCGGGCGGGGTATAGGTCAGCATAAGCGTGAGAAGAAATGGACGGATTGCCAAGTGTAGCAAATATTCGCACAAAGGTCGTGCAGAGACGGCATCAGATAAAATCCGACAGCATCAGACACAAAAAGACCGGCAACAAAAAAGACTGCACATGGCAGTCTTTGCAGATACTATCTTTTTCATAATATTTTTTCCTGGCCCGACACAGTCCATAGCATATCAAAACTGTTGTTTTCAATCAGGATATATACCCCCAATCCTAAATAAACAACAGCAACAAACCATCTGCTATATTTTTCCAAAGTTTCTCCAACAGAAGGGACTTGTGCTAATTTTTGGGCAGAAAAAACCAAGAGATAAATCATGACTAGAAAGGTAAGTAAAGCCACTATCAAATTCACTAAATTTAAGGTAGTAAAATATGGAACAAAGACACCAATATTGTCAGCACCACAACTTGCAAAAGTAATCATAGCGACTAGAAAAATCAGGTTTTTATTATCTTTGCGCAAACCCTCTTTGGCAATAGCCTCTCCATCGGAATCTCCTAAAAGCAAAACTTTGAGGCCTAGGAAAATCGGAATCAAGCCGAGCAAACCTAAAATCTCTTTACTAGGAATATAATCTAAGACAAATGCAAAAAGCAAACTTAGCAATATCAGGCTAACAGAGCCTAGAAATTGTCCTAAATAGATGTTAATGATGTCTTTTCTGCTTTTTCTTTTGGCAAAAAATAACATTAGGATAATAAGTAAGTCTACGGCTGTCCCAGAATACAGGATTATTGAAGTAACGACATTTTGAATCATAAAACATCTCATTCAAATATATTTTTTAATGTATTCAAACATTAAACTTTGTAGATGTCAACTTCAACCCCATCAAAATATAGTGGATTAACAAAAACCAGTACGGCGTTGCCTCGCCTTAGCTCAAAGAGAACGATTCTCTAAGGTGCTGAAGCACCAAGTGAATCGGTTCCGTACTATTTGTACTGTCTGCGGCTTCGTCGCCTTGTCCTGATTTTTGTTAATCCACTATATAGATAAGAAGTCAGTATGCCAAATATTAAAAAGCCCTGCCATCGAAATGATGGCAGGGCTTAATTCTTGCAAAGCGGCAATCAGCGTTTGAACAGGTTGCCGAATTTGTTGTTGAATTTGTCCACGCGGCCGGTGGTATCGACGATTTTTTGGGTGCCGGTATAGAACGGGTGGCACAGGGAGCAAACCTCGATATTGAAGTTTTCTTTTTCCATCGCGGATTTGGTTGCGAATTTGTTGCCGCAAGAGCAGGTAACGTTGACTTCGTGGTAGTTCGGGTGAATACCTTGTTTCATTTGATTTCCTTTCAAAAAAGCGGGCATAGGGGATGTACCTATGCTACAGACAAGCTCGGCATTCTCGCTATTTTCTGTTGTTTCGTCAAGAGGATATTCGATAAAATGTATAGTGGATTAACAAAAACCAGTACAGCGTTGCCTCGCCTTGCCGTACTATCTGTACTGTCTGCGGCTTCGTCGCCTTGTCCTGATTTTTGTTAATCCACTATAAAAAGTTCTTTTGAGGGAGGTTTGATGGGATCAAAATTCTTTTTCCTGCTGCTGCGTTTTGCCGGTTCGGTGTTGCCGCCGTCGCATATGCGCGGCATCGTCGGCAGACGGGTACGCGGTTTTTTGGCGCGGCGGGTTTCTCCGCATATCGGACGCGGGGTCAATATCGAACGCGGGGCGTATGTGTTTCCGGATACGGTTTTGGGCGACGGCTCGGGCATCGGGGCAAACTGTGAAATCTGCCGTGGGCCGGTGGTCGGCAAAAATGTGATGATGGAGCCGGAATGCCTGCTCTATTCGACCAACCACAAGTTTGACCGTGAAAACAAACGCTTTGAGGGCTACACGGAAATCCGTCCGATTACGTTGGAGGACGATGTCTGGCCGGGGCGCAGGGTGATTGTAATGGCAGGCGTAACCGTCGGACGCGGCTCGGTCGTGGGCGCAGGCGCGGTGGTTACAAAAGACATTCCGCCCTACTCTTTGGCGGCAGGCAATCCGGCAGTGGTGAAAAAGAATCTGCCGGAAGGTTGAATGCCGTCTGAACGTGTCGGGGCGGATGATCTGAAAAAACAGGAACATCGTTTCTGTTTTTTGCGCTTCAGACGGCATCGCTATTGTGCCAGCGCGGTATCGATTTCTTGGTAGAGTTTGCCGAAATCGGGTTCGCCGACATAAGTTTTGAGGATTTCGCCTTTTTTGCCGATAAGGACGGAAGTCGGATAAACCTGTGTGCCGAACGCCTGTCCGACAGCTTTGTCCGCATCATACATGACGGTAAACGGCAAACCGTAGTCTTTGACATATTGGCGGACGCTTTCTATCGGATCGATGGGCTGGGCGACGGCAAGGACTTGGAAGTTTTTGTTTTTATAGTCATTTGCCGTTTTAATGATTTTGGGCATTTCGCTCACACAACCCGGACAGGAGGGAAACCAAAAATTAATCAGGGTAACTTTGCCTTGCAGGTCGGCGTTGGAAACGGTTTTTCCGTGCAGGTCGGACAGGGAGAAAGCGGGCGCGGTTTTGCTGTCGGGGATGAGGACGATGGCAAGGAGGATGCCGATCAGTGCGACGACGGCGGCGGTGAGTATTTTTTTCATTCGGACAAGGCTTCCAATGCGCGGGCAAGGGTGGCGGGCAGGCTGACGGTGCGTTGTGTGGCGGCGTGGACGGGCATCAGGGTAATGTCGGCTTCTGCGGCGGTTTTGCCGTTTGGCAGTGTAATCGTCTGGGTCAGCACAATACGGCGCGTGCCGGGGGTTTTCAGGCGGCATGAAAACTGCAATACGTCGCCTTCGACGGCGGGGCGGCTGTATCGGATGTCGATGCGGGCGACAATCAGTATGAGGCCTGCCAACTCGTGCAGCAGTCCGCGTTCTTCAAAAAACGCCCAGCGCGCTTCTTCGAAAAATTCGAGGTAGCGCGCATTGTTGACATGGCCGTAGCCGTCGAGATGGTAGTTGCGGACGGTCAGCTTCATCAGTTCAGGTTGATGGGTTGGAAGGCTTCGCGGGCAAGCGGTTCGTGTTCGAGGTCGGTGATGACGGTAGAAAGCTGGATGTCGAACCATTCGTTGAAAATGTCGGCATCGAGCGCGGGCCACTCGCGTTCGTCTTCGCACCAGTCGGCAAGTTCGGCGGCGAAAATGTCTTCAAAACGGGCTTCGATTTCGTCCCATACTTCGTCGGCGGTTTCGCACGGGCGGACAAGGTAGGAATTGGCGTCGGCTTGGATGTCTTCAAGAGTCAGTCCGTCGAGGTGGTTGCCCGGCAGGGTTTGCAGCCAGTTCCAAAAAGGTTCTAAAGGGATGAGGACGAATACGCTGCGGTTGACTTCGTACATGGTTTTTCCTTTGCTGTCGCGCGGTATGCGCAAAAAAGAGATTATAGCCCAATCTGTGGTTTCGGACTGTCCGTTCCGACAGAAGGGAATGCCGTCCGAACACGGATTTTCAGACGGCATGGCTTTAAGGTTGTGTTCCAGGTTGTGTTCCAGGTTGCGTTTCGGCTTCCCCTGCTGCTTCTGCCTGTGTTTCGGATACGGAATCTTCTTGAACGGCAGTTTCCGCCGCGCCGGTTTCGGCACTTTCGACCAATTCGTCGATGTCGATGTTATCTTCCGTACCTTCGGCAGGTGTTGCACCGGTCTGCCGCGCACGGACTTTCATATAGAGGTCGCGCGTGTAGCTGTATTTGTCGATGGCGGCTTCGTCCAGACTGTCGGTCAAATCGAGCAGGCCTTCGCGCGTACTGACGGCGGATACGGCAGTCGTGCCCCAGCGTCCGACAGGGGTGCGGAAGACGATATTCTTGGGCGAATAAACGGAGGTAATACCCGTGCCGAGCGCGTCGCGGACGGTGGACGGCCCTAAGACGGGCAACACGAAATAATTGCTGTTTTTCCATCCCCACGAAGCAAACGTGTCGCCCAAGGTGTTTTTATTGTCGGGAATGCCGCCCGCGCCGGCGATGTCGATAAGCCCGCCCAAACCGAAAGTGGTGTTGATACCGACGCGGACAAGGTCTTCGCTTGCGCGTTTGATGTCTAAGCGCAAGATATTGCTGCCGAAGCTGACCACGTCGCACAGGTTGTTAAAAAAATTGGACACGCCGGCGCGGACGGGTTTCGGCGCAACTTTGCGGTAGCCGCGCGCGGCAGGGGCGAAAATGTAGCGGTCGGCTTGGTCGTTGAATTTGAAAACGGCGCGGTTGTAGCCTTCATAAGGGTCGGCGGGGCGGGTTTCGGCAAATGCAGGGGCGGAAGCGAACCCGATCAGCAGGAGGAAGGCATAGGCGGTTTTTTTCATGATTTCAGCCAGTCTTTGATTTCGTACAGTTCGGACAGCGCGCGCACGGATTCGGGAATGCCGGTCAGCCTGACGCTGCCTTTGCAACCGCGCAGCACTTCGAGCAGCAGCGACACGCAGGCGGAATCGGCGCGTCCGACGCCGCTCAAATCAACCGCGCGGGTGTCTTTCAGACGACATTGCTGTCTGAAGCGGGTAAAGGCGGCGGCGGTCAGGGTTTTGACGGTTACGTCGCCGCTGATGTGCAGTGTTCCGTTGTTGAGTTCTGTATGCATAGTGTTCGGTAGGAAAAAATCCATGCCATCTTCAGTCTGGCGGCATGGCTTATGGATTACTTGCTGCCGTTTTTAGCCTTCAACTCGGCAATCAGTCCGTCCACGCCTTTCGCTTTGATAATTTCGCCGAATTGGTTGCGGTACACGGTAACCAGGCTCGCGCCTTCGATGGCGACGTTGTAGGTACGGTATTTACCGCCGCTTTGGTAGGTGGTGAAGTCCATGTTGACGGGTTTTTGCCCGGGTACGCCGACTTCGGCGCGGACGATGATTTCTTTGCCGCCTTTATTGACGATGGGATTGTCTTTGACGTTGACGTTGGCGTTTTTTAATTTCAGCATCGTGCCGGAATAGGTGCGGATCAGCAGGGTTTGAAATTCTTTGGCCAACGCTTGTTTTTGCGCGTCGGACGCGGTGCGCCAAGGGTTGCCGACCGCCAATGCGGTCATACGTTGGAAATCGAAATAGGGAATCGCATAGGCTTCGGCTTTTTGGCGGGCGGTGTTGGCATCACCGCTTTTTAAGATGCTCAATACTTGAGTGGCGTTTTGACGGATTTGGTTTACCGCGTCGGCAGGGGCGGCAAATGCCATGCCGATGCTCAAAATACCGATGCCCAATGCGCTGATGAAGGAGGATTTTTTCATGATTAAGTGTCCTAGTTTGAATATGATGGCATACGTTTATTCGGCGGCTTTTTCCGCATTGCCGCCGTCGGCATTTTTCTCGGCAAAACTCGTCATGAATTTGCCGATAAGGTTTTCCAGAACCATTGCAGAACTGGTTACGGAGATGGTGTCGCCGGCAGCAAGGTTTTCCGTGTCGCCGCCCTGCTGCAGCCCGATGTACTGCTCGCCCAAAAGTCCCGAAGTCAGGATTTGCGCGGAAACGTCGCTGCTGAACTGATACTTGCCGTCCAAATCGAGGCGCACCCTCGCCTGATAGGATTTCGGGTCAAGTCCGATAGCGCCGACGCGCCCGACCAATACGCCTGCGGATTTGACGGGGGCATTGACCTTCAAACCGCCGATGTCGCCGAAATCGGCATAAACGGCGTAAGTTTTGTCCGAACCGCCGAACGCCGCACCGCCGGCCACGCGGAAAGCGAGAAAGGCAACCGCCGCCGCGCCAATCAGGACGAACAGTCCGACCCAAAATTCCAATATGTTCTTTTTCATTAAAGTTCCTTGAATATCCGATGTTCCGCGTTTCGTCTTCAGACGGCCTGTCAATCTGTAAACATCCACGCGGTCAATATAAAATCGACCGCCAAAATCGTCAGGGCGGACGAAACCACCGTGCGCGTGCTGGCGCGCAAAATGCCTTCCGAGGTCGGGACGCAGTGGAAGCCCTGATGCACGGCAATCAGCGTTACCGCCACGCCGAACGCGGCGGATTTGATCAGACCGTTGATTACATCGTAATGTATCGTGATGTTGTTCTGCATTTGCGACCAGAAAATACCGCTGTCCAAGCCCAGCCAGGTTACACCGACCAAATACGCGCCGAAAATACCCGCCACGTTGAAAATCGAAGCCAAAAGCGGCATGGAAAACACGCCCGCCCAAAAGCGCGGCGCAACCACTCGGGCGACGGGGTTTACCGCCATCACGTTCATCGCTTCGAGCTGTTCGGTCGTTTTCATCAAACCGATTTCGCTGGTCATCGCACCGCCCGCGCTGCTGGCAAACAGAATCGCCGCCAACACCGGACCCAGTTCGCGCAACAGCGAAGCCGCGACCATATAGCCCAAAATATCGGCGGATTTGAATTTCGACAACTGCGTATAGCCCTGCAAACCCAAGACCATGCCGACAAACAGCCCTGAAACGGCAACAATCAACACCGACAGCACGCCGGCAAAATACACTTGGCGCACGCTCAGGCGCGGACGGACGAAAGCCGTACCGGATTTCGCCAGAATATTCAGCAGAAACAGCGTGATACTGCCGAGAGATTGAATAAGGCCGAGGGTTTTCGCCCCGACGGAACGGATAAAATTCATAAATTTCTATATGTAAAGTTCAACGGTTTCAGACGGCACCTGCTCATTTACCCGAGCAAATCCTGCTGCAACGACGTTTGCGCCGGATAGCGGTATGCTACGGGGCCGTCTGCCAGCCCGCCGACAAACTGGCGCACCCAAGGCGAATCCAGTTCGCGCATTTCCTGCGGCGAGCCGGAGAACATAATTTCGCCGTGCGCCAAAAAAATCACCTGATCGACGATTTCCAAAGATTTTTCAATGTCGTGCGTTACCATAACGCTGGTCGAACGCAAAGCCTTATTGACGCGGCTGATCAAGTGGGCAATCACGCCCAAGGAAATCGGATCGAGGCCGGTAAACGGTTCGTCGTACAACATAATTTCAGGGTCGAGCGCAATCGTGCGGGCAAGCGCGACGCGGCGCGACATCCCACCGGACAACTCGGACGGCATCAGGTTTTCCACGCCGCGCAAACCGACCGCGTTCAGTTTCAACAAAACCAAATCTCGAATCACCGCTTCCGGCAGGCGTGTCAGTTCGCGCATCGGAAAAGCGATATTGTCGAATACCGACAAATCGGTAAACAGCGCGCCGTGTTGGAATAATACGCCCATGCGGCGGCGGTGTTCGTAGAGTTCGTCAGCCGAAAAGCCCGCCAAATCACGCCCTTCTATCAGAACTTTGCCCGACTGCGGACGGATCTGACCCGTAATCAGCCGCATCAGCGTGGTTTTGCCGCTGCCCGAACCGCCCATCACGGCGGCAAAATTGCCTTGCGGAATGCTGAAATTGATGTCGTTCAGAATCGGGCGGTCGCCATACGCAAAAGCGACGTCTTTCATTTCGATAAAGGGGGATGGGCTCATGTACGGACGGACGGTAGGTTTGACGGCGTGTATTTTAAGGCTTATCGGGAAGACGGGCAATTTTCAGACGGCATACGGACGGTAAATGTTGTGAAAATGCCGTTGTCGGCGGCGGATTGTTTGCTGTGGCGAAAAATGTTATCTTTCAAATGATAACCTTTATCAGAAAACTATGGAAAAAGCAGAACATTTGAACAGCAGCCGGTTCGTCAATCTAGTCAAAAGCGGCGGCGGCAGCTATGTGGAGGGCAGCTACCGTTTCGATACTTTGTCCAACGGCATTTCCATCCACGGCGGCACAGTAACGGCACGGTGTGATTTTTGCAGCAGCCGCCTCGCCGAACCTTATGTGTCGTTCGTGCTCTTGCTGGAAGGCAGTTTGGACTTCGGCATCAACCGCTGCCGCTTCCAAATCGATGCGGACGGCGGCAAGATTGTCCTAATTGCTGTCGGGGAAGAAGTCCTGTTCAGCCGCTATCTTTACCGAGGCGGCAAAACGGTCAAAATGACAATTAAAGGTATGGAACAATGGCTGCTGCGTCCGGAATACGCGCGTTTCGCACCCCTGCTTTACCGCGAACCGGTCAGGATATGGGATTTGCCCCCGAACCTGCGCGGCTTGGCGGCATCCTGCCTGAAAGCCGTCCCAAAGGGGCATTTGGGCGAAACATTGCGCCGCGAGGCGGACGTGTTGCGGCTGCTGTCGGACTTGTGGGACACGGTTTCAGACGGCATCGGGCCGGCGGCGGGGTAAACGGCGGAAGCAGACGCTATGCCGTCTGAAGACTTCAGCCGCATCCTGAATGCCGCGTTTGCCGGCGGCGCACATCAAGTCAACCGGCTGGCAGACACGCTGAACATCAGCGAAAGGACGCTGCAACGCCGTATGCGCGACCATTTCGGCATTACGGCAAGCGAATGGCTGCACCACAAACAAATGCAGCACGCGCTCTATCTGTTGCAAAACGGGGGAAAAAGCATAGGCGAAACCGCATATTTATGCGGCTACCGCCACGTTTCCAGCTTTACTCAGGCATTCAGGCAATATTTCGGCAGCACGCCTGCGGAAACCAAAAAAGAAAACCGGTAAGCCGCATTTGATTTAAAACCCGAAATCCGCATGTCTGGATATGTTCAGTTTTTGGGTACTGATTCCAAAGGTCAATCTAAATTTATTTTTGTTGGAACCAATGAAAATGGTAGTATTACCACGATACATACAAAATCAGGAAAAGACTTTTGGAGAACTTTGAATAACAATCCAAAAAACAAAACAATTTATCCAAAGGCAAGATAAATGTTATATAAATGTAAAATCAAAAAGTTAGATAACACCATTGAAGAGGCAGTATTGATTGAAATAAATGGTTATGAACTACATTGTTTTATATCGTACTGCCCATTCAAAATATTTGAAAATCAATTTTATGAAGTGGAATTATCCTATGAAATCTTTAATGATTACATACTGGATAAATCAACTTCAAATATTGGATTTAGAAAAATAGATGATAGTTTCAAGTATGAAATAACGGCAGAATTAAAAAATAATCATCTAACCCTACAAAATATACAATTTGAAGAAGATGAGTATTTAATAAACTACTCTTATCTTGATAATTGTTTGGTTACATTAACGGTTGATAGAATAAGTGTTTCATTTATTAGAGAAATTCAGGCAGCCTGAAACCTGTTGTGGATACCGTTGGCAGTTTAGCGATTGGTTATGCCACAGGCGGCAATGCTGGGGCTTTTACTGGTGCGAATGCAGATTGGAATAATCGGCAGTTGCATTCGAGTGAATATAAATTAGCAGAACAATATGCAGACATAGTAGCTTCTCGTCTAAACATTTCAAAAGAAACTTGTACGGTAGTTTATTTGGGAATAAACTAAAACTACATCTGACTACAAAACCGGAGAACCTGAAATGAAACAATTGGCCATGTACATCAACGGACGCTTTGAAAACGATTTCAACGGCGAATGGCGCAACGTATTGAACCCGTCCACCGAAGAGGCCATCGCCCGCGAACCCAAAGGCGGCAAAGCAGACGTTGACCGCGCCGTAGCGGCGGCGCGTGCGGCGCAACCGGCTTGGGAGCGTCTGCCTGCGGTCGAACGCGGCGCGTATTTGCGCAAAATCGCCCAAGGCATACGCGAACGCGCCGACGAGCTGACCGACACCATTGTCGCCGAAGGCGGCAAAACCAAAGACTTGGCGCGCGTGGAAGTGATGTTCACCGCCGACTATCTCGATTACCAAGCCGAATGGGCGCGCCGTTACGAAGGCGAAATCATCCAAAGCGACCGTCCGCGCGAAAATATTTTATTGTTCAAACGTCCGCTGGGCGTAATTGCCGGCATTTTGCCGTGGAACTTCCCCTTCTTCCTGATTGCCCGCAAAATGGGCCCCGCTTTGGTAACGGGCAATACCATCGTCGTCAAACCCAGCAGCGTAACCCCGATCAACTGCCACATCTTCGCCGAAATCGTCGATGCGGTCGGACTGCCCGCCGGCGTGTTCAACGTGGTGAACGGCCCGGGCGCGGAAATCGGCAATGCCTTGTCCGCCCATCCGCAAGTCGATATGGTCAGCCTGACCGGCTCCGTCGAAGCGGGCCGCCAAGTGATGGAAGCCGCTTCCGCCAACATCACCAAAGTTTCGTTGGAACTCGGCGGCAAAGCCCCCGCCATCGTGTTGAAAGACGCGGATTTGGATTTGGCGGTGAAATCCATCTTGGCTTCGCGCGTCGGCAACACCGGTCAAATCTGCAACTGCGCCGAGCGCGTCTATGTCCACAGCAGCCTGAAAGACGCGTTTATCGAAAAAATGACCGCCGCGATGAAAGGCGTGCGCTACGGCAACCCTGCCGAAGCCGAAGCAGGCGCATTGGAAATGGGCCCGCTGATTGAAGAGCGCGCCGTCAAAGCCGTTGCCGAAAAAGTGGAACGGGCAGTCAAACAAGGTGCGAAATTGGTTTGCGGCGGCAAACGCGCCGAAGGGCGCGGCTATTTCTTCGAGCCGACCCTGCTGACCGACACCGACAACAGTATGGACATTATGAAAGAAGAAACCTTCGGCCCCGTGCTGCCCGTTTCCGCTTTCGACACGCTCGACCAAGTCATCGCACTGGCTAACGATTGCGAGTTTGGTCTGACCAGTTCTGTTTATACGACTAATTTAAACGAAGCCTTCTACGTTACCCGCCGCCTGCAATTCGGCGAAACCTACATCAACCGCGAAAACTTCGAAGCCATGCAGGGTTTCCACGCCGGTTGGAAAAAATCCGGTATCGGCGGCGCGGACGGCAAACACGGTTTGGAAGAATATCTGCAAACCCAAGTCGTTTATTTGGAAACCGACATTTAATGCCGCTTTAAAACCCCGATAGAAAATGCCGTCTGAACCCGTTTTCAGGTTCAGACGGCATTTTTATTGCTTCATCGGCAATCAGTCATGACCGAGGTCGATGTTTTTGTCTTTGTATAGTGGATTAACAAAAATCAGGACAAGGCGACGAAGCCGCAGACAGTACAAATAGTACGGAACCGATTCACTTGGTGCTTCAGCACCTTAGAGAATCGTTCTCTTTGAGCTAAGGCGAGGCAACGCCGTACTGGTTTTTGTTAATCCGCTATATTCCACCATCTCTAAGATTTACAGCGATACACGGGTGATTTAAGGAATGCCCGAACCGTCATTCCCGCCACTTTCCGTCATTCCCGCGAAAGCGGGAATCTAGAATCTCGGACTTTCAGATAATCTTTGAATATTGCTGTTGTTCTAAGGTCTAGATTCCCGCCTGCGCGGGAATGACGAATCCATCCGCACGGAAACCTGCACCGCGTCATTCCCACGAACCCACATCCCGTCATTCCCACGAAAGTGGGAATCTAGAAATGAAAAGCAACAGGCATTTATCGGAAATAACTGAAACCGAACAGACTAGATTCCCGCCTGCGCGGGAATGACGGCTGCAGATGCCCGACGGTCTTTATAGCGGATTAACAAAAATCAGGACAAGGCGACGAAGCCGCAGACAGTACAGATAGTACGGAACCGATTCACTTGTTAAAGAATCGTTCTCTTTGAGCTAAGGCGAGGCAACGCCGTACTGGTTTTTGTTCATCCACTATAACTAGGGAAATTCAAATTAAGTTAGAATTATCCCTATGAGAAAAAGCCGTCTAAGCCGGTATAAACAAAATAAACTCATTGAGCTATTTGTCGAAAGTTCAAATTTCCATTTTAAAACAATTAGTAAAATCGAGTTTATCCTAGTTGTCCAAGACAACCCCTATAATAATATAATTCAAAATATAAAAACGGGTTACATCTAAACATTACGGAATTTTTATTCCCTCGCCTGAATTCTATTGTCAGATTCAAGGAGACCTCATCATGCGAACGACCCCAACCTTCCCTACAAAAACTTTCAAACCGGCTGCCATGGCGTTAGCTGTTGCAACAACACTTTCTGCCTGCTTAGGCGGCGGCGGAGGCGGCACTTCTGCGCCCGACTTCAATGCAGGCGGCACCGGTATCGGCAGCAACAGCAGGGCAACAACAGCGAAATCAGCAGCAATATCTTACGCCGGTATCAAGAACGAAATGTGCAAAGACAGAAGCATGCTCTGTGCCGGTCGGGATGACGTTGCGGTTACAGACAGGGATGCCAAAATCAATGCCCCCCCCCGAATCTGCATACCGGAGACTTTACAAACCCAAATGACGCATACAAGAATTTGATCAACCTCAAACCTGCAATTGAAGCAGGCTATACAGGACGCGGGGTAGAGGTAGGTATCGTCGACACAGGCGAATCCGTCGGCAGCATATCCTTTCCCGAACTGTATGGCAGAAAAGAACACGGCTATAACGAAAATTACAAAAACTATACGGCGTATATGCGGAAGGAAGCGCCTGAAGACGGAGACGGTAAAGACATTGAAGCTTCTTTCGACGATGAGGCCGTTATAGAGACTGAAGCAAAGCCGACGGATATCCGCCACGTAAAAGAAATCGGACACATCGATGTGGTCTCCCATATTATTGGCGGGCGTTCCGTGGACGGCAGACCTGCAGGCGGTATTGCGCCCGATGCGACGCTACACATAATGAATACGCATGATGGAACCAAGAACGAAATAATGTCTGCAGCCATCCGCAATGCATGGGTCAAGCTGGGCGAACGTGGCGTGCGCATCGTCAATAACAGTTTTGGAACAACATCGAGGGCAGGCACTGCCGACCATTTCCAAATAGCCAATTCGGAGGAGCAGTACCGCCAAGCGTTGCTCGCCTATTCCGGCGGTGATAAAACAGACGAGGGTATCCGCCTGATGCAACAGAGCGATTACGGCAACTTGTCCTACCACATCCGTAATAAAAACATGCTTTTCATTTTTTCGGCAAGCAATGACGCACAAGCTCAGCCCAACACACTGACCCTATTGCCATTTTATGAAAAAGACGCTCAAAAAGGCATTATCACAGTTGCAGGCGTAGACCGCAGTGGAGAAAAGTTCAATGGCTCCAACCATTGCGGAATTACTGCCATGTGGTGCCTGTCGGCACCCTATGAAGCAAGCGTCCGTTTCACCCGTACAAACCCGATTCAAATTGCCGGAACATCCTTTTCCGCACCCATCGTAACCGGCACGGCGGCTCTGCTGCTGCAGAAATACCCGTGGATGAGCAAC
The DNA here is from genome assembly GCF_900638555.1 of Neisseria meningitidis. Taxonomy (NCBI): domain Bacteria; kingdom Pseudomonadati; phylum Pseudomonadota; class Betaproteobacteria; order Neisseriales; family Neisseriaceae; genus Neisseria; species Neisseria meningitidis. The sequence goes on from NZ_LR134525.1 coordinate 1,665,491, forward strand.
GACAACCTGCGTACCACGCTGCTGACAACGGCTCAGGACATCGGTGCAGTCGGCGTGGACAGCAAGTTCGGCTGGGGACTGCTGGATACGGGTAAGGCCATGAACGGACCCGCGTCCTTTCCGTTCGGCGACTTTACCGCCGATACGAAAGGTACATCCGATATTGCCTACTCCTTCCGTAACGACATTTCAGGCACGGGCGGCCTGATCAAAAAAGGCGGCAGCCAACTGCAACTGCACGGCAACAACACCTATACGGGCAAAACCGTTATCGAAGGCGGTTCGCTGGTGTTGTACGGCAACAACAAATCGGATATGCACGTCGAAACCAAAGGTGCGCTGATTTATAACGGGGCGGCATCCGGCGGTAGCCTGAACAGCGACGGCATTGTCTATCTGGCAGATACCGACCGATCCGGCGCAAACGAAACCGTGCACATCAAAGGCGATCTGCAGCTGGGCGGCGAAGGTACGCTGTACACACGTTTGGGCAAACTGCTGAAAGTGGACGGTACGGCGATGACCGGCGGCAAGCTGTACATGTCGGCAGGCGGTAAGGGGGCAGGCTATCTCAACCGTACCGGACAACGTGTTCCCTTCCTGAGTGCCGCCAAAATCGGGCGGGATTATTCTTTCTTCACAAACATCGAAACCGACGGCGGTCTGCTGGCTTCCCTCGACAGCGTCGAAAAAACAGCGGGTAGTGAAGGCGACACGCTGTCCTATTATGTCCGTCGCGGCAATGCGGCACGGACTGCTTCGGCAGCGGCACATTCCGCGCCCGCCGGTCTGAAACACGCCGTAGAACAGGGCGGCAGCAATCTGGAAAACCTGATGGTCGAACTGGATGCCTCCGAATCATCCGCAACACCCGAGACGGTTGAAACTGCGGCCGCCGACCGCACAGATATGCCGGGCATCCGCCCCTACGGCGCAACTTTCCGCGCAGCGGCAGCCGTACAGCATGCGAATGCCGCCGACGGTGTACGCATCTTCAACAATCTCGCCGCTACCGTCTATGCCGACAGTACCGCCGCCCATGCCGATATGCAGGGACGCCGCCTGAAAGCCGTATCGGACGGGTTGGACCACAACGCTACGGGTCTGCGCGTCATCGCGCAAACCCAACAGGACGGTGGAACGTGGGAACAGGGCGGTGTTGAAGGCAAAATGCGCGGCAGTACCCAAACCGTCGGCATTGCCGCGAAAACCGGCGAAAATACGACAGCAGCCGCCACACTGGGCATGGGACACAGCACATGGAGCGAAAACAGTGCAAATGCAAAAACCGACAGCATTAGTCTGTTTGCAGGCATACGGCACGATGCGGGCGATATCGGCTATCTCAAAGGCCTGTTCTCCTACGGACGCTACAAAAACAGCATCAGCCGCAGCACCGGTGCGGACGAACATGCGGAAGGCAGCGTCAACGGCACGCTGATGCAGCTGGGCGCACTGGGCGGTGTCAACGTTCCGTTTGCCGCAACGGGAGATTTGACGGTCGAAGGCGGTCTGCGCTACGACCTGCTCAAACAGGATGCATTCGCCGAAAAAGGCAGTGCTTTGGGCTGGAGCGGCAACAGCATCACTGAAGGCACACTGGTCGGACTCGCGGGTCTGAAGCTGTCGCAACCCTTGAGCGATAAAGCCGTCCTGTTTGCAACGGCGGGCGTGGAACGCGACCTGAACGGACGCGACTACACGGTAACGGGCGGCTTTACCGGCGCGACTGCAGCAACCGGCAAGACGGGGGCACGCAATATGCCGCACACCCGCCTGGTTGCCGGTCTGGGCGCGGATGTCGAATTCGGCAACGGCTGGAACGGCTTGGCACGTTACAGCTACGCCGGTTCCAAACAGTACGGCAACCACAGCGGACGAGTCGGCGTAGGCTACCGGTTCTGACGGACAGGAAGCAGACAGCCGCAAAGATCACGGTCTTTGCGGCTGTTTCTTATGAAAAGAAGACCCTATTCCAATTGCCTGCTTCTATTGTTTCAAGACTTCTTCCAAAGATTCGGCATCAATCAGATGTATAGCGGATTAACAAAAATTAGGACAAGGCGGCGAAGCCGCAGACAGTACAGGTAGTACGGAACCGATTCACTTGGTGCTTCAGCACCTTAGAGAATCGTTCTCTTTGAGCTAAGGCGAGGCAACGCCGTACTGGTTTTTGTTAATCCGCTATATTCCGCCATCTCTAAGATTTACAGCGATACACGGGTGATTTAAGGAATGCCCGAACCGTCATTCCCGCCACTTTCCGTCATTCCCGCGAAAGCGGGAATCTAGGACGCAGGGTTAAGAAAACCTACATCCCGTCATTCCCGCGAAAGCGGGAATCTAGAATCTCGGACTTTCAGATAATCTTTGAATATTGCTGTTGTTCTAAGGTCTAGATTCCCGCCTGCGCGGGAATGACGATTCATAAGTTTCCCGAAATTCCAACATAACCGAAACCTGACAGTAACCGTAGCAACTGAACCGTCATTCCCACGGAAGTGGGAATCTAGAAATGAAAAGCAACAGGCATTTATCGGAAATAACTGAAATCGAACAGACCTAGATTCCCGCCTGCGCGGGAATGACGATTCATAAGTTTCCCGAAATTCCAACATAACCGAAACCTGACAGTAACCGTAGCAACTGAACCGTCATTCCCACGGAAGTGGGAATCTAGAAATGAAAAGCAACAGGCATTTATCGGAAATAACTGAAACCGAACAGACCTAGATTCCCGCCTGCGCGGGAATGACGGCTGCAGATGCCCGACGGTCTTTATAGCGGATTAACAAAAATCAGGACAAGACGACGAAGCCGCAGACAGTACAAATAGTACGGAACCGATTCACTTGGTGCTTCAGCACCTTAGAGAATCGTTCTCTTTGAGCTAAGGCGAGACAACGCCGTACTGGTTTTTGTTAATCCACTATACTTGGAGCTGATCTTGCTTTTCGCCCAATTCCACACTTTCAAACGGTTGCAGCTGGTGGTCTGCCATAAAGGTCTCCTTATTGTATTTCAGGTTGGAAATGTTTCAACACACAGGACGACACATAAAGCGTCGCCCTATGTGTTGCCCTGATTTGGAAGGGGTTACGCCCCTCCCAAATAAAGTCTGATTCTACCGCCCTAAAGGGCGGGGTTTAAACCGAAAAGGAAATACGATGAAAATCCATTTTCACAATTTTACACCCTCGCCCCCACTTTCTCTACATAAAATTACATTTTGCCGATATTTGCCGAATCGTCTGAAAATATGTGTAAAAAGAGCGTATAATCAAAACATTTGCCCCGAATTGCCATGCCCTATTTCGCCCTGTTTGACGATGCCGTAAGCGGTCGCGCAAAACGCTATCAAAATCATGTGGAAAGCCGTTTTTTCCGTCCCGAAGAACTCGATGCTTTGGACGGCGCGCTGCAATCGGGCTGGCAAAAAGGGCTGCATGCCGTGTTGTTTGCAGACTACGGATTCGGTTTGCCGCTGACGGGGGTCGAGTCCGAACGCGGCGGCAACCTTGCCCTGCACTGGTTTGCCGACTGCGCCGACACCGATGCCGCAAGCTGGCTTGCCCGACACTCAGACGGCCTCCCCGCCGGCATTTCCACGCCGCAATCCTCCGTATCCGAAGCCGATTACCTCGACCATATCCGCCAAATCCACGAAGCCATCCGACGCGGCGACACCTATCAAATCAACTACACTACCCGCCTGCACCTGCAAGCCTACGGCAATCCCGTCAAACTTTACCAACGCCTGCGCCAGCCCGTCCCCTATGCCGTTTTGTCCCACCTGCCCGATGCACAAGGGCAATCCGCGTGGACGCTGTGTTTCTCGCCCGAACTCTTCCTCAAAATCGGTTCGGACGGCACCATCAGCACCGAACCGATGAAAGGCACCGCGCCGATTTTGGGCGACGGACAAGACGAACGCCGCGCCGCCGAGTTGCAAGCAGACCCGAAAAACCGCGCCGAAAACGTGATGATTGTCGATTTGCTGCGTAACGACCTCGGCAAAATCGCCCAAACCGGCACAGTATGCGTACCCGAACCGTTTAAAGTATCGCGTTTCGGCAGCGTTTGGCAGATGACCAGCACCATCCAAGCCCAAGCCTTGCCGCACACCTCGTTCGCCGACATCCTCCGCGCCGCCTTCCCCTGCGGCAGCATCACCGGCGCGCCCAAAAAAATGAGTATGCAGATTATCGAATCGCTCGAAGCCGAAGCGCGCGGACTTTATACGGGCAGCATCGGCTATTTGAACCCGTGTTCCGGCGGCTTGGGGTTTGAAGGCACGTTCAACGTCGTTATCCGCACCTTGTCGCTCACGCCGCTTTCAGACGGCATTTATCAAGGCGTGTACGGTGTCGGTTCCGGCATCGTCATCGACAGCGACCCTGCCGCCGAATATCGGGAATGCGGCTGGAAAGCCCGTTTCCTCAACGAATTGCGCCCCGACTTCGGCATTTTTGAAACCCTGCGCGTGGAAAACGGACGCTGCGCCCTGCTCGACCGCCACCTATGCCGTCTGAAAACCTCCGCCCAAGCCCTCAACCTGCCCCTGCCCGACGGTTGCGAAAATCAAATCAAACAATACATCGCACGCTTGCCCGACGGCGCGTTCCGCATCAAAGCCCTGCTCGCTTCAGACGGCATCAGCCTGTCCCGCGCCGTTTTAAACCGTCTGACCGACAAACAACGCGTCATCATTTCGCCGACCATCCTGCCCGCACAAAACTACCTGCGCCGCTTCAAAACCACCTGCCGCACCGTCTTCGACCAAGCGTGGCAAACCGCCGAAACACAAGGCGCGTTCGACAGCCTGTTTTTCAATTCAGACGGCATCCTGCTCGAAGGCGGCAGAAGCAACGTGTTCGTCAAACATCGCGGACAATGGCTCACGCCCTCTTTAGATTTAGACATTTTAAACGGCATAATGCGCCAAGCCGTGTTGGACGAACCGCAAAAATATTTGCAAACAAATCAAGTAATCGAAACACACATCACACAAAAAACACTGCAAGAAGCCGAAGAAATCCGCCTCTCCAACGCCTTGCGCGGCGTATTTGCCGCCGCCCTTGCCTGAACGCGCAAAAATGCCGTCCGAACCTGTTTCCAAAGTTCGGACGGCATTATCCCACCATTCAAAACCGCCAATCCGCCGACACAAACACCTCGCTGTTGCGGCGTTTCGCATACGGCACATTACTTTCCGTCCTGCCGAAACGATAATTCAACGCGGGCACGATACCTTTGTACGACAACTTGTCGTGGCTCAAAGCCAGCGAGACATTCCATTCGCGGTTGCGTTGCGCCTCTGTCGAGAAAGCCGCAACGCCCTTATAGTTGCGGCGGGCATAAGACGCGGAAACCCGACTGTTCAAACCGCCCAACTGCCGCCACTCCTGCGCCCAGCCGGCATAAACACCGTTGCGCCGGTAGGCGGCATTATTGACCGCGCCGCCCACCGTTTCGCGTTTCGGCACAAACCGCACAAACTGCCAGCCGCCGAACACAGTTGCCGATTCGCCCAAACGTTTTGCCGACGAAACATAAAACCCGTCCTGCCGACCGTTATTGTATTCCGCCCTATCCTGTTCGCGGTAGCGTTGGCGGTAATGTTCCAGCGCGACCGAAAATTGCCATCCCGGGTTTGGGCGGTAAGTATGGGACAACTGCACGCCGACTCCGTGCGCCAGCATATACGGCGGCAGGCGGCGGTTGTTTACCCGTTTTGTTTTCGCATCAAAGCCGTCGCTGCCCGACAACTGCACCTGATAAAACGGCAAAATCCCCGCCGTCTGCCGTGCATTTTTATACTGCCAACCCAAATACGCTCTGCCGAACCCGTCGTCATAAGCTGATTTTTTACTGAAATAATAGCTCGTGCCGCCGATATTGGAACGGAACAACAAATAATGATTATCTGCCAACGCCGTCAGTTTTTCCGCCTCGATTTCATAATTCAAGCCTGCCGCCCGCTCCGCCCGGCTGACACTGCATATCTGCCGGCCTCCGTTTTGCCGGCAATACTGCGGCGCGGCATTATTGGCATTTCTATTGACCGCCGGACTGATGCCGCCCGAAAAACGCCAGCCCGTCAGCCCCTCCGCTTTTTTCCGAAAACGCCCCACATTTTCCAAAACCGGCGCCGGCAAATCCAATTTTTCCGCCTCGGCAAAATGCCTTTCTGCCGACTTCAGCCGGAAATCGTCAAACTCCGCCGCCGCCAAATCCAGCAAAATCCGCTCGTCTGCCGCATTTTCCCCGTGCAGTTCCCGATACCGCGCCACCGCCTCCGCCGGCCTTCCCGCCAATTTCGCCAGCAAAGCCCGCGCCCTGCCGTACAAAACCGCGTCATAATCCGGCAGCTTGGCATACAAATCCGCCAACGAAGCGATCAAATCCGCCTGATTGCCGTTGAGCACGTCGCGCAAACTATGTTCCAACATTTTCGGATGCGCCAACAAAAAATCCCCGTCAACCACGCGCGGGGCATCATTGTCAACTTTCCAATCCGATTCCGCCCACTTATCCGACACCGACCGCTGCACCTGCAACAATGCCTTGTCATCCAAAATCGCGGGCGCATCCGCCCCATAGGCGGCAGAAACACCTGCCGCACACCAAACAACCAAAAAACCGTATCTGAAATACAACATACCCTGTCATTTACCTTTCTGGCAAACACGCCGCCGAAGCACGTCAAACCATCCGAAAAACAGGCAGAAACCCGTGAAAACCGGCTTTACCGTCTGAAAGCGGGCAGGCAAAAAACCGCCGCCCGATTTTCAAAGGGCGGATTTCACATTTATAGTGGATTAACAAAAATCAGGACAAGGCGACGAAGCCGCAGACAGTACAGATAGTACGGAACCGATTCACTTGGTGCTTCAGCACCTTAGAGAATCGTTCTCTTCGAGCTAAGGCGAGACAACGCCGTACCGGTTTTTGTTCATCCACTATAACAGCAACCCTGTCGCCGTCATTCCCGCAAAAGCGGGAATCCAGTCCGTTCAGTTTCGGTCATTTCCGATAAATTCCTGTTGCTTTTCATTTCTAGATTCCCGCTTTTGCGGGAATGATGACGGAAGGGTTTTGGTTTTTTCCGATAAATTCTTGAGGCATTGAAATTCCAGATTCCCGCCTGCGCGGGAATGACGATTCATAAGTTTCCCGAAATTCCAACATAACCGAAACCTGACAGTAACCGTAGCAACTGAACCGTCATTCCCACGAAAGTGGGAATCTAGAATCTCAGACTTTCAGATAATCTTTGAATATTGCCGCTGCCTTAAGGTCTGGATTCCCGCCTGCGCGGGAATGACGAATCCATCCGCACGGAAACCTGCACCACGTCATTCCTACGAACCTACATCCCGTCATTCCCACGAAAGTGGGAATCTAGGTCTGTCGGTGCGGAAACTTATCGGGTAAAACGGTTTCTTTAGATTCCACGTTCTAGATTCCCGCCTGCGCGGGAATGACGATTCATAAGTTTCCCGAAATTCCAACATAACCGAAACCTGACAGTAACCGTAGCAACTGAACCGTCATTCCCACGAAAGTGGGAATCTAGAAATGAAAAGCAACAGGCATTTATCGAAAATAACTGAAACCGAACAGACTAGATTCCCGCCTGCGCGGGAATGACGGCTGCAGATGCCCGACGGTCTTTATAGTGGATTAACAAAAATCAGGACAAGGCGACGGAGCCGCAGACAGTACAAATAGTACGGAACCGATTCACTTGGTGCTTGAGCACCTTAGAGAATCGTTCTCTTTGAGCTAAGGCGAGGCAACGCCGTACTGGTTTTTGTTAATCCACTATACCGATTTTTGCACCGACCCACAAAACCAGTTGACATCATATAACATTTAAACTGATAATCAAAACTATTATTAACACATCATCAAGATTGAGTATGCGATGAAATACAAAGCCCTGTCCTTACTGCCGCTTGTCGCTGCCCTTGCCGCCTGTGCCGGGGGGGGTAGCCGAACCGCACGTCCCCGTGTCCATCCCCACCGCCACGCCGCTGCCCAAAGGCGAGGTAACGTTATCAAGCGATAACGGCAAAATCGAAAACATCAACACCACCAGCACCGGAAGCACATCCGTCATTTCCATTCAAGAGCGGGCGGTTACAAAAAACTATTTCGGTGTTGAATCACAAGAAAAATCATTCATCTTCAAAACACCCGGCGGCGCGCAATACACCCTTTCATCCTACGCCGACCCCATCGTCCCCAGCTACTCCTCCCCCGATTTCAAAATTCCCGACCGCCACGCAGGGCAGCGGCTTGCAGACGGCAGCCGCATCTTTATCTGCTGCAGCGACTCCGGGGCAACCAGAGAAGCGGAAATTACCAAACAAGATTATATGAAATTCGGGGCATGGATAGGTCCCAACGGCGAAATCGACCTCTTCGCCGGCGGCTTCCCCGTCGGCAAAACACCGACATCAAGCAGTTATTACGGCAGCAGCACGCCCGAAACCCAAGGCAAAGGCAAAATCACTTATCAGGTTTGGGGCATCCGCGTCAAAGACGGGCAATTTGTTACCTCCTCTTATACGCCGCCCAAAGGCAGCTCTTTTACCGGCTACACCAACACCCCCGTCCTTTCCTTTATCACCGCCAATTTCAACAGCAACAAACTGGCAGGCGAAATCCGCGGCAACAGCGATTACGGACCGAGTGTGAAAATTGAAAACGCAACGATCAGCGGTCCGAGCTTTTCCGGCAATGCCACCTCCGGCGGCAAAACCGGCAACTTGGAAGGCAAGTTTTTTGGAAAATTCAACGGCAGCTACGGCAACACTGAAACCAGCATAGGCGGCAAAATCACTTTTAAAGACGACCGCTCCCTCGATACCGTATTCGGCGGTGTGAGTTATGTAAAAAAACTTGATGAAACCGCCAATCGAGATACCGAACACCTTACTAAACAATAAACCATCTCATCCCTACAAAGGTTTCTTATGTCCATCCCCTTCAAACCCGTATTGGCTGCCGCCGCCATCGCCCAAGCGTTTCCCGCCTTTGCGGCAGACCCCGCGCCGCAGTCCGCCCAAACGCTGAACGAAATCACCGTTACCGGCACGCACAAAACCCAAAAACTCGGCGAAGAAAAAATCCGCCGCAAAACCTTAGACAAGCTCTTGGTCAACGACGAACACGACCTGGTGCGCTACGACCCCGGCATTTCCGTCGTCGAAGGCGGCAGGGCGGGTTCTAACGGCTTTACCATACGCGGCGTGGACAAAGACCGCGTCGCCATCAACGTTGACGGGCTGGCGCAGGCGGAAAGCCGCTCTTCCGAAGCCTTCCAAGAATTGTTCGGCGCGTACGGCAACTTCAACGCCAACCGCAACACTTCCGAGCCGGAAAACTTTTCCGAAGTAACCATCACCAAAGGCGCGGACTCGCTCAAATCCGGCAGCGGCGCATTGGGCGGCGCAGTCAATTACCAAACCAAATCCGCAAGCGATTATGTTTCCGAAGACAAGCCCTACCATTTGGGGATAAAGGGCGGCAGCGTCGGCAAAAACAGCCAAAAGTTCAGCAGCATCACCGCCGCCGGCAGGCTCTTTGGTTTGGATGCCTTATTGGTTTATACCCGCCGCTTCGGCAAAGAAACCAAAAACCGCTCGACCGAGGGCGATGTCAAAATTGAAAACAAGGGATATGTTTTCAGCCCAACCCAATCATTCAGCAAGTACCAGACCTACGTAGCCACAGGGGTTGCGCGCTCCCAACCCGACCCGCAAGAATGGGTAAACAAAAGCACCTTGTTCAAGCTGGGCTACAATTTCAACGACCGCAACCGCATCGGCTGGATTTTTGAAGACTCCCGCACCGACCGTTTTACCAACGAGCTGTCTAATTTGTGGACAGGTACAATTTACTCTCCCGCAACGGGCGACTACCGCCACCGCCAAGACGTGAGCTACCGCCGCCGCTCCGGCGTCGAATACAAAAACGAATTGGAACACGGCCCGTGGGACAGCCTCAAGCTGCGCTACGACAAGCAGCGCATCGATATGAACACTTGGACTTGGGACATCCCGAAAAATTACGATTTGCGCGGCATCAACGGCGAGGTTTACCATTCGTTCCGGCATATCCGCCAAAACACCGCGCAATGGACTGCCGATTTTGAAAAACAACTCGACTTTTCCAAAGCCGTTTGGGCGGCGCAATACGGCTTGGGCGGCGGCAGAGGGGACAATGCCAACTCGGATTACAGCTATTTCGCAAAACTGTACGCCCCCAAAATCCTCGCTTCCAACCAAGCCAAAATCACAATGCTGATCGAAAACCGGTCGAAATATAAATTTGCCTATTGGAACAATGCGTTTCACTTGGGCGGCAACGACCGCTTCCGCCTGAATGCGGGCATACGCTACGACAAAAACAGCAGCAGCGCGAAAGACGATCCGAAATACACCACCGCCATCCGGGGGCAGATTCCCCATTTGGGTTCGGAACGCGCGCACGCGGGCTTCAGCTACGGCACGGGGTTCGACTGGCGGTTTACCAAGCATCTGCACTTGTTGGCAAAATACAGCACCGGCTTCCGCGCACCGACTTCGGACGAAACTTGGCTACTGTTCCCACACCCCGATTTCTACCTGAAAGCCAACCCAAACCTGAAAGCCGAAAAAGCCAAAAACTGGGAATTGGGTCTGGCGGGCAGCGGCAAAGCGGGCAACTTCAAGCTCTCGGGCTTCAAAACCAAATACCGCGACTTTATCGAATTGACGTATATGGGCGTTTCGTCAGACAACCCTAACAAGCCCACCTACGCCCCGCTTTCAGACGGTACGGCATTGGTCAGCTCGCCCGTTTGGCAAAACCAAAACCGCACCGCCGCCTGGGTGAAAGGCATAGAGTTTAACGGCACTTGGAACCTCGACAGCATCGGGCTGCCCAAAGGGCTGCACACCGGCCTCAACGTCAGCTACATCAAGGGCAAGGCAACGCAAAACAACGGCAAAGAAACGCCCATCAACGCGCTTTCGCCGTGGACGGCGGTTTACAGCCTGGGCTATGACGCGCCTTCCAAACGCTGGGGCATCAACGCCTACGCCACGCGCACCGCCGCCAAAAAGCCGTCCGACACCGTCCACAGCAACGACGATTTGAACAACCCGTGGCCTTATGCCAAACACAGCAAGGCCTATACGCTGTTCGACCTTTCCGCCTACCTCAACATCGGCAAACAGGTTACGCTCCGCGCCGCCGCGTACAACATTACCAACAAGCAGTACTACACTTGGGAATCTTTACGCAGCATCCGCGAATTCGGCACAGTCAACCGCGTTGACAACAAAACCCACGCCGGCATCCAACGCTTTACCTCGCCGGGCAGGAGCTACAATTTCACCATCGAAGCGAAGTTCTAAGCTCCTGATGTGCCAATGCCGTCTGAAACCCGATGATTTGGGTTTCAGACGGCATTTTTTACGGTCGCACCGCCGCCCCCTTTCAGGCTTGTACCAAGCCCAATCCCGCAACTCTCCGTCATTCCCGCAACTCTCCGTCATTCCCGCGACTCTCCGTCATTCCCACGGAAGTGGGAATCTAGAAACGCAAAGCTGCAAGAATTTATCGGAAATGACTGAAACTCAACGAACCTGGATTCCCGCCTGCGCGGGAATGACGAAGCTATCCGCACAGAAACCTGCACCACGTCATTCCCACGAAAGTGGGAATCCAGAACGTAAAATCTGAAGAAACCGTTTTATCCGATACGTTTCCGCACCGACAGACCTAGATTCCCGCTTTCGCGGGAATGACGGCGGAAAGGTTGCTGTTTTTCCGATAAATTCCTGCCGCTCTTCGTTTTTGGGATGGCGGGAAATAAAACAAAAGCGCGCGTATCAAAAAATAACAATGCAAAGAACGGTGTTGGCAATTTTAAGGTTTGCGCCTTAGCCGCACTTATTCGCAAAAAAACCGCACGGCGTTGACCGTGCGGCTTGTTGTCTGAAGGCTTCAGACGGCATTGCTTACATCATGCCGCCCATACCACCCATGCCGCCCATATCAGGCACAGCCGGTTTGTCTTCGGGGATTTCAGCGATCATGCAATCAGTGGTCAGCATCAAGCCGGCGATAGATGCGGCGTGTTGCAGCGCGGAACGGGTTACTTTGGCGGGGTCGAGTACGCCCATTTCGATCATGTCGCCGTATTCGCCGCTGCCAGCGTTGTAACCGTAGTTGCCTTTGCCTTCCAACACTTTGTTCACGACTACGCTGGGTTCGCCGCCTGCGTTGGCAACGATTTGGCGCAGCGGAGACTCAACGGCACGCAAGACGATTTGTACGCCTGCGTCTTGGTCGGCATTGCCGGTGTGCAGGTTTTCCAAAGCAGCACGGGCACGCAACAGGGCTACGCCGCCGCCTGCAACCACGCCTTCTTCAACGGCTGCGCGGGTAGCGTGCAGCGCGTCTTCCACGCGGTCTTTTTTCTCTTTCATTTCGACTTCGGTAGCGGCACCGACTTTGATGACTGCCACGCCGCCTGCCAATTTAGCCACGCGCTCTTGCAGTTTTTCTTTGTCGTAATCGCTGGTTGCGGTTTCGATTTGTTGGCGGATTTCGGCAACACGCGCTTCGATTTGGGCTGCGTCGCCAAAGCCGTCGATGATGGTGGTGTTTTCTTTACCGATTTCGATGCGTTTGGCTTGACCCAAGTCTTCCAAAGTCGCTTTTTCCAGAGACAGGCCGACTTCTTCGGAAATCACCACGCCGCCGGTCAGGATGGCGATGTCTTGCAGCATCGCTTTGCGGCGGTCGCCGAAGCCAGGGGCTTTAACGGCAACGGTTTTCAGGATGCCTCGGATGTTGTTCACCACCAAAGTCGCCAAGGCTTCGCCTTCTACGTCTTCAGCGATAATCAAGAGCGGACGGCTGGCTTTGGCCACTTGTTCCAAAACAGGCAGCAGGTCGCGGATGTTGCTGATTTTTTTGTCGAACAGCAATACAAACGGGCTGTCCAAACCGGCAATTTGTTTTTCCGCGTCGTTGATGAAGTAAGGGGACAGGTAGCCGCGATCGAACTGCATACCTTCAACTACGTCCAGCTCGTTTTCCAAAGATTTGCCGTCTTCAACGGTAATCACGCCTTCTTTGCCGACTTTTTCCATCGCTTCGGCGATAATCGCGCCGACTTGTTCGTCGGAGTTGGCGGAAATCGAGCCGACTTGGGCGATTTCTTTGGAAGTGTCGCAAGGTTTGGCGATGTTTTTCAGCTCGTCAACCAAAGCGGCAACGGCTTTGTCGATACCGCGTTTCAGGTCGGTCGGGTTCATACCGGCGGTAACGTATTTCATACCTTCGGCAACGATGGATTGCGCCAATACGGTGGCGGTAGTCGTACCGTCGCCCGCCACGTCGTTGGTTTTGGACGCGACTTCTTTCACCATTTGCGCGCCCATATTTTCAAACTTGTCTTTCAGTTCGATTTCTTTGGCGACGGTTACGCCGTCTTTGGTGATGTGCGGGCCGCCGAAAGCGCGGTCAACCACCACGTTGCGGCCTTTGGGACCCAAGGTTACGCGCACGGCGTTTGCCAAAATGTTCACGCCGTTTACCATTTTTTGGCGGACTTCATTGCCGAATTGTACGTCTTTTGCTGCCATTTCAATTCTCCAAAAATCATTAAAACTGTCTGATAAAACCGTTTATGCCGTCTGAAGGCGGTTTGCCGTTTCAGACGGCATCGTGTCCGTATTTATTTTTCAACGATGCCGAAAATATCTTCTTCGCGCATTACCAACAGCTCTTCGCCGTCGGCTTTTACGGTTTGGCCGCTGTATTTGCCGAAGATGATTTTGTCGCCGACTTTGACATCCAGCGGACGGCGCGCGCCGTCTTTACCGATTTTGCCCGCACCCACGGCGATCACTTCGCCCATATCGGGTTTTTCGGCGGCCGCACCCGGCAAAACGATGCCCGATGCGGTTTTCTCTTCAGCTTCCAAGCGTTTGACGACGACGCGGTCGTGTAAAGGACGGATGGTCATATTTATGCTCCGATAAATGTTTTGAAAACAATCATCTGCCCGAACGGTTCGGACAGATTGAAGTGGAAACCGGACAGCCGTCAGGCGGCTGCCCGTATAAGTCGGCAAAATTAGGGTGTGTGCGGGCAAATTCAAGTGAGGCGGAAAAAATTTATTTCCGCCGTTTTTTATAGTGGACTAAATTTAAGGGGCTGTACTAGATTAGCAGATATGTTACCCTCGAAATATGAAGATAACGCACTGCAAATTAAAGAAAAAAGTACAGAAAGAACTGATCCGTTTTTTTGTACTCGAAGTTACCGCCCGTTCTGCCGCCGATATTTTGGGTATCCATCCCAATTCGGCAGTACTGTTCTACCGTAAAATCCGCACGGTTATCAACCATCATTTGGCCTTGGCTGCCGATGAGGTTTTTGAGGGCCCTGTCGAGCCGGACGAAAGCGATTTCGGCGGACGGCGTAAAGGCAGACGTGGTCGCGGTGCGGCAGGAAAAGTGGTTGTCTTCGGCATTCTGAAACGCAACGGACGGGTCTATACCGTTGTCGTAAACAATGCCAAGTCTGAAACGTTACTCCCTGTCATCAAGAAGAAAATCATGCCGGACAGCATTGTTTATACCGATAGTCTGAGCAGCGGCGACAAGTTGGACGTGAGCGGTTTTATCCATTACCGCATCAACCATTCCAAGGAGTTTGCAGACCGTCAGAACCACATTAACGGCATTGAGAATTTTTGGAATCAGGCAAAACGCGTCTTGCGAAAATACAACGGAATCGATCGTAAATTTTTCCCGCTGTTCTTGAAAGAATGCGAATTTCGATTTAACTTCGGCACACCGTCTCAACAGCTTAAAATCCTGCGGGATTGGTGTGGAATTTAGGGCTAATCTAGTACAGCCCCTAAAATTTTTCGTTTTCAAACCTTCACCGCTTGCCATCAGCGTTAAATTTTTTTACGATAAGCACATAGATTGTAAACAATCGGTCACAAGCCGGTTTGTTTTTTCAGAAGACATTATCCCTGTCAGACGCTGTTTCTATATATGTTTGCCTACAACGGCTTGTTTTTAATAAATAACTCAAGAGGTATCAACGTGTCTGATTCCAAAACGAAAGAACGCGCCACATTCGGCACGCGCCGCGCGTTTATGATTGCCGCCATCGGATCCGCCGTCGGCTTGGGCAATATTTGGCGTTTCCCCTATATTGCTTTTGAAAACGGCGGCGGCGCGTTCATCCTGCCCTATCTGGTCGCGCTTCTGACGGCGGGCATTCCGCTGCTGCTGCTCGATTATGCCATCGGCCACCGTTACCGGGGTTCTGCGCCCTTGGCTTTCCGCCGCCTCGGACGCTGGTTTGAGCCGGTCGGCTGGTGGAACGTGATGACCAATATCGTCATCTGCATCTATTACGCAGTGATTATCGGTTGGGCGGCAAGCTATACCTATTATTCGGTCAACGCTGCCTGGGGTGCGGATCCGCAGGGTTTTTTCTTTAAGGACTTCCTGCAAATGGCGGGCCCGGAAGCCTTGGGTTTGGATTTTGTCGGCAAAGTCGCCGGTCCTTTGGCGGGCGTGTGGGTTTTTACCGCCGCCATTATGGCTTTGGGCGTGCAAAAGGGCGTGGCGCGCGCCTCGTCGTTCTTTATGCCGCTGCTTTTGGTGATGTTTTTGATTATGGTCGGCATTTCGCTGACGCTGCCGGGCGCGGCAAAGGGCTTGGACGCATTGTTTACGCCCGACTGGTCGAAACTCGCCGATTCCAAGGTCTGGGTGGCGGCATACGGGCAGATTTTCTTTTCGCTTTCCATCTGCTTCGGCATTATGGTTACCTATTCTTCTTACTTGAAGAAGAAAACGGATTTGGGCGGCACGGGCTTGGTGGTCGGTTTTGCCAACAGCAGCTTTGAACTGCTCGCGGGTATCGGCGTGTTTGCCGCATTGGGCTTTATGGCGCAGGCGGGCGGTAAGGCGGTCAACGAGGTTGCCTCCGGCGGCATCGGTTTGGCGTTTATCGCCTTTCCGACCATTATCAACCAGGCACCGATGGGCTGGCTGATCGGCATATTGTTTTTCGGTTCGCTGGTGTTCGCCGGCGTTACGTCGATGATTTCCATCCTTGAAGTGATTGTGGCGGCGATTCAGGACAAGCTGAACATCGGGCGCGTCAACGCCACGCTGCTGGTCTGCATTCCGATGGGCATTGTTTCCACGCTGCTGTTCGGTACGGCGACGGGGCTGCCGGTTTTGGACGTGATGGACAAATTCGTCAACACCTACGGCATTGTTGCCGCCGGCTTTGTTTATGTTGCCGCCATCATCATCAGCGGCAGGCTGCCGGAATTACGCAGGCACCTGAATGCCTTGTCCTCCATCCGCATCGGCGGCTTGTGGACGGTCTGCGTCGTGGTTACCGTCGTAATGCTCGGCTATATGCTGTTTAAAGATACCAGCGGCCTGATGGAGAAAAATTACGAAGGTTATCCGGATGGTTTCCTCAGTATTTTCGGCTGGGGGATGTCGGCGGCGTTGGTCGTGTTCGGGCTGCTGCTGTCGTTGCTGCCTTGGAAACACGGTCAGGATTTCAACGTCAAAGACGAACACGAACATGAACAAGGAGACGAAAAATGAGTACTTCCGCCATTGTGATGATGATTGTCTCAATCGTGATAATCTGGGGAGGGCTGCTGCTTTCCCTGTTAAGGCTGCCGAACGAGTAAGCCTTTAGAGCGTTAAAAATGCCGTCTGAACTGCTTCAGACGGCATTTTGATGTTCGGCTTGCAGGCAGGCGAGTTCGTTTGCCATTTGCTGTTCTAAGGTTTCGCGTCGGCGGATGAGTCGGTATTCGTTGCCGTCAACCAATACTTCCGCCGCACGGTTGCGCGTGTTGTAGTTGCTCGCCATGCTTGAGCCATACGCACCGGCGCTGCGGATAAGCAGCAAATCCCCTTCTTCGCAGGCGATGGTGCGGTCTTTGCCGAGGAAGTCGCCGGTTTCACAAATCGGGCCGACGATGTTGGCGGTCAGCGGCGCGATGTTTTTGGTTTCAACCGCTTCGATGTGGTGGTAGGCATCGTATAGGGCCGGGCGCATTAAATCGTTCATCGCCGCATCGACCATGACGAAGTTTTTCTCTTCGCCGTGTTTGACAAACTCGACGCGCGTCAGCAACGCGCCTGCGTTGCCGACCAAGCTGCGGCCGGGCTCAAGAATGAGTTTCAGACGGCGTGTCCCCATCAGTTTTTGAACCGCCCGGGCATACGCGCCCAAGTCGGGCACATTTTCGTCTTGGTAAACAATGCCGACGCCGCCGCCTAAGTCCAAATGTTCCAAAACAATGCCTTCGGCGGCAAGTGCGTCAACCAGAATTAAAATGCGTTCGCAGGCTTCGATAAGCGGGCTTAAGTCGGTCAGTTGAGAACCGATATGGCAGTCGATGCCGATGATTTTCAAATTGGGCTGTTGTGCGGCGTGGCGGTAGGCTTCGAGCGCGTCGGCGTAGGCGATGCCGAATTTGTTGGCTTTCAGACCTGTGGAGATGTAGGGATGGGTTTTGGCATCGACATCGGGGTTGACGCGCAGGGAGACGGGCGCGGTTTTACCCAAACGCGCGGCAACTTTTTGAATACGGTCGATTTCGGGAATGCTTTCCATATTGAAGCATTTCACGCCCGCATTCAGGGCAAACTCGATTTCCGCCTCGCTTTTGCCTACGCCGGAAAAAATCGTTTTCGCCGCATCACCGCCAGCCGCCAAAACGCGTGCCAATTCGCCGCCGGACACAATGTCAAAACCGCTCCCCAAAGAAGCAAAGTGTTTGATGATGCTTAGGTTGCCATTGGCTTTAACCGCATAGCAGACGAGCGGGGAGAGCTCGGCAAAGGCAGTTTGATAGTTTTCAAATGCTTCGGTCAGCGCGGATTGGCTGTACACATAAAGCGGCGTGCCGAATGCTTCGGCAAGGCGGGGGTAGGGGACTTGTTCGCAAAATAGGGTCATGTTTTCGTTTTCATTTTTGGGTTTGTGAAGCGGATTGCGGTTTGCTTTGAAGTTGCAAACCGGTTTGGATTACGCCGAAACGCGCCTTGTCGCCTTCTTTGGGCAGGTAGAGATCGCCTTTGTAACCGCAGGCCGAGAGCAGGAGGGCGGTTGCCGCCGCAAAAAATACGCCGTATTTCATCGGTAAACTTCCTTCATAAGCGCGAATGTGGCAAGATTCGGTATCTTAAACAAAAAACACGCAAAAAGCCATGATGACCGAAAGCGAATTCATCCGCATGAGCGAAGAATTGTTCGAACACATCGAAGACCAAATCGACGAAAACGGCTGGGATTTCGACTGCCAGTTTGCCGGAAACGTCCTGACCATCGAAGCCGGAGACGGCACGCAAATCATCGTCAACCGCCACACGCCCAATCAGGAATTGTGGATTGCCGCAAAAAGCGGCGGCTACCATTTCGCCGAGCAAAACGGCAAATGGCTGGCAACGCGAGACGGACGAGATTTTTATGACGTTTTAAACGAAGCCCTGAGCGCGGCTTCGGGCGAAGCGGTAAAGATTGCCGAATTGTAATTTGAGTGTTATCACGGAGAGAAAAAATGAACACACGTCCCTTTTATTTCGGACTTATATTTATCGCGATTATCGCTATACTTGCTAACTATTTAGGAAACACTGATTTTTCCCATCATTATCATATCAGTGCTTTAATTATTGCTATCTTGCTGGGAATGGCAATCGGCAATACCATTTATCCGCAATTTTCAACACAAGTGGAAAAAGGCGTTTTGTTTGCCAAAGGCGCGCTTCTTCGCACTGGCATTGTGCTGTATGGTTTCCGCCTCACTTTTGGCGATATTGCCGATGTAGGATTAAATGCTGTCGTTACCGATGCAATCATGCTAATTTCAACCTTCTTTTTTACCGCACTTTTAGGCATTCGTTATCTAAAAATGGATAAACAATTGGTTTATCTCACTGGGGCAGGTTGCAGCATTTGCGGTGCGGCAGCAGTGATGGCGGCAGAGCCTGTTACCAAAGCAGAATCCCATAAAGTTTCAGTGGCGATTGCCGTAGTGGTCATTTTCGGGACGCTTGCTATTTTTACTTACCCCTTGTTCTACACGTGGTCACAACATTTAATTAACGCCCATCAATTCGGTATTTATGTTGGTTCTAGTGTACACGAAGTGGCTCAAGTTTATGCGATTGGGGAAAATATTGATCCTATCGTGGCGAATACTGCCGTCATTTCCAAAATGATCCGAGTGATGATGCTCGCCCCCTTTTTATTAATGCTTTCTTGGTTATTAACACGTAGTAATGGAGTATCAGAAAATACATCACACAAAATTACAATTCCTTGGTTTGCTGTACTTTTTATTGGTGTTGCCATTTTTAATTCTTTTGATTTATTACCAAAAGAACTCGTGAAATTATTCGTTGAAATCGATTCTTTCTTATTAATTTCATCAATGGCTGCGCTTGGCTTAACGACGCAAGCAAGCGCAATCAAAAAGGCAGGATTAAAACCGTTTGTTTTAGGAATACTAACTTATTTATGGCTAGTGGTTGGTGGATTTTTAGTGAACTATGGAATATCAAAATTAATATAAAATTCACTAAAGAGAGCGTTACCCAATGGCACAATTACCGCTATATCTGACTTCTGAAATCAAAGACTTTACTGTCGGCACGCCTAAAGTTTTGGAATCATTTTCCAAACATATCCTTATGGTGTTGTCTTTGAAGACGACGGCGACACGGGCTACTTCTATGCCGCTTCGCAAGACGGGATTATAGATGCCTTGCACATCTATAATGTCGAAGATGTATCCGACAAACATATCCCAATCATGTTTTGATTTTATGGGATGATGCCTGCACCATAGCCGCATTGCGTATCAACGACTACATTCATGCCGTCTATGATTTTGTCGCGCAGGCAGGATATTGCCGCAACGGCTTCCCTGAAGCAGGCGGCGAATGGGTGAAAGTCGAAAACCGCATCTTGGACGATGAATTGCTGGACAAAATCCTATCCCGAAAATCTACATAACCTACTCAAAAGGATAACACGATGCCCCTGTTAGACAGTTTCAAAGTCGACCACACCCGTATGCACGCCCCCGCCGTACGCGTGGCGAAAACCATGACCACGCCCAAAGGCGACACCATTACCGTGTTCGACCTGCGCTTTTGCATTCCCAACAAAGAAATCCTGCCCGAAAAAGGCATACACACGCTGGAGCATTTGTTCGCAGGTTTTATGCGCGACCACTTGAACGGCAACGGCGTCGAAATCATCGACATTTCCCCGATGGGCTGCCGCACCGGTTTCTACATGAGCCTTATCGGTACGCCTTCCGAACAGCAGGTCGCCGATGCGTGGCTGGCTTCGATGCAGGATGTGGTCAATGTCAAAGACCAAAGCAAAATCCCTGAGTTGAACGAATACCAATGCGGCACTTATCTGATGCACTCGCTTGCCGAAGCGCAACAAATCGCGCAAAACGTGTTGGCGCGCAAAGTGGCGGTGAATAAAAACGAAGAACTGACGCTGGATGAAGGGCTGCTGAACGCCTAATCCGCCAAAAATGCCGTCTGAACAAGGGTTTCAGACGGCATTTGCCTTTTCCGTTATAATCCGGGGTTGTGCGGGGGCGGGTTTTAAGCCGGCATCGTCCTTCCCTATTTTTTTCTGTCCCTTATCGGTTTTAAGCGGGTTTTTTATGTCCAATAGACCTACACTCCTCCTCGTTGACGGCTCGTCCTACCTCTACCGTGCGTATCACGCGATGGGGCAAAACCTGACCGCCCCCGACGGCGCGCCGACGGGTGCGCTGTATGGCGTATTGAATATGTTGCGCCGTTTGCGGTCGGAATATCCGCACGATTATTGCGCGGTGGTTTTTGATGCGAAAGGCAAAAATTTCCGCCATCAAATGTTTGAAGAATACAAGGCGACGCGCCCGCCGATGCCCGACGATTTGCGCCCGCAGGCGGAAGCACTGCCGGATTTAGTGCGCCTGACGGGCTGGCCGGTATTGGTGATTGGGCAAGTGGAGGCGGACGATGTGATCGGCACGCTGGCGAAACAGGGGGCGGAACATGGTTTGCGAGTCATTGTTTCGACCGGCGATAAGGACATGGCGCAGTTGGTGGATGAGCGCGTTACGCTGGTGAACACGATGAGCGGAGAAACGCTGGATATTGAAGGCGTGAAGGCAAAATTCGGCGTGCGCCCCGACCAAATCCGCGATTATCTCGCGCTGATGGGCGATAAGGTGGACAACGTGCCGGGCGTGGAAAAATGCGGCCCGAAAACGGCGGTGAAGTGGCTGGAAGCCTACGGCTCGTTGCAAGGCGTGATAGAACACGCTTCGGAAATCAAGGGCAAAGTGGGCGAAAACCTGCAAGCCGCGCTGCCCCAACTGCCGCTGTCGTATGATTTGGTCACGATTAAAACCGATGTGGACTTGCACGCCGAGCTTTCAGACGGCATCGAAAGCCTGCGCCGTACCGCGCCGAAATGGGCGCAACTGGTTGTCGATTTCAAACGCTGGGGCTTCCGCACCTGGCTGAAAGAAGCGGAATCAAACATGAATACCGGCTCGACCGATGATTTGTTCGGCAGCGACAGCATCAGCGAGCAGGCGGCTTTGAATGCGGAAATGCCGTTTGAAAAACAAGCCGAAAAAGCCACCGCCCCCGAAAAACTGGATTATCAAGCCGTTACCACCGAAGCGCAGTTTGCCGCTTTGTTGGACAAACTGTCGCGGGCGGACACAATCGGCATCGATACGGAAACCACGTCATTAGACGCGATGAACGCCTCGCTGGTCGGCATCAGCATCGCTTTCCAAGCAGGCGAAGCGGTTTACATCCCCGTAGGACACAGCCTGACCGCCGCACCCGAACAGCTTGATTTGCAAGACGTGTTAGGCCGTCTGAAACCGCATTTGGAAAACCCCGCCCTGAAAAAAATCGGGCAAAACCTCAAATATGACCAACACGTTTTCGCCAATTACGGCATCGCCCTGAACGGCATCGCCGGCGACGCCATGCTCGCTTCCTACATCATTGAGAGCCATCTCGGACACGGCTTGGACGAATTGTCCGAACGCTGGCTGGGCTTGGAAACCATTACCTACGAATCGTTGTGCGGTAAAGGCGCGAAGCAAATCGGTTTTGCCGATGTCGCCATCGGGCAGGCGACCGAATACGCCGCCCAAGACGCCGATTTCGCCCTGCGCCTCGAAGCGCACCTGCGCGCACAAATGGACGAAAAACAGCTTGAAATGTATGAGAAAATGGAGCTGCCCGTCGCGCAGGTATTGTTTGAAATGGAACGCAACGGCGTGCAAATCGACCGCGCCGAACTCGCCCGCCAAAGCGCAGAACTCGGCGCCGAGCTGATGAAGCTTGAACAAGAAGCCTATGCCGCCGCAGGACAGCCGTTCAACCTCAACTCGCCCAAACAGCTTCAAGAAATCCTGTTCGACAAAATGGGCATCCCCACCAAAGGCCTGAAAAAAACCGCCAAAGGCGGCATTTCCACCAACGAAGCCGTGCTCGAACAGCTCGCGCCCGACTACCCCCTGCCCAAAATCATCCTGCAAAACCGCAGCCTGGCAAAACTCAAATCCACCTACACCGACAAACTGCCCGAAATGATTTCCCCCAAAGACGGCCGCGTGCATACCACCTACGCCCAAGCCGTCGCCATTACAGGACGCTTGGCAAGCAACAACCCCAACCTGCAAAACATCCCCATCCGCACCGCCGAAGGCCGACGCGTGCGCCGCGCCTTCACCGCACCGCAAGGCAGCGTCATCGTTTCCGCCGACTATTCCCAAATCGAGCTGCGCATCATGGCGCACCTCTCCGGCGACAAAACCCTCATTGCCGCGTTCCAAAACGGCGAAGACGTACACCGCCGCACCGCCGCCGAAGTGTTCGGCATCGTCCCCGAAAACGTCTCGTCCGAACAACGCCGCTACGCCAAAACCATCAACTTCGGCCTGATTTACGGCATGGGCCAATACGGCCTTGCCAAATCATTGGGCATCGACAACATCTCCGCTAAAAACTTTATCGACCGCTACTTCGCCCGCTACCCCGGCGTCGCCGAATACATGCAGCGCACCAAAGAACAAGCCGCCGCCCAAGGCTTTGTCGAAACCCTGTTCGGCAGAAGGCTCTATTTGCCCGACATCCGCAACAAAAACACCAACGCCCGCGCCGGAGCCGAACGCGCAGCCATCAACGCTCCCATGCAGGGCACCGCGTCCGACCTCATCAAACGCGCCATGATAGACGTGTCCCGCTGGCTTTCAGAGTGCGAAGCCTCCCCGTGGGACGAACTCTTACAAAGCAAACTGATTATGCAGGTGCATGACGAACTGGTGCTGGAAGTCGTTGAAACCGAACTGGATTTTGTCAAAGAAAAACTGCCGCAGATTATGGCGAAAGTGGACGGCGGATTATTGGATGTACCGCTGGTGGCTGAGGTTGGCGTAGGGGAGAATTGGGAAGAGGCACATTGATTGAAAGGTGTTATATGCTATCTTTATTTAAATAAAATTTAATTTTTGGTATATTTTTTCTAAATGTTCCTATAGTATAGTGGATTAACAAAAATCAGGACAAGGCGACGAAGCCGCAGACAGTACAAATAGTACGGAACCGATTCACTTGGTGCTTCAGCACCTTAGAGAATCGTTCTCTTTGAGCTAAGGCGAGACAACGCTGTACTGGTTTTTGTTAATCCGCTATATTCCGCCATCTCTAAGATTTACAGCGATACACGGGTGATTTAAGGAATGCCCGAACCGTCATTCCCGCAACTTTTCGTCATTCCCACGAAAGTGGGAATCTAGAAATAAAAAGCAGCAGGAATTTATCGGAAATAACTGAAACCGAACAGACTAGATTCCCGCCTGCGTGGGAATGACAATTCATAAGTTTCCCGAAATTCCAACATAACCGAAACCTGACAATAACCGTAGCAACTGAACCGTCATTCCCGCGAACGCGGGAATCTAGACCTTAGAACAACAGCAATATTCAAAGATTATCTGAAAGTCCGAGATTCTAGATTCCCGCTTTCGCGGGAATGACGAAAAGAGACCTTTGCAAAATTCCTTTCCCCCCAACAACCGAAACCCCAACACAGGTTTTCGGCTGTTTTCGCCCCAAATACCTCCTAATTCTACCCAAATCCCCCTTAATCCTGCCCGGATACCCGATAATCAGGCATCCGGGCCGCCTTTTAGGCGCAAACAGGCGCACTTAGCCTGTTGGCCGCTTTCAACAGGTTCAAACACATCGCCTTCAGATGGCTTTGCGCACTCACTTTAATCAGTCCGAAATAGGCTGCCCGCGCATAGCGGAATTTACGGTGCAGCGTACCGAAGCTTTGTTCAACCACATAACGGGTCTTCGACAAATATCGGTTGCGTTTGGTTTGCGCCTCCGACAGCGGACGGTTGCGGCAGGTTTTGCGCATAATGCCGTCCAACAACTGACGCTCTTCCAGATGTTGCCGGTTTTCCGCACTGTCGTAGCCTTTGTCGGCATAGACGGTCGTACCTTTGGGCAGTCCTTCCAACAAAGGCGACAGGTGTTTGCACTCATGGGCATTGGCGGGGGTAATGTGCAGTTTCTCGATATAGCCTTCTGCATCGGTACGGGTATGTTGTTTGTAACCGAGTTTGTAGAGGCCGTTTTTCTTGATCCAACGGGCATCTTTGTCTTTGCTCGGTGTGGTTTGGCCGCTGACTTGTCCTTCCTCATCGACTTCTATGGCCTGGCGCTGTTTGCTGCCGGCGGTCTGAATAATGGTGGCATCAACGACGGCGGCGGATGCTTTCTCTACTTTTAAGCCTTTTTCGGTCAGTTGTCGGTTGATCAGTTCCAGCAATTCGGACAGGGTGTCGTCTTGCGCCAGCCGGTTGCGGTAGCGGCATAAAGTATAGTGGATTAACAAAAATCAGGACAAGGCGACGAAGCCGCAGACAGTACAAATAGTACGGAACCGATTCACTTGGTGCTTCAGCACCTTAGAGAATCGTTCTCTTTGAGCTAAGGCGAGGCAACGCCGTACTGGTTTTTGTTAATCCACTATACTGTAATCAGGGATGCTCAGTTCGTCGAAACGGCAAAACAGGTTGAAGTCGATGCGGGTGATGGAGCTGTGTTCGAGTTCGGGATCGGAGAGACTGTGCCATTGTCCGAGCAGGACGGCTTTGAACATGGACAACAGCGGGTAGGCGGGACGGCCGCGGTGGTCTCGGAGGTAACGGTTTTTTTGACGGTTCAGGTACTGCTCGATCGGCTGCCAATCAATCACCCGGTCCAACTTCAATAGTGGGAAACGGTCGATGTGTTTGGCAATCATGGCTTGGGCGGTTTGCCGGAAGAAGGTGCTCATGAGAAATCTCCTAAATGTCTTGGTGGGAATTTAGGGGATTTTGGGGAATTTTGCAAAGGTCTCAGGCGGATGAAATCAACCGATATTCAAACACAGTCATTTTTAGCGCATTTTCAGCGTATCGTTAATGCGGAAAATTTCGTGAACAGGTTTTTTGCACAGGCCTCCGCCTCGTTTCGCGGGATGGGAAACCGTATTAGAAAACGGACGCACGCAACATAAACCTCGAAAGTGATGATAAGATGATGATTTAACGTACTGCTTTAATTATTTAAGGAATTATCATGTTTCCCGACAAATACAAGTTGAGTTTGAAAGAAAATATTTTTTTGGCAAAGAAAGTATTGGTTGCCCAAATTCACAACCTCAGCCGTTTTGAGAATTGTCAGACGACCTTATTGCAGACTGAGCAAATTATCCATGGCAAAAATGTAGCCTCCGCGTCACTGGAAGACATCCAAACCATCTTGAACCTGAAACGTGCCTATCAATATGTGATTTCGCATATTTCAAACGGCGAACCGGTCGATATTTCACTCCTTAAAAAAATCAACAACATTGTTGCCAAGGACGATTCTTTGGCACCCGGTGATTTCCGTACCGGTTCGGTCGGCGTAACGCTATTGGACGGTTCCCGTCATGCCCCGAATCCAGTGAAGGAAATTGAAGTGGCCCGCGTGTTACAAAATATCGGACTGCAAAGCGGTTCGACGACGGAGGCAGCCGTCCGTTTTATGCTTTATTGTATGCGGCAGCAGGTTTTTTGGGACGGCAACAAACGAACGGCAACCTTATTTGCCAACGGTCTGATGATGGCGGGGGGCTGCGGCATCTTGGAAATCTCCGAAATGCAGATGCCGCAATTCAATGAAAAACTGTCCGCATTCTATCGCTCCGGCGACGATACCGATATTTCCAAGTTTGTGTATCAAAATTGTATATCGGGCATAGACTGAGACCTTTGCAAAATTCCCCAAAATCCCCTAAATTCCCACCAAGACATTTAGGGGATTTCTCATGAGCACCTTCTTTCAACAAACCGCCCAAGCCATGATTGCCAAACACATCGACCGTTTCCCGCTATTGAAGTTGGACCGGGTGATTGATTGGCAGCCGATCGAACAGTACCTGAATCGTCAAAGAACCCGTTACCTTAGAGACCACCGCGGCCGTCCCGCCTATCCCCTGCTGTCCATGTTCAAAGCCGTCCTGCTCGGACAATGGCACAGTCTCTCCGATCCCGAACTCGAACACAGCCTCATTACCCGCATCGATTTCAACCTGTTTTGCCGTTTTGACGAACTAAGCATCCCCGATTACAGCACCTTATGCCGCTACCGCAACTGGCTGGCGCAAGACGACACCCTGTCCGAACTGTTGGAACTGATTAACTGCCAACTGACCGAAAAAGGCTTAAAAGTAGAGAAAGCATCCGCCGCCGTCATTGACGCCACCATTATTCAGACCGCTGGCAGCAAACAGCGTCAGGCCATAGAAGTTGACGAAGAAGGACAAATCAGCGGCCAAACCACACCGAGTAAGGACAGCGATGCCCGTTGATCAAGAAAAACGGCCTCTACAAACTCGGTTACAAACAACATACCCGTACCGATGCAGAAGGCTATATCGAGAAACTGCACATCACCCCCGCCAATGCCCATGAGTGCAAACACCTGTCGCCGTTGTTGGAAGGGATAGCTGAAGGTACGACCGTCTATGCCGACAAAGGCTACGACAGTGCGGAAAACCGGCAACATCTGAAAGAACATCGGTTGCAGAACGGCATTATGCGCAAAGCCTGCCGCAACCGTCCGCTGACGGAAACGCAAACCAAACGTAACCGATATTTATCGAAGACCCGTTATAGTGGATTAAATTTAAATCAGGACAAGGCGACGAAGCCGCAGACAGTACAAATAGTACGGCAAGGCGAGGCAACACCGTACTGGTTTAAATTTAATCCACTATATGTGGTCGAACAGAGCTTCGGTACGCTGCACCGTAAATTCCGCTATGCGCGGGCAGCCTATTTCGGGCTGAGCAAAGTGAGTGCACAAAGCCATCTGAAGGCGATGTGTTTGAACCTTTTGAAAGCGGCCAACAGGCTAAGTGCGCCCGCTGCCGCCTAAAAAGCAGCCCGGATGCCTGATTATCGGGTGTCCGTGGAGGATTAAGGGGGTATTTGGGTAGAATTAGGAGGTATTTGGGGCGAAAATAGACGAAAACCTGTGTTTGGGTTTCGGCTGTCGGGAGGGAAAGGAATTTTGCAAAGGTCTCAGACTATTTCGGCACGGACGAAGATATAGATTTCCCCGACCCACCAAACATGGGCTAAAAATCAATTTGACGGTTATCAGACAATGGAGCAGGCACAAGGCGGCGGCAGAAAAAGGGTTTGACAGCGCACGGTGGCATCGTCAGACCCCTTTCGGCATATCCGGCGGTTACCAGCGGTAGCCTAATTTGATGCCCGCGCTGTGTTGCGCTTCCAGTTGCGGGCCTTTGGCGGCGGCAGCGTGGAGGGACAGCGTGAAACCTTTGATTTCGGCGTTTACGCCCCATTCCGCACTGCGGGTTTTGCCGAAATCCTGAGCCAATACGGCGGTATTGACGCGTGTTCGGACTTTGCCCGAAGCGGCATCGGTATAGGACAGGCTCAAATAAGGCGTGATGGAAATGTGTTGCGCCGGTTTGAATGAATAATCTGCCTTAATGCCCGCGCGGTAGCGGTTGAACGCAAGACCGGGGGTGGCGATATTGACGTTTTCGTAGCGGTAATCCGCTTTTTGGACGAAATAGCGCGTTGCGCCGATGTACGGTTCGATGCCGAATCCGCCGAAACCGGCGCGGTATCGTGCCTGAATGCCGTAATGCAGCACGCGGCGGCGGATTTTGCCTCCGATGCCGTCTGAAAGACTGCCGCTGCTAAAACCCGCGCCCGTGCTGATGCCGATGTCGAACCTGCCGATGCCGTATTGCCCGAAAACGGCGCCGTGGGCAAGCCGTGCCGAGTTGCCGATGCCGTCGTCGAAGGTGTTTTCGGTCCGGTTGTGCGAAAACAGGATGCCGACGCGCCCGCTGCCGAGGTTTTTCTGCATACCGATTTGGCGCAGGTCGGTTTGTTGGCGGTAGGCGCGGAAATCTTGCGAACGGTAGTGTTTGGTGTCCCGGATGCCGCTTGTCCAAACGGCGTTGCGGCGGTCTTCGGCAAACACGCGGTCCAATTCGTCCTGTACGGCGAAAACGCTGTTGAGCGTGGCGGAAAATTCACTCAAACCGCTATTGGCATAACGGCTGATCAGGTCGCGCTGCGGTTGGGGCTGCGGTTGCGGTTGGGGCTGCGGTTGCGGCAAATCCCGGCGGGCGCGGCGGGCGCGGGGGAAGGCGGTGGTAGCCGGCCGGGTTTCCGCTTCGCGCTGTTTCGCCAAGGCGCTGTCTTTATCCGCCTGCACCCGTTTTTTCTCTTCCTCCGCCTGCATAATGCCGACATTTTCCCCGCCTGCCTGCCGGGCCGGTTCGGCAACGCTTTCTGTCTTTTCGGCGGCATCGCGCCCGGCCGCAATCAGCGCGTCAAGGCTTTGCGCGTTGTCTTTTTCCGCCTGTTTTTTGGCTTCTGCCTTGCCGAGTTTGTCGGAAAGCTCTTGTTCTTTGACCGGATTATGCAGGCGGAACTCGCCGTCTTTGCGGATGAGTTGGTAACGCCACGCGCCGGCATCGACGTGTTCGTTTTGCAGGGTGAAATTAAGGTTTTCGGACAGCGGTTTGTTGTCTTTCCCTTCCACTACCGTCAATTGATCGAGGCTTACGGGTTCGTTGCCGGTATTGTTGACCGCCAAGGTGTAAGTGCCTTCGGAACTTTCCGCCAGCTTCAATTTGTCGCTTCGGTAGCCGAAGAGTTCCGACATAAAGCGGAATGTTCCTTGACCGTTCAATTTGCCGTTTACCGTCAGCGTGTTGAAACGGGATTCTACCGAAGTTGGCGGTGTAACGGATAATAGGGAACGGCGCGAACGGCGGCGCGGCGTGTCTGACACACTGCCGGTTTGCGCGCCTGCAGCATCGTGGCGATAGGCGGAATTGAGTGTAATGGTGGCGTTGTCAAGGTTTAAATTGCCTAATTCCGTGCCTGACGGCAGCGTCCATTCGCTGTCTTTTAAGTGTAATGCTGTATCCTTGCTGCCGCTGAGTTGTCCGGTAAAGCGGCTGTTTTCAAAATGGAATACTGCCTTATCGGCTAGGGAGACATTGCCGTTGAGTGCGGAATGGCTTACGTTTGCCTTAGCGTTGTCGGAAAGCGTCAGACTGCCGTTTTGTGCGGCGTTGTTGCTTAGATTAAATGAAGCATTGCCCGAAGCCGATGTGTTGCCGTTTAATGTGGCTTGATTAAATGTTGCTTGGGCATTGCCCACGAGGCTAAGGTTGCCGTTTTGGGTGGCGTTGTGGCTGACTGTATAACGTGTATCGCCATTTGCACTAAGATTGCCGTTGAGTGTGGCAAGCCCTGTGAGATTTAAATGAGCGTGATCGGCAAGGCTGACATTGCCGCTGATGTCGGTCTTAGTCAATGAAGCAATCACTTTATCGTCGGTAATGGTTTTTTCGACACAATTTGTCAGACCCGTCCAGTCCGAACGTGTACAGATTGTATGGCTTTGATGCGGTGCGACACCAAAAACTGCTTGGGCGTGATTGCTCAAATGCCAATCGCCTTCCACTTTGGCAACATTGCGGGAAATCACCGCCTGCCCGCCCTGAATATGGAAATTTTCCGCTTTAAACGTGCGGTTGATCCAGTCGTTGTCCCACACGATTTCTCCTTGTGGGATACCTTCCATTTTTGACCACCCGCTTCCTAAATGATTGTAGGCGTGCGGTGTCGGTCTGCCGCTGAAAAACAGTTTGCCGTTTGTTTGCGTGATGTTGCCGTTTAAATTTGTTCCGCCGGAAAGCAGCAGGGTGCGGTCTTCTGCGGCGGGCTGGTAAACAAGGTTGAGCCGCCCGTTCGTTTTGGTCGTATCTTTCTCGCCAAACCAACCGTTGTAGGCAATTTCTTTGCTGTAATTAAGTCTATTGATATTCTTACCACTCGGTTGTGTAATACTTTCATTCCCTGTAATGGTAACGGTGGATGTTGTTGTGGCATTATGATTGACAATCATCGCCCCTTCATCGGTATTTTGAATACGGTGGAACGAAAGCGAATGCCCGTTTAAATCCAAACGTCCGCCGCGAAAGCCGAAATAGAGTTTGTCGGGGTTGAACTGATTATCGGCATTCAGTTGCACCGTACCCCTGCCGCTGACCAAGCCGATTTCACTAAAGGCTTGTTTTTTGCCTTTATCGTCTGCCTGCTGATCCAAAATGACTGTACCGTCGCCCACGCTGATCGAGCCTTGGTTTTCCCCTTTGGCTTGAACGTGCAGCGTGCCTTTGCCGATTTTGGACAGGCGGTCGTTTGCCACGCCGTTTACTTTCCAAGTAACGGTACTGTCTTCACTGATATGAACGCCCGCGCCTTGCCACGTTTCGTTGTTTTCAGGCGAGACCGTAAAATCACCTTCAAAATACAAACCGCCCGCGCCTTGGTTGATGTTGTTTGATAAGATGAGTTTGCCGTTGCCGTAATCGATAAAAGAAAGGTTTTCACCGTTGTTTAACCTTGGACGGTACTGATTAACACCCCCTGCCGCGTAAACTGGTTCTTTATCAGTTTCATTCAAAGATTCGTCAAACAGTCGGACTGTCTGTACTTTAAGCTTTGGATTGGAAACCTTTTCGTTGGTTTCTGTTACCGTACCCGTACCGTTGTTGTTGGATGTAAAGGAAAAATGTCCGTTACTGCGCGGTTCAAAAAAGACGGTATGTGTATCGCCTCTGTAAATGTCATCGTAGAACCAATCTTTGCGTATCAGCTGGAAACCGTTTTCCCTGCCGGAATAAGGGTAGCCGGTTTGTAAAACTCCGTTGAGCAGCCATTTATTGTTTGTTTTGTCATAAATAAACATTGGCGAACCGCTGTCGCCTGCCGCACCTGCAATCGGCATAGGGCCATAGTCGTTGGCATGGCGCACATCGCCGCTCAAACTAACTACGCCATTATTTCCCCAACCCTGCATATGTGTATTGCCGCCAATTAACCATGCGCCGGAGTAGGATAAATCGCCGTGTTTGTCATCATCATAACGCCAATAGTGGTGTCCTGAGCCGATGCGGACACGCTCGGGATATTTTTCTTTATCGGAATAGGTATTCCCCCTCATGTCACTCGTCATTTCGACAGGTTCTGCATCTGTGACAAATTTATGCAAACGCGGCATATGGTAATCGCCGTTGTAAGGGTGTGAATTGTCAGGCTTATAATTATTTCTTTTCACAATTTGGTAAGAAAAACGGTGCTGATCGGGATTTCTTCCTTCCGCACCAAAATCAACGTTGTTATAGCCGCCGTTATGTGCCACGCTCACAATATATTGATCGCCCACCAATGCCGCCACGCCGTTACGCGACACCACAGAAAAATCAATCATCGGGGCTTTTGTCATTGATTTGCCGACCAACTCCCCTTTTTTGTTGTAAACCTCAATATCTTTCGCCCCGACTGCAAACTTGCCTTTATTTTCGGCAAAGTCGCGATAGTATTGGTAGTTGATGCCGAAATAAGTGTGTCCCGCCCAAGCTTGGGGAAGAATGCCGAACGACAGGCATATGGCTAAGTAAGCAGGCGAGAAGCGGATGCGGCCGGTTTTCGGGGCTTTGCGGTGTGTTTCGGTTGTCCGTTTGTCGGTTGTTTTCATTATTTTTCCTTATCTGACGGGATTCGGGTTTGTTTGGGAGGGCGCGGCTTCCGCTTCCAGGCGGCGCGCGGGATGTGCCTATATGTGCGGTTCGGCGTTCGGGCGGATATGAAGCACGCCCTAGGATTTGTCATTAATTTTTGCCTTGGTCTCGGCTTCTTCCAATCACGAAAGCACACGCCAAGGCAAACACTGTGCCACCGGCAAGGGAGGCGGCGGTTGCGGGGTAGCCGCTCCATACGAGGAAGACGGCAAAAAGCAGTATCAGGATGACGCTGATGAAGCCGTACAGTTGCCCGCGCCTGTTGAAGGTTTGGTCTTGCCGTATGGTTTCGTGCCGGACGGCTTGTTCTTTTTCCGCCATTGCCATAATGCGGTCTGCCCCGTTGCTGATAATGTCGTTGTATTGCGCCAAGTCGGACGGCGGCGGCAACGGTCCCGAATGGAAACGCCGGGCTATCATTATTTGCACGTACTCGTCGGACAGGATTTGCTCGACAAGCTCCGGGGATTTGACGACGGTTTCGACAGCCTGCCGCGCCTTGTCCTGTGCGTTTTCGGTCATTTTCGCGCTTTCTCTATGGCGCGTTGAAAATCGCCGCCGATGTTTTTGAGATCGTCGGCGGGATTGGGGCGGATGGCGGTTTTTGCGGGATGGAACAGACCCAGCAGCGAGCTTATACCGAGCAGGAGGGCGTATGTGTTTCGTTTTTCCATATGGTTATATTAGGTCAGGCGGACGGATTTATCAAGCATTTTTGCGGTTTTATACCGTCTGAAAGCCAAACCGTCGGACTTCAGACGGCATTTGCTATAATCGCGGCTGTTTTGAATTTTCGGGGGTTTTATGTCGGATAACGTTCCAACGATTGCGGCAGTCGCTACCGCACCAGGGCGCGGCGGCGTGGGCGTGATACGCATATCGGGGAAAAACCTGCTGCCGATGGCGCAGGCTTTGTGCGGTAAAACGCCCAAGCCGCGCGTGGCAACCTATGCTGATTTTACGGACGAGGACGGTCAGGCAATCGACAGCGGGCTGCTACTGTTTTTTGCCGCACCGGCAAGTTTTACGGGCGAAGATGTCATCGAGCTTCAGGGACACGGCGGGCCGGTGGTGATGGATATGCTGCTGAACCGCTGTTTGGAATTGGGCGCGCGCCTTGCCGAACCGGGCGAGTTTACCAAACGTGCGTTTTTGAACGACAAACTGGACTTGGCACAGGCGGAAGGCGTGGCGGATTTGATTGACGCATCCAGCCGTTCGGCGGCGCGTCTGGCGTTGCGCTCGCTCAAGGGCGATTTTTCGCGGCGGATACACGGTCTGGTCGAAGATTTGATTACCTTGCGGATGCTGGTCGAAGCGACGCTGGATTTTCCCGAGGAAGACATTGATTTTCTCGAAGCGGCAGACGCACGCGGCAAACTGGACGGCTTGCGCCGCGCCGTGGATGATGTGCTTGCCAACGCGCAGCAGGGCGCGATTTTGCGCGAAGGTCTGAATGTCGTATTGGTCGGCGCGCCGAATGTGGGCAAGTCCAGCCTGCTGAACGCGTTGGCGGGCGACGAAGTGGCGATTGTTACCGATATTGCCGGAACGACGCGCGACGCGGTCAGGGAACGTATCCTGATTGACGGCGTGCCGGTGCATATTGTCGATACGGCAGGTTTGCGCGAGACGGACGACGTGGTCGAGCGTATCGGCATCGAACGCAGCCGCAAAGCCGTATCCGAAGCCGATGTCGCGCTGGTGTTGGTCGATCCGCGCGAGGGTTTGAATGAAAAGACACGGGCGATTTTGGACGCGTTGCCGCTGGAGTTGAAACGCATCGAAATCCACAGCAAATCCGATTTGCACGCACACGCGGCAGGCGGGTTCGGTACGGGCGCGGAAACCGTCATCGCACTGTCGGCGAAAACCGGCGACGGCTTGGACGCGCTGAAACGGACGTTGTTGCGCGAGGCCGGTTGGCAGGGCGAAAGCGAAGGGCTGTTTTTGGCGCGGACGCGGCACGTCAACGCACTCAAAGCAGCGCAGGAAGAATTGTCGCTGGCGGCATTGTGCGGCAACCATCAAATCGAGCTGTTTGCCGAACACTTGCGGCTGGCGCAGGTCGCGTGCGGCGAAATCACGGGCGAGTTTACGGCGGACGACCTGCTCGGCGTGATTTTTTCGAGATTCTGCATCGGAAAATAAACGGATCGAAAGCATCGTGGCGGTGTCCGGCTGAACATTCCGTTATCCCATAAAAACGGGAATCCGATCCGTTTGGTTTTATAGTGGATTAACAAAAATCAGGACAAGGCGACGAAGCCGCAGACAGTACAAATAGTACGGAACCGATTCACTTGGTGCTTCAGCACCTTAGAGAATCGTTCTCTTTGAGCTAAGGCGAGGCAACGCCGTACTGGTTTTTGTTAATCCACTATAGTTTTTTTGAATTTCGGGCAACGCTTGAATCTTCATTCCGCGCAGGCGGAAATTATCGGTGCGGTACGGCAACTTTTTTCGATATGAAAAGACCGTCATTCCTGTAAAAACAAAAAATCAAAAACAGAAAATTGAAATTCGTCATTCCCGCGCAGGCGGGAATCCAGGACGTAAAATCTATAGTGGATTAACAAAAACCAGTACAGCGTTGCCTTGACTTAGCTCGAAGAGAACGATTCTCTAAGGTGCTGAAGCACCGAGTGAGTCGGTTCCGTACTATCCGTACTGTCTGCGGCTTCGTCGCCTTGTCCTGATTTTTGTTAATCCACTATAAAGAAACCGTTTTTCTCGATAAGTTTCCGTGCCGACAGACCTGGATTCCCACTTTCGTGGGAATGACGGTGGAAAAGTTGCCGTGATTTCGGATAAATTTTCGTAACGCATAATTTCCGTTTTACCCGATAAATGCCCGCAATCTCAAATCCCGTCATTCCCCAAAAACAAAAAATCAAAAACAGAAATATCGTCATTCCCGCGCAGGCGGGAATCTAGACCTTAGAACAACAGCAATATTCAAAGATTATCTGAAAGTCCGGGATTCTAGATTCCCACTTTCGTGGGAATGACGAATTTTAGGTTTCTGTTTTTGGTTTTCTGTCCTTGCGGGAATGATGAAATTTTAAGTTTTAGGAATTTATCGGAAAAAACAGAAACCGCTCCGCCGTCATTCCCGCGCAGGCGGGAATCTAGGTCTGTCGGTGCGGAAACTTATCGGATAAAACGGTTTCTTCAGATTTTACGTTCTGGATTCCCACTTTCGTGGGAATGACGAATTTTAGGTTTCTGTTTTTGGTTTTCTGTTTTTGAGGGAATGATGAAATTTTAAGTTTTAGGAATTTATCGGAAAAAACAGAAACCGCTCCGCCGTCATTCCCGCGCAGGCGGGAATCTGGAATTTCAATGCCTCAAGAATTTATCGGAAAAAACCAAAACCCTTCCGCCGTCATTCCCACGAAAGTGGGAATCTAGTTTTTTTGAGTTCCAGTTGTTTCTGATAAATTCTTGCAGCTTTGAGTTCCTAGATTCCCGCTTTCGCGGGAATGACGCGGAAAGGTTGCTTTTCATCATTCCCGCGCAGGCTTCGTCATTCCCGCGCAGGCGGGAATCCAGTCTGTTCGGTTTCGGTTTTTTCCGATAGATTCCTGCCGCGTTAGGGGTTCTAGATTCCCGCTTTCGCGGGAATGACGCGGAAAAGTTGCTTTTCGTCATTCCCGCGCAGGCTTCGTCATTCCCGCGCAGGCTTCGTCATTCCCGCGCAGGCTTCGTCATTCCCGCGCAGGCGGGAATCTAGGTTCGTTCGGTTTCAGTCATTTCCGATAGATTCCTGCCGCGTTAGGGGTTCTAGATTCCCGCTTTCGCGGGAATGACGTGGAAAAGTTGCTTTTCGTCATTCCCGCATTTGTTAATCCACTATATTTCCGCCGTTTTTTACATTTCCGACAAAACCTGTCAACAAAAAACAACACTTCGCAAATAAAAACGATAATCAGCTTTACACAAATCCCCTCTCTCGTTAATATAAACAAAAATAATTATTATTTTTCTTATCCTGCCAAACCTTAACGGTTTGGATTTACTTCCCTTCATACACTCAAAAGGACGAACAAATGAACGCCCCGTTTTTCCGCCTCAGCCTGCTCTCGCTTACCCTGGCGGCAGGTTTTGCCCATGCGGCAGAAAATAATGCCAATGTCGCATTGGATACCGTTACCGTAAAAGGCGACCGCCAAGGCAGCAAAATCCGTACCAACATCGTTACGCTTCAACAAAAAGACGAAAGCACCGCAACCGATATGCGCGAACTCTTAAAAGAAGAGCCCTCCATCGATTTCGGCGGCGGCAACGGCACGTCCCAATTCCTGACGCTGCGCGGCATGGGTCAGAACTCTGTCGACATCAAGGTGGACAACGCCTATTCCGACAGCCAAATCCTTTACCACCAAGGCAGATTTATTGTCGATCCCGCTTTGGTTAAAGTCGTTTCCGTACAAAAAGGCGCGGGTTCCGCCTCTGCCGGTATCGGCGCGACCAACGGCGCGATTATCGCCAAAACCGTCGATGCCCAAGACCTGCTCAAAGGCTTGGATAAAAACTGGGGCGTGCGCCTCAACAGCGGCTTTGCCAGCAACGAAGGCGTAAGCTACGGCGCAAGCGTATTCGGAAAAGAGGGCAACTTCGACGGCTTATTCTCTTACAGCCGCAACGATGAAAAAGATTACGAAGCAGGTAAAGGCTTCCGTAATAATTTCAACGGCGGCAAAACCGTACCGTACAGCGCACTGGACAAACGCAGCTACCTCGCCAAAATCGGAACAAGCTTCGGCGACGGCGACCACCGCATCGTATTGAGCCATATGAAAGACCAGCACCGGGGCATCCGTACCGTCCGTGAAGAATTTACCGTCGGCGGCGATAAAGAGCGAATAAGTATGGAACGCCAAGCCCCATCCTACCGCGAAACCACCCAATCCAACACCAATTTGGCGTACACCGGCAAAGATTTGGGCTTTGTCGAAAAACTGGATGCCAACGCCTATGTGTTGGAAAAGAAACGCTATTCCGCCGATGACAGCGGCAGCGGTTACGCAGGCAATGTAAAAGGCCCTAACCATACCCAAATCACCACTCGTGGTGCGAACTTCAACTTCGACAGCCGCCTTGCCGAACAAACCCTGTTGAAATACGGTATCAACTACCGCCATCAGGAAATCAAACCGCAAGCGTTTTTGAATTCACAATTTAAAATTGAAGATAAAGAAAAAGCAACTGATGAAGAGAAAAATAAGAACCGTGAAAATGAAAAAATTGCCAAAGCCTACCGTCTGACCAACCCGACCAAAACCGATGCCGGAGCGTATATCGAAGCCATTCACGAGATTGACGGCTTTACCCTGACCGGCGGGCTGCGTTACGACCGCTTCAAGGTGAAAACCCACGACGGCAAAACCGTTTCAAGCAGCAGCCTTAACCCGAGTTTCGGCGTGATTTGGCAGCCGCACGAACACTGGAGCTTCAGCGCGAGCCACAACTACGCCAGCCGCAGCCCGCGCCTGTATGACGCGCTGCAAACCCACGGTAAACGCGGCATCATCTCGATTGCCGACGGCACAAAAGCCGAACGCGCGCGCAATACCGAAATCGGCTTCAACTACAACGACGGCACGTTTGCCGCAAACGGCAGCTACTTCTGGCAGACCATCAAAGACGCGCTTGCCAATCCGCAAAACCGCCACGACTCTGTCGCCGTCCGTGAAGCCGTCAATGCCGGTTACATCAAAAACCACGGTTACGAATTGGGCGCGTCCTACCGCACCGGCGGCCTGACTGCCAAAGTCGGCGTAAGCCACAGCAAACCGCGCTTTTACGATACGCACAAAGACAAGCTGTTGAGCGCGAATCCTGAATTTGGCGCACAAGTCGGCCGCACTTGGACGGCCTCCCTTGCCTACCGCTTCAAAAACCCGAATCTGGAAATCGGCTGGCGCGGCCGTTATGTTCAAAAAGCCGTGGGTTCGATATTGGTGGCAGGTCAAAAAGACCGCAGCGGCAAATTGGAAAACGTTGTACGCCAAGGTTTCGGTGTGAACGATGTCTTCGCCAACTGGAAACCGCTGGGCAAAGACACGCTCAATGTTAATCTTTCGGTTAACAACGTGTTCAACACGTTCTACTATCCGCACAGCCAACGCTGGACCAATACCCTGCCGGGTGTGGGCCGCGATGTGCGCCTGGGCGTGAACTACAAGTTCTAAAACGCACATCCCGAAAAAATGCCGTCTGAAAGCCTTTCAGGCGGCATCTGTCCTGATAATTTGATATATAGTGGATTAACAAAAACCAGTACGGCGTTGCCTCGCCTTAGCTCAAAGAGAACGATTCTCTAAGGTGCTGAAGCACCAAGTGAATCGGTTCCGTACTATTTGTACTGTCTGCGGCTTCGTCGCCTTGTCCTGATTTTTGTTAATCCACTATAAAGACCGTCGGGCATCTGCAGCCGTCATTCCCGCGCAGGCGGGAATCTAGACCTTAGAACAACAGCAATATTCAAAGATTATCTGAAAGTCCGAGATTCTAGATTCCCGCTTTCGCGGGAATGACGAAAGGTTGCGGGAATGACGAAAAGTGGTGGGAATGACGAAAAGTGATGGGAATGACGGTTCGGGCATTCCTTAAATTACCCGTGTATCGCTGTAAATCTTAGAGATGGCGGAATATAGCGGATTAACAAAAACCAGTACGGCGTTGCCTCGCCTTAGCTCAAAGAGAACGATTCTCTAAGGTGCTGAAGCACCAAGTGAATCGGTTCCGTACTATTTGTACTGTCTGCGGCTTCGTCGCCTTGTCCTGATTTTTGTTAATCCACTATAGATTATCATTTATCCTTTCTAAAGCCGTTCCGGTTTGTCCGACCGGCGGCTTTGCCCCAATATCCCCATTTTGGAGACACCTATGTTACGTTTGACTGCTTTAGCCGTATGCACCGCCCTCGCTTTGGGCGCGTGTTCGCCGCAAAATTCCGACTCTGCCCCACAAGCCAAAGAACAGGCGGTTTCCGCCGCACAATCCGAAGGCGTGTCCGTTACCGTCAAAACGGCGCGCGGCGATGTTCAAATACCGCAAAACCCCGAACGTATCGCCGTTTACGATTTGGGTATGCTCGACACCTTGAGCAAACTGGGCGTGAAAACCGGTTTGTCCGTCGATAAAAACCGCCTGCCGTATTTAGAGGAATATTTCAAAACGACAAAACCTGCCGGAACTTTGTTCGAGCCGGATTACGAAACGCTCAACGCTTACAAACCGCAGCTCATCATCATCGGCAGCCGCGCAGCCAAAGCGTTTGACAAATTGAACGAAATCGCGCCGACCATCGAAATGACCGCCGATACCGCCAACCTCAAAGAAAGTGCCAAAGAGCGTATCGACGCGCTGGCGCAAATCTTCGGCAAAAAGGCGGAAGCCGACAAGCTGAAGGCGGAAATCGACGCGTCTTTTGAAGCCGCGAAAACTGCCGCGCAAGGCAAAGGCAAGGGTTTGGTGATTTTGGTCAACGGCGGCAAGATGTCCGCCTTCGGCCCGTCTTCACGACTGGGCGGCTGGCTGCACAAAGACATCGGCGTTCCCGCTGTTGACGAAGCCATCAAAGAAGGCAGCCACGGTCAGCCTATCAGCTTTGAATACCTGAAAGAGAAAAATCCCGACTGGCTGTTTGTCCTTGACCGCAGCGCGGCCATCGGCGAAGAGGGTCAGGCGGCGAAAGACGTGTTGAACAATCCGCTGGTTGCCGAAACAACCGCTTGGAAAAAAGGACAAGTCGTTTACCTTGTTCCTGAAACTTATTTGGCAGCCGGTGGCGCGCAAGAGCTACTGAATGCAAGCAAACAGGTTGCCGACGCTTTTAACGCGGCAAAATAATGAAACGGCGGCATTCGATGCCGTCTGAAACACGGATGCAAACCGCTTCCCGTGTTTCAGACGGCATTGCCCGATACGGGCGTTATAGTGGATTAACAAAAACCAGTACGGCGTTGCCTCGCCTTGCCGTACTGGTTTTTGTTAATCCACTATATTGGAACTTGCCCTATCCTCTGCCCGATACGGAGGCTTCAAACAAGGCTTTCCGCTCCGACGGTTCGGACTGCCTTGTTTGAATCTTCTACGCCTTAACGCTTTTCCCTTCTGTTTATGACTGCCAAACCTTTTTCCCTCAACCTGACTAACCTCCTGCTGCTGGCGGTGTTGTTTGCCGTCAGCCTGTCGGTGGGCGTTGCCGATTTCCGCTGGTCGGATGTGTTTTCGCTGTCGGACAGCCAGCAGGTTATGTTCATCAGCCGCCTGCCGCGCACGTTTGCGATTGTGTTGACGGGCGCGTCGATGGCGGTGGCGGGGATGATTATGCAGATTCTGATGCGTAACCGTTTTGTCGAGCCTTCTATGG
This sequence comes from Neisseria meningitidis, assembly GCF_900638555.1. Lineage (NCBI taxonomy): Bacteria > Pseudomonadati > Pseudomonadota > Betaproteobacteria > Neisseriales > Neisseriaceae > Neisseria > Neisseria meningitidis. Next base: position 1,706,181 of record NZ_LR134525.1, read on the forward strand.
CGGGCGCGGGTCAGAGTGCGGCTTTGGGTTTGCTTCTGATGTCCCTGCTGCTGCCTGCCGCGCCGCTGCCGGTCAAAATGTCGGTTGCCGCCGTTGCCGCGTTAATCGGGATGTTGGTGTTTATGATGCTTATCCGCCGCCTGCCGCCGACGGCGCAACTGATGGTGCCTTTGGTCGGGATTATTTTCGGCGGCGTGGTTGAGGCGGTGGCCACCTTTATTGCGTATGAAAACGAAATGCTGCAAATGCTGGGCGTGTGGCAACAGGGCGATTTTTCCGGCGTGTTGCTCGGACGGTATGAACTGTTGTGGGCAACGGGGATTTTGGCTTTGTTTGCCTATTTGATTGCCGACCAGCTGACGATTTTGGGTTTGGGCGAAACGGTAAGCGTGAACTTGGGGCTGAACCGGACGGCGATTCTGTGGTCGGGGCTGATTATTGTGGCTTTGATTACGTCGCTGGTTATCGTTACGGTCGGCAATATTCCGTTTATCGGGCTGGTCGTGCCGAACATCATCAGCCGCCTGATAGGCGACAGGCTGCGCCAAAGCCTGCCTGCGGTGGCTTTGCTGGGTGCGTCTTTGGTTTTATTGTGCGACATTATCGGACGAGTGATTGTGTTTCCGTTTGAAATTCCGGTATCGACCGTCTTCGGCGTATTGGGTACGGCGTTGTTTTTATGGCTTTTGTTAAGGAAACCTGCTCATGCCGTCTGAAAAAAATATCGGTTTTATGGCAGGAAGCAGCCGTCCGTTGTGGGTTGCCTTTGCGCTGTTGCTGGTTTCCTGCATCCTGTTTATGACGCTCAACGTCAAAGGCGATTGGGATTTTGTTTTGCACCTGCGCCTGACCAAGCTTGCCGCGCTGCTGATGGTCGCCTATGCGGTCGGCGTTTCGACCCAGCTTTTTCAAACGCTGACCAACAATCCGATTCTGACCCCTTCGATTTTGGGTTTCGATTCGCTGTATGTGTTTTTGCAGACCTTGCTGGTGTTTACGTTCGGCGGCGTGGGCTATGCTTCCCTGCCGTTGACGGGCAAATTCGGCTTTGAACTGGTCGTTATGATGGGCGGCTCGCTGCTGCTGTTTTACACGCTCATCAAACAGGGCGGGCGCGATTTGCCGCGTATGATTTTAATCGGCGTGATTTTCGGGATTTTGTTCCGCAGCCTGTCGTCGCTGCTTTCGCGCATGATCGACCCCGAAGAATTTACGGCGGCGCAGGCGAATATGTTTGCCGGATTCAATACCGTCCACAGCGAGCTTTTAGGCATAGGCGCGCTGATTCTGCTCGTCAGCGCGGCGGTCGTTTGGCGCGAACGCTACCGCTTGGACGTACACCTTTTGGGGCGCGACCAAGCCATAAATTTGGGCATCAGCTACACGCGCAACACCTTATGGATACTGCTTTGGATTGCCGCGCTGGTGGCGACGGCGACCGCCGTTGTCGGCCCGGTAAGCTTTTTCGGGCTTCTCGCCGCCTCGCTTGCCAACCACTTTTCCCCGTCGGTCAAACATTCCGTCCGCCTGCCGATGACGGTTTGTGTCGGCGGCATCCTCTTGGTCGGCGGACAGACCGTATTCGAACACTTCTTGGGCATGAAGGCGGTATTAAGCGTGGTGGTCGAATTTGCGGGCGGACTCGTTTTCCTCTATCTCGTTTTAAGACACAAAAAATGACGGATGCCGTCTGAACGGCAGCCCGCTCCGAAAGGACAAACCATATGACGCAAGAACGTTTCCCATCATTCTTCAACCAAGCCCCGACCATCACCGTCAGAGACCCGCTTGCCGCATTCCTCGGCGCGGCCGAAAACGGCATCCTCACTTACCGCTACGCCGATGCCGTGCGCCTGTGCGGACATTCCTGCCCGACCGTCGCGGGCGCGTACCTGATGGTTATCAAAGGTCTGAAAGCCCTTTACGGCGAAGAGCTGCCCGAACGCGGCGGCATCGAAGCCGCCATGCAGGGAGTGCGCGACGAAGGCACGGTCGGCGTAACCGCGTCCGTCGTCCAACTCCTCACCGGCGCAGCCCCGGAAACCGGCTTCGGAGGCATCGGAATGCAGGGACGCTTCGCCCGCCGCAACCTCTTATCCTTTGGTGCAGGCGAAATCAACGGCACACTGACCCTGCGCCGCAAAGACAACGGCAAAACCGTTGCCGTCAGCCTCAACGCCGCCCTGCAACCCTTTGCACCCGAAACGCGCGAACTTATGCCCAAAGCCGTCGGCGGCAGCGCAAGCGCAGAAGAACTCGAACGCTTCGGACAACTCTGGCAGGCACGCGTTAAAGCATTTTTGACCGAATCGGCGGACGACCCGCAGTTCGTCATCGTCCGCGAAGTGTGAACGTTCAGACGGCATTCCGAATTTCAAATGCCGTCCGAACCCCCGCCAAACAACAACAAACCTACGCCCGACAAGCATCCGCCATGATTACCATCCGCAACGTCAGCTACCGCATCGGCACGCACCCCATCCTCGACAACATCAGCCTCGACATCCCCGAAGGCGGCATTACCGCGCTAATCGGCCCGAACGGCGCAGGCAAATCCACCCTGTTTTCCTTTATGGCGCGGCTGCGCCCGCTTGAAAGCGGCAGCATCGCCTACCGCGGCAAAAACCTTGCCGGCACCCCCACCGCCGAACTCGCCCGCACGCTCTCCATCCTCACCCAAGAAAACAGCATCATGAGCCGCATCACCGTGCGCGACCTGCTGATGTTCGGCCGTTACCCCTACCATCAAGGCAGACCGACTGCCGAATGCCGCCGTATCGTTAACGGTGCAATCGAAGAATTCCACCTGCAAGACCTCTCCGACCGCTATCTGACCGAGCTCTCCGGCGGCCAACGCCAACGCGCCATGATTGCGATGGTGTTCTGCCAAAGCACCGACTACGTCCTTTTGGACGAACCGCTGAACAACCTCGATATGTATCACGCCCGCTCGCTCATGCAGATTCTGCAAAAGCTCACGCGCGAACACAAACGCACCACCGTCGCCGTATTGCACGACATCAACCAGGCCGCCGCCTACGCCGACCACGTCGTCGCCATGAAAAACGGCAAAGCCGTCCTGACCGGCACGCCCGAAGAAGTGTTCACCGTACACAACATCAAAGAACTGTTCGACATGGACGTGGACGTACTCGACTACGAAGGCAAAAAACTCATCGTCCACCACATCTGAACCCGAAAAAAATGCCGTCTGAAAGGCTTTCAGACGGCATTTCCATTCCAAACGCTCAAACCGCCGCGTCCGCACGTTCGCCCGTGCGGATACGGATTGCCTCCTCGACCGGCAGCACAAAAATCTTGCCGTCGCCGATTTTTCCCGAACGCGCCACCTCGACAATCACGTCAATCGCGCGTTCCACAGCATCATCCGCCAACACAAGCTCGATTTTGACCTTGGGCAGGAAATCGACGGCGTATTCCGCACCGCGATAGATTTCCGTATGCCCCTTCTGCCTGCCGAACCCTTTGACCTCGCTGACGGTCATCCCCGTAATGCCGATTTCCGTCAACGCCTCGCGCACGTCGTCGAGTTTGAACGGTTTGACAATCGCCTCGATTTTTTTCATCACATTCTCCATTAATTAACGTAAACACACGACAAATATAGCAGAAACCGCCGGCAAACGATAAACGGTACTGTTCGCCCGGCGATGCGGCGATTTGCCGGAAACCGTCATTCCCGCGCAGGCGGGAATCCCGATCTCTGCATTTCAGCAATATTTAAAGGTTTCTGTAAATCCAAACTTCCATATTCCTAACCGTGCGGAAACGACGGCATTTGATCTAAAAACATACGGAAGCAGTTGCCCGCCCCTCTACTTCCTGCAATTATCCGCATACCCGGCTTTGGGTAAAAATCAGAAAAACAGATAAAACCCTTATTCCTTAATATCTTCAGACGGCACCTGTATTTTCCCCAACTGTATGCCGTCTGAAGATTGTCAACATTTTAAGCCAAAATATCCAAGCAATACAAACCTGTCCGGCGTATAATCCCTCTTTTTCCCAACCGCATTTGTGAGCCGAATTATGTCTGTCGTTTTGCCCTTGCGCGGCGTTACCGCCCTTTCCGATTTCCGTGTTGAAAAACTCTTGCAAAAAGCCGCCGCACTCGGTCTGCCCGAAGTCAAATTAAGCAGCGAATTTTGGTATTTCGTCGGCAGCGAGAAAGCACTTGATGCCGCGACTGTCGAAAAACTGCAAGCCTTGTTGGCGGCGCAAAGCGTTGAACAAACGCCCAAAGCGCGCGAGGGCTTGCATTTATTTTTGGTCACGCCCCGTTTGGGTACGATTTCGCCTTGGGCTTCCAAGGCAACCAATATCGCGGAAAACTGCGGTTTGGCAGGCATCGAGCGCATCGAGCGCGGCATGGCGGTGTGGCTGGAAGGTGCGCTTACCGATGAACAGAAACAGCAATGGGCGGCTTTGCTGCACGACCGCATGACTGAATCCGTGCTGCCCGATTTTCAGACGGCATCCAAATTATTCCACCATCTCGAATCCGAAACTTTCTCCGGCGTCGATGTTTTGGGCGGCGGTAAAGAGGCTTTGGTCAAAGCCAATACCGAAATGGGTTTGGCACTCTCCGCCGACGAAATCGATTATCTGGTTGAAAACTATCAGGCTTTGCAGCGCAATCCGTCCGATGTTGAATTGATGATGTTCGCGCAGGCAAACAGCGAACACTGCCGCCACAAAATCTTCAACGCCGATTTCATCCTCAACGGCGAAAAACAACCGAAATCCCTGTTCGGCATGATACGCGACACGCACAACGCGCATCCCGAAGGTACGGTCGTCGCTTATAAAGACAATTCGTCCGTAATCGAAGGCGCGAAAATCGAGCGTTTCTATCCGGATGCGGCGGAAAACCAAGGCTACCGTTTCCACGAGGAAGACACGCATATCATCATGAAAGTGGAAACGCACAACCACCCGACCGCCATCGCGCCGTTTGCGGGCGCGGCGACGGGCGCGGGCGGCGAAATCCGCGACGAAGGTGCGACGGGCAAAGGTTCGCGTCCGAAAGCGGGCTTGACCGGCTTTACCGTGTCCAACCTCAACATCCCCGGCCTCAAACAGCCGTGGGAACAAGATTACGGCAAGCCGGAACATATTTCCTCGCCGCTGGACATTATGATTGAAGGCCCCATCGGCGGCGCGGCGTTCAACAACGAATTCGGCCGCCCCAACCTCTTGGGCTACTTCCGCACCTTTGAAGAAAAATTTGACGGTCAGGTTCGCGGCTACCACAAACCGATTATGATTGCCGGCGGTCTGGGCAGCATTCAGGCGCAGCAGACGCATAAAGACGAAATCCCCGAAGGCGCATTGCTGATTCAACTGGGCGGCCCGGGCATGCTTATCGGCTTGGGCGGCGGCGCGGCTTCTTCGATGGATACCGGCACGAACGACGCGTCTTTAGACTTCAATTCCGTACAACGCGGCAACCCCGAAATCGAACGCCGCGCGCAGGAAGTCATCGACCGCTGCTGGCAGCTCGGCGGCAAAAACCCGATTATCTCCATCCACGACGTGGGCGCGGGCGGTTTGTCCAACGCCTTCCCCGAACTCGTCAACGATGCCGGACGCGGCGCGGTATTCAAGCTGCGCGAAGTGCCGTTGGAAGAACACGGTTTAACGCCTTTGCAAATCTGGTGTAACGAATCGCAAGAGCGTTATGTGTTGTCGATTTTGGAAAAAGATTTGGACACCTTCCGCGCCATCTGCGAACGCGAACGCTGCCCGTTTGCCGTGGTCGGCACGGCGACCGACGACGGCCATTTGAAAGTGCGCGACGATTTGTTCGCCAACAACCCCGTCGATTTGCCGCTGAACGTCTTGCTCGGCAAACCGCCCAAAACCACGCGTACCGACAAAACGGTTACGCCGTCCAAAAAACCGTTTCACGCCGACGATATCGACATCACCGAAGCCGCCTACCGCGTTTTGCGCCTGCCTGCCGTAGCCGCCAAAAACTTCCTGATTACCATCGGCGACCGCAGCGTCGGCGGCATGACCCACCGCGACCAAATGGTCGGCAAATACCAAACCCCCGTAGCCGACTGCGCCGTTACCATGATGGGCTTCAATACCTATCGCGGCGAAGCAATGTCTATGGGCGAAAAACCGACCGTTGCCCTGTTTGACGCGCCCGCCTCGGGCAGAATGTGCGTCGGCGAAGCCATCACCAACATCGCGGCGGTCAACATCGGCGACATCGGCAATATCAAACTCTCCGCCAACTGGATGGCGGCGTGCGGCAACGAAGGCGAAGACGAAAAACTCTACCGCACCGTCGAAGCGGTTTCCAAAGCCTGTCAGGCATTGGATTTGAGCATTCCCGTGGGCAAAGACAGCCTGTCGATGAAAACCGTATGGCAGGATGGCGAAGAGAAAAAATCCGTCGTTTCGCCGTTAAGCCTGATTATCTCCGCGTTCGCGCCGGTTCAAGACGTACGCAAAACCGTTACGCCCGAATTGAAAAACGTCGAGGACAGCGTATTGCTGTTTGTCGATTTGGGCTTCGGCAAAGCGCGTATGGGCGGCTCTGCATTCGGTCAGGTATACAACAACATGAGCGGCGACGCGCCCGATTTGGACGACACAGGCCGTCTGAAAGCGTTTTACAACGTGATTCAACAGCTTGTCGCCGAAGACAAACTCTTGGCATACCACGACCGCAGCGACGGCGGCTTGTTTGCCGTTTTGGTAGAAATGGCGTTTGCAGGGCGGTGCGGCTTGGATATAGATTTAAATTTATTGCTTGCACAAACATTTATTACCAACCATACCGCTCTGTCTCAATCATTGCGGACTGAAGAGGTAAAAGCGTTGGCTGAATGGCAAGAAACCATTGCCCGCACATTATTTAATGAAGAGTTGGGTGCTGTTATCCAAGTTAGAAAACAAGATGTTGCCGATATTATCAATTTATTCTATCAACAACAGCTGCATCATAATGTCTTTGAAATCGGTACGTTAACTGATGAGAACACGTTAATCATCCGCGACGGGCAAACGCACCTTATTTCTGACAACCTAATCAAACTGCAACAAACCTGGCAAGAAACCAGCCATCAAATCCAACGCCTGCGCGACAACCCTGCCTGCGCCGACAGCGAGTTTGCCCTGATTGGCGACAACGGACGCAGCGCATTGTTTGCCAACCTGAAATTCGACGTGAACGAAGACATCGCCGCGCCGTTTATCAACAGCGGCGCGAAACCCAAAATCGCCATCCTGCGCGAACAGGGCGTAAACGGGCAAATCGAAATGGCCGCCGCCTTCACCCGTGCCGGTTTCGATGCCTACGACGTGCATATGTCCGACCTGATGGCAGGCCGCGTCCACCTTGCCGACTTCAAAATGCTGGCGGCGTGCGGCGGCTTCAGCTACGGCGACGTACTCGGCGCGGGCGAAGGCTGGGCGAAATCCATCCTGTTCCACCCCGCCTTACGCGACCAGTTCGCCGCCTTCTTCACCGACCCGAACACGCTGACATTGGGCGTGTGCAACGGCTGCCAGATGGTCAGCAACCTCGCCGAAATCATCCCCGGCACGGCAGGCTGGCCGAAGTTCAAGCGCAACCTGAGCGAACAGTTCGAAGCGCGCCTGAGCATGGTTCACGTCCCCAAATCAGCCTCCCTGATTCTGAACGAAATGCAAGGCTCCAGCCTGCCCGTCGTCGTCAGCCACGGCGAAGGCCGCGCCGACTTCGCGCTTCACGGCGGCAACATTTCTGCCGATTTGGGCATTGCGTTGCAATATGTGGACGGACAAAACCAAATTACCCAAACCTACCCGCTCAACCCCAACGGCTCGCCGCAAGGCATCGCCGGCGTGACCAACGCCGACGGCCGCGTTACCATCATGATGCCGCATCCTGAACGTGTATACCGCGCCGCACAAATGAGCTGGAAACCGGAAGACTGGACGGAATTGTCCGGCTGGTACCGCCTCTTCGCCGGCGCACGTAAAGCCTTGGGCTAACCGCCCTACTCAAACCAATGCCGCCTGAAGAATATTTCAGACGGCGTTCCGGCATACCATCCTTTAAACGGTATCCGTCCACCTAGGAACACTCATGAAAATCACACCCGTCAAAGCCTTGACCGACAACTACATCTGGATGATACAGGAAGGCAACCATGCCGTCTGCGTCGACCCCTCCGACCCCACACCCGTATTGGAATTCCTCGTCCGCAACCGACTCATGCTTGCCCAAACATGGGTAACTCACCCCCACCCCGACCACGAAGGCGGTGCGGCGGCACTCTGGCGCGGCTACATGGAATCGCCCGTTTACGGCGAATCCGACATCGAAGCGGCAACCCACACCGTAACCGCCGGCACCCAATTTACCTTCGGCGAAGGGTTAATCACCGTTTGGGCAACACCCGGCCACACAGACCGCCACACCAGCTACCTTCTCGAAACTTCAGACGGCATACACGTCTTTTGCGGCGACACCCTGTTTTCCGCCGGCTGCGGACGCGTGTTTACCGGCACAATCGAACAGCTTTACGACAGCTTCCAACGCTTCAACCGCCTGCCTGAAAACACCCTGTTCTACCCGGCACACGAATACACCGCCGCCAACCTGCGTTTCGCCGCCCATATCGAGCCGGACAACGCCGACATTCAGACGGCATTGAAAGCGGCAGAACGCACGCCCACCCTGCCCGTTACCCTCGCCCACGAACGCCGCGTCAACCCGTTCTTACGGACAGAAATCCCCGCCGTCCGCCAACGTGCCGAAGCCCTGGTCGGCAAAACGCTGAACAGCGGTTTGGAAGTATTCGCCGCCCTGCGCGAACTGAAAAACGCCTACTGCTGACCTGCCCTCCGAAAAATGCCGTCTGAAACCCGCGTTTCAGACGGCATTTGCGTTAAAAATAGTAAACCGTTTCAAAAGGGAGTAGAATAGTGCCGTTTCCAACCCTGCGCCTGTACCGTCAGGCTTTTATTATGGACCTTCCCAGTTCGTTTTTACTGAACACCCCTTCCGATTCCAAACGACAATAACCATCCCGCCGGAATGCCTCCCCGCGCACGGCGGGCGGAGCATTTATGAGCATCGAACCAACCCCTCCGAACCTTGAAAACGACGGTATCGAAAACGATGTAGAACGCGTTTCCGCCGATTTCGACCGTGTCCACTCCCTCTGCGAAATCCTCGAACCTGCTTTTGAACAAATCGAAAACGGTACACCGCTCGAAGACGCGCCGCTGCGCGACAAGCTGACCGAGCTGACCGTCCTCTTGAGCGAGCTGCACCCTGCCGACGTGGCGGCGGTGTTGGAATCGCTGCCGCCGCGCGAACGCAATATCATCTGGATTTTAGTGAAACCCGAAGACGACGGCGAAGTATTGCTGGAAGTATCCGACGCGGTGCGCGAAACGCTGATCGAGTCGATGGACAAAGACGAATTGTTGGCGGCGGTCGATGATTTGGACGCGGACGAATTGGCGGAGCTGGCAGACGATTTGCCGCACCAAGTGGTTTATGAAGCCTTACAGACGCGCGATGAGGAAGAACGCGCCCAAGTCAAGGCGGCAATGTCCTACGAAGACAACCAAGTCGGTGCGATTATGGACTTCGAGTTGGTCAGCATCCGCGCCGATGTCGCCTGCGAAGTGGTGCTGCGTTACCTGCGCCGCTTCGACAGCCTGCCCGACCATACCGACAAGATTTTTGTGGTCGATGAAAACGATGTGTTGCAGGGCGTGCTGCCCATCCGCAAACTTTTGGTCGCCGATCCCGAAGATTTGGTGGAAAACGTGATGGCGAAAGATGTCGTGCGTTTCCGCGCCGAAGACGACGTGGAAGAAACGGCGCAGGCATTCGAACGCTATGACTTGGTTACCGCGCCCGTCGTCGATGAAAACAAAAAGCTCATCGGCAGGGTGACCGTTGACGAAATGGTGGACGTGATCCGCGAAGAATCCGAAGCGGATATGTTGAATATGGCGGGTTTGCAAGAAGAGGAAGACTTATTCGCCCCCGTCTTGGATTCCGTCAAAAACCGCTGGATGTGGCTCGCCGTCAACCTCTGCACCGCCTTCCTCGCCAGCCGTGTTATCGGCGCGTTTGAAGGCAGCATCGAAAAAATCGTCGCACTCGCCGCGCTGATGCCCATCGTCGCCGGCATAGGCGGTAACTCGGGCAACCAGACGATTACCATGATTGTCCGCGCGATGGCGATGGGGCAGCTGACGGATATGCAGGCGGGGCGTTTGCTGAAAAAAGAAGTCGGTGTCGCCTTGGTCAACGGCATCATTTGGGGAACGGTCATGGGCGCAGTATCTTGGCTGCTTTACGGCAGCCTCGGCATCGGGCTGGTTATGATTGCCGCGATGACGCTCAACCTCCTGCTGGCGGCAACCGTCGGCGTATTAATTCCCGTGGTAATGGAAAAGTTCGGACGCGATCCCGCACTGGGCAGCTCGGTGCTGATTACCGCCGTTACCGACTCCGGCGGCTTCCTGATTTTCTTGGGGCTCGCCACCCTATTCCTGCTTTAAATGCCGTCTGAACCCGCGCAAAAATGCCGTCTGAAGCGGAAGCTGCTTCAGACGGCATTTGACTATTTATCCTTGTTGCACAAGATTATTGGACGGTATGCCGGGGCAGCCCTTTGGCAACGCCGACCACATCCTCCCCGAACAGCGCGTTGACATCGGTTTCGTCAAACACATATTTGCTGTGGCAGAAATCGCAATCGACTTCGATGCTGCCTTGTTCCACCACCACGCCGCCGACTTCTTCCCCGCCCAGCATCAACAGCATATCGCTGACTTTGCCGCGCGAACAGGTGCATGAAAATTCAAACGTTTCCGGCTCGAACACGCGCGGCGGCGTTTCGTGGAACAGGCGGTATAAAACGTGTTGCGCGTCCAGTCCTGCCAGCTCCTCCGCCGTCAGCGTGCGCGCCAGCGTACTGACGTGTTCCCATGCCTCTTCATCCAATACCTCTTCAGGCAGACGCTGCACCAGCAGACCGCCCGCCGCTTCGTCGCTTGCAGACAGGACGATGTGCGTATCAAGCTGTTCGGAACGTTTCATATAGTTCACCAACATTTGCGCGATACCGTCGCCTTCCAAAGGCACTACACCCTGCCAGGGTTCGCCGTCTTTAGGCTGCAGCGTCAGCACGAATACGCCGCCCTCGCCCAAAAGATCGCCGAGGCTTTCGTCATCGGCTATTTCTGCGGTTTCGTCCCACCGCGCGGTCGCACGGACGGTACGGTCGGAAGTCGCTTCCGCAACCAGCATTTTCAGCCGCCCCTGCCCCTGAACCTGCACAATCAGCGTGCCTTCGTTTTTGAGGTTGCCCGACAGCAGAACACCGGCAGCCAACAGCTCGCCCAAGGCGCGGCGGATGGCGGCGGGATAGTTTTTCTGTTTTACAATGTGCTGCCACACGTTTTCCAGACGGACGTGCAGCCCGCGCACGGGCATATCGTCGAAGATAAAGCGGGTACGCACATCGGCGCGGTTGATGGCGGTTTGATTCATGATTTTCTCTGACTGATTGTTCGGATGGCGGCTATATGGTTGCGGTCGGCGCGAAAACAAGACGGACGGCGGATGCACTTCCCAAATTATCAATAAATTATATAAAAATCAACATATTAACTCAATCTAACAAGCCGTTTTTTGCCAAACAGCCGTTTTTTTATATACAATCAACAAGATATTTTCGACTGATACAGCATAACATCGCACGGCGGCACGATGCCTCCTGCGCGGAAACACCGATATGGATTCTTTTTTCAAACCGGCAGTTTGGGCGGTTTTGTGGCTGATGTTTGCCGTCCGCCCCGCCCTTGCCGACGAGTTGACCAACCTGCTCAGCAGCCGCGAGCAGATTCTCAGACAGTTTGCCGAAGACGAACAGCCCGTTTTACCCATCAACCGAGCCCCCGCCCGGCGGGCGGGCAATGCCGACGAACTCATCGGCAGCGCGATGGGGCTTAACGAACAGCCCGTTTTACCCGTCAACCGAGTCCCCGCCCGGCGGGCGGGCAATGCCGACGAACTCATCGGCAACGCGATGGGGCTTAACGAACAGCCCGTTTTACCCGTCAACCGAGCCCCCGCCCGGCGGGCGGGCAATGCCGACGAACTCATCGGCAACGCGATGGGACTTTTGGGTATTGCCTACCGCTACGGCGGCACATCGATTTCTACCGGTTTTGACTGCAGCGGCTTCATGCAGCACATCTTCAAACGCGCCATGGGCATCAACCTGCCGCGCACGTCGGCAGAACAGGTGCGGATGGGTACGCCGGTTGCCCGAAGCGAATTGCAGCCCGGGGATATGGTGTTTTTCCGCACGCTCGGCGGCAGCCGCATTTCCCATGTCGGACTTTATATCGGCAACAACCGCTTCATCCACGCGCCGCGCACGGGGAAAAATATCGAAATCACCAGCCTGAGCCACAAATATTGGAGCGGCAAATACGCGTTCGCCCGCCGGGTCAAGAAAAACGACCCGTCCCGCTTTCTGAACTGATTTCCCAAGGAATACGCAATGAGTATGCCCGAAATGCCCAAATGGTACGACGATGACGGACAGATCGTGTCCTGTACCGAAAAGGTCAAAGTGATGTCCGAAAATATGGCCGAGCTGTATCAGACGGCACAAGACGCGTTTGAAGACGCGCTGCTGATGGGTTGCGGCGAACGTCAGTTGCGCGATTACCTGCTCGCGCTGATTGAAGGTTTGGAAAATCCCTACCGCAAAGTCTGAACACGCCCCGGTTGCTGCGGCACGGTTTATCCGTGCCGTTTTTGCGTTTGTGCGCGGCTTCGGCTTTTCAGACGGCATATTTGACGTTATGATTAAACAGTTAACAAGATTTATCACAACGCCGTCAAAAGACAGACACACAACATGAACATCATCCGCGCGCTCCTCATCATCCTCGGCTGCCTCGCCACCGGCGAAACCGCCGTTTTCCTAGCAGGCATCAAACTGCCCGGCAGCATCGTCGGCATGGGCGTACTGTTTGCGCTTTTGCAGGCGGGTTGGGTCAAAACGTCTTGGCTGCAACAGCTTACCGACGCGCTGATGGCGAATCTGACGTTGTTTCTCGTGCCGCCCTGCGTGGCGGTCATCAGCTATTTGGATTTGATTGCCGACGATTGGTTTTCGATACTGGTTTCCGCCTCCGCCAGCACTTTGTGCGTACTGCTGGTTACAGGCAAGGTTCACCGCTGGATACGGAGCATTATCTGATGAACGAAATCCTCAGGCAGCCGAGCATCCTGCTTTTCCTCACGCTTGCCGTGTACGCGCTTGCGATTATCGTGCGCACGCGCACGGGTAATATCTTCTGCAACCCCGTACTCGTCAGCACTATCGTGCTGATTGCCTACCTGAAAATCCTCGGTATCGATTATGCGGTGTACCACAACGCCGCGCAGTTTATCGATTTCTGGCTCAAGCCCGCCGTCGTCGTGCTTGCCGTGCCGCTCTACCAAAACCGCCGTAAAATCTTCAACCAATGGCTGCCCGTCATCGTTTCGCAGCTTGCGGGCAGCGTTACGGGCATTGTTACGGGGATGTATTTTGCCAAATGGCTGGGCGCGGAACGCGAAGTCGTCCTCTCGCTCGCGTCCAAATCTGTTACCAATCCTATCGCCATCGAAATCACCCGCTCCATCGGCGGCATTCCCGCCATTACCGCCGCCACCGTCATCATTGCCGGCCTGGTCGGACAGATTGCCGGTTACAAAATGTTGAAAAACACGGTCGTTATGCCCTCATCTGTCGGAATGTCGCTCGGCACGGCTTCGCACGCGATGGGCATTGCCGCCTCGCTCGAACGCAGCCGCCGCATGGCGGCATACGCGGGGCTGGGGCTGACGTTCAACGGCGTACTGACCGCGCTGATTGCGCCGCTGCTTATCCCCGTTTTGGGATTTTGAACCCGTTTCAGACGGCATTTCAGCCCATGCTGTCTGAACGCCGACACACTCGCAAGGAGAACCGTTATGGCTGTCAACCTGACCGAAAAAACCGCCGAACAACTGCCCGACATCGACGGCATTGCCCTCTACACCGCCCAAGCAGGCGTGAAGAAGCCCGGGCATACCGACCTGACACTGATTGCCGTAGCCGCCGGCAGCACCGTCGGTGCAGTCTTCACGACCAACCGTTTCTGTGCCGCGCCCGTCCACATCGCCAAATCGCACCTTTTCGACGAAGACGGCGTGCGCGCCCTCGTCATCAACACGGGCAACGCCAACGCGGGTACGGGCGCACAGGGCAGAATCGATGCTTTGGCAGTGTGTGCCGCCGCCGCCCGGCAAATCGGCTGCAAACCGAACCAGGTGCTGCCCTTCTCCACCGGCGTGATTCTCGAACCGCTGCCCGCAGACAAAATCATCGCCGCCCTGCCCAAAATGCAGCCTGCCTTCTGGAACGAAGCGGCACGCGCCATCATGACCACCGACACCGTGCCCAAAGCCGCCTCGCGCGAAGGCAAGGTCGGCGACAAACACACCGTCCGCGCCACGGGCATCGCCAAAGGCTCGGGCATGATTCATCCCAATATGGCGACCATGCTCGGTTTCATCGCCACCGATGCCAAAGTTTCCCAACCCGTCCTCCAACTGATGACGCAGGAAATCGCCGACGAAACCTTCAACACCATCACCGTTGACGGCGACACCAGCACCAACGACAGCTTCGTCATCATCGCCACCGGCAAAAACAGCCAAAGCGAAATCGACAACATCGCCGACCCGCGTTACGCCCAACTCAAAGAATTGTTGTGCAGCCTCGCGCTCGAACTCGCCCAAGCCATCGTCCGCGACGGCGAAGGTGCGACCAAGTTCATCACCGTCCGCGTCGAAAACGCCAAAACCCGCGACGAAGCCCGCCAAGCCGCCTACGCCGTGGCACGTTCGCCGCTGGTCAAAACCGCCTTTTTCGCCTCCGACCCCAACCTCGGCAGGCTGCTCGCCGCCATCGGTTATGCCGGCGTTGCCGACCTCGATACCGACCTCGTGGAAATGTATCTCGACGATATTTTGGTTGCCGAACACGGCGGACGCGCCGCAAGCTACACCGAAGCACAAGGGCAGGCGGTAATGTCGAAGGCCGAAATCACCGTCCGCATCAAGCTGCATCGCGGACAAGCCGCCGCCACCGTCTATACCTGCGACCTGTCGCACGGATACGTTTCCATCAACGCCGACTACCGTTCCTGACCCGACACGGCTTCAGACGGCATACATATAGTGGATTAACAAAAATCAGGACAAGGCGACGAAGCCGCAGACAGTACAAATAGTACGGCAAGACGAGGCAACGCTGTACTGGTTTTTGTTAATCCACTATAAAATGCCGTCTGAACCGCCGGACAACATACCATGACCTCCACATTCCCCCGCCGCCTCGCCCGCAAAATCCGCCAAACCCGCCGCCTGTCGCGCAAAAGCATCGCCTTTCTGTTCCTTTTGGCAGGTTCGGCACTCGTCGCCCTGACCGCGCTGTTTTTTGCCCATCTTGCCGATTTTGCGCTGGAACTGAACGCCAAACTGGTTCAACAATACCCGTGGTTCGCGTGGGTCGCGCTTCCTTTGGGTTTACCGCTTATTGCGTGGCTCACACGCAAATTCGCCCCCTTCACCGCCGGCAGCGGCATCCCGCAGGTCATCGCCTCACTGTCGCTGCCCTACGGCGCACAGAAAACGCGGCTGATCCGCCTCGGGCAGACGCTGCTGAAGATTCCGCTAACCTTTTTGGGTATGCTGTTCGGCGCGTCCATCGGACGCGAAGGTCCGTCCGTGCAGGTCGGCGCGGCAGTGATGGGCGCGTGGGGCGCGTGGGGCGCGTGGTGCAAGAAACACGGCTTGGCATTCAAAGGGATGCAGGAAAACGATTTGATGGCGGCGGGCGCGGCGGGCGGTTTGGCAGCCGCGTTCAACGCGCCGCTGGCGGGCGTGATTTTCGCCATTGAGGAACTCGGGCGCGGCATCATGTTGCGCTGGGAGAGGCAAATTCTTTTGGGCGTGCTCGCCTCCGGTTTCATACAGGTCGCCATTCAGGGCAACAACCCGTATTTTTCCGGCTTCAACGGCGGCGTATTGGAACATATCTTTCTGTGGGTCGCACTGTCCGGCCTGGTTTGCGGCGCGGCGGGCGGGCTGTTCGGACGTTTGCTCTATCGCGGTGCGGCGGCGTTTGCACCGCGCAAGATACGCGGCTTCATCCGCAACCGTCCGCTGCTGCTGGCGGCACTGATGGGGCTGCTGCTCGCCCTGCTCGGCACGTTCTACCAAGGCAAAACCTACGGCACCGGCTACCACGAAGCCGCCCAAGCCCTGCACGGCATCTACGAAGCCCCCTTCGGACTCGCCGCCGCCAAATGGCTCGCCACCGTATTCAGCTATTGGGCAGGCGTTCCGGGCGGCATTTTCACTCCCTCGCTGACCATAGGCGCGGTTTTGGGCGAGCATATCGCCGCCATCGCCGACATATCGCAGGGTGCAAACATCATCGTCCTCATCTGCATGGCGGCATTTCTGGCGGGCGCGACACAATCCCCGATTACTTCCGCCGTCGTCGTCATGGAAATGACGGGCGGACAAAGCCTGCTGTTTTGGATGCTGATTGCCTGCATTTTCGCCTCGCAGGTTTCGCGCCAGTTTTCGCCGCGTCCGTTCTACCACGCATCGGGAATGCGCTTCCGCCAGCGCGTGCTTCAAGAAACCGCCGCCCAAACCGGCAATGCGCCCGCAAGACCGCAAACAGCAAACAGCAAAACGGGAATGCCGTCTGAAAATTAAAACGCCCCCGATCAAACGCCGGCAGCCGCCTTGATTTGAATACCGTTCCGCCGCCGCTTGAAATTTCAGCAACAATGCCGTCTGAACGACAGAATGCGGTTTTCAGACGGCATTTCCCCATCCCGATATTGCCCGAACCCAACCAAAGCGTTTGCTATAATTTCATTTTTACCGTACCCGCACACAAATATGTCCCCCAATTTCGCCCAAACCCTCTCCAAAGACCGCCACTTCCTGCAATCCGCCTTCAAAAATCCCAACAAATACGGCGGCTTGTCCAAAGTCGAGGAAAAATACCGAAAATCGCACGAAATCTTTTTGAAACGTTTGGCCGCCTTGCCCAAACCCGAATTCGACAACACCCTGCCCGTTCACGAGAAACTTGACGAAATCAAAAAAGCCATTGCCGAGCATCAGGTAACGATTATTTGCGGCGAAACCGGTTCGGGCAAAACCACGCAGCTGCCCAAGATTTGTTTAGAACTCGGGCGTGGGGCGGCGGGGCTGATCGGGCATACCCAGCCGCGCCGTTTGGCCGCGCGCTCCGTGGCAGAGCGGATTGCCGAAGAGCTGAAATCCGAAATCGGCAGCGCGGTCGGCTATAAAGTACGCTTCACCGACCACACCTCGCGCGATGCCTGCGTCAAGCTGATGACCGACGGCATCCTGCTGGCGGAAACGCAGACCGACCGTTATCTCGCCGCCTACGACACGATTATCATTGACGAAGCGCACGAGCGCAGCCTGAACATCGACTTCCTCTTGGGCTATTTGAAACAACTGCTGCCGCGCCGCCCCGATTTGAAAGTCATCATCACCTCGGCAACCATAGACGCAGAACGCTTCTCCCAACACTTCAACGGCGCGCCCGTGCTGGAAGTGAGCGGACGCACCTATCCCGTCGAAATCCTCTACCGACCGCTGACCGGCAAAGACGAAGACGACGCAGAAGTGGAGTTGACCGACGCGATTGTCGATGCGGCGGACGAATTAGCGCGACACGGCGAAGGCGATATTTTGGTATTCCTGCCGGGCGAGCGCGAAATCCGCGAAACTGCCGAAGCCTTACGCAAATCTACACTGCGCCGCAACGACGAAATCCTTCCCCTGTTCGCACGCCTGTCGCACGCCGAGCAGCACAAAATCTTCCACCCTTCAGGCGCGAAACGCCGCATCGTATTGGCAACCAACGTCGCCGAAACCTCGCTTACCGTGCCGGGCATCAAATACGTCATCGACACCGGCCTCGCGCGCGTCAAACGCTATTCCGCACGGGCAAAGGTGGAGCAGCTTCATGTCGAAAAAATCTCTCAAGCCGCCGCCCGCCAACGCTCCGGCCGCTGCGGACGCGTCTCCGCAGGCGTGTGTATCAGACTGTTTTCAGAAGAAGATTTCAACAGCCGCCCCGAATTTACCGACCCAGAAATCGTCCGCAGCAACCTCGCCGCCGTCATCCTGCGCATGGCATCGCTGAACCTGGGCGATGTGGCGGCATTCCCATTTTTAGAAATGCCCGATTCGCGGTATATCAATGACGGTTTTCAGGTATTGCTGGAATTGGGGGCGGTAGAGGCCGTCTGAAAACAAGTAGGATATACACTTCTACCTGACAAAGACCAACAAACGATAAAACTACGGCACATCTAGATGCCCAACCTACAACATTGCACACGGTAAAAACATGAAACACTTACTCATCGATTTTGAAAACGTCCAGCCGCAAAACTTAGACAAATTACCAACCGAAAATACCCATATTTGGCTATTTATAGGTGTATTACACAAAATGTTACCTATTAGTCTGGTGCAATCCCTACTACGTTTCGGCGAACGTGTCCATCTTGTCCAGTTACAAAAAACGGGGAAAAACGCATTGGATTTTTACCTGTCCTATTACCTCGGACAAATTACCGCCACAGACCCCAATGCCCAAATCGGCATACTCTCGCGTGATGGAGGATACGATGTTCTGGTCGAACATATTTTGAAAAACCACCAGGCGAAGGGTATCGTGCGCCTAGCCAATATAGATGAAGTACAACATCAGAAAATTACTACCGAACCGCCGTCAGCATTGCTGGAAAACACTCCTCAGCCTGAAACCACCCTCAAACCACAGCAACCATTAACTTCCTATTTCCAAGCAGCCCTAACTGCACTGCGCCGCCCCGACGCTTTCCGCCCCTGCCGCCTGCATAACCTGCGACAAAATCTGCGTAAGCATATTTTGAGTGATTTGTTTAAAGAAAAAACCGATGAAGAATGCGAAATAACCACTGCTAACGTTATCAATAAACTCAAAGCACAAAACTTCATCAGCATTGATGAACAGGAAACCGTTTCCTACCATCTCAGTGATAATGATTTGTTACAAAGAATCCAACGCCATATTTTAAGCCAACGTCCCAAAACCTACGCTGATTTTCAAGCCGTCGTGCAAAACCGAGCAGATGCACTTCACTTAACAGTCGGTACCAACGACATTCAATCCTTTGCGCGACATTTGCGCGACCAAAACCTGATCCGCCAAAACAATGGGGAAATTGAATATGCACCGTTTACTGAACCTAAACCACAGCCAACGCCCAAGCAGCCTAAAAAAACCGCATGGGAACCTGATGAAATTATTTGGAAAAAAGTGATTGCCGCGTTATCGTTAAAGAACCGTCCTAATAAAACCAAAACTTTACGCAATACAATCCAGGCACTCACAAAATCCAATGCACAAGAAACTGACAAACTGCTACAACATTTACAAGATACCCAAGTCCTACGTATTGACGGTACTAAAATTGTGTATATCAAGTAGGATGGGCATTTATGCCTGACCTACAAAACCAAAAACAACCTACCACCCTTAATCAACTCCACAAACCCTCTTCAGACAACCTCGTTTTTTGAAAAACAATCTGTAAACAGATAACTGCTGAAGAATACCGTTGCCGAGCCCCAAAACCCGTACTGCAACTTTTATTGTGAACTTCCCATTATGAAAAAATCCCTTTTCGTTCTCTTTCTGTATTCGTCCCTACTTACTGCCAGCGAAATTGCTTATCGCTTTGTATTCGGAATTGAAACCTTACCGGCTGCAAAAATGGCAGAAACGTTTGCGCTGACATTTGTGATTGCTGCGCTGTATCTGTTTGCGCGTTATAAGGCAACGCGTTTGTTGATTGCGGTGTTTTTCGCGTTCAGCATTATTGCCAACAATGTGCATTACGCGGTTTATCAAAGCTGGATAACGGGCATTAATTATTGGCTGATGCTGAAAGAGATTACCGAAGTTGGCGGCGCAGGGGCGTCGATGTTGGATAAGTTGTGGCTGCCTGCGTTGTGGGGCGTGTTGGAAGTCATGTTGTTTTGCAGCCTTGCCAAGTTCCGCCGTAAGACGCATTTTTCTGCCGATATACTGTTTGCCTTCCTAATGCTGATGATTTTCGTGCGTTCGTTCGACACGAAACAAGAACACGGTATTTCGCCCAAACCGACATACAGCCGCATCAAAGCCAATTATTTCAGCTTCGGTTATTTTGTCGGACGCGTGTTGCCGTATCAGTTGTTTGATTTAAGCAAGATTCCTGTGTTCAAACAGCCTGCTCCAAGCAGAATCGGGCAAGGCAGTATTCAAAATATCGTCCTGATTATGGGCGAAAGCGAAAGCGCGGCGCATTTGAAATTGTTTGGCTACGGGCGCGAAACTTCGCCGTTTTTGACCCAGCTTTCGCAAGCCGATTTTAAGCCGATTGTGAAACAAAGTTATTCCGCAGGCTTTATGACGGCAGTATCCCTGCCCAGTTTCTTTAACGTCATACCGCATGCCAACGGCTTGGAACAAATCAGCGGCGGCGATACCAATATGTTCCGCCTCGCCAAAGAGCAGGGCTATGAGACGTATTTTTACAGTGCTCAGGCTGAAAACCAAATGGCAATTTTGAACTTAATCGGTAAGAAATGGATAGACCATCTGATTCAGCCGACGCAGCTTGGCTACGGCAACGGCGACAATATGCCCGATGAGAAGCTGCTGCCGCTGTTCGACAAAATCAATTTGCAGCAGGGCAGGCATTTTATCGTGTTGCACCAACGCGGTTCGCACGCCCCATACGGCGCATTGTTGCAGCCTCAAGATAAAGTATTCGGCGAAGCCGATATTGTGGATAAGTACGACAACACCATCCACAAAACCGACCAAATGATTCAAACCGTATTCGAGCAGCTGCAAAAGCAGCCTGACGGCAACTGGCTGTTTGCCTATACCTCCGATCATGGCCAGTATGTTCGCCAAGATATCTACAATCAAGGCACGGTGCAGCCCGACAGCTATCTCGTGCCGCTGGTGTTGTACAGCCCGGATAAGGCCGTGCAACAGGCTGCCAACCAGGCTTTTGCGCCTTGCGAGATTGCCTTCCATCAGCAGCTTTCAACGTTCCTGATTCACACGTTGGGCTACGATATGCCGGTTTCAGGTTGTCGCGAAGGCTCGGTAACGGGCAACCTGATTACGGGTGATGCAGGCAGCTTGAACATTCGCGACGGCAAGGCGGAATATGTTTATCCGCAATGAGTGGCGTAAAAACCAATAAAGACAAATTTAGATGATGTCGGGGAAGATGCCCGACCGACAAGACTATGCAAAATATGAAAAACCAAGTACGCGGATCAGGCATGGATGCACGATCCAATCCGGCCAATGTTTCAGACGGCCTGCAAAACAGTTCGGGTCATATCGGTACCAACACGCGTTACCGCCTGACCAAACTCGGCGAACAAATGGCGCGCCTGCCCATCGACCCGAAAATCGCGCGCATTTTGTTGGCGGCGAAGAAGCACGACTGCATGGCGGAAATATTGGTGATCGCGTCCGCGCTGTCGATTCAAGACCCGCGCGAGCGGCCGCTGGAAGCGCGCGATGCCGCCGCCAAGGCGCACGAGCGTTTTACCGACAAGCAATCTGACTTTCTTGCCTATCTGAACATTTGGGACAGCTTCCAGCGCGAGCGCGACAAGGGCTTGTCCAACAAGCAGTTGGTGCAGTGGTGCCGTCAATATTTCCTGTCGCACCTGCGGATGCGCGAGTGGCGCGAGCTGCACCACCAGCTTGCCCAAACCGCGATTGAAATGGGTTTGACCACCAAGGAAGCGGCTTTCAGACGACTTTCCGAAATCAAGCAGCTTACGTCGTCTGAAAACCAAGGCGATCAAGACTTATCCGCCAAACGCAAACAAAAACAACTGGATAAGAAACAACACCGCGCCCAAATCCGCGCCGCCAAAGAAGCGGGCTACGAACAAATCCACCGCGCCCTGCTCACCGGCCTTATCGCCAACGTCGGCATGAAATCGCCCGACGGCAACGACTATACCGGCGCGCGCGGCAGCCGTTTCCACCTTTTCCCCGCCTCCGCCCTGTTCAAAGCCAAACCCAAATGGGTGATGGCGGCAGAACTCGTTGAAACGACAAAACTTTATGCGCGCGACGTCGCCGTTATCCAGCCCGAATGGATTGAGCAGGAAGCCCCGCACCTCGTCCGCTACCACTATTTCGAGCCGCACTGGGAACAAAAACGCGGCGAAGTCGTCGCCAGCGAACGCGTGACGCTTTACGGCCTGACCGTATTGCCGCGCCGCCCCGTGCCTTACGGCAAAGTTGCGCCCGAAGAAGCACGTGAAATCTTTATCCGCAGCGCGTTGGTGGCGCAGGAATGCGATTTGAAAGCGGATTTTTTTGTCCACAATAAAAAGCTGATTAAAGAAATTACCGAACTCGAACACAAATCGCGCAAGCAAGACGTATTGGTCGACGACGAAGCCCTGTTTGCGTTTTATCACGAACGGCTGCCCGATTTTTATACGGCGGATGCGGTTTCAGACGGTCTGCGTCCTGCAAATCCCCAGCAAACTGCCCCCTCCTACGCGAGGGAAGAACGGAGAGAGGGCAAAACAGTTGCCGCACAAACCAACTTCTCCGCAACCGCAGCAAACCCTCTCCCTAACCCTCTCCCACAGGAGAGGGAGCAGAGTGCCGCAGCTTCAGCGGTTTCAAACGACCTGCATCCTGCAAATCCCCAACAAACCGCCCCCTCCCCCGTGGGGGAGGGTCGGGGAGAGGGCAAAACAGTTGCCTCTCAAACCAACTTCTCCGCAACCACAGCAAACCCTCTCCCTAACCCTCTCCCACAGGAGGGGGAACAGAGTGCCGCAGCTTCAGCGGTTTCAAACGACCCCAAACCCAAAAAGCAGCCTGCACCCCCAAAAGGCCGTCTGAAACCCCTCCCCCTCGCCGACATCCGTACCTTCCAAGCCTGGCTCAAAACCGCCAAGCGCGACAATCCGCGCCTGCTGTTCCTCAGCCGCGACGATTTGATGCAACACGCTGCCGCGCACATTACCGAAGAGCAATTCCCCAAATTCTGGCAAACCGCAGACGGTAAGTTCAAACTTTCCTACCGCTTCGAGCCGCACCATCCGCTCGACGGTGTAACCATGACCGTGCCGCTGACCGTCCTCAACCGCCTGCACGCGCCGTCGCTCGAATGGCTGGTGCCCGGTATGTTGCGCGAAAAAATCCAGCTGCTGATTAAAGCCCTACCGAAGCAAATCCGCCGCATTTGCGTGCCCGTACCCGATTTCATCACCAAATTTCTCGAAAGCAATCCCGACCGCCAAGCGGTCATTATTCCCCAGTTGGCGCACTTTATCGCCAAAAGCGCAGGCGATATGCGGATTTTCGAGCAAATCGACCAAGACGCATGGGCGGCGCAAGAATTGCCCGAACACTGCTATCTGAATCTGCTCATCATCGACGACGGCGGACAAGAGCTTGCCGGCGGCCGCAAACTGCACGAATTGCAACAACAGCTCGGCCAAGCCGCCGCCGTCACCTTCCGCGACAACACCCAAGAATTCGAGCGCGACAACGTTACCACATGGGATATCGGTACCCTGCCCGAATCCATCAAATTCGCCCGCGGCAAACAACAGCTCACCGGCTACCTCGGTCTGCAAAAAGAAAAAGACGGCCGCATCGCCCTGCGCCTGTGTGACACCACCGAAGCTGCCGAACAGGCACACCGTCAAGGCGTCATCGAATTGATGAAGCTGCAATTAAAAGAGCAGGTAAAAGACCTGAACAAAGGCATCCAAGGCTTTACCCAAGCCGCCATGCTGCTCAAACACATCAACGCCGACACCCTGCGCGACGACCTCACCCAAGCCGTTTGTGACCGCGCCTTTATCGGCGAAGACGAGCTGCCGCGCAACGAAAAAGCCTTCAAAGAACAAATCAAACGCGCCCGCAGCCGCCTGCCCGCCGTCAAAGAAGCCCTCAGCCGCTACCTGCAGGAAACCGCCGCCGCCTACGCCGAACTGAACGGCAAACTCGGCAAACACCCATTGACCCACCTTCTAAGACTACGCCTGCAAACCCTGCTCGCCGCCGGCTTCGCCACCCGCACCCCGTGGGCACAATGGCCGCGCCTCCCCATCTACCTCAAAGCCATGACCCTGCGCCTCGAAAAATACAGCAGCAACCCCGCCCGCGACGCAGCCCGCGAAGCCGATATACAGGAATTGGAACAAATGTGGCAGGAAAAAAACGACGGTTTGGTGAAACAAGGACTACCCGTTTCAGACGACCTCACCGCGTTTAAATGGATGATCGAAGAATTGAGGGTGTCGCTGTTCGCGCAGGAATTGAAGACACCGTATCCGGTGTCGGTGAAGCGGCTGTTGAAAGAGTGGGAGGATCTTAATTAAAGGAAGATGCCGTCTAATTTTTTCAGACGGCATCTTTTATTTCCCTGACCAACCGATTTAATCGCTCCCTACAAATAGCTTTATTTTTTAATTCGCACTCCCAAACGACAATCACTTTGAAACCGATCTTTTCCAGCTCGGTTTCATTTTTAATATCACGTTCGCAATTTTTTGTGATTTTTTCCAACCAAAAATCCGTATTGCTTTTCGGGATATGTCCTTTATTACAAGAATGCCCGTACCAAAAACAGCCGTGTATAAACACGACTGTTTTATATTTCGACAAAACGATATCCGGTTTGCCTACATAGCGTTTATCGTTTTTCCGATAACGGAAACCTTGGAAAAAAAGAAATTTCCTTACCAATACTTCCGGTTTGGTTTCTTTGCTATGGATTTTTAACATCACGAAAGAACGTTTGGATGTAGTGAAAATATCGGTCATAAATTACTTGGAAGATACCACCTTCGATCGTTTTTTTGTCTGTTCCACTTTTCTTAACAAATACGAAACCAAGCTTATTAAATCCAAAGCATCCTTATCATTAAAAATACTAGGAGATAAATTTGCTCTTAACTCATGTTGTACAGGATTTCTAAATCCAGTCCATGTTCCGCATGCAAGCTGTTCAAGACCATCTTCTAAATTTTGTTCCGCCTTCGTTTTGTTATTCGTTAATAGAAGTATAGAATTTTTACTCCCGAAAGCTTGTTCAATCAATTCTCTTCCGTCTATGCTATGAAGACCTGTTTGCTTCTGAACCTTATCTTCGAAAACTTTAACTGCCTCGATTGCAGCACTTAAATAATCCTTCTTTTCATTGTAAAAATCATTACAGGCAGTATGCAAATCCTGATGCAAATGCCGCCAATGATAGTAAGGATATTCTGGAATAATACTATGTAAGGCAGAGATTACTTCCGCTTGCTCTTTATTTGTAAGCTCCGAATCTTCCAAACGATTCAAAATAACTTCTACTGGTTCCCTTTCCTTTTCTGGCAATTTGTTTTTCCAATCTTCGATATCAACTCCGCTTTCGCCTTTCACTTCGTCATCTTTCTCTTTTTTTCTTCTTTTTCTCCAATCTTGCCCGATGGCTCGGACGATCTCCCCAAGGAAAACACGTAATTTTGAGGTTTTTGAATGCTTCCAGTCTAATGATGTCCTGTCGGTAGCAATTAAATCTTCATCGTCATTATCTATAAAGTCCACATTCAGCCATCCAGTCAAATATGAATAGAAATGGCTGGATTCGCTATCAGTGAAAAACTCGGGCATATTTACCATTCTGCCGTTGGCAAACAAGGTAATACCTTTCATATTATTCTTTAAAGGTTTTTCCGTTGTAATGAACTTACCTTGTATTAATCCGCTGTATTCATACTGTTCGAATTTTGAAGATAACGATGAAATATTGGTTGCTAAATCCTGGTATTCCCATTCGAATTGTGGGGTAACAAGATCATATTTTAGATTTCCATCAATGATTTTAGGTTCAGAGCCGTTCAAGCTTACTTTGATTTTAAAATCCTGAGCCGGAAAATCAAACAAGCGGGAAAGATGCTCTACATAATTATCTAACGGATATCCTTGCTTTTTCGTCAGTTCGGTTAAAGTTATGGTTGTCCCGCTTTCGATATTGGATTCAACAGATTCTTTTCGAAACTCCGGTTGATAAATACCCTTGCTTCTTCGAATCTCTGCATAATCCAAAGTAAAAGTAACCCTTTCGTTTCCCTGGATAGTAGAAATTTCAATTTTGTTGCCAAGCCCGAATAATGCCAATTTACCAAGGCCTTTTTTACCCGTTGGAATTCTTCCGCACGGGGAGGCTTGTTTTTCTTCCCTTCTGTTCCGACCGATTCTCAAATAAAAATCATTGATTTCATCGAAGCTCATTCCTATACCATTATCTTTAATAACGATTTTATGCTCCGGTTTATCGAATAACCTAACTTCCACTTCCGTAGCACATGCATCGTAGGCATTCGCTATCAACTCGGCAATCGCAGGAACAGTGTGCGAATACATCTTTACACCCAAATGTTCGATTACGGTTGGCTCGAAACTCATTTTCAATTTTTCTTCAGACATGTTTTCTCCTTTTCTAACATTCGATATTATCAACAATTGCCCTGCCTATTTTTTCCGCATACATCGGAGGAACGGCATTACCAATCAAACGGGCTATCTTGTCCCTGCTGCCCGCTTTAAAGACATAGTTACGAGGGAACGATTGCAATGTTGCACCTTCGCGCAGTGATAACGCCCTATCTTCTTCAGGATGGGCAAACCTCCCGTTGGAAATACTAAAGAATTTGGTCGTTATGGTAGGTGCGGGCTTATCCCACCATAGCCTACCAAACGTGTCTTTAAAACTATTGTCTTTTCCGATAAAACATTCCAGCTGTAATTCGGGAATATGCGCAAAAGCCAAACGGTTTCCTCCGTTTTTAGGTATCAAAGCCAATCGTTTCAAGTTGATATCAGATAATCCCGCACAGCTATGCATAAAATCCGTTTCGTCTTGGTGTCCTGCAATAATTTTGGGAAAGCCATTTTCCATTCCCAAAACATCGCGTACCGTAAGCCGTTTGCCCGAATACTTGACTGGTTCCAGCTTTTCTTTGGTTATTCTGTTTGCAATTAACGTAAATCTTTTACGGCTTTGGGGAATTCCGTAATCAGCCGTATTGTGAATACCGAAATGGACGGTAAATCCTTTTTCTTCCAATAACTTTATGAAATTATCAAGCCTGCTTTCTTTCATTCTGCTCAGAATTCCCGGTACGTTCTCTACAACAACATATCCGGGATTGAAATATTCTACAAACCGCTGAAACTCCAAAAGCAAACTCTTGGATTTTTCCGATTTTCTTTTGTCTGTTTGAATAACACTCCAATATTGACAAGGACTACAACCTATAAGAATCAAATCATCATCATTCTTTTTTAACCCGAGTTCTTTTTCCAAGGTTTCAGGCTGCAATTCAAAAACATCAGCCTGTATAAATTTGGCATTTATATTGGCTTCATATGTTTCTTTGCAGCTGGGTTCGTAATCTATCCCGGCTAAAACCTGAATACCGGCGGATTGCATTCCATAGCTCATTCCACCTCCGCCACAGAAAAAATCAACCGCCTTTAACTTACTGTTTTTCATTTCTATTTAAATAATTAGACTAGTGAGAACTAACTTTATATAACATATAATTTATTGCTTATCAAAAATAATTTGAGATTTTATTAAAATTCATGCATCTAAATAAGCAGAACTTAATTTCCTCCAAACGAGCGGATGTCTTCAAATGCACACTTCACAGAAAGGTCGTCTGAAACCCATTTTCAGACGACCTTTTTCCACTTCCCAAAACAAGAATTCCCACCCCCTCCCCAAACGTCGCCCGAACCAGTAAACTCCCCATATTTCAACAACTTCTTGGAAGCCAACCATGCCCCGTATCCACCCTCCTCACCTGTTCCCGCCCCATATCGCCGAACGCGGCCTTTTGTATTTTCAGCAGGGCAAGGTTCGCGATGTCCGAAAAACTTCCGCCGGGCGTTATCGGGCGGAGGTATGCGGTTTGGAAAACTATTGGGTATGGCTGAAGCTGGATAGTGATTTGTATATTAAAGACGAAAGCTGCGATTGCCCTTATGTCTAAAGGTGCAAACATACCTTAAATTACTATATTACATAGGCAAAATACAAGCCTATAACGAATTGGAAACAAAATGCCGTCTGAAAACATCTTCAGACGGCATTATAAAATCTGTTCACCTTTTCAGATGAGTAATGTACACCCCTATACAATTTTTGCTACTATACCCCATAAATCCACGGCTAAAGATATCCTTATTATGTCCTATGATTTATCGAAACGACTTGTAATCGGCTTAGCATCAAGTGCCCTATTCGACTTATCCGAATCGGATAATATATTTAGAATGGAAGGGGCAGAAACCTATAGGCAATATCAGAGAGAAAAACAAAACCATCCCCTAAAAAAGGCGTTGTCTTTCCATTTATTAAAAAACTTCTGTCAATCAATGAAATAAACCCAAACGACCCAACGATTGGGTTTATTCTTTTATCCAGAAACAATCCAGATACAGATTACGAGTCATAACTATAGGCTTAATATTACACGATTTTCATTCCATCAAGGCGGAAAACCGCACAAATACTGAAACACTATCGATCGATTTGTAAACAAGCCTACTTAAGTAACTTGCAGTCCTTATCATTTCCTTTAAAATAATCCAGCCCGTCACTACACGAACTGGCGGACTTCTTGCAAATAAAGGTTACTAGATTTTCATTCATCTTAATAATAAAAGGATTTTTATCTTTATCTATGGCTACCGCCTTCAACATGAATTTACTGTCTAAGGCCCCGCGCGCGATTCCATTCAAACGGATACAAAAGCCTTCTGCCTCTTTAATCGGCAAACTTGGCCATTTGGTAGATGTTTGTTTAAATCTCCCATTCTGCAGATAAAACTTTTCCATAAAATGTGCATTTTCTAACAAGGCTGCCCGCACTGTATTTATCTTTGCTTTCTCAACATAATTGCGATAGCTCGGATAAACAATTAAAGCAAGTACAGACAATATCAAGACCACTGATATTAATTCAACCAGCGTAAACCCCCGATTATCAGTCATTACTTTACTTCCAATAAGAACAGATTATTCAACATATTTCTTTGAACAGACTTACTATCCCATTCAGCAGTATGCATATTTCCCACTCTATTTTTTATCCGCGGGCAGCACTGGTTTGGCTGGGCCTTTTGGTGC
This sequence comes from Neisseria meningitidis, assembly GCF_900638555.1. Lineage (NCBI taxonomy): Bacteria > Pseudomonadati > Pseudomonadota > Betaproteobacteria > Neisseriales > Neisseriaceae > Neisseria > Neisseria meningitidis. The sequence continues at coordinate 1,735,569 of NZ_LR134525.1, forward strand.
GGGCGCACCGACAGAAGCCTGATCCTTCAGCTTCGCCAGCACCGCAGGGCCGATGCCCTTTACCTTGGTCAAATCGTCTACAGACTTGAACGCACCGTTTTGCGCACGGTATTCCGCAATGGCCTTCGCCTTCGCAGGGCCTATGCCCGGCAGCGCCTCCAGCTCCTGCTGCGAAGCCGCATTGATGTTTACCGCCGCAAGGGAGAAGGCGCAGGAGAACAGCATACAGAACAGCACGAACATTTTCTTCATGGTTTTTCCTTTAAGGGTTGCAAACAATAAACCGCATCTTGCGACGATAAAACGGGTCATTCTAAAATGAATATCCCAAAGTTTCAAGCCGTTCCTCCGCAAACCCGACCGGACGCCGTACGGATACTGTCCCGCCATCCCCGACATTTTTTCCGGGCAAAGCAAAAACCCCCGAATAATCGGGGGTTTTCTGAAAGGGTGTTTGGCAGTGACCTACTTTCGCATGGAAGAACCACACTATCATCGGCGCTGAGTCGTTTCACGGTCCTGTTCGGGATGGGAAGGCGTGGGACCAACTCGCTATGGCCGCCAAACTTAAACTGTTACAAATCGGTAAAGCCTTAATCAATATATTCGGTAATAACTGAATCAGTCAGTAAGCTTTTATCTCTTGAAGTTCTTCAAATGATAGAGTCAAGCCTCACGAGCAATTAGTATGGGTTAGCTTCACGCGTTACCGCGCTTCCACACCCCACCTATCAACGTCCTGGTCTCGAACGACTCTTTAGTGCGGTTAAACCGCAAGGGAAGTCTCATCTTCAGGCGAGTTTCGCGCTTAGATGCTTTCAGCGCTTATCTCTTCCGAACTTAGCTACCCGGCTATGCAACTGGCGTTACAACCGGTACACCAGAGGTTCGTCCACTCCGGTCCTCTCGTACTAGGAGCAGCCCCCGTCAAACTTCCAACGCCCACTGCAGATAGGGACCAAACTGTCTCACGACGTTTTAAACCCAGCTCACGTACCACTTTAAATGGCGAACAGCCATACCCTTGGGACCGACTACAGCCCCAGGATGTGATGAGCCGACATCGAGGTGCCAAACTCCGCCGTCGATATGAACTCTTGGGCGGAATCAGCCTGTTATCCCCGGAGTACCTTTTATCCGTTGAGCGATGGCCCTTCCATACAGAACCACCGGATCACTATGTCCTGCTTTCGCACCTGCTCGACTTGTCGGTCTCGCAGTTAAGCTACCTTTTGCCATTGCACTATCAGTCCGATTTCCGACCGGACCTAGGTAACCTTCGAACTCCTCCGTTACGCTTTGGGAGGAGACCGCCCCAGTCAAACTGCCTACCATGCACGGTCCCCGACCCGGATGACGGGTCTGGGTTAGAACCTCAAAGACACCAGGGTGGTATTTCAAGGACGGCTCCGCAGAGACTGGCGTCTCTGCTTCAAAGCCTCCCACCTATCCTACACAAGTGACTTCAAAGTCCAATGCAAAGCTACAGTAAAGGTTCACGGGGTCTTTCCGTCTAGCAGCGGGTAGATTGCATCTTCACAACCACTTCAACTTCGCTGAGTCTCAGGAGGAGACAGTGTGGCCATCGTTACGCCATTCGTGCGGGTCGGAACTTACCCGACAAGGAATTTCGCTACCTTAGGACCGTTATAGTTACGGCCGCCGTTTACTGGGGCTTCGATCCGATGCTTGCACATCTTCAATTAACCTTCCAGCACCGGGCAGGCGTCACACCCTATACGTCCACTTTCGTGTTAGCAGAGTGCTGTGTTTTTAATAAACAGTCGCAGCCACCTATTCTCTGCGACCCTCCAGGGCTTACGGAGCAAGTCCTTAACCTTAGAGGGCATACCTTCTCCCGAAGTTACGGTATCAATTTGCCGAGTTCCTTCTCCTGAGTTCTCTCAAGCGCCTTAGAATTCTCATCCTGCCCACCTGTGTCGGTTTGCGGTACGGTTCGATTCAAACTGAAGCTTAGTGGCTTTTCCTGGAAGCGTGGTATCGGTTACTTCATGTCCGTAGACACTCGTCATCACTTCTCGGTGTTAAGAAGACCCGGATTTGCCTAAGTCTTCCACCTACCGGCTTAAACAAGCTATTCCAACAGCTTGCCAACCTAACCTTCTCCGTCCCCACATCGCATTTGAATCAAGTACAGGAATATTAACCTGTTTCCCATCGACTACGCATTTCTGCCTCGCCTTAGGGGCCGACTCACCCTACGCCGATGAACGTTGCGTAGGAAACCTTGGGCTTTCGGCGAGCGGGCTTTTCACCCGCTTTATCGCTACTCATGTCAACATTCGCACTTCTGATACCTCCAGCACACTTTACAATGCACCTTCATCGGCCTACAGAACGCTCCCCTACCATGCCAGTAAACTGGCATCCGCAGCTTCGGTTATAGATTTGAGCCCCGTTACATCTTCCGCGCAGGACGACTCGACCAGTGAGCTATTACGCTTTCTTTAAATGATGGCTGCTTCTAAGCCAACATCCTGGCTGTCTGGGCCTTCCCACTTCGTTTACCACTTAATCTATCATTTGGGACCTTAGCTGGCGGTCTGGGTTGTTTCCCTCTTGACAACGGACGTTAGCACCCGCTGTCTGTCTCCCGAGGAACCACTTGATGGTATTCTTAGTTTGCCATGGGTTGGTAAGTTGCAATAACCCCTAGCCATAACAGTGCTTTACCCCCATCAGTGTCTTGCTCGAGGCACTACCTAAATAGTTTTCGGGGAGAACCAGCTATCTCCGAGTTTGTTTAGCCTTTCACCCCTATCCACAGCTCATCCCCGCATTTTGCAACATGCGTGGGTTCGGTCCTCCAGTACCTGTTACGGCACCTTCAACCTGGCCATGGATAGATCACTCGGTTTCGGGTCTACACCCAGCAACTCATCGCCCTATTAAGACTCGGTTTCCCTACGCCTCCCCTATTCGGTTAAGCTCGCTACTGAATGTAAGTCGTTGACCCATTATACAAAAGGTACGCAGTCACACCTCTAGGGCGCTCCCACTGTTTGTATGCATCAGGTTTCAGGTTCTGTTTCACTCCCCTCCCGGGGTTCTTTTCGCCTTTCCCTCACGGTACTGGTTCACTATCGGTCGATGATGAGTATTTAGCCTTGGAGGATGGTCCCCCCATATTCAGACAGGATTTCACGTGTCCCGCCCTACTTTTCGTACGTTTAGTACCGCTGTTGAGATTTCGAATACGGGACTGTCACCCACTATGGTCAAGCTTCCCAGCTTGTTCTTCTATCTCGACAGTTATTACGTACAGGCTCCTCCGCGTTCGCTCGCCACTACTTGCGGAATCTCGGTTGATTTCTTTTCCTCCGGGTACTTAGATGGTTCAGTTCTCCGGGTTCGCTTCTCTAAGTCTATGTATTCAACTTAGGATACTGCACAGAATGCAGTGGGTTTCCCCATTCGGACATCGCGGGATCATTGCTTTATTGCCAGCTCCCCCGCGCTTTTCGCAGGCTTACACGTCCTTCGTCGCCTATCATCGCCAAGGCATCCACCTGATGCACTTATTCACTTGACTCTATCATTTCAAGAACTTCTTTGACTTTGCCTAACATTCCGTTGACTAGAACATCAGACTTGAATTTCCTACTTTGATAAAGCTTACTGCTTTGTTGTGTCTTAATCCTGCCTTTTGTGTTTCAGGATTAAGTCGATACAATCATCACCCAAATACTGTGTTTGTTTTCTTTTCTCTTGTGAGCGATTTTTTATCCTTTGCAAAGAATAAAAAATCAAAACAAACGCTTTGTCTTTGTTTGTTGATTTCGGCTTTCCAATTTGTTAAAGATCGATGCGTTCGATATTGCTATCTACTGTGCAAATCAAAACGAGCTGATTATTATATCAGCATTTTGTTCTTGGTCAAGTGTGACGTCGCCCTGAATGGATTCTGTTCCATTCTTCCGTTTTGATTTGTACAGTATTGGTGGAGGCAAACGGGATCGAACCGATGACCCCTGCTTGCAAAGCAGGTGCTCTACCAACTGAGCTATGCCCCCCGTTCTTGGTGGGTCTGGGAGGACTTGAACCTCCGACCCCACGCTTATCAAGCGTGTGCTCTAACCAGCTGAGCTACAAACCCGGATTCTCTTCTTAAGCGAATCTTGCCTTCACTCAAGCTTCTTCCGCATCTTTTTCAGTTTACCGATAAGTGTGAATGCCTAAAGCCTCTTCTTTCTCTAGAAAGGAGGTGATCCAGCCGCAGGTTCCCCTACGGCTACCTTGTTACGACTTCACCCCAGTCATGAAGCATACCGTGGTAAGCGGGCTCCTTGCGGTTACCCTACCTACTTCTGGTATCCCCCACTCCCATGGTGTGACGGGCGGTGTGTACAAGACCCGGGAACGTATTCACCGCAGTATGCTGACCTGCGATTACTAGCGATTCCGACTTCATGCACTCGAGTTGCAGAGTGCAATCCGGACTACGATCGGTTTTGTGAGATTGGCTCCGCCTCGCGGCTTGGCTACCCTCTGTACCGACCATTGTATGACGTGTGAAGCCCTGGTCATAAGGGCCATGAGGACTTGACGTCATCCCCACCTTCCTCCGGCTTGTCACCGGCAGTCTCATTAGAGTGCCCAACTGAATGATGGCAACTAATGACAAGGGTTGCGCTCGTTGCGGGACTTAACCCAACATCTCACGACACGAGCTGACGACAGCCATGCAGCACCTGTGTTACGGCTCCCGAAGGCACTCCTCCGTCTCCGGAGGATTCCGTACATGTCAAGACCAGGTAAGGTTCTTCGCGTTGCATCGAATTAATCCACATCATCCACCGCTTGTGCGGGTCCCCGTCAATTCCTTTGAGTTTTAATCTTGCGACCGTACTCCCCAGGCGGTCAATTTCACGCGTTAGCTACGCTACCAAGCAATCAGGTTGCCCAACAGCTAATTGACATCGTTTAGGGCGTGGACTACCAGGGTATCTAATCCTGTTTGCTACCCACGCTTTCGGGCATGAACGTCAGTGTTGTCCCAGGAGGCTGCCTTCGCCATCGGTATTCCTCCACATCTCTACGCATTTCACTGCTACACGTGGAATTCTACCTCCCTCTGACACACTCGAGTCACCCAGTTCAGAACGCAGTTCCCGGGTTGAGCCCGGGGATTTCACATCCTGCTTAAGTAACCGTCTGCGCCCGCTTTACGCCCAGTAATTCCGATTAACGCTCGCACCCTACGTATTACCGCGGCTGCTGGCACGTAGTTAGCCGGTGCTTATTCTTCAGGTACCGTCATCAGCCGCTGATATTAGCAACAGCCTTTTCTTCCCTGACAAAAGTCCTTTACAACCCGAAGGCCTTCTTCAGACACGCGGCATGGCTGGATCAGGCTTGCGCCCATTGTCCAAAATTCCCCACTGCTGCCTCCCGTAGGAGTCTGGGCCGTGTCTCAGTCCCAGTGTGGCGGATCATCCTCTCAGACCCGCTACTGATCGTCGCCTTGGTAGGCCTTTACCCCACCAACTAGCTAATCAGATATCGGCCGCTCGAATAGCGCAAGGCCCGAAGGTCCCCTGCTTTCTCTCTCAAGACGTATGCGGTATTAGCTGATCTTTCGATCAGTTATCCCCCACTACTCGGTACGTTCCGATATGTTACTCACCCGTTCGCCACTCGCCACCCGAGAAGCAAGCTTCTCTGTGCTGCCGTCCGACTTGCATGTGTAAAGCATGCCGCCAGCGTTCAATCTGAGCCAGGATCAAACTCTTATGTTCAATCTCTAACTTTTTAACTTCTGGTCTGCTTCAAAGAAACCGACAGGACAATGTTCAAAACATTATCTTGTCTGTCTTTCAAACAGTGTGAGGCTCAAGGCACTCACACTTATCGGTAATCTGTTTTGTTAAAGAGCGTTTGAATTATAAAGTATTTCTTCCGCTTGTCAAGATATCTCTCGATATCCCCAACATTCTGTGCTATACTTTTCAGTTCGTCCGCCACTTCTGCAGCAGCGAAGAACCGAACTATACGCCCACAGGGGAAAACGGTCAATACTTTTCTGAAGAAATTTTTTTAAAAATATTTATCTATTTGTTTATAAATTTAATTTATATCAGTCAATTTTATTTTCCATACAGAATTCTTCCAGTGCCCGATGGATATTTTCAGTCTGCCATTCGTTTTTTAAGGGTGCAACAATTTCGATTTGTCGGTTTTGGTAGTCAAATTGTATTTTCCATGCATACAGAAACATGGTTTCGGATTCTGTTCCGCCGTATAAGCTGTCACCCAGAATCGGACTGCCCAAACTTTTCATCGCCACTCTCAATTGGTGCGTTTTGCCCGTATGCGGTTCTAGGATGAACAGCCGCAGTTTTTCGGCGATACTGATGCTGTGGAATCGGGTAACGGCGATATTTTCTGTATTGCGCGTCAACTTCCACATTCCACATCTGGATTTTTCCATTCCGCCTTTAATCCAACCCTGCTTTTTGGACGGCTTGCGGTCGGACAGTGCCAAATAGGTTTTTTTGATGCTTTTGCCGGCAAACTGTCCGCTAAGGGCGGACGCGCTTTCTTTGTTGAGGGCAAACAGTAAAATGCCGCTGGTCTGTTTGTCCAATCGGTGCAGCAGCCACACACGCTCTACGCCCAACTGTATGGCGAGTGTTCGGGCCAGTCCGGTCTCGCCGCTGTCTTGGTGGACGGATATGCCGCCCGGTTTGTTGATGGCGACGAAGTCTTGATGGCGGAACAAAATTTCCAACATATCCATATATGCCTTGCAAAAATAGAAGGGTTCAATTTTCGTGTTGATGTTCGGCAAGGATTTTTTCGTACACAGCTTGCGGCACGTAGCGGTGGATCGTTTCCGTCCAGCCTTCCGGCCCGACCAGTCCTTTGACCATAGTGGACGACACTTCGGCGATTTCGCGCGGCGGCATGAGGAATACGGTGGATATTTCGGGGGCGAGGTCGCTGTTGATATGGCGCATGGAACGTTCGTATTCGTAATCCGAAGCAGAACGGATGCCGCGCACGATGAATCCTGCATCTACCTCACGGGCGTAATGCACCAGAAATCGGTTTTCAAATACATCGGTTCTGACGTTGGGAAACATTTTAGTAATATCGCACAACATATCCTGCCTTTCAGCGACGGTATAGGTGCTGCGTTTGTCGGGGTTAATGCCGATGGCGACGATGAGTTCGTCAAACATAGATTGCGCCTGCCGTATCATCCACAGATGCCCCAATGTGGGCGGATCGAAACTGCCGGCATAAACGGCGCGGCGCGGTGTATTCGGTAACATTTGATTCCTCCCGGCTTCATAGTCGGCTGTGTGTTGGTGCGTGTGCATCCGTATTGTATGCCCAAAGTAAAATGCCGTCTGAAGCATTTTCAGACGGCATAGTCGGACGGCGTTTTACCGGCATCAATCCTCGCCGTTTAAAGACAACAGGATGTTCAGCAGGCTGCTGAAGATGTTGTAAAGCGAGATAAACAGTGTCAGTGCCGCGCTGATGTGGCTGTCTTCGCCGCCGTCGATGACGGTGCGTACCTGCCACATAATCATTAAGGAACTGAACAAGACAAAACCGGCGGAAATGGTCAGGGCGAGTGCGGGAATACCCAAAAACAGATTGGCAACCACGGCGACCATCAGAATGACCGCACCTACGGTCAGGAAGCGTCCGAGCGCGTTCATATCGAGCCGGGTTCGGCGCGCCAAGGCGGACATCGTTAAAAAGACGGCGGCGGTCATCGCGGCGGCAATGCCGACGATTTTCGCACCGTCGGCAATATGGAGCGCGTATTGCAGCACGGGGCCGATCAATACGCCCATACCGAATGTGAATACCATCAGCAGGGTAACGCCGGTATTGCTGTAACGGTTTTTCTCGATGAAGTGGATCATACCGTAGAAAAACGCCAACACGACGGCAAACCCTATCCAGCGCGAACCGAAGGCGGCGTAAAAATTGAAACCGGCATTGGCGGCAAGTGCCGCGCCTGCGGCAGCCGGAATGAATGAAAATCCGAGCAGGCGGTAGGTTTTCTGCAGGACGGTGTTTTTAGAAACCGTATGCGCGGTGTAGTCGTAAACGTCGTGTTGCATATCATCTGCTCCTGAAAGCGCGGTTGGGAATAATGGGGGATTTTAACATTGCCCAATGTCAAAATTTGTCCGGTTGCGTGAAGATAAAGTTGTCCGGCGTATTTTAAAGGCCGTCTGAAGCAGTTTCGGACAGCCTGTGTTCAAAACGGAAAACCGTTATTGCGGAACGTATCCCTGAACGGCATCCGCGCCGTCGCCGAAGAAATACTGCTCCATCTGCTGAGCCAGGTATTCGCGCGCGCGCGGATCGGCAAGGCTTAAGCGGTTTTCGTTAATCAGCATGGTTTGGTGGCGCGTCCACGCCATCCATGCTTCTTGCGATACGTTTTCAAAAATGCGCTTGCCCAATTCGTTGGGAAGCGGTGGGAATTTCATGCCTTCGGCTTCTTTGTTGAGCTTAACGCAAAATACCATGCGTGCCATAGCGGATTCCTTTGCTGTGTGTTCAGAAATAACGGGGTGATTTTAACCGATTAGGGGTACGGACAAAAGCCTTCTTATTCCCGATGATAGGGATGGTTGTGCAGGATGGAGGCGGCGCGGTAGAGCTGCTCGGTCAGAAGGACGCGCACCATGCCGTGCGGCAGGGTGAGGCTGGACAGGCGCATCATTATGCGCGCCTGTTGTTTGAGGCGGTCGGTCATGCCGTCCGCGCCGCCGATGACGAAGCAGACGTGTTCGCCGTTTTGCTGCCAGCTTTTGAGGTGTTCCGCCAGCTCGACGGAGGTCGGTGCTTTGCCGCGTTCGTCAAGAACGACGAGGAACGCGCCTTGCGGAACGGCTTCGAGGATGCGTTTTTCTTCCGCCGCCATACCTTGGGCGGCATTCACGCCCGCGCCGCGTTTTTCGGGTTTGATTTCTTTGAGTGCGTAGGCGACGTCGCGTCCGAAGCGTTTGGCGTATTCGGCGACGGCCTCATCAACCCAGCGCGGCATTTTGGTGCCGACTGCCAAAACGGTAATGTTCAATGCTTTCTCCCTGACAGGAAAATGCCGTCTGAACATTCAGACGGCATCGGGAATCAGTCTGCCGCGTGCCACGGCTTCTGCATTCCGGCGTGGAAACTCGGTTTCTCGCCGCCCCAGAGGGTGTCGATGTCGTAGAAGTCGCGCACGGCAGGGAGCATGACGTGGACGACGAGGTCTCCTGCATCAACCAACGTCCATTCGCCGCTGTCGCCTTCGGTACTGAGGATTTCAAAACCGGCTTCTTTCAAATCGACGGCAACGTTGTTGGCCAGTGCTTTGACTTGGCGGGTACTGTCGCCGCTGGCGATAATCATTCTAGCAAACAGCGAAGTTTTGTCTTGCGTTTCGAGAACGGAAATATCTTTGGCTTTGATGTCTTCGAGGGCGTTGACGGCGACCTCGACCATTTTTTGCAGGTCTTGCAGTTCTTGCTCGTTCATTATGTTCCTAACGGGATGTTTTCAGACGGCATTATAGCCGTTCCTTACTGATTTGACTTTATTTTTCATACAAACCGTGTTCGCGGATGTAGCGTGCGGCGGCAGGCGGGATGCCGTCTGAAACGCCTTGGCCGGCAAGGTTGTGGCGGATTTCCGTTGACGACACATTATGCATCGGGGCGGACAAGATGCGGACGCTGCCGTCCTGAAGGGACTTGCCCAGCCATGCGTGCAGTTCGCCCGGCATTTTGTGCAGGCTGTCGCCCTGCCTCATGGCGACGGCGATATTGGTTTCGCGCACGAGCATCTGCCATTTTTTCCATGTATGCAGCTTCATCAGGCTGTCGCTGCCCATCAGCCACCAGAGTTGCGCCGAGGGGAACTGCTGGCGGAAAATTTGGACGGTGTCGAAAGTATAAGTCTCGCCGTGACGGACGATGTCGCAGTCGCTGACGGCAAAACGCGCGTCTTCTGCCGTCGCCAGTTCGACCATGGCAAGGCGGTCGGCGGCGGAAGCGGAGGCGGCATCTTTGTGGTACGGGCCGCCTGCCGGCAGGAAAACAACCGCGTCCAAGCCGATTTCGTCGGCAAAGGCGCGGGCGATGTGGAGATGCCCGTTGTGTATCGGGTCGAAAGTGCCGCCGAACAGTCCGATTTTCTTCATGATGTTTCCATTCCTTCCGATAAGTCCATGCCGTCTGAAACACTGCCGTCCACAACCAGCGTCAGTTTGCCGGTAACGGGATGGATGACCAATCCGTGAACGGCAATATGGCGCGGCATCAGCGGATGGTTACGGATAAGGTCCACCGTGTGGCGCACGCTGTCTTCGACGTTGTCGAAACCGGTCAGCCAGCCGTCGAGGTCGATACCGGCATAACGCAGGGTTTCGATACGGTCTTCGGGAATCCGGCTTTCCCGGACGCGCCCGAGGAATTCTTCGGCATTCAGCCCCTGCATACCGCAATCGTGATGGGCGATGACCATAATCTCTCTGACCTTCAATTCAAACACGGCAACCAAAAGGCTCCGCATCACCGAACCCCACGGGTGCGTAACCAGCGCGCCGGCATTTTTAATCAGCTTGGCATCGCCGTTTTTCAAACCCAACGCGTCGGGCAGCAGCCCGATAATCCGCGCATCCATACAGGACAAAACCGCCAGCCCGCGTTCGGGGTATTTGTCGGTAAAGTATTTTTCATATTCGCCCGATTCGACAAACTGCCGGTTGTGGGCAAGGATGTTATCCAACTCGCTCATTTTGCCGTCCTCTGAAAAAGGGTTCGCATTATAACGTTTCCGTCCGTTTTCCGCCTTCGCCGCCGTCCAACAGCAGGAAAATGCACACCGCAAATGCCGACAACAGCAATGTCAACACCATTGCCCGCGCATAATTATCCTCACCCGCACGCCCCAAATAGGCATAAATCAAAGTCGTCAACGTCTGCCATTCCGGACGCGACAGGAACAATGTCGCCGCAAATTCGCCCACACACGTCGCCGCCGCCAAAGTCAGACCGCGCCGCAACGCCGGTTTCAAGAGGGGGAGTGTAATACGGCATGCCGTCTGAAAGCCGTTTGCACCCAAACCCGCCGCCGCCCTGCCGTAATCCGGCGGCAGTGCATCCCAGGCTGATAAAACATCTTTTGCCACAAACGGATACGCCAGCAGCGCATACATCGCCAGCAGCAACGGCAACGAAGCCGTCCACCCCGGATAAAGCAGCAGCACGCCCGCCGAAACACAAACCGGCGACACCATAAACGGCAAAAACATCAGCCCGCGCATCCACGCTGACCGCCGCGCCGCCGCCGCATACACCACACCCAAAACCGCCGCCGCAAACACCGCCGCCGCCGAGAAGCGCAAAGTATTCCACACTGCCTGCCTCGTTTCACTTTCCATTAACACACGCCACGATTCGCCGGCCGACCACGCTTTCACAACAATTGCCAACAAAGGAAACAGGCAGCACACAGACAACACCGCCGCCGCAAACGCCAGCAGCACATATCCCCCGACCGACTGCGGCGGCGACGGCATCACGGGTGAAACCGCCTTATCCGAAACCGCGCGCCTGCCGAACCACGCATACAGCAACCCTGCCGCCGCCGTTACCCCCAACACCAGCCACACCAGTGCCGAAGCCCCCGCCATATCGAGTTCGAACATGACCAACTGGTAAATTTCCACTTCGACCGTGGCATAACGGCTGCCGCCCAGCAGCAATGCCAGCCCGAACCCCGAAAAACAATACAGGAAGACAAGGCACACGCCGCCGGCAAGCCACGGGCGCAAAACGGGCATTTCAATGTCCCAAAACCGCCGCCACGCCCCCGCGCCCAACGTCCGTGCCGTCTGAAGCCGTGCCGCAGGCACTTGCACAAACCCCTGATACGCCGCCCTGACCAACACAGGAAGGTTGAAAAACACATTGCCGTACAACAACAGATACGGCGTATCCTGCCGTCCGCGCCACAACAGGCCGTCCGCCCCGAACAGAGCCAGCACGCCCACGCCCGCCACCAACGTGGGCATCACAAAAGGCAGCATCAGCAGGCGCAGCACCAAAGCCCGCCCCGGAAACGCCAGCCGCGCCAGCACCCACGCGACAGGCACGCCCAAAGGCAGCACCAGCACACAGGTTGCCGCTGCCTGAAATACCGTCCACGCCAAACGTTTGAGCATATAGGCATCCGACAGCACCGCGCGCCACGCCAAACCGTCATACGCCGCCACCGCCCACAAAGGCGCAACGACCATTACCGCCAAAAAAGCCGAAGGCAGCAGGGCAAAAGCACCCCATACCGCCCAACGCCGTCCATCCATCGCCTTCCCCACTTGAAACACTGATGTTGCGATTGTACCCAAAAGCCCCACATACCGTATATTTCAATCCGACTACATACCGTATCCGCCTTCCTCCCGCCGTCTGAAATAAATCGTTCAAATAAACAGGAATATAACTTCAGACAAACAACTTACCGCCCGATTTGTGCTATCGTTTTCGCACAACTTAAAAAAACCTGACAATTTTGTACTTTTATTACAGAGAAAGGCTTTACAAATGGACGGCTGGACACAGACGCTGTCCGCGCAAACCCTGTTGGGCATTTCGGCGGCGGCAATCATCCTCATTCTGATTTTAATCGTCAAATTCCGCATCCACGCGCTGCTGACACTGGTCATCGTCAGCCTGCTGACGGCTTTGGCAACCGGTTTGCCCACAGGCAGCATTGTCAACGACGTACTGGTCAAAAACTTCGGCGGCACGCTCGGCGGCGTGGCGCTTCTGGTCGGCCTGGGCGCGATGCTCGGACGTCTGGTCGAAACATCCGGCGGCGCACAGTCGCTGGCGGACGCGCTGATCCGGATGTTCGGCGAAAAACGCGCACCGTTCGCGCTGGGCGTTGCCTCGCTGATTTTCGGCTTCCCGATTTTCTTCGATGCCGGACTAATCGTCATGCTGCCCATCGTGTTCGCCACCGCACGGCGCATGAAACAGGACGTACTGCCCTTCGCGCTTGCCTCCATCGGCGCATTTTCCGTCATGCACGTCTTCCTGCCGCCCCATCCGGGCCCGATTGCCGCTTCCGAATTTTACGGCGCGAACATCGGCCAAGTTTTGATTTTGGGTCTGCCGACCGCCTTCATCACATGGTATTTCAGCGGCTATATGCTCGGCAAAGTGTTGGGGCGCACCATCCATGTTCCCGTTCCCGAACTGCTCAGCGGCGGCACGCAAGACAACGACCTGCCGAAAGAACCTGCCAAAGCAGGAACGGTCGTCGCCATCATGCTGATTCCCATGCTGCTGATTTTCCTGAATACCGGCGTATCGGCCCTCATCAGCGAAAAACTCGTAAGTGCGGACGAAACCTGGGTTCAGACGGCAAAAATAATCGGTTCGACACCGATCGCCCTTCTGATTTCCGTATTGGTCGCACTGTTTGTCTTGGGACGCAAACGCGGCGAAAGCGGCAGCGCATTGGAAAAAACCGTGGACGGCGCACTCGCCCCCGTCTGTTCCGTGATTCTGATTACCGGCGCGGGCGGTATGTTCGGCGGCGTTTTGCGCGCTTCCGGCATCGGCAAGGCACTCGCCGACAGCATGGCGGATTTGGGCATTCCCGTCCTTTTGGGCTGTTTCCTTGTCGCCTTGGCACTGCGTATCGCGCAAGGTTCGGCAACCGTCGCCCTGACCACCGCCGCCGCGCTGATGGCTCCTGCCGTTACCGCCGCCGGCTTTACCGACTGGCAGCTCGCCTGTATCGTATTGGCAACGGCGGCAGGTTCGGTCGGTTGCAGCCACTTCAACGACTCCGGCTTCTGGCTGGTCGGCCGCCTCTTGGACATGGACGTACCGACCACGCTGAAAACCTGGACGGTCAACCAAACCCTCATCGCACTCATCGGCTTTGCCTTGTCCGCACTGCTGTTCGCCATCGTCTGACAGACGGAAAGGATAGTAAATGACTACGCATTTTGTCGTTATGGGCGTATGCGGCTGCGGCAAGACCACCGCCGCGCTGTCCCTGCAGAAACACCTCGGTCAATGTCCCCATGCCGAAGGCGACGAGTTCCACACCCAAGCCAACCGCGACAAGATGGGCGCGGGTATTCCGCTGACCGATGAAGACCGCTATCCGTGGTTGGGCAATCTGCGCGACTGGATGACGCAACAGGCGCAAAACGGTGCGAACCACACCATCGTAACCTGTTCCGCCCTCAAACGCGGCTACCGCGACATTCTGCGCGGAGCCGAAGGCAAAGCTGCTTTCATCCACCTCAGTCCGCCGCAAGACATCAACCTCGAGCGCATGATGTCGCGCAAAGGACATTACATGAAAGCAGGGATGCTCGATTCGCAACTGGAAATCCTCGAGGAACTGGGCGAAGGCGAATACGGGGTCAAAATCGCCAACCCCGGCACGCCCGAAGCGGTCGAAGCCGATATTCTGAACTGGGTTGCCTCGGAAAACCTGCTTTGAAGCAATATGCCGTCTGAAGCCCGACACAGGATGGGTTTCAGACGGCATAAACATCGGGAACAGAATGGATTACATTGATTTATAGTGGATTAACAAAAACCAGTACAGCGTTGCCTCGCCTTAGCTCAAAGAGAACGATTCTCTAAGGTGCTGAAGCACCGAGTGAATCGGTTCCGTACTATCTGTACTGTCTTCGGCTTCGTCGCCTTGTCCTGATTTTTGTTAATCCACTATAAAATGGAAAATACCCGGCTATCGTCTCATTTTCGTTTTAATCAGCCATAAAAATGCCGTCTGAAACCCTTTCAGACGGCATTTCTGTCAAACGCCGGACGCACTCAACCCAAACTCAACAGCAGGTTGCGGAACGCGTTCGGGTCTTTGATAAACGTCATCTCGCCCGCCTGCGGAAAATGAAAATCCAACAGGCGCGACACCCAAAAACGGATGCAGCCTGCACGTTGGGCGGTCGGGAAATACGCCTTTTCTTCGGCACTCAAGGGGCGCACGCCCTCATAACCGCCGATAAACGCCTTTTTCAACGCCTCATCCAACTTATTGTCCGCCGTCCTTGCCCAATCGTTGACCGCAATCGCCAAGTCATACATAAAATTGCCCCGGCAGGCATAATAGAAATCGATGAAGCCCGATACCTGACCGCCGTCAAGCAACACATTGTCTTTAAACAGGTCGGCGTGGATGATGCCCGAAGGCAGATGATTGCCGAGATTGTCCTTCAGCGCATCGATTTCGGAACACAGCAGCGCGGCATCGTCTTGCGACAGGACGGGCAGCAGCCGGGCGCACGCCTCCGTCCACCACGCATTGTAACGCGGGTTTTCCATTTCCAAAGGGAAATCGGCGGCGGCAAGGTGCATTTTCGCCAACATCGCGCCGGTATGGAAACACTGCTCAGCCGTCGGCAGCGCGGTATCCGAACCTTTCAGGCAGGCAACCAAACAAGCCGGCTTGCCCGCCAAAACGGAATCAAGCCGGCCGTCTTTGCGCGCAACCGGCGCGGCAACCGCCACGCCCTTCATACTCAAATGCCGGTTAAGCTCCAGAAAAAACGGCAGCTCTTCCTGTTTCAACACTTCAAACACGGTCAGCACATAACGTCCCGAAGTTGTCGTCAGAAAATAATTGCTGTTGGTAATCCCCTGCGCGATGCCCTGCAGGGAAACAAATTCCCCCAAATCGTAACCGCTCAGGAAGCCGCGCATTTCATCATCGGAAACACTGGTATAGACAGACATATCAACTCACTTGCTCAAAAACGGGCAAACCCGCCGTCAGAACGCCGGACGGCAGGCAAACATATAATTCACATCGGTCGAATCGCACAGGGCATAAGTTTGCGACAACACATGGTAAGTCATACCCTTCGTATCCGCCACATCCAAGCCTGCCTGACGGCACATTCGCGCCAGCTCGGCAGGTGCGATGAATTTTTTCCAGTCGTGCGTGCCTTTGGGGACAAACTTCAACAGATATTCCGCCGCCACAATCAGATGCAGGTACGATTTCGGGTTTTTATTGATGGTGGAAAAAAACACCATGCCGTCCGGTTTGACCAGATTGGCACAAGCACGCACGATGGCGGCGGGATCGGGGACGTGTTCCATCATTTCCATGCACGTTACCACATCGAACGAGTGCGGTTCCGCCTCGGCAAGGTCTTCCACGCGGATACATTCGTATTCGATATCGGCGACATTGTTCAAAGCCGCGTGCAGGCGGGCGGTTTCCAGCGACTGCTCCGCCATGTCGATGCCCTTGACAAACGCCGCGCCGCGCCGCGCCATGCTTTCCGCAAGAATGCCGCCGCCACAGCCTACATCCAAAACCCGTTTGCCGCGCAAATCCGCGTGTCCGTCGATATAATTGAGCCGGAGCGGATTGATGTCGTGCAAGGTTTTGAACTCGCCCGACTTGTCCCACCATTTGTCGGCAATCCGGCTGAATTTGGCGATTTCCTCTGCGTCCACATTATATTTTCTGTCAGACATCCTGCCTCCCATCATTCAAAAACACGGCGGCGTCCGCCGTTGCCCAAAAGGAAAAAGATTATACTATGGAACGTCATGCCGTCTGAACAGACTTTCAGACGGCATGACTGCAAACATCTTACAGCCCCCCGCACTTTACGGCATAATGGCGGCCACGCTTTTCGTCAGAAAGATAAAATATGCCCACCAAAACCCCTTCACTGTTCGGCGGCGCGATGATTATCGCCGGCACGGTCATCGGCGCAGGTATGCTCGCCAACCCCACCGCCACCTCCGGCGTATGGTTTGCCGGCTCGCTGGCCGTGTTGCTGTACACCTGGTTTTCTATGCTTTCCAGCGGCCTGATGATTTTGGAAGTCAACACCCACTACCCCCACGGCGCAAGCTTCGACACCATGGTCAAAGACCTGCTCGGGCGCGGCTGGAACATCATCAACGGCATCGCCGTCGCCTTCGTTTTATACCTGCTCACCTACGCCTACATCTTCGTTGGCGGCGACCTGACCGCCAAAGGCTTAGGCAGCGCGGCAGGCGGCGACGTTTCACTCACCGTCGGACAACTCGTCTTCTTCGGCATTCTCGCCTTTTGCGTATGGGCATCCGCACGCTTGGTCGACCGATTCACCAGCGTCCTCATCGGCGGCATGGTATTAACCTTTATTTGGGCAACCGGCGGCCTGATTGCCGATGCCAAACTGCCCGTCCTCTTCGACACCCAAGCCCCTACCGGCACAAACTACTGGATTTACGCCGCCACCGCCCTGCCCGTCTGCCTCGCTTCCTTCGGCTTCCACGGCAACGTCTCCAGCCTGCTCAAATACTTTAAAGGCGACGCGCCCAAAGTGGCGAAATCCATCTGGACGGGCACACTGATTGCGCTGGTGATTTACGTCCTCTGGCAAACCGCCATCCAAGGCAACCTGCCGCGCAACGAGTTCGCCCCCGTCATCGCCGCCGAAGGGCAAGTCTCCGTCCTCATCGAAACCCTGTCCAAATTCGCCCAAACCGGCAATATGGATAAAATATTGTCCCTGTTTTCCTATATGGCGATCGCCACCTCGTTTTTAGGCGTAACGCTCGGACTCTTCGACTACATCGCCGACATCTTCAAATGGAACGACAGCATCTCCGGCCGCACCAAAACCGCCGCGCTGACCTTCCTGCCGCCTCTAATTTCCTGCCTGCTCTTCCCCACCGGTTTCGTTACCGCCATCGGCTACGTCGGCCTGGCGGCAACCGTCTGGACAGGCATCATCCCCGCCATGCTGCTCTATCGTTCGCGCAAAAAATTCGGCGCAGGCAAAACCTATAAAGTTTACGGCGGCTTGTGGCTGATGGTTTGGGTCTTCCTTTTCGGCATCGTCAACATCGCCGCACAGGTATTGAGCCAAATGGAACTCGTCCCCGTATTTAAAGGATAAAGGCAAAATGCCGTCTGAAGCCCTGTTCAGACAGCCTTACGACATTCGGAAAATCATATGGAACTCAAAATAGACATTGCAACCAACAACTTCAAACACGGCGGCGGCACGGAACGCTACACATTGGATTTGGTAAAGGGTCTGAACAGACAAAACATCACACCGGCCGTTTATGCGACGAAATTTGATCACGGCATTCCTGAATACGCCATGATCGAACCCCATCTTGTCGATCAACACCGGATGCTGAAAAAACTACGCTCATTCCTCTTTTCAAGTCGGCTCGCTCAAACCAGAAAAAACAGTGCCGCCAAACTGATTGCCTGCCACCACGCCGATTACGCCGACCTCCTCATCTGCGGCGGCACACACTTGGGCTACCTGCACCATATGGCGCAAAAACCGAACCTGCTCGACCGTCTCGCCATACGCCGCAACCGCAGCAACTACGCCACCGCCAAACTGATTATGGCGCATTCCCATATGATGCGGCGCGAACTGGTCGGACTGTACGGCGTTCCCCCTGAAAGAATCCAAGTCGCCCCCCCCCCCCCCCCCGCAGATACGGAACGCTTCTTTCCACAACCCGGAGAAACTGCCGACCTGCGCGCCAAATACGGCTTTGCCGACCATGAAACCGTTTTCCTGTTCCCATCGACCGGCCACACGCGCAAAGGTCTGGAACTGCTTGCCGACTTTTTCGAACATACCGGCCTGCCCGTCAAGCTTGCCGTTGTCGGCTCCCCGCTCCCCCGCCCTATGAAAAACGTCGTCGGACTGGGCTTCTGCACCGATATGCCCGAACTCTACCGCGCCGCCGACTTTACCATTATGGCATCCCTGTACGAACCCTTCGGGCTGGTCGGTGTCGAATCCGTCCTATGCGGCACACGCGTCGTCCTCTCCGAAAACATGGCATGTACAGAGGTCATGAACGAAGAAGCCGGATTCTTTTTCTCACGCCAAAACCCGGAAACCCTGGCGCAAGCCGTTGCCCAAGCCGTCAGCCTTAAAAAACAGGGCGGACACCGCCTGTCCGACCCGATGCGTGCACTGAACTACAACCCGTCCCTGTCGCACCACATCGACCGACTGACCGACATGCTGGCATCCGTATAACAAAATGCCGTCTGAACGAGTTTTCAGACGGCATTTTTGCAACCGTTGCAGCCGTGCGGCAAAAAGCTAACGGACAATTTTCAAAACGTCGTACAGATAGTTCCGATAGTCTCCGACCAGTTTCCGGTTCGGGCAGTCTTCCAACCCTCCGCCGCACAAACCGCGCATCGCCATATTCGCACGCATGAAGCCGTCTTTGGCTTCCAGACCAGCCGCCTCCATCAGCACGCCGCCTGCAAAGGCAAGGTCGAGGAAATCCTGCCGCTGTACGAATCCGCCGGCAATATTGCTCCTGACGGCAAACTGCGTTACATAATCCGGCTGCGCGTAATCCCATTTCTTCCTGACGGACACGCCCTCAAACGGTACCTGATGATCGCCGAAATAACCGAAAACAAAGGGTTTGCCGCGTTCGTGCAGATAACGGTCGAAACTTTCCACCGCTTTGTCCAAATCGGCAATGCGCCCGATGTAGTCGTTAAGCGCGGATACGGTTTTCGCATTCAAATCAGGTGCATCCAAATCAAACACATTGTCGGTATCCGTCCGATACGGCCCGTGCTCCTTCATGGTCAGCACATATACGAACATCGGCTGCCGCACGTTTTCCAAATCGGGATGGCGTTTTTCGAGAATCATCCGCGCATACTGCATCATTTCCTCGCTGGAAATATGCCACAGGTTTTTGCCCATCGGCGCGGGATAGCCCAAATCTTGCGGCTGAAACATCAGATTAAAGCCGAAATGGTCGTATGCTGCCTTGGCATTGTAGTTGCCCTTGGTAAACGGCGAGAGCGCCACGCAAAAATAACCGTGTTCGCGCAGGTTGCGGACCAAACCGGTCTGCAAATGCGGTACGACCGAGTAAAACACGCCGCTTGCCAACGCGCCGAAATCCGTGGACGGAACACCCGCTAAAAACGCAAATTCGGACTTCCACGTTGCGCCGCCGAAAGTATGCACGCGCAAAGGTGAGAAAAATACGGTATCTTCCTGCCGTCCGAACATTTTCAAATCGGGAATCTTGGCGGCGGCAAAGTCGAAACAGTGCGGATCGAGCGTCGATTCCATCAGGGTAACGACAATATCGGGTTTTTCATCCGAACTGCCGCGCAAAGGAGGTTCAGACGGCATCTGTTTGGCAAACCCCTCTCCGTCGCCCTCGAACACGGGTACTTGGAAAAACACCGCACGACAGGACATCGGCAGGTTCAAAAACACGTCGCGCCCGTCGTCCGGCAGCGAGTCCAGCCACGTCTTTACCGCGCCGGGGTGCTTGGAAAAATGCCGCATCAACGCAAACGATGCCGCAAACAACGCCGCGCCCGCCCAACGCCACGGCACACCCAAAGTATCCGCACCGCTCCAGCCGAAAACCGCATATGCCGCCAAAGCCAGCAGCCCCGCCATACCGATAACCGCTTCCTTATAGTGGAACAGCGTTTCCCAATTCCTCCAGTCGGCAATCAGCAAAAAGTCGGAAATCAACAGCGGCTGTTTGTAATAATGGATTTTCAACCTGTGGAACAGTATCAGCACCACAAACCAGACCGAAGCGAAATTCAAGGCGCGCTGCCACTGAGCCGTCAACATCAGCATACCGCCCGCCAAAAAGACAAACAGCGCGGATGCGAAAAAATACGTCCAACGGTAGTGCGACCTGATAATCAGCACCAACGCCGCCGTTACAAACAAAAATAGGAAAACATAGGCAACCATCCCGCCCCACTCCTCAAAACGGCACACCTGAGCCGTTGCGAATTATTATCGAAAGCGTGCATTATAATGCAGCACAGGCGCATCACTGCCGATATTTCAGTATAATTATTCGAGATGGAATCACTGAAAATGGTGAAGTTACAATGAGCCCTTTTAGAGGAACTAAAAAGTGAATTATAAAATATACGATGGTGCAAAGATTATTAAAAAAGAAAATTTATCAATTGGGGATTATTCTCAAATTGATGATTTTGTATTTTTTAATTGTGGAGAGAAAAGTATTTTAGGAAGTTTTGTTCATATATCATCATTTACCAGTATTATTGGTGGTGGAGAATTTTATATGGATCATTTTTCAGGATTAAGCGCAGGGTGTAGAATTATTACCGGTAGCGATGATTTTATGGGGGGGTTAACCAATCCAACAGTCCCATCTAAATATACTAATGTTAAAAAATCTAGTGTTAGAATTGGAAAACATGCAATTTTAGGAACAAATGTAACAGTATTACCAGGCGTTACTATTGGTGATGGGGTTGCTGTTGGAGCAGGGGCTATAGTGAGAAAAAATCTTGAGCCGTGGACTATTTATGTCGGGGTAGATTGTAAACCACTGAAGCGCAGATCACAAGATAAAATATTGGAGTTAGAGAAACATCTTGTAGCAGAATTTAATCTAGATTTATGTCCTATAATCCCATCCCCGACACGCCCCAACCCAAAGGAAACGCGATGAAACTCATCATTCTCGACCGCGACGGCGTCATCAATCAGGACCGCGATGACTTCGTCAAATCCGTTGACGAGTGGATACCTGTCGAAGGCAGCATGGATGCGGTGGCATTTCTGACGCAGGCAGGCTACACCGTCGCCGTTGCCACCAACCAATCCGGCATCGGGCGCAAATATTTTACCGTTCAAAACCTTACCGAAATGCACGCCAAAATGCACCGCCTCGTCCGTCAGGCAGGCGGCGAAATCAACGGCATCTGGTTCTGCCCGCACACCGATGCCGACAACTGCAACTGCCGCAAGCCCAAACCGGGTATGATTGAAGACATCATCGGACGCTTCAACGCCCAAGCCTCGGAAACCTGGCTGGTCGGCGACAGCCTGCGCGATTTGCAGGCAATCGATGCCGTCGGCGGAAAACCCGCGCTGGTTCTGACCGGAAAAGGCAAAAAAACGCTCTCCCAACACGGACACGAATTACCCGAACACACACAGGTTTTCGATACCTTGCTCGATTTCTCACAATACATCATGCAGGAAAACGCCGCACCGCAAGCCGACTGAACATACCGCATTCCGACAAGGCAAAACCATGCTCATCATCCGCAACCTGATTTACTGGCTGATACTCTGTTCCACCCTGATTTTCCTCTTTCCCTTTATGCTGCTCGCCTCGCCTTTCCGAGACGGGGCGCACAAGATGGCGCGGGTCTGGGTCAAAATCCTCAACCTCTCGCTCAAACACATCGTCGGGCTCAAATACCGCATCATCGGCGCGGAAAACATCCCCGACCGCCCCGCCGTCATCTGCGCCAAACACCAAAGCGGCTGGGAAACGCTCGCCCTTCAGGACATTTTTCCGCCGCAGGTTTACGTTGCCAAACGCGAGTTGTTCAAAATCCCCTTTTTCGGCTGGGGCTTGAAACTGGTCAAAACCATAGGCATAGACCGCAACAACCGCCGCGAAGCCAACGAGCAGCTCATAAAACAGGGGTTGGCGCGCAAAAACGAAGGCTATTGGATTACCATTTTCCCCGAAGGCACACGCCTTGCGCCCGGAAAACGCGGCAAATATAAACTCGGCGGCGCGCGCATGGCGAAAATGTTTGAGATGGACATCGTCCCCGTCGCCCTCAACAGCGGCGAATTTTGGCCGAAAAACTCCTTTCTGAAATATCCGGGGGAAATCACCGTCGTCATCTGTCCGACCATCCCGCACGCAAGCGGCAGCGAAGCCGAATTGATGGGAAAATGCGAACACCTCATCGAAACGCAGCAGCCGCTCATTTCCGGCGCAGGCCCGTTTGCCGCCAAAATGCCGTCTGAAACCGCATGACCGCCTTTGTCCACACCCTTTCAGACGGCATGGAACTGACCGTCGAAATCAAGCGCCGTGCCAAGAAAAACCTGATTATCCGCCCCGCCGGCACACATACCGTCCGCATCAGCGTCCCACCCTGCTTCTCCGTCTCCGCTCTAAACCGCTGGCTGTATGAAAACGAAGCCGTCCTGCGGCAAACACTGGCGAAAACACCGCCGCCGCAAACTGCCGAAAACCGGCTGCCCGAATCCATCCTCTTCCACGGCAGACAGCTTGCCCTCACCGCCCATCAAGACACGCAAATCCTGCTGATGCCGTCTGAAATCCGTGTTCCCGAAGGCGCACCCGAAAAACAGCTTGCGCTGCTGCGGGACTTTTTGGAACGGCAGGCGCACAGTTACCTGATTCCCCGCCTCGAACGCCACGCCCGCACCACACAACTGTTCCCCGCCCCCTCCTCGCTGACCTCTGCCAAAACCTTCTGGGGCGTGTGCCGCAAAACCACAGGCATACGCTTCAACTGGCGGCTGGTCGGCGCACCGGAATACGTTGCCGACTATGTCTGCATACACGAACTCTGCCACCTCGCCCACGCCGACCACAGCCGCGCGTTCTGGGCACTGACCCGCCGCTTCGCACCCTACACGCCCGAAGCGAAACAGTGGCTCAAAATCCACGGCAGGGAACTTTTCGCCTTAGGCTGACGCGGCCCGGGCAGGCATCCGCCAATTCAGACCTCCTCCCAAACGGACATCCGGAAAGCAGCATCACAGCCGGCGACACATACCGCTGCCGCCGCTTTCAGACGGCATCCGTGCCGGAACAGGCACGCGCCCGCCCGATTCAAACCGCGATGACGCTTTGCCGCCGGTTCGGGGCAGGATGGCGGCACACGCGCCGTCTGCCGCGTTTCATTTCACACCGCTCTTCCGAAACCCGAAACCCGCCCGGTCCGACGTGCGGTATGAAACGCTTAAGCTGGCGCGAAGTCTTTTACTGATTTGCCCGCGAAAATGCCGTCTGAAAGGTTTTCGGACGGCATTTTTTTGCGTTTCCCAGGATGGCGGCGGATTCGTAAAAGGCGGTCAGGGTGGATTGTAGGATGGGTTGAGACCTGCCGAATCCGCCGCATCTGCCAAATCTACCGCCGTCATTCCTACGAAAGTGGGAATCTAGAACGCGGGGTTAAGAAAACCTGCACCGCGTCATTCCCACGAACCTACATCCCGTCATTCCCACGAAAGTGGGAATCCAGAACGTAAAATCTGAAGAAACCGTTTTACCCGATAAGTTTCCGCACCGACAGACCTAGATTCCCGCCTGCGCGGGAATGACGGGATTTGAGGTTTCTGTTCGCGTCATTCCCACGAAAGTGGGAATCCAGTTTTTTGAGTTTCAGTCATTTCCGATAAATTGCCTTAGCATTGAATGTCTAGATTCCCGCCTGCGCGGGAATGACGAATCCATCCATACGGAAACCTACATCCCGTCATTCCTACGAACCTACATTCCGTCATTCCTACGAACCTACATTCCGTCATTCCCACGAAAGTGGGAATCCAGAATCCCAGACTTTCAGATAATCTTTGAATATTGCTGTTGTTCTAAGGTCTAGATTCCCGCCTGCGCGGGAATGACGGGATTTGAGGTTTCTGTTCGCGTCATTCCCACGAACCTGCATCCCGTCATTCCCACGAAAGTGGGAATCTAGTTTTGTCGGTGCGGAAACTTATCGGATATAGTGGATTAACAAAAATCAGGACAAGGCGACGAAGCCGCAGACAGTACAGATAGTACGGAACCGATTCACTTGATGCTTCAGCACCTTAGAGAATCGTTCTCTTTGAGCTAAGGCGAGGCAACGCTGTACTGGTTTTTGTTAATCCACTATAAAATGGTTTCTTTAGATTTTACGTCCTAGATTCCCGCCTGCGCGGGAATGACGATTCGGGCACTCCTGACAGGGTGAATTCACAGGATAGCGATTCGTAGCAACTGCATCCCCCCCCAACAACTCCCCAAACAACGCCGCTCGCCCTGGGCGTTTGCCGTTTCCCTGCAAAATCTGCGATACAATGCAGTCTGAACATTTATCCGAATCCCAAATCCGATGGATACCGCACAAAAACAACGCTGGGCAATAACCCTATCCTATGACGGCAGCCGCTTTTACGGCTGGCAGAAACAGGCTGACGGCGTACCGACCGTTCAGGCGGCATTGGAAACCGCGCTCGCCCAAATAGCAGGGGAAGCGGTTTCCACCACCGTTGCCGGCAGGACCGACACCGGCGTGCATGCCACCGCCCAAGTCGTCCACTTCGACACAACTGCCGCCCGTCCCCAACAGGCATGGGTGCGCGGCGTAAATGCCCACCTGCCCGAAGGCATTGCCGTTTTGCACGCCCGACAGGTCGCCCCCGAATTTCATGCACGATTTGACGCATACGGACGGCACTACCGCTACCTGCTCGAATCCGCCCCCGTCCGTTCCCCCCTGCTCAAAAACAGGGCAGGCTGGACACACCTCAAACTCGACATCGAACCGATGCGTCGGGCTGCCGCCTATTTGATCGGCGAACAAGACTTCTCCAGCTTCCGCGCCGCCGAATGCCAAGCAAAATCCCCCGTCAAAACCATCTACCGCGCCGACCTTACCCAAAGCGCAGGACTCGTCCGCCTCGATTTGCACGGCAACGCCTTTTTGCACCACATGGTACGCAACATCATGGGCGCGCTCGTCTATGTCGGCAGCGGCAGACTCAGCGTCGAAGGCTTCGCCGCACTGATTCAAGAACGCAGTCGCCTCAAAGCCCCACCGACCTTTATGCCCGACGGGCTTTACCTGACCGGCGTCGACTATCCCGAGGCATACGGCATCATCCGCCCCCAAATCCCCGAATGGCTTTAAAACATTCTTGTCGCGGAGATTTTGAAATCGGACAAACTGTCAGGCAATCTTTTTCAATGTTGACACTACCTCATCAAGGTAATAACATTGTTATTACATAAACTGGTAAATAGGGTACGTATATGATTCTCAACATACGCAAAATGGGAAACTCGCAAGGCGTGATTCTGCCCAAATCATTATTGGGTCAAATAGGGGCAGTGGACAGCTTGGCTGTTACAGTTGAAAAGGGCAATATTATTTTAAGCTGTCCTACCGTTCGCAGGGGATGGGCAGAAGCTGCCGCAATGCTTGTCGAAACCGAGCAGGAGCATTTTTTTTCCGAAATTGAAAACGAAGCGGATAAAGAATGGATATGGTAGTACGCGGCGGAATCTATCTAGTCTCCTTAGACCCGACCGTAGGAAGCGAAATCAAAAAGACACGTCCTTGTGTCGTAGTATCTCCTCCTGAAATACACAACTATCTCAAGACTGTGCTGATCGTTCCCATGACGAGCGGAAGCCGTCCTGCCCCGTTCCGCGTCAATGTCCGCTTTCAGGATAAAGACGGTTTGCTTTTGCCCGAACAGATTAGGGCTGTGGATAAAGCCGGATTGGTCAAACATCTTGGAAATTTAGACAACAGTACGGCTGAAAAACTGTTTGCAGTATTGCAGGAGATGTTTGCCTGATTGAATAGTCTGAATTGATTGTGTTCATTATAGTGGATTAACTTTAAACCAGTACGGTGTTGCCTCGCCTTAGCTCAAAGAGAACGATTCTCTAAGGTGCTGAAGCACCAAGTGAATCGGTTCCGTACTATTTGTACTGTCTGCGGCTTCGTCGCCTTGTCCTGATTTTTGTTAATCCACTATAAAGACCGTCGGGCATCTGCAGCCGTCATTCCCGCGCAGGCGGGAATCTAGAACGTGGAATCTAAAGAAACCGTTTTACCCGATAAGTTTCCGCACCGACAGACCTAGATTCCCGCCTGCGCGGGAATGACGGGATTTTAGGTTTCTAATTTTGGTTTTCTGTTTTTGAGGGAATGACGGGATGTAGGTTCGTAAGAATGACGGGATATAGGTTTCCGTGCGGATGGATTCGTCATTCCCGCGCAGGCGGGAATCTAGAACGTGGAATCTAAGAAACCGTTTTATCCGATAAGTTTCCGTGCGGACAAGTTTGGATTCCCGCCTGCGCGGGAATGACGGGATTTTAGGTTTCTAATTTTGGTTTTCTGTTTTTGAGGGAATGACGGGATGTAGGTTCGTAGGAATGACGGGATATAGGTTTCCGTGCGGATGGATTCGTCATTCCCGCGCAGGCGGGAATCTAGACCTTAGAACAACAGCAATATTCAAAGATTATCTGAAAGTCCGAGATTCTAGATTCCCGCCTGAGCGGGAATGACGAAAAGTGGCGGGAATGACGGTTAGCGTTGCCTCGCCTTAGCTCAAAGAGAACGATTCTCTAAGGTGCTGAAGCACCAAGTGAATCGGTTCCGTACTATTTGTACTGTCTGCGGCTTCGTCGCCTTGTCCTGATTTTTGTTAATCCACTATCTCCTGCCGCAGGGGCGGGTTTTGCATCCGCCCGTTCCGAAAGAAACCGCGTGTGCGTTTTTTGCCGTCTTTATAACCCCCGGTTTGCAATGCCCTCCAATACCCTCCCGAGTAAGTGTTGTAAAAATGCAAATCTTAAAAAATTTAAATAACCATATGTTATAAAACAAAAAATACCCATAATATCTCTATCCGTCCTTCAAAATGCACATCGAATTCCACACAAAAACAGGCAGAAGTTTGTTTTTTCAGACAGGAACATCTATAGTTTCAGACATGTAATCGCCGAGCCCCTCGGCGGTAAATGCAAAGCTAAGCGGCTTGGAAAGCCCGGCCTGCTTAAATTTCTTAACCAAAAAAGGAATACAGCAATGAAAAAATCCCTGATTGCCCTGACTTTGGCAGCCCTTCCTGTTGCAGCAATGGCTGACGTTACCCTGTACGGCACCATCAAAACCGGCGTAGAAACTTCCCGCTCTGTAGAACACAATGGAGGTCAGGTGGTTAGCGTTGAAACCGGTACCGGCATCGTTGATTTGGGTTCGAAAATCGGCTTCAAAGGCCAAGAAGACCTCGGTAACGGCCTGAAAGCCATTTGGCAGGTTGAGCAAAAGGCATCTATCGCCGGCACTGACTCCGGTTGGGGCAACCGCCAATCCTTCATCGGCTTGAAAGGCGGCTTCGGTAAATTGCGCGTCGGCCGTTTGAACAGCGTCCTGAAAGACACCGGCGACATCAATCCTTGGGATAGCAAAAGCGACTATTTGGGTGTAAACAAAATTGCCGAACCCGAAGCACGCCTCATTTCCGTACGCTACGATTCTCCCGAATTTGCCGGCCTCAGCGGCAGCGTACAATACGCGCTTAACGACAATGTAGGCAGACATAACAGCGAATCTTACCACGCCGGCTTCAACTACAAAAACGGCGGCTTCTTCGTGCAATATGGCGGTGCCTATAAAAGACATCAGGATGTGGATGACGTGAAGATTGAGAAATACCAGATTCACCGTTTGGTCAGCGGTTACGACAATGATGCCCTATACGCTTCCGTAGCCGTACAGCAACAAGACGCGAAACTGGTTGAAGACAATTCGCACAACTCTCAAACCGAAGTTGCCGCTACCTTGGCATACCGCTTCGGCAACGTAACGCCCCGCGTTTCTTACGCCCACGGCTTCAAAGGCTCGGTTGATGATGCAAAACGCGACAATACTTACGACCAAGTGGTTGTCGGTGCGGAATACGACTTCTCCAAACGCACTTCTGCCTTGGTTTCTGCCGGTTGGTTGCAAGAAGGCAAAGGCGAAAACAAATTCGTAGCGACTGCCGGCGGTGTCGGTCTGCGCCACAAATTCTAATCTGCAAAGATTGGTATCAACAAAAAGCCTGTCGCCAGACAGGCTTTTTTCTGTTTGGCTTTTTTCTGTTTGGCTTTTTTCTGTTTGGCTTTTTTCTGTTTGGCTTTTTTCTGTTTGGCTTTTTTCTGTTTGGCTTTTTTCTGTTTGGCTTTTTTCTGTTTGGCTTTTTTCTGTTTGGCTTTTTTCTGTTTGGCTTTTTTCTGTTTCGCTGTTTTCTGTTTGGCTGTTTTCTGTTTTTAGTCTTTTTTATTCAATGTCAAAATATGCCGTCATTCCCGCGCAGGCGGGAATCTAGTGCGTTGAGTTTCAGCTATTTAGAATAAATTTTGAAACTTTAATCCCGTCATTCCCACGAAAGTGGGAATCCAGAACGTAAAATCTCAAGAAACCGTTTTATCCGATAAGTTTCCGCACCGACAGACCTAGATTCCCGCCTGCGCGGGAATGACGAATCCATCCATACGGAAACCTGCATCACGTCATTCCTACGAACCTACATTCCGTCATTCCCACGAAAGTGGGAATCTAGTTTTTTGAGTTTCAGTCATTCCCGATAAATTGCCTTAGCATTGAATGTCTAGATTCCCGCCTGCGCGGGAATGACGAATCCATCCGTACGGAAACCTGCACCACGTCATTCCCACGAACCTACATTCCGTCATTCCCACGAAAGTGGGAATCCAGAACGTAAAATCTCAAGAAACCGTTTTACCCGATAAGTTTCCGTGCCGACAGACCTAGATTCCCGCCTGCGCGGGAATGACGGCGGAGCGGTTTCTGTTTTTTCCGGTAAATACCCACAAGCTAAAATCCTGTTATTTTCACAAAAACAGAAAACCAAAAACAGCAACCTGAAATTCGTCATTCCCGCGCAGGCGGGAATCTAGTGCGTTGAGTTTCAGCTATTTAGAATAAATTTTGAAACTTTAATCCCGTCATTCCCACGAAAGTGGGAATTCAGAACGTAAAATCTCAAGAAACCGTTTTACCCGATAAGTTTCTGTGCCGACAGACCTAGATTCCCGCCTGCGCGGGAATGACGGGATTTGAGGTTGCGGCATTTATCGGGAGCAACAGAATCCGCTCTGCCGTCATTCCCACGAAAGTGGGAATCTAGGACGCAAAATCTCAAGAAATCGTTTTGCCCGATAAGTTTCCGCACCGACAGACCTAGATTCCCGCCTGCGCGGGAATGACGAATCCATCCATACGGAAACCTGCACCACGTCATTCCTACGAACCTACATTCCGTCATTCCTACGAACCTACATTCCGTCATTCCTACGAAAGTGGGAATCTAGAACGTAAAATCTCAAGAAACCGTTTTACCCGATAAGTTTCCGCACCGACAGACCTAGATTCCCGCCTGCGCGGGAATGACGGGATTTGAGGTTGCGGCATTTATCGGGAGCAACAGAATCCGCTCTGCCGTCATTCCCACGAAAGTGGGAATCTAGTTTTTTTGAGTTTCAGTCATTCCCGATAAATTGCCTTAGCATTGAATGTCTAGATTCCCGCCTGCGCGGGAATGACGGCGGAAAGATTCTATTTTTCCCGATAATCGCCCACAATCTCAAATTCCTTCATTCTCTCAAAAACAAAATCAGAACCCTAAATCCCATCATCCCCATCTATGTGAATATAAAAATTTTAAAAATTATAGTGGATTAACAAAAACCAGTACGGCGTTGCCTCGCCTTAGCTCAAAGAGAACGATTCTCTAAGGTGCTCAAGCACCAAGTGAATCGGTTCCGTACTATCTGTACTGTCTGCGGCTTCGTCGCCTTGTCCTGATTTTTGTTAATCCACTATATTTTCACAAGCGAAAGAATACCGTCTGAAGCCTTTTTTCCGGGTTTCAGACGGCATTTTTTGCTTGACGTTTCAACTGTAAATCTTCGCGCCTTTTTTGACGAACTCGACCGCTTTTTCCTCCATGCCCTGCCGTTGGGCTTTTTGCTTGTCGGCGTAGTCGCGCACTTCCTGCGTGATTTTCATCGAGCAGAATTTGGGGCCGCACATTGAGCAGAAGTGGGCGATTTTCGCGCCTTCGGCAGGCAGGGTTTCGTCGTGGAAGCTTTCGGCACGTTCAGGGTCGAGGCTTAAGCGAAATTGGTCGCGCCAACGGAACTCGAAACGCGCCTTGCTCAGAGCGTTGTCACGTAATTGTGCGCCCGGCCAGCCTTTGGCGAGATCGGCGGCGTGGGCGGCGAGTTTGTAGGTGATGATGCCGGTGCGCACGTCTTCTTTGTCGGGCAGCCCCAAATGTTCTTTGGGGGTAACGTAACAAAGCATCGCCGTGCCGTACCAGCCGATATTGGCCGCGCCTATGCCCGAGGTGATGTGGTCGTAGCCGGGTGCGATGTCGGTAACGAGCGGGCCGAGTGTGTAAAAAGGTGCTTCAAAGCAGTGTTGCAGCTCTTCGGTCATGTTTTCTTTGACGCGTTGCAGCGGCACATGGCCGGGGCCTTCGATCATGACTTGTACGTCATGTTTCCACGCTTTATCGGTCAATTCGCCCAAGGTGTGCAGCTCGGCGAATTGGGATTCGTCGTTGGCATCGGCAATGCAGCCGGGGCGCAGGCCGTCGCCGAGGCTGAACGACACATCATACGCTTTCATGATTTCGCAGATTTCGTCGAAATGCGTGTAAAGGAAGTTTTCCCGATGATGTGCCAAACACCATTTCGCCATAATCGAACCGCCGCGCGAGACGATGCCGGTGAGGCGGTTGGCGGTCATCGGTACATAACGCAGCAACACGCCCGCGTGTATGGTGAAATAGTCCACGCCTTGTTCCGCCTGCTCGATTAAGGTGTCGCGGAACAAATCCCAAGTCAAATCTTCGGCAATGCCGCCGGTTTTTTCCAAAGCCTGATAAATAGGCACGGTGCCGATGGGGACGGGCGCGTTGCGGATAATCCATTCGCGCGTTTCATGGATGTGCGCGCCTGTGGATAAGTCCATAATTGTGTCCGCGCCCCAACGCAGCGACCACACCATTTTTTCGACTTCTTCGGTCAGACTGGAAGTGACGGCGGAATTGCCCAAGTTGCCGTTGATTTTGACGCGGAAGTTGCGGCCGATAATCATCGGTTCGAGTTCGGGGTGGTTGATGTTGGCGGGGATAATCGCGCGTCCGGCGGCAATTTCTCGGCGCACGAATTCAGGCGTGATTTGGTCGGGATGGGTCGGGATATTCGCGCCGAAACTTTGCCCTGCGTGCTGTTTCAAGAGCTTGGCGTATTCCGGTTTTTGGGACAATTCGTCTAATTTTAAACGTTCGCGTATGGCGACAAACTCCATTTCCGGCGTGATGATGCCTTGGCGGGCGTAATGGAGCTGGGTAACGTTACGTCCTGCTTTGGCGCGGCGCGGGCGGGTAATTTGGTTGAAACGCAGATGGGCGGTTTTCGGATCGTGTGCGCGTTCGATGCCGTATTCGCTGGAGAGCTTGGGCAGGATTTCGGTATCGCCGCGTTCGTCCAGCCACGCCGTGCGGATATGGGGCAGACCTTGTTTCAGGTCGATGTGTGCCGCCGGGTCGCCGTACACGCCGCTGGTGTCATAGACGGGAATCGGCGGGTTGGCTTCCGCGCCTTGCGCCGTATAGGTGTCGTCCTGACGGATTTCACGCAAAGGCACGCGGATGTCGTCGCGGCTGCCTTGCAGATACACGCGTTCCGAGTTCGGATATTTGAAGCGGATACCGATGTCTTCGCTCAAGTCGGCAAGTTCGCGCGCTTCGTTGCCGGAAGTTTTGGCAGTTTTTTTTGGCGTAGTCATAAAAAATGCTCCTGTTTTCTCGTTTAAAATAAAGAAACAGGAGCGTTTCGCGTTTTCAGACGGCATTTGAAAACCGATGCCGTCTGAAAGGCAGAATCCGTGAAAACTCCCCACGCAGGTATTATCCCGATCGGGTGTAAAGGGTATTTCTCAGCCGCCTGAACATCAGGCAGCACCCCTGTTTCGATGTTGGGCAAAATTAAAACACGGGCTTGGATTTTTGTAAAGAAAATAATATTTCAAATCAGGCATAAACCGACGGACGGCAAAATTTTATGATTTTTCGCGGAAGTAATGTTTGACAACATAAAAAATCTGCCGTATAGTTTCATCTTCTGACGCGGGATGGAGCAGCATGGTAGCTCGTCGGGCTCATAACCCGAAGGTCGTAGGTTCGAATCCTGCTCCCGCAACCAAATATCAAACCCCTCGGTTCAATGCCGAGGGGTTTTGTTTTGCCTGTTTCCTGCCGCCTCCGTTTTTTGCCGGATTTTCCTTCCTGCCGCAATATCGGAACGGCAGCCCGCCGTCTGTTTGCAGTTGCAAATTCAGGCGGTTTGATTACAATCTTCCGCATTATGTTCAAGAAAGCCGACTATGCCGACCGTCCGTTTTACCGAATCCGTCAGCAAACACGACCTTGATGCCCTATTCGAGTGGGCAAAGGCAAGTTACGGTGCGGAAAGTTGCTGGAAAACGCTGTATCTGAACGGTCTGCCTTTGGGCAATCTGTCGCCGGAATGGGCGGAGCGCGTCAAAAAAGACTGGGAGGCAGGCTGCTCGGAGTCTTCAGACGGCATTTTCCTGAATGCGGACGGCTGGCCAGATATGGGCAGACGCTTGCAGCACCTCGCCCGAATATGGAAAGAAGCGGGACTGCTTCACGGCTGGCGCGACGAGTGTTTCGACCTGACCGACGGCGGCAGCAATCCCTTGTTCGCGCTCGAACGCGCCGCTTTCCGTCCGTTCGGACTGCTCAGCCGCGCCGTCCATCTCAACGGTTTGGTCGAATCGGACGGCCGATGGCATTTCTGGATAGGCAGGCGCAGTCCGCACAAAGCAGTCGATCCCGACAAACTCAACAATACTGCCGCCGGCGGTGTTTCCAGCGGTGAATTGCCGTCTGAAACCGTGTGTCGCGAAAGCAGCGAAGAAGCCGGTTTGGATAAAACGCTGCTTCCGCTCATCCGCCCGGTATCGCAGCTGCACAGCCTGCGCCCCGTCAGCCGGGGTGTGCACAATGAAATCCTGTATGTATTCGATGCCGTCCTGCCCGAAACCTTCCTGCCTGAAAATCAGGATGGCGAAGTGGCGGGTTTTGAGAAAATGGACATCGGCGGTCTGTTGGCTGCCATGTTGTCGGGAAACATGATGCACGACGCGCAACTGGTTACGCTGGACGCGTTTTGCCGTTACGGTCTGATTGATGCCGCCCATCCGCTGTCCGAGTGGCTGGACGGCATACGTTTATAGGATGCGCCATGCTTGAACTGAACGGACTCTGCAAACGCTTCGGCGGCAAAACGGTTGCCGA
The DNA here is from genome assembly GCF_900638555.1 of Neisseria meningitidis. Taxonomy (NCBI): domain Bacteria; kingdom Pseudomonadati; phylum Pseudomonadota; class Betaproteobacteria; order Neisseriales; family Neisseriaceae; genus Neisseria; species Neisseria meningitidis. The sequence goes on from NZ_LR134525.1 coordinate 1,769,530, forward strand.
CGATATCTGCCTGACTGTCGGGCGCGGCAAAATACTCGCCGTTTTGGGGCGGTCGGGCTGCGGCAAATCCACCCTGCTGAATATGATTGCGGGCATCGTCCGGCCGGACGGCGGGGAAATATGGCTGAATGGGGAAAACATTACCCGTATGCCGCCCGAAAAACGCCGTATTTCGCTGATGTTTCAAGATTACGCGCTGTTTCCCCATATGAGTGCACTGGAAAATGCGGCATTCGGTTTGAAAATGCAAAAAATGCCGAAAGCCGAAGCCGAAAGCCTCGCCATGGCGGCACTTGCCGAAGTCGGACTGGAAAACGAGGCGCACCGCAAGCCTGAAAAACTTTCCGGAGGCGAAAAGCAACGGTTGGCACTGGCGCGCGCTTTGGTTGTCCGCCCTTCCCTGCTGCTGTTGGACGAATCGTTTTCCAGTTTGGACACGCATTTGCGCGACCGGCTGCGCCGCATGACTGCCGAACGTATCCGCAAGGGCGGCATCCCTGCCGTTTTGGTAACGCATTCGCCCGAAGAGGCCTGCACGGCGGCAGACGAAATCGCCGTCATGCACGAGGGGAAAATCCTTCAATGCGGTACGCCCGAAACCTTGGTTCAAACGCCTGCCGGCGTGCAGGTCGCCCATCTGATGGGGCTGCCCAATACCGACGATGACCGCCATATTCCGCAACATGCGGTGCGTTTCGACCAAGACGGCATGGAGTGCCGCGTATTATCCCGTACCTGTTTGCCCGAATCGTTCAGCCTGTCCGTCCTCCATCCGGAACACGGCATCCTGTGGCTGAACCTCGATATGCCGCACGCCGGTGAAATATCGGGAAACGATACGGTACGCATCCATATCGAAGACAGGGAAATCGTCCGCTTCCGCTGATGCTTCTTAAAAACAAAATGCCGTCTGAAAACCTTTCAGACGGCATTTTTTTACCAAAGCAGCCATATTTTTTATCAGGGCTGCAAAATTTATCCGAAACAACAGAAACCACCCTGCCGTCATTCCCGCAAAAGCGGGAATCTAGAACCCAACACGGCAAAAATTTATCCGAAGCGACAACAATCTTTTCATCGTCATTCCCGCGCAGGCGGGAATCTAGAACGTAAAATCTCAAGAAACCGTTTTACCCGATAAGTTTCCGCACCGACAGACCTAGATTCCCGCCTGCGCGGGAATGACGGATTTTAGGTTTCTGATTTTGGTTTTCTGTTTTTGAGGGAATGGCCGATTTTGGGTTTCTGTTTCGGTTTTCTATTTTGCAAGAATGGCAAAATTTCAGATTGCGGGCATTGTTAAGTATTTCTATTTTTTACCTGCCGTATTTATTTCCGCCCCTTGAAGTCGGCTTCTTCCTCGACAGACACGCTGTTCATCTGTTTGATCAGCTTTTCCGACTTCTCTTCGTCTTCGCAGCGGATGACTTTCACAATATCGCTTTCGAGCTGTCCGACATTGCTGTGCAGAATGATGTTTTTGACGGGCAGGATGTTGTTGGGGTTCATGGAAAAACGGCGCAGCCCCATACCCAATAAAACGCGGGTAAACGCGGTATCGCCCGCCATCTCGCCGCATACGGATACGTCTTTGTCCATGCGGTTGGCGGTACGGATGACGTGTTGCAGCATTTTCAGCACGGCGGGATGGCCGGGCTGGTAGAGGTGGCTGACGCTGTCGTCGCCGCGATCGACGGACAAGATGTATTGAATCAGGTCGTTGGTACCGACGGAGATGAAATCGACCAGTTTCAAAATACTGCCGACGGTCAGCGCGGCAGACGGAATTTCAATCATACAGCCGATGCCGACTTTACCGAAGGCATCGCCGCGTTCGGCAAGCTGGCGTTGCGCGGTGTCGAGGTGGATGAGGCACTGGCGCACTTCGGATACGGAGGTAATCATCGGCCACATCATCCGCACGGGGCCGTGGGCGGCGGCGCGGAGGATGGCGCGCATCTGGGTGCGGAACATGACCGGTTCGGCAAGGCACAGGCGGATGCCGGTCATGCCCAGCGCGGGGTTGAGGCTGCCGTTGGGCGTGCTGTTTTTCCCGAACCAGCGCGGGTTTTTGTCCACACCCAAATCGACTGTCCGTATCGTTACGCTTTTGCCTTTCATTTTTTTGACAATCGCGCTGTACACTTCGTACTGCTCGTCTTCAGACGGCATCGTATCGCGGTTCAGGTAAAGAAACTCGCTGCGGAACAGCCCGATGCCGTCTGCGCCGAGGTTGTGCAGCGGTTTCACGTCTTCGGCGGATTCTATATTGCCCACAAGCTCGATGCAGACCCCGTCAGCGGTGGCGGCGGCGGTTTTTTTGAGCTTGTTCAAATCGCGTTTGTGGCTGCGGTATTCGCGGGCACGGCGGCGGTATTCGTTCAACACCGACTCATCCGGCGCGATAATCAACACGCCGTTGATACCGTCCACAATGACCGTTTCGCCCTCGGTAATCAGTTTGCGCGCGTTGTGCAGCCCGACGACGGACGGGATGTCCAAGCTCCTGCCCAAAATCGCCGTATGCCCGGTGGGGCCGCCGGCATCGGTAACGAAGGCGGCAATGCGCTGCTCTTTAAACAAAACCGTGTCGGCGGGCGAAAGGTCGTTTGCAATCAGAACGGTTTCGTCAAACAGGTTGTCGGCAACTTCCAACTCGTTGCCCTGCCCGATCAGGTTGTTGTGGATGCGGCGGACGACTTGCAGCATATCCTGCTTGCGTTCGCGCAAATAGGCATCGTCCATATTGTCGAATTGGGCGGCGAGTTTGTCGCTCTGCTGCTTCAATGCCCACTCGGCGTTGATTTTTTGTTCCCTTAAAATATCGACGGGTTCGCGCGACAAGGTAACATCGGTCAAGAGCATCAGGTGCAGCGAGATGAACGCGCCCAACTCGGTCGGGGCGTTTTCGGGAATCGCGCTGCGGAGCTGTTCCAACTCTTTGCGCGTGGCTTTGACGGCGGCATCGAAACGTTCGGCTTCGGCATCGGTGTCCGCCTCCGCAACATCATACTGCGGCACTTCCTCCGTACCGCGCGCAATCAGGTGGGCGCAACCGACGGCAATGCCTTTGCCCGCCGCCACGCCGTGCAGCACGATACTCATTATTCGCCCTCGCCGAAGTAGCCGTTGATTAAGTCGGTCAGGGCGCGCATCGCTTCCGCCTCGTCCGCGCCGTCCGTCTCCAGTTCGATGACCGTACCCTTGGCGGCGGCGAGCATCATCAGCCCCATAATGCTTTTGCCGTTGACGCGGCTGTCGTTTTTCGTAACCCAGACTTCGCTTTTGAATTGGGACGCGGTTTGGGTGAACTTGTTGGACGCGCGGGCGTGGAGTCCGAGTTTGTTGATGATTTCGATGGATTGTTTGAGCATTTCGATTCCCGTGTTATGTATATCGGCAGCAGACGCCGTTTAAAATGTTTTCCTGCCCTGCCGCTTCTTCAGACGGCATCGCCGCTGCGCCGGCACACCAAATCTTCGGGCGCGGACGTGATGGCGAAAATGCCTTTTACCGCCGCCTCCCTGACGCATTCGGTAAAGGCGGCAAGGTCTTCCGCCGCCGGCGAATATTGGACGGCCTTAACCATCATCGGCGCGTTCAGCCCGGTCAAAATCGCCGATTTGTTTTCGCGCACGAGGCGGCGGGCTGCATTGCAGGGGGTCGCGCCGAAAATATCGGTCATAATTAGCACGCCGTCGTTGTCGGGAAACTCCTGAAGCGCGGCAATGGCGTTGTTGATGATGTCGTCTTGGTCTTCCGTCGGTTGCACGCCGAGTATGCGGACGTTTTCAGGCAGTCCGCCCGGAAAAAAATGATGTGCCAGCTTGCGGTAGGCTTCGCCTATGGTTTCGTGTGTGATGATTAAAAGCCCTATCATATTATGCGTCCTGTTCCTCGTTGTCCTACCGGCGTATGGGCGCGATGCCGTCTGAAAGGCCTTCAGACGGCATCGCGTCCTTATTTTCCGTCCAATGCGTAAATCTCGCCCAGATTGCGCCAGCAGCCCGCCGCATCCATGCCGTAACCGAAAACATAACGGTTCGGCACATCCAGTCCGACATAATCGGCTCGGATAGGCTTGGGTTTGTCAATCAGCTTGTTGGCGAACACCGCCGCACGGCAGCTTGCCGCACCCATTTCCAAAAGTTTGGCTTGAATGGCGGACATCGTATGCCCTTCGTCCAAAATATCGTCCAGCACGACGACGTGCCTGCCCCGGATTTGTTCCGCATCGGGCATACGCTTCCAGTTGAACGCGCCGCCCTCCAGCTTGTCGCCGTAACGGGAAACGTGAACATAATCAAAATCTAAGGGAAAACGCAACAGCGGCAGCAACTGCCCCGTAAACACCACCGCGCCGCCCATCACGGGCAGCAGCAGCGGATATTTGCCGCCCAAATCGCGCGTAATCTCGTCCGCCACTTTTTGCAGTGCGGCACGGCATTGGCCTTGGTCGAACAAAAGATCAGCGTTTTCAAGCATCGCCTGTGTTTCAAGGCGTTTGGTTTCTAAATCGGTCATATGTCGGAATCGGTCGGTAAAAGGAAAATTATAAACCAAAGTATCGGATGCCGTCTGAACTGTCCTGCTCAGCGGTCGGTACGCACGCGCACAAATGTGGCAAATTTCGGCGTGCCTTTCCGCGTAAAGCCACGGTAACGGTAGGTAATCAGCGTGCCGATTTTGGGCGGGTTGTCGCGGTCTTTGTCCTTGAAACCGCTGCCGATGCGGAATTCGCCGTGTCGGTTTTTGCAGCCGACCGCGCCCAGCCGTCCGGCGTTTCGCCCTTTGCCCTCATAGTGCCGCGTTACCGTGCATTCGTCGTCGTATTGGCTTTTCAGCTTCAATAATTGGCTGCTCCTGCCGCCGCTATAACGGGATTCGGGCTGGCGCAGCATCACGCCTTCGCCGCCCTGCGCTTCGATTTGTTTTAAAAAGTCCATCGCGTGCTGCCGGTCGCGCACTTTGATTTGTGGGATGATGGTAATCGGCGCGTTCGGATGCGTTTTCAGCCACTGCGTTGCGACTGCCAAACGTTGGTAGAGATTGCCCTGCGCCTTGGGTACATCGAAAACGTGCAGGCGGATACCGCGCCAGTCTGAAGAAGCAGAACGCACGGTAGCGGAAATCTGCTCGAACTGACCGCGTCCGCTATACAATTCGCCGTCCAAAGGATAAGGCGGAAACTGCGCGGTAAAGCCTTTGGGCGGTGTAAATACATATCCTTGCCGGCTGACTAAATGTTTACCGTCCCAATACGCGCGCACGCCGTCGAGTTTCTCGCTCATCGCCCAGCCTGCAATCTCTTGACCTTTGTATTCCTGCGCCAGCATCAAATCCGCCGCGCCTGCTGATGCAGGGATGAAAACCGCCGTAAAAATCGGTATGATGCCGCCGATTGTCTTCTTAATCATCTGATTCCCCCAATATCAAAACGGGCGGCAAACCGCCATAAAACAAACGGCAAACCCGATGCCGTCTGAAAAACCGTTTAGGAACACGCCGATGACCCTACGTTACGAAATCTTCCCCGTTACCCCCTTCCGCCAAAACTGCACCCTGATTTGGGACGACGAAAGCGGCGAAGCCGTCCTGACCGATGTCGGCGGCGACGTGCCGTTCCTGCTGCAAGCGTTGGCAAACCGCAAACTTACGCTCACGGCAATCTGGCTGACGCACGGCCATCTCGATCACGCGGGCGGCGTGGTCGAAATGTTGAAAACGCATAAAGTCCCTGTCCTCGGGCCGCATCCGGACGATGAATTCCTGCTCCAATCGCTGCCGCAAACCACCGCGCAATACGGATTTCCCGTCTCGCCCGCCTTTGCGCCGAACCGTTGGCTCGAAGAAGGCGAAACGCTCACGGTCGGACGCTATGCCTTTCAAGTGCTGCATATTCCGGGCCATACGCCGGGACATATCGTCTTTTATTGTGCCGAGGCGGAATTGCTGATTGCGGGCGACGTGCTGTTTTACGAAACCATAGGCAGAACCGATTTTCCGCGCGGCAACCACGCCGACTTAATCAATAATATCCGCAACAAATTATTCACCCTTCCCGAAACCGTGCAAGTTGTCGCCGGACACGGGCGTATGACTTCCATCGGACACGAAAAGCGGCACAATCCGTTTTTCTAACCGCCTTCCCTACGGTCTTCAGACGGCATCATCTGCACTGATGCCGTCTGAAACACAAAAGGCTCAGGCAACCGCCGCCTTGCCGGTGTACCTCGCCGGACAAGGCTTTGGTAAGTACTTCAAACCAACCCCGAATCAGAACCGGTACAGTTACGCCGCGCTTTCGGCATTCCCGCCCCTGCTGAAACAAGCTTTTCCGCACAAGTCAGACTGCTTCATCTTCTGCCACATATTCCAAAGATTCCGACAACGCCGTTGTTTCATTGGCACGTTCGGTCAAATCGCGTGCAAGCTGCTTGTTTGCCTTCACGCCCAACAGACGCAGTTTCTCGGCGCGGCCGACCAGATTCCCGCGCCCCTCGGCAAGTTGCTTAAATGCCGTCTGAAAGCTGTTTTGCGCCTGATCGATGCCTTTGCCGACGCTTTCGAGCGTCTGTACAAAGCCGACAAATTTGTCGTACAGCTTGCCGCCTTCGTCCGCAATCGCCAGCGCGTTTTGGTTTTGCTGCTCGTTGCGCCAAATATTCGCCACCGTCCGCAAAGTCGCCAGCAGCGTACTGGGGCCGACCAGCATAATCCGTTTGTCGAAACACTCTTGGAACAAGCCAGCGTCATTCTGCAACGCCAACAGGTAGGCCGGTTCGACAGGGATAAACATAAAGACGAAATCCAATGTGTTCACACCTTCCAAATCGGTGTAATCCTTCAGCGACAAGCCTTTCATATGCGCGCGTATGCTGGCGACATGCGCCGCCAACTCGCGTGCCGCCGTATCCGCATCCGCCGCCTGCGTGTAGCGCACATAAGCTGTCAGCGAGACCTTGGAGTCAATCACAATCTGCTTGTTGTCGGGCAGGTTGACCAAAACGTCGGGCTGGAGGCGGCGCGTGCCGCCGTCTTCCTCTTTTCGGACGGATGCTGCCTGAACCACATATTCCCGCCCTTTCTGAAGGCCGGAATTTTCCAAAACCGTTTCCAGAATCATCTCGCCCCAATTGCCCTGAACCTTATTCTGCGTACCGGTCAGCGCGTTGGTCAGGGCCTTTGCCTCGCTGTGCAGCTGCGCATTCAATCCTTGAAGCCGTTTCAATTCGTTTTCCAACGTCAGCCGCTCGCGCGATTCTTTATCATAGGTTTGCTTGACCAACTCGCCGAAACCTTGGATGCGTTCGTTTAGCGGGTTCAAAACCTGATGGAGCTGCTCCCGGTTCTGCTCGGTAAAACGGCGGCTTTTTTCTTCCAAAATCGTGTTGGCAAGATTTTGAAACTGATCGCTCAAACTTTTGCGCGCCTCGCCCAGCAAGGACAGCTTCTCTTCAGAAGCAAGGCGTTCCTGTTCGATTTGCGTTGCCAAACGTTCGTTTTCAACCGCCAAACCCTGTGCCTTTTCCTGCAACTCGGTATGCGACTGCCTCAACCGCTCCGCTTCCGCCTCTTTTTCCTGCAAATGGGCAATCTGTTTTTCGGCTGCGGCAAAACGGTTGCCGACATCGGCAAGGTCGTTTTGCACGTCGCGGACAGTTTGGCGGCTTTCTTCCAAATCGGTTTCGATTCTTTGGCGGATTTGGCGTTCCAAGGCATATTGGTCGGCAAACGCCTTCCGTTCCTGTCCGAGCTGCGTTGCCAAACGTTCGTTTTCAACCGCCAAACCCTGTGCCTTTTCCTGCAACTCGATATACGACTGCTTCAGCCGAACCGATTCCGCCTCTTTTTCCTGCAAATGGGCAATCTGCTTTTCGGCTGCGGAAAAACGGTTGCCCAAAGCATAATTTTCGTCCTGCAAATGTCGGTATTTCCCGTCCAAAACGGCCAATTCCGATGCAATTTCTGCGTGTGCCTGTTCGACAAAATCACATCTTGCCGCCTTTTCCGCCAGTTGCGCGTTCAAATCGGCAAACTCGCCCTGAAACCTGCCCTTCATCAGCAACCATGTAAACAACACGCCCGACACCAACGCCGCCAAAGGCAGCAAAACAGTCATCAGTTCCATCAATCATCCTAATATTCAAACATTTTCACACCGGACAAAACCGCCGCTTATTCCGATTCTACCTGTTTGTTCGACATAGCTCCAAAAAATATAGCGGATTGGCTTTAAACCTGTTCGACATCGCCTTACCATGCTGCTTGCGGTTTCAGACCTTTTCCTAATTCAATATCAATCTGCCACAAACCCTGATTAAGTTCCCGATGTCTGACATTTTTAGAATGATGCCGTCTGAAATGTTGCAGCTATGTTCAGACGGCATACGGATTCAGGCTTTTCAAACGGCAGGCAAAATGAAAAAAGGGCAAACCCTAAAGGATTTGCCCTTTTGTTCCAAACGCTTAGTGTACGTCTTTCCAATATTCTTTTTTCAGGAAATACGCCAAAGGCAGCATAACCGCAAATAGGAAAATCATCACGACATAGCCTATACGTTTGCGTTGCAGTTGTGCAGGTTCGCCCATGTACACAAGGTAATTGACCAAATCGCGTACATATGCGTCGTACTCTTTTTGGATCACTTTGCCGTTAGGCAGACGGCGGCTGTGCAAACCGGTAGATTCCCAATACAGCTTAGGCTTCATCTCGCCGTGTTCGTCTTTTACCATAACCGGCTGACCTTTGGCATCCAACTCAACGGCTTGAACGCCTTGCTGTTCCCACAACGGGTGGGGCATACCGACTTTATCGAATACAGTATTGTTCCAGCCGCTCGGACGGGTCGGATCTTTATAGAAGCCGCGCATATAAGCGTAAAGGTAGTCTGCACCTTTGGAACGCGCAATCAATGTCAAATCGGGCGGAGCAGCACCAAACCATTTTGCCGCATCTTTCGGGTTCATCGCCGAATGCATGACATCGCCGACATTATCGGTGGTAAACATCAGGTTTTTCTTGATTTCTTCGTCAGTCAAACCGATGTCTTTCAAACGGTTGAAACGCATACCGCTTGCCGAGTGGCAGGACAGGCAATAGTTGGTAAAGATTTGTGCGCCGCGCTGCAGGCTGACTTGGTCGCGCAAATCGATATCGACTTTCTCATAGTGTGCATGACCGCCCGAAGCAAATGCCGCACCCATGGGTACTGCCAACAGCAAGGCAGCAAACCAATTTTTCATAGCTTGTTTCATTTTGACTGCCCTCATCAGATGTTGGTTGCAAACAGGTAAGCACCCACGGCGGTAATGCCGACGTAAACAAAGAACATGATTTTTTGTTTGGCGGTGCTCATGGTTACGCGTTCGGGAACCGGTTTGTTTTTATCCAGCTTGGTATAGAACGGCATACCCAGGAAGAATGCGAAATAGACGAAGGACAGGATGCGCGCGACCAAAGTACGCGTATCGGTTGCCACCATCGCGCCCAAAATACCCAAACCGATAAAGGAAATGATGAACAAGACCAATGCGGTTTTGAAAATCGGGCCGCGGTAACGGACGGATTTCACCTCGCCCCTATCCAGCCAAGGCAGCAGGGCAATCAACACGACCGCCGCGCCCATACCGATTACACCCCAAACCTGCGTTCCCAAGAACGAGGGAATCGCACGCAAAATGGCGTAGAACGGTGTGAAATACCATACCGGCGCAATGTGCGGAGGTGTTTTCAGCGCATTTGCCGCATCGAAGTTCGGCGCTTCGAGGAAGTAGCCGCCGCCTTCCGGTGCGAAGAACAATACGGCACAGAAGACAATCAGGAATACAACCACACCCAAGACGTCTTTAACGGTATAGTAAGGATGGAATGGGATACCGTCGCGCGGGATACCGTTTTCGTCTTTGTTTTTCTTGATTTCAACGCCGTCAGGGTTGTTAGAACCCACTTCGTGCAGGGCGATGATGTGCGCCACAACCAAGCCGAGCAATACCAGAGGTACCGCGATAACGTGCAGGGCAAAGAAGCGGTTCAGGGTAACGTCGGAAACGTTGAAGTCGCCGCGAATCCAAGTGGACAAATCCGGACCGATAACAGGGATGGCGGAGAACAGGTTAATAATTACCTGCGCACCCCAAAAGGACATCTGACCCCAAGGCAGCAGGTAGCCCATAAAGGCTTCCGCCATCAATGCCAAGAAAATCAGAGAACCGAAAATCCACACCAACTCACGGGGTTTTTTGTACGAACCGTAAATCAAACCACGGAACATGTGCAGATAAACAACAATGAAGAAGAAAGATGCGCCGGTGGAATGCATGTAGCGGATAATCCAACCGCCGGACACGTCGCGCATGATGTACTCGACTGCAGTAAAGGCAGCAGGCAGATGGTAGGCGTTCAGGTTGCCGTCGGGTTTGTAGTTCATGGTCAGGAAAATGCCGCTGACGATTTGAATCACGAGGACAAGCAGGGCCAAAGAGCCGAAGTAGTACCAAAAATTAAAGTTTTTCGGTGCGTAGTATTGAGCCAAATGCTCATTCCACATTTTAGACAGGGGGAAACGAGCGTCCATCCAGCCTAACAATGCTTTTGCTTTGCTATTGGTTTGGTTTGCCATAATTATCGTTCCTTATTCTTAGTCTTCGCCCACCAAGATAGTTGTGTCGCTCAAGTATTTATATGGCGGGACAACCAGGTTGGTCGGGGCAGGAACACCTTTATATACGCGGCCGGCCAAGTCGAATTTCGAACCGTGGCAGGGGCAGAAGAAGCCGCCTTTCCAGTCTGCACCCAAATCGGCAGGGGCAATGTCGGGACGGAAGGTGGGCGAGCAGCCCAAATGGGTGCAGATACCGATGGCGACAAGGATGTTCGGCTTAATCGAACGGGTCTCGTTTTTAGCATACTCCGGCTGCTGTTCCGCATCGGAATTGGGATCGGTAAGTTCGCCGTTCAGGCCTTTCAGGTCTTTAAGCTGCTGATCTGTACGGTTGAGCACCCAAATCGGTTTGCCTTGCCACTCGGCGGTCAGCAACTGACCCGCTTCGATTTTACTGACATCCACCTCGACGGCAGCACCGGCGGCCTTGGCTTTTTCCGAAGGGAAAAAACTGGCCACAAACGGCGTTGCCACACCCAATGCTGCCACTCCGCCCGCGCCGCAGGTCGCGAGTGTCAGGAAACGGCGGCGGCCGTTGTTGATTTCTTGATTATCCATTATTCAGTCGTCCTAATATTTTGGGAATACCGAGCCATTAAACGTTGCAATTTTACCCAGTTTGCAGTGATACTCAAAGCATTATTTAAAATAAGGTAAAGTTTTATGATATTTCTCAAGACTCAAGCCGGATTGTTTTCGTCAAAATGGCACACTTCCAACCCGAAAACCTCTGCCGCCGATTCTGCCAGCGCGCGTACGCCGTAACGTTCCGTCGCGTGATGCCCTGCCGAAATGAAAGCCGTACCCGTTTCATTGGCAAGGTGGTATTGAGCTTCAGAGATTTCCCCCGTCAAATACAGATCGACACCTTCGTCTATTGCCGTCTGAAAAAACCCCTGCGCCCCGCCGCTACACCATGCAACCCGTCGGATTTCGCGTTCGGGTTTGCCGATGACGACAGGCTTACGTTGCAAAACTGTTTCAATATGCGCCGCCAATGCGCCGAGTGTCTTGGCTTGTTTCAGGCTGCCCGAGTTGAGCAGGTTTTGTTCGCCGAACCGTTTTTCTGTCGCAAAACCCAATCTGTCGGCGAGTTGGGCATTGTTGCCCAGTGTGGGATGTGCATCCAGGGGCAGATGGTAGCCTGCCATATTGATGTCGTGCCGTAACAGTGCGGCAATCCGTTCTTTTTTCCAACCAGTAACGGTCGGCAACTCGTTTTTCCAGAACATACCGTGATGTACCAAAAGCAAATCTGCCTTCTGCTCCACAGCAAAATCAATCGCTGCCCTGCTTGCCGTTACCGACGTAACGATTTTCCCGATATATTCCCTCCCTTCAACCTGCAAACCGTTAGGGGCGTAATCTTTAAACAACGCTGTCTGCAATGTTTCATTACACCAAGTCAGAAAATCCCTGCGCAATACCATCTTTTTTCCTAATCGCTTTAAACAAGCGGGCATTCTAATCGCAAAATGTCCGGAATTCACATTTTTCCGATTTGCACCCGCATATGAATTATTTTAATATGCGCCGGTTCAATATGCCGTCTGAAGCCCCATGGATTCCATTATCGAATTGCGCCACCTCAAAACCCTGCTGGCACTTGAAGAAACCGGCAGCGTCTCCCTTGCCGCCAAACGGGTTTTCCTTACCCAATCCGCCCTTTCCCACCAGATCCGTATGCTCGAAAACCACTACGGCACGCCGCTGTTCGAACGCAAATCCACGCCCTTGCGCTTTACCCCGGTGGGCGAAAGGCTGCTGCGCCTCGCCCACGAACTGATACCTCAAGTTGCTGTTGCAGAACGAGATTTGGCGCGAATCACAGAAGGGGAGGCGGGAGAGCTGCGGATTGCCGTCGAATGCCATACCTGTTTCGACTGGCTGATGCCCGCCATGGGCGAATTCCGCCCGATGTGGCCCCAAGTCGAATTGGATATCGTATCGGGATTCCAAGCGGATCCCGTCGGACTGCTGCTGCAACACCGTGCCGACCTTGCCATTGTTTCCGAAGCGGAAAAACAAAACGGTATTTCTTTCCAACCGCTGTTTGCCTACGAAATGGTCGGCATTTGCGCACCAGACCATCCGCTTGCCGCCAAAAACGTTTGGACGGCGGAAGACTTTATCGGGGAAACCCTGATTACTTATCCCGTTCCCGACGAGATGCTGGATTTGCCCAAAAAAATCCTGATTCCGAAAAACATCAACCCGCCGCGCCGACACAGCGAACTGACCATCGCCATTATCCAACTGGTTGCCAGCAGACGTGGCATTGCCGCCCTTCCCTATTGGACAGTCATGCCCTACCTTGAAAAAGGCTATGTCGTTCACCGGCAGATTACCGACGACGGACTGCAAAGCAAACTGTATGCTGCCATCCGCACTGAAGATACGGACAAGAGCTATCTGAACAACTTTTGCCAAATCATACGTGAACGCGGTTTTGCAGATTTGCCCGGACTGAGCGAACTGGAATCGGTCTGACCCCTTATTCAACCATACCCGGCAGTTTTTCTATTTTTTCATGTATAGTGGATTAACAAAAACCAGTACAGCGTTGCCTCGCCTTGCCATACTATTTGTACTGTCTGCGGCTTCGTCGCCTTGTCCTGATTTTTGTTAATCCACTATACTGTTTTTGATTTTTGCCCAATCTGTAATCTTTAGATTGCCAATGGGGAACCGTCTACTACAAATAAAAAACCCTGCGATAAGCAGGGTTTTTTGAATTTCCAACATTAACGTTTGGAGAATTGTTTTGCACGGCGTGCTTTGCGCAGACCCGGTTTTTTACGTTCGACTTCGCGGGCATCGCGGGTAACAAAACCAGCTTGAGACAAGGCGGGTTTCAACGCGGCATCGAAGTCGATCAGGGCACGGGTAATGCCGTGGCGGATTGCGCCGGACTGGCCGGTTTCGCCGCCGCCAACAACATTGACTTTGATGTCGAAAGATTCGGCGTTTTCAGTCAGAACCAAGGGTTGGCGAACAACCATTCGGCTGGTTTCCCGTGCGAAGAATTCGTCAACGGGACGACCGTTTACGATGATTTGACCTGTACCTTTAATCAGGAATACACGAGCCACTGAACTTTTGCGGCGGCCTGTGCCGTAGTAGTATTTACCGTTCATGTCGCGTCCTTATTTCAGTTCCAAAACTTTGGGTTGTTGCGCAGCATGGGCGTGTTCCGCACCCGCATACACTTTCAGTTTTTTAATCATGGCGTAACCCAGAGGACCTTTGGGCAGCATACCTTTTACAGCTTGTTCCAAAGCGCGGCCCGGGAATTGCTCTTGCATTTCGCGGAAGGTGCGTTCGTAGATACCGCCTGGGAAACCGGAATGGCGGAAGTATTTTTTATCTTCGAATTTGGCACCGGTTACACGCAGTTTGTCCGCATTGATAACAATGATGTAATCGCCGGTATCGACGTGGGGGTGTATTCAGGTTTGTGTTTGCCACGCAGACGGCTGGCGACTTCGGCCGCAACGCGACCCAAGACTTTGTCTTGGGCATCGATGACGAACCATTCGCGCTTCACCTCGTGGGGTTTCGCTGAAAAGGTTTTCATAGTGGAAATCCAGATAGATATAGAAAGTTGTAAATTTTAAAGACAGGATTCGATTTTGTCAATCGCATTACCGCGTTACGGAAGGATTTTCCGGATTTCGGCAGACTGCATACTGCTTTTTCGGGCGGGGCGGCGGCCAATGTGAAAAACCGCATCGTTGCGATGCGGTTTTGAATGGGAATCCCCGCGAGAGCCGTTTCGGCCGAATCCGCTTGAACCTTGCTGACAAGGCGGCTGCCTCGGGTAGTTTCGGGTGCGTCCGCAAAAGGACGCTCGCGCCCACTACTGCTCCCGGCAACCTTAAGCGAACTTATTGGTTCAAAGGAATATATGCCTTCGCGGACACCGCAGGGAAAAAGGGGTTATTCCTGCGCCAAGCGGGATAGTGCTTTTTGGCAGGCGTTGTCCATATCGGCTATTTTACGCGCAAAATCGCCGATTGCCAAATCGCCGCCGTTCAGGGAGGTTTTCAACAGGTCGTGGACGACGTTGAGCGCGGCCATAATGACGATTTTTTCGCTGTCCGCGACGCGTCCGCCTTCGCGGATGGCTTCGGCTTTGCCGTTGAGCATTCCGACTGCCTGCAACAGTGTGTCTTTTTCTTCTGCCGGCGTGTTGACGGTCAGCCGGGCGTGCATGACTTCGATGTGGACTTGTTCGATGTTCATCCTTTAATCCTTATTGCTGCGTTTCCTGCCGTTGGGGGAGGCGCGCTGCCAGTGCGCTGATTTTTTCCCTGCTCTGTTCGAGCAGGCTGCGGTATCGTGTATTTTCTTCTGTCAGGCTGTCAATTTTGTTTTGCAGGTCTTCTTTGAGTTTGCCGACTTGGACGAGCAGGGCTTCGCTAAGTTCGTCGACGGCGGTTTCGTGTTCGAGTTTTTGCCGCTCGTGCGCCCGTTTGAGTTCGGCGACGGTTTCTTTGAGGCGGCGGTTTTCGCTGACGAGGGTTTCGAATTTTTGTACCAGCGTATAAACGCTGCTTTCGAGTTTTTCGATATTTTGTTTCATAACCTTACCTGTCCGTATGCCGTCTGAAGGCTTCAGACGGCATCTGTCTGTTGTTTATTCAAAACGCGCGCTACGTTCCATCAGCCTTTCGACGACCTGCTGAGGGGTCATTTCCTTACGGATGAGTTGCAGCAGGGTTTGGGTAATCGGCATATCGATTTGGTACTTACAGGCAGTATTGAAGACTTCTTCTATCGTGCTGACCCCTTCGGAAACGTGTCCGATTTCGACCAGCACCTGATGCAGTTCCTTGCCTTCTGCCAAACCCAAGCCGACGCGGCGGTTGCGTGAGAGTGCGCCAGTGCAGGTCAAGATGAGGTCGCCGATGCCTGCCAGCCCCATCATGGTTTTGGGCTGTGCGCCCATTGCGGAGGCAAGGCGGGTGATTTCAGCTAATCCGCGCGTAACCAGTGCGGCACGGGCGTTAAGCCCGTACTCTAGACCGTCGGACAATCCGGTGGCAATCGCCATAACATTTTTTACCGCGCCGCCAACCGCCACGCCGATGACATCCGTGCTGCCGTAAAGCCGCATGACCGAAGTGTTGAGTTGTGGGACAAGTTCCTCGACCCATTCTTGGTTTTCGGAAGCGAGGACGACGGCACAGGGCAGTTGTTTGGCGAGTTCCTGTGCAAAACTCGGGCCGGAGAGTACGCCGATTTTTTTATTGTCGGGCAATACTTCTTTCAATACTTGAAAGGTCAGCAGCCCTGTATCCTGCTCGAATCCTTTGCAGGCGGCGAGGACGGGGAGGTGTCCCGCGCCGTACTGTTTGAGCAGCTCTGCGCTGCTTCTCAATCCGGCAACGGAGGTTACGATAAGGACAAGTCCGCTGTCTTTGAGCGCGTCTGCCAAATCCGCACACACTTCCAAGGTTTCGGGAAAGGAAAAGCCGGGCAGTCCGCGTTTGTTTTCACGCGCTTCCTGCATTTGGCGGACTTGGTCTGCGTTGCGCGTCCACAGGGATACGCGGTTGCCGTGTTGGGAAAAGTGCAGGGCGAGCGCCGTACCCCACGAACCTGCGCCGATAACGGTAATTTTCATTGGTCGTCTTTCAACATATCACTGCCGTTCACTTTAAAACAATCGGTGTTTCTCTGCAAGTGCGGTCAGGGAAATGCCGTCTGAAAGGCGTTCAGACGGCATTTTGCCCCGATGCAGCACTATCAGCCGGTATTGCGCAAACCTTGCGCCACGCCGTTGATGGTCAGGTGAACCATCAGAAGGGCGTGCGGATTGTCGGGCTCTTTGCGCAGGCGTTTGAGCATGGCGACTTGCAAACCGTTGAGCGCGTTCAGATATGGAATCCTCAAGGCAAGCGAACGGGCGAGGCTGCGGTTGTCGCGCAAAAGTTCTTCGGTTTGCAGCAGGTCGAGCAGGGCTTTGCGGCTGCGCCGGTATTCTTCCTTGATCATCCCGAAGATGACTTTTGCTTTATCGGGCGATTCGCTCAAGCCGGCATAGTTTTCCGCCAAGGTGATGTCAGTTTTCGCCATCACTTGCTCCATATTGGAGAGCATGGCTTGGAAGAACGGGTTGCTTTGGGCGTGTTCGCGCAGCGCGGCCAGTGTGTCGGGATTGCCTTCGCACAATGTTTCCACTGCGCTGCCGAAACCGTACCAAGCCGGCAGCATGAGGCGGTTTTGCATCCAGGAAAATACCCACGGAATCGCGCGCAAGTCTTGAATCCGTGCTAAGGTCTTGCGGCTGGCAGGACGGCTGCCGAGGTTGAGGGTAGCGATTTCCTGAATCGGGCTGGTTTGCAGGAAATAGTCGATGAAGTCGGGGTGGGTAATCAGTTCGCGGTAGTATTTGAACGATACGTCCGATAAATCCTGCATCAGTTTGGCATCAGGGTCTTTTTTATCCGGCAGGATGCTGGCTTCCAAAGTCGCGGCAACCAAGGTTTCCAAGTTGCGTTGGGCGTTGCCCGGGTCGGCGTATTTGGCGGTAATGACTTCGCCTTGTTCGGTGATGCGGATTTGTCCCGCCACGCTGCCCGCCGGTTGGGCGAGAATGGCTTGGTAAGACGGGCCGCCGCCGCGTCCGACGCTGCCGCCGCGACCGTGGAACAGGCGCATGCGGACATCGTATTTTTTGAAGAGTTCGACCAAGCCCAATTCCGCCTGATAGAGGCACCAAGAGCTGGTAACGTAGCCGCCGTCTTTGTTGGAGTCGGAGTAGCCGAGCATAATTTCTTGGATGTTGCCCCGGCTTTCGAGCAGTGCGCCGTACCAGTCGAGGCGGAACATCGTTTCCATCACCGGGCAGGCGTTTTCAAGCGCTTCGATGGTTTCAAGCAGCGGCACGATATTGATGCGGCTTTTTGGTTTGCCGTTTTCCACCGCCAACAGGCCGGTTTCTTTCAGCAGCAATGCCAAGGCGAGCAGGTCGCTGGGTTGTTCGCAGTTGGAAATAATGCTTTGTGTTACGGCATCTTCGCCGAATTCGTCTTTGATTTTGCGTGCTTCGTTGAAAATCGCCAGCTCATGGCGGGTATGGTCGCTGTATGTGATGAACGGACTGTACAGTGGACGTTGATGGCTCAATTCGCGCAACAGGGCGGCTTGTTTTTGCTCTTCGTTGAGGCTGTTGTAGTCTTCCAAGCCTGCGTGTTGGAAAAGCTCGGCAACCACATCGGCGTGTTTGCCTGCGTGTTGGCGCAGGTCGAGCGGCATCATGTGGAAGCCGAACACGGATACGGAACGGATGAGGTCTGCCAAACGGCCTTCGGCAAGCAGGCGGCTGCCGTTGTCGATAAGGGAATGTTGCAATTTTTTCAAATCATCGAGAAATTCTTGTGCCGAAGCATAAGGCTCGAGAAAGCCGAATTTGCAGCCCATACCCAAACCGAGCGCGCGCGCTTTGCCCATAGCGCGCGCCATAATGTAGGCAATGGCGCGACGGTAGGGTTCTTCGGCGCGGGCGGTTTCTTCGTCGGGCGATTTGTCGGACAACGCCATCACATCGCCGTTGACTTTGACGCGGCGGATGGAGAGCGGCAGTTCGCGGTAGAGTTTGTCGAGTTCGCCACGGTAAAAACGGAACACGGCATCGGCGTGGCGGCGGAAGGCAAAACGCAAGGTTTCGGCAGAAACGAACGGATTGCCGTCGCGGTCGCCGCCGATCCAGCCGCCGATTTTGAGGATGTCCGGAACGCGGACATCGGGATAGGCCGTCTGAAAGTCGTGTTCCATCTTGCGGTAGAGCTTGGGCAGGGCTTCAAAAAAGCTCATCGGAAAGATGGACACGCCGTTGTTGATTTCGTCGTTGACGCTGAGTTTGTGGCGGCGCGTTTCGCTGGTCTGCCACAAGCCCAGCAGGATAGTGTCGATTTCGCGGCGCAGCCGTGCCAGCGCGTCGGCATTGGTACAGCGTTCGCGTTGCGGCAGCAGCGCGCGGATGCGGCGGTTGAAATTCAAGACGGTCTGGCGTTGCACTTCGGTCGGGTGCGCGGTCAAAACGGCGGTAACGGACGTATTGTCCAACTGCCGCTGCACCGATTTGCCGTCGGCTTTCCCCGCTTTGAGCCTGCGGACGGTTTCCGTCAGGCTGCCTTCCGCGCCGCCGCGTCCGGCTTCTTCGTGGATTTGGCGGCGGCGTTCGTGGTGCACGTCTTCGGCGATGTTCAAAATCTGGGCGAACAGGCCGCAGGCCAAGGTTAAATCGTGGGTTTGTTGTTCGTCCAATTGCGGCAATACTTTTTCAATCAATGCCGCGCTGTCGTCGGAAGTGGACAAGAGTTTGACCGTTTCGACAACCAACGGCGAGGCTTCTTCGTGCAGGAGGTTGAACAGGGATTGTTTCAGAAATTCCGCGTCCGCCGCCAAAGCCGCGTCCTTTGGATTGTTCAGAATATGCAGTTGCATGATTTTTCTCTCATTGCCGTAAATACTGTAAATGTACCTCAAATGCCGCATCCGTGCCAAACCGTTCACACTTTAACCGCCCGTGTCCCGAAATGCCGTCTGAAGTTGAACGCCGCCCGACGGCAGCGTTACAATCGCCCACAACTGTTTTTTCCGAACATCATCATGACCACGACCGAACACGACAACGACGATGCATTCCTGCTGCGGTACAGCCGCCACATCCTCTTGGACGAAATTGGCATCGAAGGGCAGCAGAAACTTTCCGCCGCGCATATTTTGGTCGTCGGCTGCGGCGGTTTGGGTGCCGCCGCCCTGCCCTATCTCGCCGCTTCCGGCATCGGCACGCTGACCATAGCCGATTCCGACACGGTCGAGCTGCACAACCTGCAACGCCAAGTCGCATTTGACGAGGGCGATGTCGGCAAACTCAAAACCGAAGCCTTGGCAGACCGTCTGCGCCATATCAACCATACTGTCGATGTCCGCACCATCAACGAAAAACTTGACGGCTGCCGCCTGACCGGTTTGGTTCAAGCCGCCGACATCGTTTTAGACTGCTGCGACAACTACGCCACGCGGCAGGCGGTCAACCGTGCCTGCGTGCAGGCGAAAACACCGCTGGTTTCAGGGGCGGCGGTACGCTTTGAAGGGCAGCTTGCCGTGTACCGTCCCGACTTGCCCGACTCGCCGTGTTACGCCTGCCTGTTTGACGGCGGATCGGCTTCAGACGGCATCTGTTCCCTCTTCGGCGTATTCTCGCCGCTGGTCGGCATCATCGGCAGTACCCAAGCGGCGGAGGCTCTGAAAATCCTGCTGGATGCGGGCGAACCGTCGCACGGCAGGCTGGCGGTTTACCGTGCCTTGGAAGGGGGCTGGCAATATTTCGACCTGCCGCGCAACCCCGAATGCCCGGTTTGCGGCGCGGAACGGTAAAACCCTGCCGCCGTTTCAGACGGCATCCAAACGGATGCGGAGGAACGGTTTTAAAAATTTAAAAATTTACATTTCTTTGCAAAAAAAAACTTACCTTATAATTGCAGTTGTTTTAGCAATGTCTGTTTCGCAGACTTATTGAGTAAGACGTTTTCCCCGTAATGTGTTTGGCCGTCTGTCCCCTTTGGGTTCGGACGGCTTTTTTTTGGCTGTGTATGAATACCCGGTTGGTTTTATCTGTTTACAGGGGAAAACCGCTTATTTCCGTTCGGGCGGAAAACGGTTCCATCGGATAAAAGGCATTTTGTCCGACTGATTAAAGTTATATCTTAGGTTTACATCGGCGGAATATTCAAACACAGCCTTTTTTAAGGAAATCCGGATACGGCGGCGCATCAATAATGCGGCGGAATCTCGTCGCGCAGGGAATACGGCTCTTGCGCGTCGGGATTCCTGTCCTGCATTTTTTGATACAGCAGCCTCAACTGAGCCTGCTGCAAATCCAGCGTCTGCCGCAATTCCGCCACCATCGCGTTCAGACCGGCGATTACGTCCTCCTGAAGCGCGGATTGGATTTCCAGCTCTGTGATGCGGTGTTCAAACTCTTGAACCGCGTCCATTTACAGCACCATCGCGGCAATCCAGCCGGCAATCAGCAGCGGGATGTTGTAGTGGATGAAGGTCGGGATAACGGAATCGCGGATGTGGTCGTGCTGCCCGTCGGCGTTCAGCCCCATCGTCGGACCCAGCGTGGAATCGGACGCAGGCGAACCGGCATCGCCCAACGCCCCCGCCGTGCCGACGATGGCGACGGTGGCAAGCGGCGAAAAACCCAAACCGACACACAAAGGCACATAAATCGCGGCGATAATCGGCAAAGTGGAAAAGGACGAACCGATGCCCATCGTTACCAAAAGCCCCACCACCAGCATCGCCAACGCCGCCATACCTTTGCTGTTGCCGAATATCGCCATACTGCTTTCCACCAGCGGCTGAATATGCCCGGTCGCATTCATCACGGCGGCAAAACCCTGCGCGGCAATCATAATGAAGCCGACCATCGCCATCATCTTGATGCCTTCGCCGAATACGTCGTTTGCCTTGTCGCGGTTAATGACCCCCAACATCATAAATACGGCGAAACCGAGCATCGCGCCCAACACCAGCGAGTCTTCATACATCAACTGGATGGCAAAGCATACGGCAATGGCGACGGCGGCGGCCAGGCTGCGGTAGGCGGACGGCTGCGGACGGTTTGCCGCATCGGCGTTGCCCGCCGTATCGGCATTGTTGCTTTGGTACAGGCGCGGTTTGCGGTAATGGACAAACGCCAGCAGGAGTCCGGCCAGCATTCCCAACGCGGGAATCGCCATTGCCGCCATCACGTTAATGTTTTTCACATCAAGCTGCGGCGCGGCGGAATGGATGTTGCCCAACAGGATTTCGTTCAAAAAAATCGCGCCGAAGCCGTAAGGCAGGAACATATAAGTCGTAACCAGCCCGAAAGTGATGACGCACGCAATCAGGCGGCGGTCGATTTTCAGGCGGTTGAACACCAAAAGCAGCGGCGGGACAATCATCGGGATAAAGGCGATGTGGATAGGTATGATGTTCTGACTCATCATGCCCATCACAAGGATAATGGAAAGCAGCAGCCATTTGACCACGCCCTCGCCCGAACGCACGCTGTCGGGCATACCGCCCCGGTTCAGCTTGCGGACGACCGCGCCGGCAAGCTGCTGCGGCAGGCCGGAATGGGTAATCGCCATTGCAAACGCGCCGAGCATCGCATAAGAAAGCGCAATCTTCGCACCGCCTTCCAAACCTTTGTTGAACACGGGGATAATCCCCGCCTGACTGACCTGTCCCGCCGCATCGGCAATGTTTTGCAGCGGCATACCCGCCACCGCGCCGCCGACAAACGCGCCGATCGTCAGGCTCAATACCACGTGCACGCGCGACAGCGACAGCACCAGCATCACGATTACGGCAACTACGACTGCATTCATTGTTTATCGCTCCAAACCTATAAATGTTTACATATCGAAACACATCATAACCCAATAACGGAAAACCCGCCAATTTTGCAAACAATTATTTCAAATGCTTCATATACTTCCCCAGCGTAACCCTGTCCAAACCCGCCAAATCCGGCAGGGTTTCCACTCCTGAAAAACCATTCTCCGCCAACACGCCGCGCACCGCCGCGCCCTGATCGAAACCGTGTTCCAGCAATAAAAAACCGCCCTCCGCCAAACGGTCGGGCGCGCCTTGCGCCAAGGTGCGGATGCAGCTTAGGCCGTCTGAAAAGTCGGTCAGCGCGATTTGCGGCTCAAACCGCAAATCGCCTTGCGACAAATGTTTATCGCCGTTTTCGATATAGGGCGGGTTGGACACGATGATGTCCCATTTCCCTTCAGACGGCATATCGGTGTCGAACCACGAACCGTATGCAAATTCGACCCGCGCGCCCAAATCTGCCGCATTTTTCCGCGCCGTTTCAAGGGCGGGCGGGCTGATGTCGGATGCGCGTACAAACGCATCGGGGCGTTCGAGCGCGACGGTTACGGCAACCGCTCCGCTGCCCGTCCCCAAATCCCACACGCGCCCGTTTTCCGGCAGGCGCGCCAATACGGCTTCGACCAAATGTTCGGTTTCGGGGCGCGGAATCAGCACGCTCGGGTTGACTGTAAAGCGTCTGCCATAAAATTCGCGCGCACCTAAAATATAGGCAACCGGCTCGCCGTTCAGACGGCGTTGCGCCAGCCTGTCCGCCCGCTGTCGGACTTCGTCCGGCATTTCTTCCCCGCCCCGCGTCAACAACTGCACGCGCGTATATTCCGAAACATATTGCAGCAGCATTCTTGCTTCATTTTTAGGCAGTTTTGACAAGCCCAACCATTTATCAAACGTCATTTTTCGTCCCGTCTGCCGCCGATGCGGCTTTTCTTTCCTTATTCTTTCCAGCAAACGTACCGATGGAGGCAACCGCAAATGCGGCATACCACAAATAAAATCCTGCACCGTAGCGCACAATATCCGATGTATTCCCTGCTTCATCGACGTATACGGCTTTCACACTGAAAGCCACCAACGCCAAGCCCCAAAATGCCGCATGGACAGGCACGACCTTCTTCCGCAACGCCAGCAAAACAATGGCCGCCAACCAAACATAATTCGCATAGACCGCACAATACCTGATATCCAAAGAAGCAAATATCGACCCCAAAATCAAAACGGTCAAACCCTCCATGCTTCCATGATTGCCCAAATAAAATGCAACATTGGATAAAGACGCTATCCACAGGGCAACCGACACCAGCAACATCACTATGGGAAAACTTGATTTCCGATTCTGTTCCTGCATGGTTTTATCCTAATGAGACCTTTGCAATAACATAGGTTACTAAAATTTTATGCTCAATCTCATTTTCAAAATGCAAAACTTTTCTGATTTTTCCTACTTTTTGCTCAATATTAGGAAGGTTTTAGGCAATTGAAAATTTTTTGGCGCATTTTTATGCGTCAAATTTCGTTAACAGACTATTTTTGCAAAGGTCTCCTAATGTAAAAGGCCGCCTGAAAACCTTTCAGACGGCATCGTGCCGGATTCCGCGTCAGATTGCGCTGCCGCCGACGGTCAGCCCGGCATCGATACGCAGGGTCGGCTGCCCCACGCCGACGGGGACGCTCTGCCCTTCTTTGCCGCACACGCCGACACCGCTGTCCAACGCGGTATCGTTGCCTATCATCGAAACGTGTTTCAGCACTTCGGGCCCGTTGCCGATAATGGTCGCGCCTTTGACGGGGTATTGCAGCCTGCCGCCTTCCACCCACCATGCTTCGGACGCGCTGAACACAAATTTGCCGCTGGTAATGTCCACCTGTCCGCCGCCAAAGTTGACGGCGTAAATGCCTTTGTCGATGGACGCGATGATTTCTTCCGGCTCATAGCTGCCATTTTCCATAAAGGTATTGGTCATGCGCGGCATAGGGGCGGAAGCGTAACTTTCGCGGCGGCCGTTGCCGGTGGATTGCGTACCCGTCAGGCGGGCATTGGTTTCGTCCTGCATATAGCCGACTAAAATGCCGTCTTCAATCAATACGGTGCGGCGGGTTTCGTTGCCTTCGTCGTCGATGTTGAGCGAACCGCGCCGGCCGGCAATATCGCCCTGATCGACGACGGTAACGCCTTTGGCGGCGACGCGCTCTCCGATCCGGCCGGAAAAGACGCTGGTCCCCTTGCGGTTGAAATCGCCTTCCAAACCGTGTCCGACCGCTTCGTGCAGCAACACGCCCGGCCAGCCGTTGCCCAAAACGACGGTCATTTCGCCAGCGGGCGCGGGGCGGGATTCGAGGTTGGTGAGTGCCTGTTTGACGGCGGCATCGACAAACTGCCGCACCAAGTTTTCATCGAAATAAGCCAAGTCGTAGCGTCCGCCGCCGCCCGCGCTGCCCTGTTCGCGGCGTTCGCCCTGTTTGGCGATAACGGTAACGTTCAGGCGCACCATCGGGCGGATGTCGGCGGCGTGTTTGCCGTCCAGACGGGCGAGGTAAACCATATCGTATTCGCAGGTCAAACCGGCCATCACTTGCACGATGCGCGGATCGGCGGCTTTGGCGATTGCTTCCACTTTGTTCAACAGCGCGACTTTGGCGGCGGAATCGAGGCCGGCAATGGGGTCGGACGCGGAACAAACCGGCTTGCCGCGCGTTTCAGACGGCATTTTGGCGGACACCTTGCCGCCTGCCGCCCCAATCGCGCGGACGGCGCGGGCGGAACGGTTTATCGAATCGATGCACAGGCTGTCGGCGTAGGCAAAGGCGGTTTTATCGCCCGAAACGGCGCGCACGCCCACGCCCTGATTGATTTGGAAGCTGCCCGATTTGACGATGCCCTCTTCCAAATGCCAGCTTTCATAAGCGGTGCGCTGGCAGTAGATGTCGGCGTAATCGACGTGGTGCGCGCCGATGATGCACAGGCTTTTGGCGAGCAGTTCGGGGGAAAGGCGGTTGGCTTCGAGCAGCCGCGCCTGTACGGCGGAATAGGTCGGATGCATAGTGTCGGCGCATAAAAAATCAGGGGCTTGATTATACGGCATTTGTTATGGAAATGCGCCGTGCCGCCGAAAATGTAAGAATTTTGCCAACGCACGTTGCTTTGTGTAAACTTAAAGCTTTCTTGTCGGAGTGCCGCCGCCGGGCGGCTGAGATTGCGAAAGCAGAATCCGTAGAACCTGTCGGGGTAATGCCTGCGTAGGAAACAAACCGTCAAATGCCTTATCAGGCTTCCGTTCCCTTTTCCGCACTTCCCCGCCCACCTTCCTTCTTTTTAAAGGACGTCATATGTCGGGCAATGCCTCCTCTCCTTCATCTTCCGCCGCCATCGGGCTGATTTGGTTCGGCGCGGCGGTATCGATTGCCGAAATCAGCACGGGTACACTGCTTGCGCCTTTGGGCTGGCAGCGCGGTCTGGCGGCTCTGCTTTTGGGTCATGCCGTCGGCGGCGCGCTGTTTTTTGCGGCGGCGTATATCGGCGCACTGACCGGACGCAGCTCGATGGAAAGCGTGCGCCTGTCGTTCGGCAAACGCGGTTCAGTGCTGTTTTCCGTGGCGAATATGCTGCAACTGGCCGGCTGGACGGCGGTGATGATTTACGCCGGCGCAACGGTCAGCTCCGCTTTGGGCAAAGTGTTGTGGGACGGCGAATCTTTTGTCTGGTGGGCATTGGCAAACGGCGCGCTGATTGTGCTGTGGCTGGTTTTCGGCGCACGCAAAACAGGCGGGCTGAAAACCGTTTCGATGCTGCTGATGCTGTTGGCGGTTCTGTGGCTGAGTGCCGAAGTCTTTTCCACGGCAGGCAGCACCGCCGCACAGGTTTCAGACGGCATGAGTTTCGGAACGGCAGTCGAGCTGTCCGCCGTGATGCCGCTTTCTTGGCTGCCGCTGGCCGCCGACTACACGCGCCACGCGCGCCGCCCGTTTGCGGCAACCCTGACGGCAACGCTCGCCTACACGCTGACCGGCTGCTGGATGTATGCCTTGGGTTTGGCAGCGGCGTTGTTCACCGGAGAAACCGACGTGGCAAAAATCCTGCTGGGCGCAGGTTTGGGTGCGGCAGGCATTTTGGCGGTCGTCCTGTCGACCGTTACCACCACTTTTCTCGATGCCTACTCCGCCGGCGTAAGTGCCAACAATATTTCCGCCAAACTTTCGGAAACACCCATCGCCGTTGCCGTCGCCGTTGTCGGCACACTGCTTGCCGTCCTCCTGCCCGTTACCGAATATGAAAACTTCCTGCTGCTTATCGGCTCGGTATTTGCGCCGATGGCGGCGGTTTTGATTGCCGACTTTTTCGTCTTGAAACGGCGTGAGGAGATTGAAGGCTTTGACTTTGCCGGACTGGTTCTGTGGCTTGCGGGCTTCATCCTCTACCGCTTCCTGCTCTCGTCCGGCTGGGAAAGCAGCATCGGTCTGACCGCCCCCGTAATGTCTGCCGTTGCCATTGCCACCGTATCGGTACGCCTTTTCTTTAAAAAAACCCAATCTTTACAAAGGAACCCGTCATGACCCGTATCGCCATCCTCGGCGGCGGCCTCTCGGGAAGGCTGACCGCACTGCAGCTTGCAGAACAAGGTTATCAGATTGCACTTTTCGATAAAGGCTGCCGCCGGGGCGAACACGCCGCCGCCTATGTTGCCGCCGCCATGCTCGCGCCTGCGGCGGAAGCGGTCGAAGCCACGCCTGAAGTGGTCAGGCTGGGCAGGCAGAGCATCCCGCTTTGGCGCGGCATCCGATGCCGTCTGAAAACGCCTGCCATGATGCAGGAAAACGGCAGCCTGATTGTGTGGCACGGGCAGGACAAACCTTTATCCAACGAGTTCGTCCGCCATCTCAAACGCGGCGGCGTAGCGGATGACGAAATCGTCCGTTGGCGCGCCGACGACATCGCCGAACGCGAACCGCAACTCGGCGGACGTTTTTCAGACGGCATCTACCTGCCGACCGAAGGCCAGCTCGACGGGCGGCAAATATTGTCTGCACTTGCCGACGCTTTGGACGAACTGAACGTCCCCTGCCATTGGGAACACGAATGTGCCCCCGAAGACTTGCAAGCCCAATACGACTGGCTGATCGACTGCCGCGGCTACGGCGCAAAAACCGCGTGGAACCAATCCCCCGAGCACACCAGCACCCTGCGCGGCATACGCGGCGAAGTGGCGCGGGTTTACACACCCGAAATCACGCTCAACCGCCCCGTGCGCCTGCTACACCCGCGCTATCCGCTCTACATCGCCCCGAAAGAAAACCACGTCTTCGTCATCGGCGCGACCCAAATCGAAAGCGAAAGCCAAGCACCTGCCAGCGTGCGTTCCGGGCTGGAACTCTTATCCGCACTCTATGCCGTCCACCCCGCCTTCGGCGAAGCCGACATCCTCGAAATCGCCACCGGCCTGCGCCCCACGCTCAATCACCACAACCCCGAAATCCGTTACAACCGCGCCCGACGCCTGATTGAAATCAACGGCCTTTTCCGCCACGGTTTCATGATCTCCCCCGCCGTAACCGCCGCCGCCGTCAGATTGGCAGTGGCACTGTTTGACGGAAAAGACGCGCCCGAACGCGATGAAGAAAGCGGTTTGGCGTATATCCGAAGACAAGATTAAAGCCGTCTGAAAGGAACCCCATGACCTTCCTGCCACTCAAATCCCCGCTCAAATTCTACGCCGTCGTCCCCACCGCCGATTGGGTCGAGCGCATGGTCGAAGCAGGTGCCGACACGGTGCAACTGCGCTGCAAGGCCCTGCACGGCGATGAATTGAAACGCGAAATCGCCCGCTGTGTCGCCGCCTGTCAGGGCAGCCATACGCAGCTTTTCATCAATGACCACTGGCGCGAGGCAATCGAAGCAGGCGCGTACGGCGTGCATCTCGGACAAGAAGACATGGACACCGCCGACCTTGCCGCCATCGCCGCCGCCGGTTTGCGCTTGGGTTTGAGTACGCACTCCGTTGCCGAACTCGACCGCGCCCTGTCCGTACACCCTAGCTACATCGCCAGCGGCGCGATTTTCCCGACCACGACCAAGCAAATGCCCACCGCCCCGCAAGGCTTGGACAAACTGCGCGAATACGTCAAACAGGCAGGCGGCACGCCCGTCGTCGCCATTGGCGGCATCGATTTGAACAACGCCCGAGCCGTACTCGCCACCGGCGTTTCCTCACTCGCCGCCGTCCGCGCCGTAACCAAAGCGGCAAATCCCGAAGCGGTGGTTAAAGCGTTTCAGGCTTTGTGGGATGGATAAAACCGAAAGAAGAAAATTCAATTGCCGTGTAGGCAAAACTTAGCCCGTTATCGCAAACATACTTAACTTTAAATGTGGCATATCATCAAATTCCGTCATTTCCGCGCAAGCGGGAATCCGCCTTAAAACTTGAGAAACCATCATTTGAAAAACAGTTTCCGAATTTCAAAAATGGATTCCCGCCTGCGCGGGAATGACGGCAACCGGCCGGTTGCGTATCAAAAAATAAAGTAATTCGGCTAGATATAGTGGATTAACAAAAATCAGGACAAGGAGACGAAGCCGCAGACAGTACAAATAGTACGGAACCGATTCACTTGGTGCTTCAGCACCTTAGAGAATCGTTCTCTTTGAGCTAAGGCGAGGCAACGCCGTACTGGTTTTTGTTAATCCACTATAAATACAGAAACATCGAGAAACCATGAACATCATCTTAAACGGCGGACCCGCCGAACTTCACGGCACAAGCGTTGCCGACCTCATCGCCCAAACCGCGCCGCAAAAGCCCTTTGCCGTGGCGGTCAACACCGTTTTCGTCCCCAAAGGCGCGTATGCGGAAACGGTTTTAAACGAAAACGACAAAATCGATATCGTGCGGCCGGTGGTCGGCGGCTAGGCGGTTTTGCCTTTTCAGACGACCCCTGTCCCCAAAACAACGTTATGGTGGATTAACTTTAAATCAGGACAAGGCGACGAAGCCGCAGACAGTACAAATAGTACGGAACCGATTCACTTAGTGCTTCAGCACCTTAGAGAATCGTTTTCTTTGAGCTAAGACGAGGCAACGCCGTACTGGTTTTTGTTAATCCACTATACAAAGGAACCCATTATGCTCACCCTGTACAGCGAAACTTTCCCTTCGCGGCTGCTGCTCGGCACAGCCGCCTACCCGACCCCTGAAATCCTCAAACAATCCGTCCGAACCGCCCGGCCCGCGATGATTACCGTCTCGCTGCGCCGCGCGGGATGCGGCGGCGAGGCGCACGGTCAGGGGTTTTGGTCGCTGCTTCAAGAAACCGGCGTTCCCGTCCTGCCGAACACGGCAGGCTGCCAAAGCGTGCAGGAAGCGGTAACGACGGCGCAAATGGCGCGCGAAGTGTTTGAAACCGATTGGATTAAACTCGAACTCATCGGCGACGACGACACCTTGCAGCCGGATGTGTTCCAACTTGTCGAAGCGGCGGAAATCCTGATTAAAGACGGCTTCAAAGTGCTGCCTTATTGCACCGAAGACCTGATTGCCTGCCGCCGCCTGCTCGACGCGGGCTGTCAGGCGTTGATGCCGTGGGCGGCCCCGATCGGCACGGGTTTGGGCGCGGTTCACGCCTACGCGTTGAACGTCCTGCGCGAACGCCTGCCCGACACGCCGCTGATTATCGACGCGGGCTTGGGTTTGCCCTCACAGGCGGCACAAGTGATGGAATGGGGCTTTGACGGCGTGCTTTTGAATACTGCCGTTTCCCGCAGCGGCGATCCGGTCAATATGGCACGCGCCTTCGCACTCGCCGTCGAATCCGGACGGCTGGCATTTGAAGCCGGACCGGTCGAAGCACGCGACAAAGCGCAAGCCAGCACGCCGACAGTCGGACAACCGTTTTGGCATTCGGCGGAATATTGAAAAAGGCAGCAAAAATGCCGTCTGAAGGCTTCAGACGGCATCGCGGTCCAAAACGGCGGCAGCCTGAAACGGACAAACCGCCATTCCCCGGCATCACGGCTTTGTCGGTAAAAATGGAAAAACCGGCCGGAAAACCTTGCCGCCCGTCCCGATGCCGCAACCAACGAAACACTCGGCCTCCACGGTGTGCAGGCTGCCGCACAAGCCCTAAATACGGCAATAGAAGAAGCGTTTTGTTGTTGTTTGAATACACTTAAAAATACCTAAAGCCGTCCGTAAGCCTTCATCCGCAACGGTTTTACCGCTTTCGCATCCCCGAATCCACGCTCAAACACCCCCGAATGACAACCCTGTCCGCGCCAAATCGGACGGATGTTCAAACACGGGCAACCTTATTTCCGTCAGGCACGAAGCCCTCAGCTATGCCTGCCGACCCCGATTTGTCCGACACAATGAAAGTTTGCCGACCCGAATCACAAACATCGGCGGACAGGTTAATTTGTTTATTTTTCATCGTATTACAAAAAATCTGCATTTATTTTTAAATTTTTATTGATAATTATTATTATTAGCGTATAATCAAAACCACTCGGAAGCCGTCCGTTCCGAACCATTAAACACCATATTTCCCCATCATCACTTTCACACTTGGAGTCGGCATATACGAGACATACATTCCCTTTTTATATATCAGATACTCAAAACCGAAACGCCAAACCCACCTTCGCGGTGGGTTTGGCGTTTATCGTCCGGCTTTCGCGCCTATTTGCAAGACTTGAGGTTCAGTTTGCCGTATAGGGACGTGATTTTACGGATTTCGTCCGCATCGGCGGCATTCACGCCGGTAAACAAAACCGTCATACGCGACACGCTCAAAGAATCGTCCTGCCTGTCGGCTTCGGCAAAGTGTTCGACAATATA
Source organism: Neisseria meningitidis (assembly GCF_900638555.1). NCBI lineage: Bacteria > Pseudomonadati > Pseudomonadota > Betaproteobacteria > Neisseriales > Neisseriaceae > Neisseria > Neisseria meningitidis. The sequence continues at coordinate 1,800,428 of NZ_LR134525.1, forward strand.
CGCCCCGCCGAATCCGGCGCCGGCAAGCCGGTTTTGCAGGGCTTGGGCGTTTTCCCGGCTGTTGCCGACACCCAAACTCAATGCGCCGTCAAACGGTATGGGGTTGAAACCTTTGGCAGACAGCTCCGCCGCCTGATTTTCGGCATCGGCGGAAACGGGCAGGACGACGCGGTAGGTTTTGTCGGCAGGTTTGGCTTTGGCGGTGCGTTTTTCGACGCTCCTGCTGGCAACGTGCGACCATTTGCCCAAAAGTCCTTTGATGCGGTGGTAGTCATCTTCGTCCATCGTGAGGCTTGCCTGCGCGGCGCATAAGGCATCCGCCGCGCCGTTTTCGCGTTCCGCCTGCGCCTTTTCTGCGGCGAGTTTTTCGCGGCGGGCTTTTTCTTCACGCTGTTTTTTCTCCCTCAGTTTTTTCTGTTCCGCTTCCTTTTTCAAGCGCAACTGCTCGGCCTGCTCTTCGGTCAGGATGTCGCCCGGTTTGAGCAGTGCCGCCGTATCCTCCACGGATGCCGCCGCATTGTCGGCGGCGGGCGTTGCGGGGGGCGTGTTTTCGACGGCCCGGTTTTCCGGCACGCCGCCCGTCGCTTTAACGGCCAATTTATAGCCCACCGTGCCGCCGAATACGGCAATATTGAGTACCGCCAAAAGGGTGAAGAGCCATTTCATTAGAATTTCCTCAATGTTTGAAACCCCGCCCGCCTGGGCGGCAGTCTGTCGGGCGGCAGAATCCGGACGGATTCGGACGGATGCCGCCCCGTGTTGAAAAAGGGTGTATTTTTTAAGTATGTTCCGATTCCCCGCCTTCGGCGGCAATCAGGTTCAGCAGCCCGTGAATGACGAGGTTGTCCGCCACGCGCACGGTATTTTCCGCCAAAAATGCAGGCGGCAGGGCTTCGGCAACTTTTGCCGCGCCGCCGCCGGTAATGATGACATCGACAGGCTTGCCCGCCCCGGTTTTTTCTTTCAAACGCCCGTGCATCATCATAACCGAGCCGCAAACCGCATCCATCATGCCGCTGGCGACGGCATTGCCCGTTGTGGTCGGGAAAGGATAACGCTTACCGGCGTGCCGGTTGAGGTTGGCGGTTCGGACGGCGAGCGATTCTTTCATCAGGTGGAAACCGGGCATGATGGTTCCCCGAGATAATGTCCGTCATCGGTGAGCGCGTCAACCGTTACCGCCGTGCCGCAACTGACGACGACGCAGGCGTTGCGGCTGAAGCGGCGGCTGCCCAAGGCGTTGAACCAGCGGTCGGAACCGTGTTCTTCGGGGTGGCGGTAGTGGTTGCGTATGCCCAAAGCCTGTGCGGAAGACGGCAGCCACTCGATTTTTCGGGCGAGCTGTTCCTGCACTTGTGCCTTTTTGAATTCTCCGCACACGGCGCAACCGACGATGCGGACATTTCCATCCACCTTTTCCGCCCACTCCGCGCCCAAAGGCGACAAATCGCGGTACGGCGCGCTACCGACGGTTGCGAACGTGCCGTTTTCCACCCACGCCCACTTGAGCCGGCTGTTGCCGCCGTCCAACAGCAGAAAACGTTCCGAATCCCGCCGCTTCGGCACGGAAACCGGCCTGTCGTCGGACCGCAGGCTGATTTCGCCGCTGACGACCGTCTGTTTGCCCTCTTCCGTTTCCAAGTGCAGAACGCCTTGTCCGTCCACGCCTTTAACCGTGCCTTCGAACACGGTTTCGCCGTCGCGCAACAGCAATACCGCCTTGCCGTGGTCGCGGTTGGCAGCCTGATATTCCGCCACAAAAGGCGCAAATCCGTCCCGCGCATATTGCAACAACACCGCATCAAGTTCCGCCAACAGCGTTTCCAGCAACACGGCGGCATCGGCATTTCCCCGCCGCGATGCCGTCTGAAACAGCGATTGCACGGAAGCGGCGTTTTCCACTTCCTTGGGCAGCACGAAATTGATGCCGATACCGACCACGGCAACCGTTTTGCCGCCCGTCCTGACCGTTTCAATCAGAATGCCGCCCAATTTGTCGCGTCCGACGACCAAATCGTTTGGCCACTTGATTTGCGTTTTCAAACCCAAACGCGACAAGGCGCGCCGGCACGCCACTGCCGCAACAGGCGACAGCGAACCCAACTCATACTGCGGCCGGTCAAACACCCAGCCAAAACTGAACATCAGACACTCGCCCAAACGGTGCGACCACTTCCGCCCCTGCCGCCCCCTGCCCTTACTTTGCAGGTGGGTCACACATATGGTTTTGTGCGCCTTGTCCGGCGCAATCCGCGCCAATTCCAGTATCTCGTCGTTGCTGGACGCGCACTCGTGCTTCAATGCCGTCTGAAAACCCGACCTTTCCCCCAGCTCGCGCAAACCTTCGGCATCGAAAACCGCCAATGGGCGCACCAGCCGCCAATAGCCGTCGTGTTGGCGCAACAGCCCGCGTATGTGCGCCGGCATCTGCTGCCAAAAACCGTTGAGCTGCTGCGGCTTCATATCCGCCATACGCGCCAGTTGCGAGACGTGTTGCGGCAAACCGTCGGCAAGCTCCGCCAACACCCGCCAGTGCGAAGGCTTCAAAACCGTCATTTTCCGCCCTCTGCCGCACGGATTTTTGCCAAAGTCTTCGTTGTCGAAGTCTGGTGCAGAAACGGAATTGAAAACACCTGACCGCCGCGCGCCAACGTTTCTGCCGCACCGACAATCTTATCCGCAGCCCAATCGCCGCCCTTGACCAAAATCTCAGGTTTGACCGCCTCAATCAACGCCGCCGGCGTATCCCCGTCAAACCACGTTACCAAATCCACACTTTCCAACGCGGCGGCAACGGCGGCACGGTTCTCCAAAGGATTAATCGGGCGGTCGCCGCCCTTGCCCAAACGCCGCACCGAAGCATCGGTATTCAACGCCAGCACCAACGCGCCCCCCATCGAACGCGCCTGCGCCAGATAAGTAACGTGCCCCCTGTGGAGGATGTCGAAACAGCCGTTGGTAAACACCAGCGGGCGCGGCAACAACGCCAAACGCGCCGCCAACGCCTCGGGCGGACAGATTTTCGATTCAAAATCAGGAACAGACCAAGCGTCAACCATCAAAGTCTCCGACAAAAACCATAAAAGACAGAAAACCTACATGATACAGAAGCATATGCGAAAGGCAAAGCCGGCGGCGCAAATGCCGTCTGAAGCGGTTTCCGTATGACCGGCCCGGCTTTCAGACGGCATACCGCCGCACCGGTACGACGGTGCGGACAGTACGTGCAAACGGAAAAAGACCCGTACCGAAAAGTACGGGCCTTTATCTGGGGTGGCTGATGGGGCTCGAACCCACGACAACCGGAATCACAATCCGGGGCTCTACCAACTGAGCTACAGCCACCATAAAAACGGTTTTCAATCAAATTCTTGGCACGCCCGACAGGAATCGAACCTGTAACCCCCGACTTAGAAGGTCGGTGCTCTATCCGGTTGAGCTACGGGCGCTCATGCCGATTCGTGCTGATTGATTGGTCGGGGCGGTGGGATTCGAACTCACGACCCTCTGCTCCCAAAGCAGATGCGCTAACCGGGCTGCGCTACGCCCCGACTTGAAGAAGCGAACTATACAACTCAGGGAAAGATGCGTCAATATTTATTTTCAAGACACCAAGATGAAAAATATAGTTTTTTGATTTGAAAAAATATTTAATCCGTCCAAACAGCCGTATTTTATTTCAGGGCAAATTTATTTTCGGCATCCTGCTGTAAAAACAAACGGAAAATGCGATAATTTTCAGCATTTTCTACCTGTTTAACAAAAGGACGGATATGTCGGCACAACTGATCAATGGTAAAGAAGTTTCGCAAAAACGCCTGCAGGCGGTTGCCGAAGCGGTGGCGCAACGCCAACAGGACAATCTGCACATGCCTTGCCTGGCCGTGGTTTTGGTCGGAGGCGACCCTGCCAGCGCGGTTTATGTCCGCAACAAGAAAACCGCCTGCCAAAAATGCGGCATCAAATCACTGTCTTACGAGCTGCCCGAATCAACATCGCAGGAAGAACTGCTGGCACTGGTCGACCGCCTGAATGCCGATTCCGAAGTGGACGGTATTCTGGTTCAGCTACCGCTGCCGAAGCACCTCGACAGCCAGGCGGTTTTGGAACGTATTTCGCCGGATAAGGACGTGGACGGCTTCCATCCTTACAATGTCGGCAGGCTGGCGGTCAAAATGCCGCTGATGCGCCCGTGTACGCCCAAGGGCGTGATGACGCTTTTGGAAGCTTACGGCATTGATCCGAAGGGGAAAAAAGCGGTCGTGGTCGGCGCGTCGAATATCGTCGGCCGCCCGCAGGCTTTGGAACTGCTGCTGGCGCGCGCAACGGTAACGGTCTGCCACAGCGCAACCGAAAATCTGACAGACGAGGTTGCCGGAGCCGATATTTTGGTGGTCGGCGTAGGCATTCCGAACTTTGTCAAAGGCGAATGGATCAAACCTGGCGCGGTCGTTATTGATGTGGGCATCAACCGTTTGGACGATGGCAGCCTGTGCGGCGACGTGGAATTTGAAACGGCAAAAGAACGGGCGGCGATGATTACGCCCGTTCCCGGCGGCGTGGGTCCGATGACGATTGCCACATTGATGGAAAACACCCTGCACGCGGCTTCACTGCACGATGCTTGAGCGGTTCTGAAGATAAAAATACCGTCTGAAAGGCTTTCAGACGGCATTTTGCCGTGTCCGTTTATTTGGGCAGCTTGACGACAACCGTATCCGCCAGTATGTCGTAAAGCGTGCGGCGGTCGCGTTTGACCATAAAGAGCAGGACAAAGTTGGCAAGGAATGCCAGCAGGTTGATGGCGTTTTCTCCGTTGTCACCTACTGCAAGACCGATAACGGCGGCAATAATGGCAACCAAAACCGACCATGCGATTTCGCGTACCAAAACCGTGCCGACAAAACCCGGATTGCGGCCGTCGGTTTTCAACACCCTGATTCTCATGATCTTCTTACCCAATGACTGCCCGTCCCGACTCATATAGTAGATTTGAACGACGGTATAAACCAAAATGCCCGCCAGTCCTACCCAAAAGGAAGTCATGCCCAAAAGCAGCCCGAATATTTCCTCACTGCCGCCAATCCTGCCTTCATTCTTGATGGCGAAAGCAATCAGTCCGGCAAACGGCACCAACAAAACCAAAAAGGTAAACAATTGGTTCAGCAGCGCGGCAAGTATCCGGTCGCCTGCGCCGGCAATTCCGACTTCAATTTCCTGCCCGTTGCGGTTGTCGGATGCCGCGTCGGTGTAGTCGTTTTTTTCTTCCATATCCGTTCCTGATAATTGTTCTTAACTGACCCCGATTCTACCGCCACGACACCGAAAACGCCAATACTTAAAGAAATCCCGATAAAGAACTTTACATTTTCCCAATACGGCGTTAAAACGCTTCCTTTACGCCATACATAATTTTATTAACGATTTTTCCTCAAGGAGCAACACAATGAAAGTAGGTTTCGTCGGCTGGCGCGGTATGGTCGGTTCGGTTTTGATGCAGCGTATGAAAGAAGAAAACGACTTCGCCCACATTCCTGAAGCGTTTTTCTTTACCACTTCCAACGTCGGCGGCGCAGCCCCTGATTTCGGTCAGGCAGCCAAAACATTGTTGGATGCCAACGATGTTGCCGAATTGGCAAAAATGGACATCATCGTTACCTGTCAGGGCGGCGATTACACCAAATCCGTCTTCCAACCCCTGCGCGACAGCGGCTGGAACGGCTACTGGGTTGACGCGGCGTCATCCCTGCGCATGAAAGACGATGCGATTATCGTCCTCGACCCGGTCAACCGCAACGTCATCGACAACGGCCTCAAAAACGGCGTGAAAAACTACATCGGCGGCAACTGTACCGTTTCCCTGATGCTGATGGCTTTGGGCGGTCTGTTCCAAAACGATTTGGTCGAATGGGCAACCAGCATGACCTACCAAGCCGCTTCCGGTGCGGGTGCGAAAAACATGCGCGAACTCATCAGCGGCATGGGCGCGATTCACGCCAAAGTAGCGGACGAGCTTGCCGATCCTTCCAGCGCGATTCTCGACATCGACCGCAAAGTGTCCGATTTCCTGCGCAGCGAAGACTATCCGAAAGCCAACTTCGGCGTACCGCTCGCCGGCAGCCTGATTCCGTGGATTGACGTGGATTTGGGCAACGGTCAATCTAAAGAAGAATGGAAAGGCGGTGTGGAAACCAACAAAATCCTCGGCCGCAGCGACAATCCGACCGTAATCGACGGCTTATGCGTACGCATCGGCTCTATGCGCTGCCACAGCCAAGCCCTCACCCTGAAGCTGAAAAAAGACCTGCCTGTTTCCGAAATCGAAGCGATTTTGGCAGGTGCAAACGACTGGGTGAAAGTCATCCCTAACGAAAAAGAAGCCAGCATACACGAGCTGACTCCTGCCAAAGTTACCGGCACACTGTCTGTTCCTGTCGGCCGTATCCGCAAACTGGAGATGGGCGGCGAATACATCAGCGCGTTCACTGTCGGCGACCAACTCTTGTGGGGGGCTGCCGAGCCGTTGCGCCGCGTGCTGCGTATCGTGTTGGGCAGCCTGTAAGCCCTGTTTGAATGGAAATGCCGTCTGAAGCCTGTTTCAGACGGCATTTTCCTTGCAACCCCAGTTAACCGAAATTCCGATAAGGCAAGCGTTCACGCCAGCAACATTTCCTGCATCAGCTTCATACCCCACTGCCAGCCGCCGAGCATACCGTTCAAACTGCCCGAATGCGGGGAAACCAACAGGCGGGCGTTCCACAAATCCGCCTGTCTTTGCGCCCAACCGTGCGGCACGCCGCCGTGTTCGGGTACAACCAATGCGGCACGGCAGGGACAGCGGACGCGTTGGAAAGCGTGTTCCGCATCGTCGGGAAAAATATCGGGACGCTGCGGTACAAGGATGATGTTGGCAATTTTCTTCCGTGTCAGGATGTCTGCCTGATACAGCCACGCCAAAAATGCGGCCGCGCCCGCACCGTGTGCGACAACGGCGACGTATTTGCCGCGTATGCGTTCAAATGCCGTCTGAAGCCCTGCCTGCCATTCCCCTATGCTTTGACCGGCCGACGCTTCGGACATCTGCACGACGGGATAACTGATCGCCCAGCGGTCTATCCACATTTCCGCTTCATCCGCATCGCGTACCAGCCACAGCGTCAAATCCTCAAGCTCGAAACTTTCCATTGTCCGCGCCTATTTGAGCAGGTCTTGCAGCGTGAACGCAATCAGCAGCGCGGCAGGCACACTCAACAGGGTGCGCACGGCGAGGCAGGCAAGAACGTTTGCCAACAGCCGCCAGCCTTTCCAACCCAAACATTTGGACGCAATCAGCAGGCAGGGCAGGCAAATCAGCAGCCACACCAACGCCCATATCGGGTTTGCCTTGGTCGGCGCAAGCCAGCCTTGCATCCGCGACAACATAAATATCGCCCACACCAACATGGGCAGGATAAACGCAGCGACGACCCATGCCGCGCCTATTCCTGTTTTTCCGTCCACATTCCAATCATATTTACCCAAAACCTTATTCGGCAGCATAGTCATACTCCACGACCAGCGGCGCATGGTCAGAAAATTTTTCATCTTTATAAACGTGTGCGGACACGGCTTTGGCAGCAAGTTCGGGCGTAACCATCTGATAATCGATGCGCCACCCGACATCTTTCGCATACGCCTGCCCTCGGTTGCTCCACCAAGTGTAGCCCGGCACATCGGGATAAAGCGTGCGCCACATATCCGTCCAACCGAGCTTGTGGATAACCTTGCCTATCCACTCGCGCTCTTCAGGCAGGAAACCTGAATTTTTCTGGTTGCCTTTCCAGTTTTTCAGGTCGATGTTTTGGTGGGCGATGTTCCAGTCGCCGCAGACGACAATGTCGCGCCCTTCGTTTTTCATCGCTTCGAGCATAGGGTAAAACGCATCAAGGAAACGGTATTTCACCTGCTGGCGTTCTTCCGCGCTGCTGCCGCTGGGCAAATAAAGCGAGATAACGCTCAACCTGCCGAAATCGCAACGCACAAACCGCCCTTCCCTGTCGAATTCTTCAATGCCCATACCGATTTGCACATTGTCGGGTTTGCGTTTGCTGTACACCGCCACGCCGCTGTAACCGCGCTTCTCGGCGCAATGCCAATGACCGTGCATCCCGTGCGGATTTTTCATATCGGCAGACAAATCAGCCTCCTGCGCTTTGAGTTCCTGCACGCAGACAATGTCCGCGCCCGATGCGGCGATGTATTCGTAAAAACCTTTTTTGTAGGCGGAGCGGATGCCGTTGACGTTGGCGGAAATGATTTTAAGCATAATAAAAATAAGTTCTCACAATAAAAATGCCGTCTGAACAAAAAAGGGCAAAATGCGGCACATTTACCCTTTTCGATGGATTTTAACCGCGCCGCCAAGTCGTGCCGCCGGCGTTGTCTTCCAAAATGATTTTGTGTTCGTTCAGAAGGTCGCGGATGCGGTCGGATTCCGCCCAGTTTTTATCGGCGCGCGCCTGTTTCCGCCGGGCGATCAAGTCTTCGATTTCTTCGTTGGAGAGACCGTCTGAAGCCGCGCCGCCTTGCAGGAACTCGGTCGGATCGCGTTGCAGCAGTCCGATGATGCCGCCCAAGGCTTTCAGGCAGCCGGCGAGCTGTGCGTCATTGGTTTTGTTCACTTCGCCTGCCAGTTCGAACAACACGGCAACCGCTTCGACCGTACCAAAATCGTCGTTCATGGCGGCGTAGAAACGGCGGGTGTAGTCGTTGACGTTTTCAGATAAGTCAAACTCAGCCGCTGGTGTGTTTTTCAATGTAGTGTACAGGCGGGTCAGCGCACCTTTTGCGTCGTCCAAATGTGCGTCGGAGTAATTCAACGGGCTGCGGTAGTGGGCGCGCAGGATGAAGAAACGCACGACTTCGGGGTCGTATTGTTTCAACACTTCGCGGATAGTGAAGAAGTTGCCCAACGATTTGGACATTTTTTCGCCGTCCACGCGGATAAAGCCGTTGTGCAACCAGTATTTGACGTGGCTGGCAATGCTTTGACCGTGGTGGGTTTGCGCGTGATGATGGCCGCAGGTATGCCCCGTCGCGCCGACGCTTTGGGCAATTTCGTTTTCGTGGTGCGGAAACTGCAAATCCGCGCCGCCGCCGTGGATGTCGAAGGTATTGCCGAACAGGTTTTCACTCATGGCGGAGCATTCAATGTGCCAACCCGGCCGGCCGTTGCCCCAAGGGCTTTCCCACGCCGGCTCGCCTGCTTTCGCCGCTTTCCACAACACAAAATCAAGCGGATCGCGTTTGAAACCGTCCACTTCCACACGTTCGCCCGCGCGCAGGTCGTCCAATGATTTGCCCGATAATTGTCCGTAAGCGGAAAACTCGCGCACGGCGTAGTAAACGTCGCCGTTTGCGGCAGGATAGGCCTTACCGTTTTGAATCAGGGTTTCAATCATGGCAATCATTTGCGGGATGTTTTCCGTTGCCTTCGGTTCGATGTCCGGACGCAACACGCCCAAAGCATCGGCATCTTCGTGCATCGCCTGAATGAAACGCGCGGTCAGTTCGCCGATAGTCTCGCCGTTTTCAGCCGCGCGGGCAATGATTTTGTCGTCGATGTCGGTGATGTTGCGCACATAAGTGAGCGGATAACCGCACTCGCGCAACCAGCGGGCAATCATGTCAAACACCACCATCACACGGGCATGGCCTAAGTGGCAATAGTCGTAAACAGTCATGCCGCAAACGTACATACGCACGTTTTTAGGGTCGATGGGGGCAAAGGGTTCTTTTTGGCGGGTAAGGGTGTTGTAGATGGTGGTCATGGGATTATGGATTAATCTTTGTTGCTCGGATGATAATTTCTGTTCTGTTCCTGTAGATACGGACCAAGGAACATTACGTAGTTGCGGATTATTAATATGGCTGATATTTGTGAAAATTGGTTCTGCATAACAGTTTGCAAAATTTTTTGTAAATTCTGATAATTTAAACTTATCTTTTAATAAGTTTGCTAAATCTGATGACGAGGGATAAAGTTTACTTCTTATACTAGGCATTTCAATATGAAGGACTATTTTTATTTCGTTACAATCTAAAGCCAAGCGAGAAAAATCTTTTTCTTCCTGTTTTTCTGCTTTAAATTTAGCAGAAACCAATCCTGCCAATGAATCTCGAATTTTTCTTGCGATTAAATATGGTAGGTCAGAAAGTTTTTCATCTATTGATTGGGCATTTGGCTCAAGCCCAAGTCGGTAATAATCTTTAATTTCGATTAGCCAAAGTGTCGACTCATGAAGGGCTATTATATCTACACCTGAGCTGCCATTATCGTCATCTACACTTTGATTTATCCCGTTCTTTCCCTTTTCATTTGTATCAATTTTATTACGTAAATTACAACTGTTCTGAAAAATTTTATAATGTTCCCATTCGTCATACTTGGTAACGTAATAATCTTCAGGAAAAGCAAAGGTTAATCTCTTTTCTGTGATTGTAGTCATAGCTTAACCTCAAATATTCAGATACCTGTCTGCCTGCATAATGTTTTCATCTAACAATATCAATGTGTTCAAATCATTAATACTGTTCCCTTGCTCCACTTTTGTTCCATCATCGGAAGCAATCAACGAGAAAAAACGTACAGGTAAATCCGTGTTATTTTCAAGCTTCAAAAGTTCCAATTCTCTCAATAAGAATAGAGAGTGTGTTGCAATAAAAACCTGAATACCCTGTTGAGATAAAGACCAAATAATACGGGCAGCCATTTTGATCAATTTAGGATTCAGATTAGCTTCCGGTTCATCCCAAAATAGATAGCCTTTATCCAGCAATGCCCCTGTTGCGATTAACCGGGCAATCATGACAAATTTCCGCAAACCCTCTGCTACCAAAGGTGCTTCAATCTTACCGCCCGTATTTGTCAGCGATAGATAAAACCTTCCTTGTTCTTCAGATACTTTTCCTCCCATCGCGTTCTCAATAGGTTCGAGCAATTCTCGAATTTTTGTTTCTCTGGGGCCTTTGGCAAGCGGGTGATTTAATTGCATACAGGTATCAAACCAAGTTTCTTCGAAAGGGATGCTTTGGTTTTGATACAAAGAAGTGAACCAAGGGCAAAGTGTAATTAATTCGCGGCTGGGTAAGAAGATAGGTGTCGGAGTATATTCATTTTCTTTCAATCCGATGCTTTGAACATTGACTTGCGATGATGAGTTACTGGAAAAATTCAGACTACTATGCGTAGTGCCGTTTTGCAGTTTTAAAACGATTTCCGTACGCCCGCGCCCCTGCAAACGTTTGCTCAACCTGCCCAAGGAATCGGGACGGAAAACATTCAGTAATTTATCGGCAAAACTTTTTTGCAATTCTGTTTTCAGTAATCTGTTTTTGGTGTTAGATGTTACTTCTAGCAGGCTGTATAAAATTTTTAACAAATGTGTTTTGCCACAACCGTTTTCGGCAACAATAACATTGAGATTTTCAGAAAATTCAAAAGTATCGTTTGGAAGAACGGTAAAGTTTGTCAACTCAAGCGACTGGATATATTGGTTAGATGACATTTTTAATCCATTTCAATCTTGCTTTAAAATTGTTTCAAACAACCTTTTGTAGAACAAATATCGTCTGAAACCCTTTCTTTTTTCACTCCGGCTTAAACACGCCCGTATCCGTTTTAGGCTGTTGCTCGGCAATCTCAACATTTGTCGCTGCCCGCTCCGCCTCCGCTTTTTCAGCTTCGATACGTTTTTTCTCGATCAGGTATTGGTTGATTTGGTGTACCAATTCCTGCGTGCCTTGGTGGGTCAGCGCGCTGATTTGGAAGAGGCGCGGGGTTTCCATGTCGAATTGGAAGCGGTCGTCTGGTTTCGGGTAGTCCCAGCCGACGGCTTCGAGGAAGGCGGCTGTTCGCGCCCGGGCTTCTTCTTCATCGAGCATGTCGAGTTTGTTCAGCACCAGCCAGCGTGGTTTGCCGTAGAGTTCTTCGTCGTATTTGCGCAATTCGTTGATGATGGCGAGGGCTTCTTCGGCGGGGTTGACGGTTTCGTCAAACGGGGCCAAATCGACGACGTGCAGCAGCAGGCCGGTACGTGATAAGTGTTTGAGGAAACGATGGCCGAGGCCTGCGCCTTCTGCCGCGCCTTCAATCAGGCCGGGGATGTCGGCCATCACGAAGCTGTGGTTTTCGTCGATGCGTACCACGCCTAAGTTTGGATGCAGGGTGGTGAAGGGGTAGTTGGCGATTTTGGGGCGTGCGGCGGATACGGCGGTAATCAGGGTGGATTTGCCGGCGTTGGGCATACCCAATAAGCCGACATCGGCGAGGACTTTGAGTTCGAGTTGCAGGGAACGGGCTTCGCCTTCTTCGCCGGGGGTGGATTGTTTCGGGGCGCGGTTGACGGACGATTTGAAGTGGATGTTGCCCAAGCCGCCTTTGCCGCCTTTGGCAAGGCAGACGCGCTGTCCGTGATAAGTGAGGTCGGCAACGTTTTCGCCGGTGTCGAGGTCGCGGATAAGGGTGCCGACGGGCATTTTGAGGACGATGTCGTCCGCACCTGCGCCGTAACGGTCGGAACCGTGGCCTTTTTCGCCGTTTTTGGCTTGGTAGCGTTTGACGAAGCGGTATTCGACGAGGGTGTTGGTGTTTTCGTCGGCTTCTGCCCAAACGCTGCCGCCTTTGCCGCCGTCGCCGCCGTCCGGGCCGCCGCGCGGTACGAATTTTTCGCGGCGGAAACTGGTTGCGCCATTACCGCCTTTGCCTGCGGCGACTTCGATTTTTGCTTCGTCGATGAATTTCATTCAATGCTCTTGTTTGTTGGTTTCAAATGGGGGTTCAGACGGCATGGCGTGTGTTTTGATGCCGTCCGAACAGAATTTCGGACGCTATTATAAGGGATAAGCGGTATTTCAACACGCCGTACCCAAACTATTTGTTCCGCCCATCTTAATGAATTTTTAAGCAAATCTTCAGCCTGCAAACAAAATTATGTCCACCTTCTTTGGTACAATCGCGCCTTTTTGACATTCCGACCCGACGGAATGTCCGTTCAAACCGTTACATATAATAAGTTTTGGGGCTGTCCTAGATAACTAGGATAAACTCGGTTTTACTAATTGTTTTAAAATGGAACAAGAACTTTTATCTCACTGTTGTTAAAACGCCATTCGCACTCCTTTAAATACAGCTCAAAATGCGCTTTGGGAATGCCGTTAAACTTGCGTAAATGACGTTTTGCTTGATTCCAAAAGTTCTCAATTCCATTAATATGGTTTTGTCGTTCAGCAAAATGTGTGCTGTGATTGATACGAAAACGAAGTTTCAGCGAAGCTAAAATGGCTAAATTCGCTCACATCTAATACATCATAGCTACGATAACAATCCGTATAAACAATACTGTCAGGTTTCACTTGTTCACGGATAATAGGAAATAAAGTAGCGGTTTGAGTATTCGGTACTGTAACCGTATAAACCTTACCATTTCGCTTCAAAAGACCGAATACGGCGACTTTACCGGCAGCACCGCGACCGCGTTTGCCTTTGCGTTGTCCGCCAAAATAACTTTCATCTGCTTCTACTTCGCCATCAAACATTTCCAAATGCGGACTGTTTTGATAAATAAGTAATCGTAAACGATGAAAATAATAGGCTGCGGTATTTTTATTAACGCCTACTAACTCTGCTGCCGTTCTTGCAGTTACACCTGCGACAAATAGCTCAATGAGTTTATTTTGTTTATACCGGCTTAGACGACTTTTTCTCATAGGGATAATTCTAACTTAATTTGAATTTCCCTAGTTATCTAGGACAGCCCCTAAGTTTTTTATGAACACAAACCAACCTGCCGTTTACGACCCGTTGACACGTACGCTGCACTGGCTGACCGTTGCCGGTTTCATCGGCATTCCGACCACCATTGTCCTGTGGACGATTTATAGTGGATTAACAAAAATCAGGACAAGGCGACGAAGCCGCAGACAGTACAAATAGTACGGCAAGGCGAGGCAACGCCGTACTGGTTTTTGTTAATCCACTATACGAAGAGGCGGAATGGGTGGGCAGCCTGTTCGGCCTGCACAAATCTTTCGGTTTCCTTACGCTGACGGTGATTACATTGCGCATCGTGTGGGCGGTTGCCAACCGCGCCAAGCGTCCGCAAAGCGACAGCAAGGCTGCGGCGGCAGGACACGGCATTCTGTATCTGCTCATGCTTGCCGTTCCCGTTATCGGCATGATCCGCCAATACGGCAGCGGCCGCGGCCCGTTGAAAGTGTTCGGCGTTGAAGTGATGCAGGGTTCGCCGGAAAAAATCGAGTGGATGGCAAACTTGGGCAACACGTTCCACGGCAATTTGGGCTGGCTGCTGTTTGCCGCCGTCGTCGGACACGTCGCCATGGTCGTCGTCCACCGTGTTCAAGGCAAAGACGTGCTGTACCGCATGACGGGGCGTGTCCGTTGATTCCGTTCGCACTATGGTGCCGGTCCGTCCGGCATCATTTGTTTTTCCAAGACAGTGCCAGATCGTACAAAGCTTTTTTTCCCTCGCCCGTGATTTTGGCGGCAAGCTCCGCCGCCTGTTTGGTCGGCAGCTCGGCTGTGAGGATTTTCATGATGTTTTGCGCGGACTCGGACAAGCCTTCGTGTTTTTCATCCTGCGCCGGATAAAGCACCAACACCATCTCGCCGCGCGATTGGTTGCCGTCCGCCGCCAATGCCGTCTGAATTTCCCCAACCGTGCCGCTTAAGAACGTTTCAAACGTTTTCGTGATTTCGCGCGCCAGCATTAATCGGCGTTCGGGGAACAGTTCCGCCATATCGGCAAGCGTCGCCCCGATGCGGTGCGGCGTTTCAAACATCACGACGGGAAACGCCACCCGCACCCATTTGGCAAACAATTTCCTACGTTCGCCCGATTTCGGCGGTACAAAACCGTTGAAATAAAAATCGGATCCCGCCACACCAGCCACACTCAAAGCCGCCATCACCGCGCTTGCGCCGACAACAGGGACAACTTTAAACCCGACCTCACGCACGCGGCGGGCGAGTTTCGCGCCCGGGTCGCACACGGCCGGCGTACCCGCATCGGAAACCTGTGCCACAACCATGCCGTCTGAAAGATAGCCGACAATCTTGTCCGCCATCTGCCGTTCGTTGTGTTCGCGCACGCTGACGAGTTTGCCCTGAATGCCGTACGCGCTCAAAAGCTGCGCGGTAACGCGCGTGTCTTCGGCACAGATGATGTCCGCCTTTTGCAATACCGCCAAAGCGCGCAGGGTAATGTCCGCCAAATTGCCGATGGGCGTGGCAACCACGTATAATGTCCCTCCGACGACGCTGTCGGAGGCTTTCTGCAAATGTTTCTGAAACATAAGAATGCCGTCTGAAAAACAAACATTATAAATTATAAAGGTTAAACCGATTATGCGCCTAAACCACAAACAGGGCGAGGCAGGGGAAGATGCCGCGCTTGCCTTCCTCCAATCCCAAGGCTGCACACTGCTTGCCCGCAACTGGCACTGCGCCTACGGCGAAATCGACCTGATTGTCAAAAACGGCGGCATGATTCTGTTTGTTGAAGTAAAATACCGCAAAAATCGGCAATTCGGCGGTGCCGCATACAGCATTTCCCCATCCAAATTATTGAAACTGCAACGAAGTGTAGAGTATTATCTGCAACAGAACAGGTTGACAAACGTACCGTGCCGCCTCGACGCGGTACTCATCGAAGGCAGCCGCCCGCCCGAGTGGATACAGAATATTACAGGTTGACGATATGACGACATTACAAGAACGCGTTGCCGCCCATTTTGCCGAAAGCATCCGTGCCAAGCAGGAAGCCGGAAAAGTATTGGTCGAGCCGACCGTACAGGCTGCCGAGCTGATGCTGCAATGCCTGATGAATGACGGCAAAATCCTGGCCTGCGGCAACGGCGGTTCGGCTGCCGACGCGCAACACTTCGCCGCCGAAATGACCGGCCGTTTTGAAAAAGAACGCATGGAACTCGCCGCTGTCGCGCTGACAACAGACACTTCCGCGCTGACAGCCATCGGCAACGACTACGGTTTCGACCACGTATTCAGCAAACAGGTGCGCGCGCTCGGACGTGCAGGCGATGTATTGGTCGGCATTTCCACCTCCGGCAATTCCGCCAACGTCATCGAAGCCGTCAAAGCCGCACACGAACGCGATATGCACGTCATCGCCTTGACCGGCCGCGACGGCGGCAAAATCGCCGCCATACTCAAAGACACCGACGTTTTGCTCAACGTTCCCCATCCGCGCACCGCCCGTATTCAAGAAAACCACATCCTGCTGATACACGCCATGTGCGACTGTATCGACTCCGTACTGCTGGAAGGAATGTAACCCTTTTCAGACGGCATGGCGCAAAGCAATGCCGTCTGAAACGCCCAAGAAAGGAAGCACCCGATGAAACCCAAACCGCACACCGTCCGCACCCTGACTGCCGCCGTCCTCAGCCTTGCCCTCGGCGGCTGCGTCAGCGCAGTCGTCGGCGGCGCGGCGGTCGGCGCGAAATCCGCCGTCGACCGCCGAACCACCGGCGCGCAAACCGACGACAACGTAATGGCGCTGCGTATCGAAACCACCGCCCGCTCCTATCTGCGCCAAAACAACCAAACCAAAGGCTACACGCCCCAAATCTCCGTTGTCGGCTACAACCGCCACCTGCTGCTGCTCGGACAAGTCGCCACCGAAGGCGAGAAACAGTTCGTCGGTCAGATTGCACGTTCCGAACAGGCCGCCGAAGGCGTGTACAACTACATTACCGTCGCCTCCCTGCCGCGCACTGCCGGCGACATCGCCGGCGACACTTGGAACACATCCAAAGTCCGCGCCACGCTGTTGGGCATCAGCCCCGCCACACAGGCGCGCGTCAAAATCGTTACCTACGGCAACGTAACCTACGTTATGGGCATCCTCACCCCCGAAGAACAGGCGCAGATTACCCAAAAAGTCAGCACCACCGTCGGCGTACAAAAAGTCATCACCCTCTACCAAAACTACGTCCAACGCTGACTCGGCAATGCCGTCTGAACCGCCTTCAGACGGCATTGCCCGACACCCCAAAAGCACAATCAAAATGGCAAAAAAACCGAACAAACCCTTCAGGCTGACCCCCAAACTCCTGATACGCGCCGTATTGCTCATCTGTATCACCGCCATCGGCGCATTGGCAATAGGCATCGTCAGCACATTCAACCCGAACGGCGACAAAACCCTCCAAACCGAACCGCAACACACCGACAGCCCCCGCGAAACCGAATTCTGGCTGCCAAACGGCGTAGTCGGACAAGATGCCGCCCAACCCGAACACCACCACGCCTCCTCATCCGCACCCGCACAGCCGGACGGCACAGACGAAAGCGGCAGCGGACTGCCGTCCCCTGCCGCACCCAAGAAAAACCGGGTCAAACCGCAACCTGCCGACACAGCTCAAACCGACAGGCAGCCGGACGACGCCGGAGCACAAGCTGAAAACACACTCAAAGAAACCCCCGTACTGCCCACAAACGTCCCCCGTCCCGAACCCCGAAAAGAAACACCCGAAAAACAGGCACAGCCCAAAGAAACACCCAAAGAAAAAGAAACGCCCAAAGAAAACCATACCAAACCGGACACCCCGAAAAACACGCCGCCTAAACCCCATAAAGAAATTCTCGACAACCTCTTCTGACCCGGCACGGCAGGCACACCCGCAATCCAAGGAAGCATTATGAACGGCATCATCATCAAAACCCCCGAAGAAATCGAAAAAATGCGCGAGCTGGGCAAACTCGTCGCCGAAGCCCTCGACTACATCGGACAATTCGTCAAACCCGGCGTAACCACCGACGAAATCGACAAACTCGTTTACGACTACCACGTCAACGTCCAAGGCGGCTATCCCGCCCCCCTGCACTACGGCAACCCGCCCTACCCCAAATCCTGCTGCACCTCCGTCAACCACGTCATCTGCCACGGCATTCCCGACGACAAGCCGCTCAAAGAAGGCGACATTATCAACATCGACCTCACCATCAAAAAAGACGGCTTCCACGGCGACTCCAGCCGTATGTTTACCGTCGGCAAAGTCTCCCCCATCGCCCAACGCCTGATCGACGTAACCCACGCCTCCATGATGGCGGGCATAGAAGCCGTCAAACCCGGCGCGACACTGGGCGACGTAGGTTACGCCTGCCAACAGGTTGCCGAAAACGCCGGCTATTCCGTCGTACAGGAATTCTGCGGACACGGCATCGGGCGCGGTTTCCACGAAGCCCCGCAAGTGTTGCACTACGGAAAAAAAGGACAGGGCTCCGTTCTAAAACCGGGTATGATTTTTACCGTCGAACCGATGATCAACCAAGGCAAACGCCACCTGCGTATCCTCAACGACGGCTGGACGGTGGTTACCAAAGACCGCTCCCTCTCCGCCCAATGGGAACACGAAGTCTTGGTGACCGAAACCGGCTACGAAATCCTCACCGTCAGCCCCGCCTCCGGCAAACCCTGAAGCCGGACGTATCCGCCCCATAAAAACAAACAATGCCGTCTGAAAGAAACGGCAGATATGATATATAATATAAAAACAGGCTTGACCCGGCACATTACGAAAACAAAGCAAATCGGAATTTGCCCCGCAACCAGACAAACTTAAAGGAAGTTTTATGAAAATATTTGAAAATATAGAAGATGTTAAAGCCATCCGTAAAAAGACCGGGCTGAACCAGATAGACTTCTGGGGCAAGGTCGGCGTTACCCAGTCCGGAGGATCGCGCTACGAAACCGGCCGCAAAATGCCCAAACCCGTACGCGAACTGCTCCGCCTCGTCCATATCGAATGCATCGATTTGGCGAAAGTCAACAAAAAAGATATGGAAATCGCCGCCCTGTTGAAAAAACACCATCCCGACCTGTATGCCGAGTTGTCCAAACAGACCAAGTCCGAAAGAAAAAAACAAAGTTAAACCGCAACCTCCGGATGCCCGACAGTTTTTCATTTCCGAAAAACGCAAACAATGCCGTCTGAAACACCGGACAGGTCGCCGTATCCCGCCTGCCGCCCCTGCCTCAAACCGCCGAACCGCCCGAACCCGCCTTTTTACAAACTTTATCCAATTTCCTGTTTATTTCAGGATACGCCGACATTAGAATGTCAAACAGCTCGAAACGGGCAAACTCCACATCCATCCAAAGGAATAAAAATGAAACTTCTGACCACCGCAATCCTGTCTTCCGCAATCGCGCTCAGCAGTATGGCTGCTGCTGCCGGCACGAACAACCCCACCGTTGCCAAAAAAACCGTCAGCTACGTCTGCCAGCAAGGTAAAAAAGTCAAAGTAACCTACGGCTTTAACAAACAGGGCCTGACCACATACGCTTCCGCCGTCATCAACGGCAAACGTGTGCAAATGCCTGTCAATTTGGATAAATCCGACAATGTGGAAACATTCTACGGCAAAGAAGGCGGTTATGTTTTGGGTACCGGCGTGATGGATGGCAAATCCTACCGCAAACAGCCCATTATGATTACCGCACCTGACAACCAAATCGTCTTCAAAGACTGTTCCCCACGTTAATCAGGCAACAAAAAACAGCGTTTTCAGAAATGAAAACGCTGTTTTTTTGACCGTTCCATTATTCACAAAAGGGAAAAAACGATTACCTGCCCCGTGTATCAAAACCTGCCCTGCCGGATGAAGGGCATAACCGGCAGGGACGGCGTCAACACCATATGGGGGTACGGCTTTTCTTGAAAGATTCGGCTTAAATATCCAATACTTTCGCGGTATAGGCGATAATTTCATCCGCCCTTTCAGGGTTTTCGTTCAACTTGATGCCGTAACCCGGTACCAGCTCTTTCAGACGGCCTTCCCACGACGGGGCGCGCTCGGGGAAGCATTGGTGCATCAGCCGGATCATCAGCGGCACAGCGGTCGATGCGCCCGGCGACGCGCCCAGCAATGCGGCGAGCGAGCCGTCGGCGTGGGCGACAATCTCCGTACCAAACTGGAGCACGCCGCCTTTTTCGGAGTCTTTTTTAATGATTTGGACGCGTTGCCCTGCGGTGATGAGTTCCCAGTCGTCGGGGTTTGCCTCGGGGTAGTATTCCAGCAGGGAGGCGAAGCGTTCTTCTTTGGTTTTACGCAATTCGCCCAGCAGGTATTTGGTCAGCGGCATATTCGCCCAGCCGGCGCGCAGCATAGGATAGAGGTTGTCCATATGGATGGACAGCGGCAAATCCATAAGCGAGCCTTGCTTGAGGAAGTTGGAACGGAAGCCTGCGTAAGGGCCGAACATAAGGTGGCGTTTGCCGTCCACGTTGCGTGTGTCGAGGTGCGGGACGGACATCGGCGGCGCGCCGACGGAAGCCTGCCCGTACACTTTGGCGTTGTGTTGTTCGGCAGTTTCGGGGTTGCTGTTGCGGAAGAACAGGCCGGACACGGGGAAGCCGCCGTAGCCCTTGCCTTCGGGGATGCCGGATTTTTGCAGCAGGGTCAGCGCGCCGCCGCCCGCGCCGAGGAAGAGGAAGCGGGTACGGAGGGTGAGCTGCCCGTCGGGGTTGCGGGTATCGGCGGTTTTGAGCACCCACGCGCCGTCGGATTCGCGTTTGATGTCTTCGACGTGGCGGTTGAACTCGGTTTTTACGCCCTTGCCCTGCAAATATTTCACCATTTGGCGCGTCAGCCGTCCGAAATCGACATCCGTACCTTCGGCGGAGTAGTTGGCGGCGACGGGTTGGTTTTCGTCCCGGCCGCGCATCATCAGCGGAGCCCAATCGGAAATTTTGTTCCGATCGGTGGAAAATTCCATATTTTCAAAAAGTTTTTGGGTTTTAAACGCGTCATAACGTTTTTGAAGATAAGAACAATGGTCTTCATTCATCACCAAAGACATATGCGGCACGGCATTGATGAAGGAATTGTCTTCCAACTTGCCTTCCGCGACCAGCGTCGCCCAAAACTGGCGGCTGACATGAAACTGTTCGGCAATATTGAGGGCGCGCGCCGGATCGATAATCCCATTTGCACCCAACGGCGCATAGTTCAATTCGCACAGCGCGGAATGCCCCGTGCCGGCGTTGTTCCACGCGTTTGACGATTCCAACGCCACATCTTCCAAGCGTTCAATCAGGGTGATTTCCCAAGACGGTTCGAGTTCTTTGAGCAAAACGCCCAAAGTCGCGCTCATAATGCCGCCGCCCACCAAGACAACGTCTGTCGCTTCAGCCATGGTTTACTCCTAAAAAACAGGCATCTTCTGCCCTTATGGTTATTTGCCGTACTACAAACGCCTGAATCGCAAAAGCAGGGAAAACCGGCAATGGTGTGTGTCCGAGTATGCTGTTTCGGGGTTGGAATGCGTTGCAAGTATGGCTTCCGACACCGCTTCAGGGGCTTGTAATATGTTATCGTGAATGTAGTGGATTTTACTGGGAAATGCAAAGTTTTTCTGTCGCCCGCCAAGCCCGGGAACTGCGAAATGAAAAATAAAAATAGTTATTTATCTATATATATCAAATTTTTAATAGATAAAAAATCAAAATTGTTTATATATTAATTTTTAAAAGATTGTCAGCATATTGCGTTAAGTTTTTTATAGTGGATTAACAAAAATCAGGACAAGGCAACGAAGCCGTAGACAGTACAAATAGTACGGAACCGATTCACTTGGTGCTTCAGCACCTTAGAGAATCGTTCTCTTTGAGTTAAGGCGAGGCAACGCCGTACTGGTTTTTGTTAATCCACTATAAATTTGAAAATACTGCCTCACACCTGCACGCCATACTCTGCCAACCTGCCGGTCAGGATTTCCCTGTTTTTGCACCAATCTTCCCTCAGCATACTGTACACAACCGTATCGCGCACACTGCCGTCTTTACGGAGCATATACATACGCAGCACGCCGTCTTTTTCCGCACCCAGCCGTTCGATGGCACGTTGCGAGGCAAGGTTCAGAATATCCGTGCGCCATCCCACGCAACGGCAAGCCAAAACATCAAATGCGTAATCCAACAGCATGATTTTGCAACAGGTGTTTATCCGTGTCCGCCGTGCCGATGCCGCATACCATGTGAATCCGATATCCAAACGCGGAATCTGCGGTTCAAAATGATAATACGCCGTTGTCCCGACCACCCTGCCCGCCTCTTCATCGACAACCGCAAACGCCAAACGCGTTGCCAATGCTGTCCCGATATAGTCTGCCACCCTATCCGGATGGGGCGCGGACGTTACCCCCAGCTTCCAAACCTCCCCATCGCAAACCGCCTCGCGCAAACCCGTTTCATGATGCACATCCAACGGTTCGAGCCGAACGCCGCCCAATGACAAGACCGGCAGTATTATCTTTTCCGACATCCTTTTCTCCCAATATTCCGCCTTCAGACGGCATTTCCGCCCGGAATGCCGTCTGAACGGCTAAAAACACAATATCCCCGCCTCCGACACAAAACCGTCCAGCGGCAGGTCGTGCGCCTCGCGCGGCAGCGTGCCGACCAGTTGGCAGGCAAAGCCCACGCCCACGGTTTTTGCCTGCAAACGGTATTTCATCGCTGCAAGCGTCGCATCGTAATAGCCGCCTGCCTGCCCCAAACGGTAGCCTTCGCGGTCTATGCCGACAAGCGGAACGAGCAATACCGACAAACCGTGCACGCGGATTTTGCGCCCTGCAAACTGCGGCACGTTCAACCTCGCCCTGCCCCGTATGCGCTCCCGTTCCATTCCGCTTTCAGGATACGGCGTAAACCACATCCGCCGCGAACGCGGTTCGATATAAGGCAGATAAAGTTTTGCGCCGCGTTTTTGCGCCGCGCGGACAAAGCCGTCCAAACGCAATTCCTTGCCCATCGGCCAATACACGCCGATTTTCCGACCGTGCTTGATATAACGTTTGAGCAGGCGGTTAATTTTTACCGTTGCCGCCGCCCGCACGTCCCACCCCATTTGCGAACGCCGCCCGCGTAATTCGCGGCGCAGGGCGTGTTTTTCCTCGTTCCTCATTTCAGACGGCCTTTCAGGATTGCGGTAGAATGTTGCGATTATAACGATTTTGTTAACATTCAAACAGGACGCACACAATGTGGCACATTGTCGCCATCGGCTATCTTTTTGTTGCCGTGATGTTTTCCGCCGCGCAGCCGAGTATTGCGCGCGCCTTGATTTATTTGGTTTTTTGGGCGGTGCTGCCCACCGTGTTCACGGTTTTCACCATCACCGTCCGCCGCCGCAACCACCTGATGAGGCAGCAGGAACAGGCTGAATTCGAACAGCAGCGCGCACAACGGCAAAAAGACAGCGGCACAAAACCCTGAATCCCTTTTCAGACGGCCTCTTATCCGCTATAATCCGTCAGTTTTCCATTTCGGAAACACTCTTTTATTTTTTAAAACTTATGCCCACTTTCGCCGAAGGGTGCTTGACAATAGGCATCGCCTATCAAGTTCTATGCGATTGAATGTGTGCCCTTAACCCTTTCAAGGAAATCAAAATGTCTCAAATTACTATGCGTCAGATGATTGAAGCCGGCGTTCACTTCGGCCACCAAACCCGTTTCTGGAACCCGAAAATGGCTCAATACATTTTCGGTGCGCGCAACAAAATCCATATCGTCAACCTGGAAAAAACCCTGCCGATGTTCCAAGACGCGCAAGAAGCCGTACGTCGTCTGGTTGCCAACAAAGGTACAGTATTGTTCGTAGGTACCAAACGCCAAGCCCGCGACATCATCCGCGAAGAAGCGACCCGCGCCGGCATGCCTTTCGTCGATCACCGTTGGTTGGGCGGTATGCTGACCAACTACAAAACCGTTAAGCAATCCATCAAACGCCTGGAAGAAAAAACCGCAGCCTTGGAAAATGCTGCCGAAAGCGGTTTCAGCAAAAAAGAAATTCTGGAAATGCAACGCGATGTTGAAAAACTGGAACGTTCTTTGGGCGGTATCAAAAACATGAAAGGCCTGCCCGACGCGATTTTCGTTATCGATACCGGCTACCAAAAAGGTACTCTGGTCGAGGCTGAAAAACTGGGCATCCCCGTTATCGCCGTAGTCGATACCAACAACAGCCCTGACGGCGTGAAATACGTCATCCCCGGCAACGACGACTCCGCCAAAGCCATCCGCCTGTACTGCCGCGGCATCGCTGACGCAGTTTTGGAAGGCAAAAACCAAGCGCTGCAAGAAACCGTAGCCGCTGCCCAAGAAGCCGCTGCCGAGTAATCCGGCAAACCGAAGAGGGGCGTTATGCCCCTTTTCTCAAATATGCCGTCTGAACGTCCGTTCGCGGCACACGATTCCCGAATGCGGAAAATCCTTTCCGTATTTCCCAAAAATCTAGGAGATTCAAAATGGCAGAAATTACTGCAAAAATGGTTGCCGATCTGCGCGCCGCTACCGGCCTGGGCATGATGGAATGCAAAAAAGCCTTGGTTGAAGCCGAAGGCAACTTCGACAAAGCCGAAGAAATCCTGCGTATCAAATCCGGTGCGAAAGCCGGTAAACTGGCCGGCCGTACCGCTGCCGAAGGCGTATTGGCTTACGCGATCAACGGCAATGTCGGCGCATTGGTCGAAGTAAACTGCGAAACCGACTTCGTTGCTAAAGACGCGGGCTTCGTAGAATTTGCCAACTTCGTTGCGAAAACTGCTGCCGAGAAAAAACCGGCTTCTGTTGAAGAACTGAGCGAACTGGTTGAAGCAGAACGTAAAGCCATCATCGCTAAATTGGGCGAGAACATGTCTGTTCGCCGCTTCCAAGTGATCGACACTGCCAACCAACTGGTTGCCTACATCCACGGTGCATTGGCTACCGAAGGCGTATTGGTTGAGTACAAAGGCTCTGAAGACGTAGCACGCAAAATCGGTATGCACATCGTTGCCGCTAAACCACAATGCGTAAGCGAAGCTGAAGTAGATGCTGAAACCGTTGAAAAAGAACGCCACATCTACACCGAACAAGCTATCGCTTCCGGCAAACCTGCCGACATCGCCGCTAAAATGGTTGAAGGCCGTATCCGTAAATTCTTGGCTGAAATCACTCTGAACGGCCAAGCATTCGTGATAAACCCTGACCAAACTGTTGCCCAATTCGCTAAAGAAAACGGCACTGAAGTGGTTAGCTTCGTACGCTACAAAGTAGGCGACGGTATCGAGAAAGCCGTTGTCGACTACGCAGCCGAAGTAGCCGCAGCCGCCAAAGTGTAAGGCACTTATGAAAAAGAAAGCACCTGGATTCCAAACGAATCAGGGTGCTTTTTTTTGAGAAAACCGTTTGCGGTACCTATTTTAAGACGACCGAATATTCAGACCGTCTGAAAACAAAACAATAATAGAACGACACACCATATCATTGTAATTCCGACCGTTTGAAAATTCAGACGGCCCAAACTCCGACCGACGACATTCAAGAAAGCAAGGTATCCCATGACACAGCAAATCAAATACAAACGCGTATTACTGAAACTCTCCGGCGAATCCCTGATGGGTTCCGATTCATTCGGCATCAATCACGATACCATCGTTCAAACTGTCGGCGAAATTGCCGAAGTCGTTAAAATGGGCGTGCAAGTCGGTATTGTTGTCGGCGGCGGCAATATTTTCCGGGGCGTATCCGCCCAAGCAGGCAGCATGGATCGCGCCACTGCCGATTACATGGGTATGATGGCGACCGTGATGAACGCCTTGGCACTCAAAGACGCATTTGAAACTTTAGGCATCAAAGCGCGCGTACAATCCGCACTGTCTATGCAGCAAATCGCTGAAACTTACGCCCGTCCTAAAGCCATCCAATATTTGGAAGAAGGCAAAGTCGTGATTTTTGCCGCCGGTACCGGTAACCCGTTCTTCACGACCGACACTGCCGCCGCATTGCGCGGTGCGGAAATGAACTGCGACGTGATGCTCAAAGCCACCAACGTCGACGGTGTATACACCGCAGACCCGAAAAAAGACCCGTCCGCCACACGCTACGAAACCATTACTTTTGACGAAGCCTTGTTGAAAAACCTCAAAGTCATGGACGCGACCGCTTTCGCCCTCTGCCGCGAACGCAAGCTCAATATCGTCGTCTTCGGCATCGCCAAAGAAGGCTCGCTCAAACGCGTCATTACCGGCGAAGACGAGGGAACGCTGGTTCACTGCTGATTGACCATAGTGTCGGCAGATATAGTCGCATATGGGCTTCAGACAGCCATTTATTATATGGAGATTATAGTGGATTAAATTTAACCAGTACGGCGTTGCCTCGCCTTGCCGTACTGGTTTAAATTTAATCCACTATATTTACAATTTTGATACAATTTGTTTTTCATCAAAGGAGAAAATCTATGCAAGCACGGCTGCTGATACCTATTCTTTTTTCAGTTTTTATTTTATCCGCCTGCGGGACACTGACAGGTATTCCATCGCATGGCGGAGGTAAACGCTTTGCGGTCGAACAAGAACTTGTGGCCGCTTCTGCCAGAGCTGCCGTTAAAGACATGGATTTACAGGCATTACACGGACGAAAAGTTGCATTGTACATTGCAACTATGGGCGACCAAGGTTCAGGCAGTTTGACAGGGGGTCGCTACTCCATTGATGCACTGATTCGTGGCGAATACATAAACAGCCCTGCCGTCCGTACCGATTACACCTATCCACGTTACGAAACCACCGCTGAAACAACATCAGGCGGTTTGACAGGTTTAACCACTTCTTTATCTACACTTAATGCCCCTGCACTCTCGCGCACCCAATCAGACGGTAGCGGAAGTAAAAGCAGTCTGGGCTTAAATATTGGCGGGATGGGGGATTATCGAAATGAAACCTTGACGACTAACCCGCGCGACACTGCCTTTCTTTCCCACTTGGTACAGACCGTATTTTTCCTGCGCGGCATAGACGTTGTTTCTCCTGCCAATGCCGATACGGATGTGTTTATTAACATCGACGTATTCGGAACGATACGCAACAGAACCGAAATGCACCTATACAATGCCGAAACACTGAAAGCCCAAACAAAACTGGAATATTTCGCAGTAGACAGAACCAATAAAAAATTGCTCATCAAACCAAAAACCAATGCGTTTGAAGCTGCCTATAAAGAAAATTACGCATTGTGGATGGGACCGTATAAAGTAAGCAAAGGAATTAAACCGACAGAAGGATTAATGGTCGATTTCTCCGATATCCAACCATACGGCAATCATATGGGTAACTCTGCCCCATCCGTAGAGGCTGATAACAGTCATGAGGGGTATGGATACAGCGATGAAGCAGTGCGACGACATAGACAAGGGCAACCTTGATTCACACTACCATAACCGCTTGCTACCAAGGAAAACAAAATGAATTTGCCTATTCAAAAATTCATGATGCTGTTTGCAGCAGCAATATCGTTGCTGCAAATCCCCATTAGTCATGCGAACGGTTTGGATGCCCGTTTGCGCGATGATATGCAGGCAAAACACTACGAACCGGGTGGTAAATACCATCTGTTTGGTAATGCTCGCGGCAGTGTTAAAAATCGGGTTTACGCCGTCCAAACATTTGATGCAACTGCGGTCGGCCCCATACTGCCTATTACACACGAACGGACAGGATTTGAAGGCATTATCGGTTATGAAACCCATTTTTCAGGACATGGACATGAAGTACACAGTCCGTTCGATAATCATGATTCAAAAAGCACTTCTGATTTCAGCGGCGGCGTAGACGGTGGTTTTACCGTTTACCAACTTCATCGGACAGGGTCGGAAATCCATCCGGAGGATGGATATGACGGGCCGCAAGGCAGCGATTATCCGCCCCCCGGAGGAGCAAGGGATATATACAGCTACTATGTCAAAGGAACTTCAACAAAAACAAAGAGTAATATTGTTCCCCGAGCCCCATTTTCAGACCGCTGGCTAAAAGAAAATGCCGGTGCCGCCTCTGGTTTTTTCAGCCGTGCTGATGAAGCAGGAAAACTGATATGGGAAAGCGACCCCAATAAAAATTGGTGGGCTAACCGTATGGATGATATTCGCGGCATCGTCCAAGGTGCGGTTAATCCTTTTTTAATGGGTTTTCAAGGAGTAGGGATTGGGGCAATTACAGACAGTGCAGTAAGCCCGGTCACAGATACAGCCGCGCAGCAGACTCTACAAGGTATTAATCATTTAGGAAATTTAAGTCCCGAAGCACAACTTGCGGCTGCAACCGCATTACAAGACAGTGCTTTTGCGGTAAAAGACGGTATCAATTCCGCCAGACAATGGGCTGATGCCCATCCGAATATAACTGCAACAGCCCAAACTGCCCTTGCCGTAGCAGAGGCCGCAACTACGGTTTGGGGCGGTAAAAAAGTAGAACTTAACCCGACCAAATGGGATTGGGTTAAAAATACCGGCTATAAAACACCTGCTGTTCGCACCATGCATACTTTGGATGGGGAAATGGCCGGTGGGAATAGACCGCCTAAATCTATAACGTCCAACAGCAAAGCAGATGCTTCCACACAACCGTCTTTACAAGCGCAACTAATTGGAGAACAAATTAGTAGTGGGCATGCTTATAACAAGCATGTCATAAGACAACAAGAATTTACGGATTTAAATATCAATTCACCAGCAGATTTTGCTCGGCATATTGAAAATATTGTTAGCCATCCAACAAATATGAAAGAGTTACCTCGCGGTAGAACTGCGTATTGGGATGATAAAACAGGGACAATAGTTATCCGAGATAAAAATTCTGACGATGGAGGTACAGCATTTAGACCAACATCAGGTAAAAAATATTATGATGATTTATAGGAAAAAGCCATGAATATACTATCCATAAATAATCAAAACTCAACTATTTCACTAACTCAAGATGAAGTTTTTGTTTTACGAGCTATCTTGAATGAGATATATGCGGGCGTATGTGTAGATTCAAGAGAATTTGAAAATGTATCTGGTGTTAGAAAACATGAAGTAGATAATTTACAACAACAGTTTGCTGGAATTTATAAAAAAATGACAACTTAACAACCCAAATTTTTGTCAGAGCCTAGTGCAAATTACAACTATGATTCTATTGTAGCCGAAATGAAAGAAAAAAATCATGGGTTGGCGACAGGGTTGATGTTGTTAATATGCCTGATGGAGCACCTACTAGTATGGATAACACGCGTATTATGGCAGCACGTGAAGCAGGAGTAAAAGTGGAAGCGAATGTTCATAATTTTAATGACCGATTATCATCAAAAGAGAGAATCAGGTTTAAGCATGATGGTATTGAGCCTCAAACTTGGGGAGAAGCTATCCAGCTACGAATTAGAAAGCAAGAAACACAAAAAGGAGTTCCAGAAGGGTGGAGCAAAAGATTTCCTAACGGAAGTATTTGTGATGTAAAGGTACTTAGGAAATGATAAAACAAAATAGTTTTGTTCCGTATCCTGAAGCAATGCTTCCTAAAGGATTTAAATATCCGCAAAGTTATTTAAAATTAGCTCAATCCACTCATGCCATTAACTACGATGAACAATATTCTTTTCCTTGGTGGTTTGAAAATGCAGAAAGCAATATATCAGAAGTAATTGACATTTATTTTGAAATAACTGGCATTCCAAACCTATTACCTTTTGCTAGAAACCAAGAGTGGGCTGCCTGTTTTGATATTTCAGATAAATCAGGTAATCCTAAAATTATAGTAGTTAATTTAGATAATACAAAATATTACGAGACTTTTGAAAATTTTGATACTTGGCTAAAAGAAGCTGAAAATGATGGTTGGTAGCAGCCGTAGGTCGGATTCTCGAATCCGACATTTTCCAACAGCGGCATTTCGGAAACGATAGATGCGTCAAATATTTTTGTCGGATGCAAATATCCGACCTACATCTCTGCGCAGCAGACTCTACAAGGTATTAATGATTTAGGAAATTTAAGTCCGGAAGCACAACTTGCCGCCGTGAGCCTATTACAGGACAGTGCTTTTGCGGTAAAAGACGGCATTAATTCCGCCAGACAATGGGCTGATGCCCATCCGAATATAACTGCAACAGCCCAAACTGCCCTTTCCGCAGCAGAGGCCGCAGGTACGGTTTGGGGCGGTAAAAAAGTAGAACTTAACCCGACCAAATGGGATTGGGTTAAAAATACCGGCTATAAAACACCTACTGCCCGCCCTATGCAGACTTTAGATGGGGAGATGGCAGGTGGGAATAAGCCACCAAAACCAAGTACGCAGCAACACCCTACACACTCTGATAACAATATCGGCTTACCTGCCTCATATGTTAAACCTGATACATCTATTTCTCCGACAGGAACAATTCAAGACCGCATCAGATGGACAAAGTCCAAGTTTCCTACTGAGAAATCTTTAAATGGACATTTCAAAGCTCATGGAAAAGAATTTGGCGATATAACCATTGAAGACTACCAAAAAATGGCGTCTGATTTGTTATTAAAACAGACATCGGACAAGATATTAGGTTATCAGACGGAACATAGACGAGTGCGCTATGATATCAATAACAATATCTATGTTTTGGCCAATCCAAAAACATTCAAAATCAAAACAATGTTTAAACCAAACTTAGGAAAGAAGTATTATGATGGAGAATTCAAAAAAGACATGGGAAATTGACGGAGAAATATGGCTACATTGTCCTGTTTGCGGAACTGAAGTTATGGACTATGATATCTGTGACGTTTGTCAGTGGCAAAATACAGGAGAAACTAATATAGATGGTGGCCCTAATGAAATGACACTTGCGGAGGCGAAAGAAGCTTACGCAAAAGGCTTACCAATCAGATAAATAAGCACCTAGAGAAATCAATGATGACGGAATCCCATGGTTACCTATCAAATAATTTACCTGTTAAAATCATAAATGATATTATTTATGCAACCCAGTTAGTCGAAGATTTGGTTTTAGGAAAAATAAAAATTGTTGATTTTTTAAAATCATATAACAATTTTTATTGTTGGCTTGGTTTTGATGAGTTGCCTCAATCTGAGAAAATAAAATTCCTAAGCTATCTTAATATATTAAGTATTCATAAAGAAATACAAGATGAAACTGTGAATAGGGTTTATACCGATTGAAAAATAGTAGATAGAGATTAACATGTTAAATGAAATTTTTGAAATTTATTCGAGACAAGGGGAATCTTTGATAGGAATTGGAATTAGAGAAGCCGCATTACCCGTCCCTATTGCAATAGATATATTAAATTTATTTATCAATGAGAGAATACTTGTATTGGGGGGAGATATTTATATCAAGAAAGATAATTATTTTTATCAAACATATGATAATTGGTATTACGAGGGAAGTAATTTATTTAACAGTATCGACAAAGCAATGCATTATTTATCTCAAATAAAATTAGAGAATGCATACGTATCTTTTGTGTTGAAATTTATCTAACAAAGGAAGCACAAGAATAGATTTATAGTAAAACATCAAGATGTTGAAAATGCTGGCTTTTAATCCAACCTACACTGACCGGCTCAGATACAGCCGCTCAGCAGACTCTACAAGGTATTAATGATTTAGGAAAATTAAGTCCGGAAGCACAACTTGCTGCCGCGAGCCTATTACAGGACAGTGCTTTTGCGGTAAAAGACGGCATCAATTCCGCCAGACAATGGGCTGATGCCCATCCGAACATTACAGCTACTGCCCAAACTGCCCTTGCCGTAGCAGAGGCCGCAGGTACGGTTTGGCGCGGTAAAAAAGTAGAACTTAACCCGACTAAATGGGATTGGGTTAAAAATACCAGCTATAAAAAACCTGCTGCCCGCCCTATGCAGACTGTAGACGGGGAAATGGCTGGGGGAAACAAGCCAGTTGTTAAATCTATCAGACCAACTACGCGAGATGAATTACGTCAAGCATTGCAAGAACAAGGTTTTAGACGTACTGGTTCAGATGAGGCTCAATATGAAACATGGAAAGGTCCTGATGGCGTGAAAATAGATATTCGTCCAAATGGAGAGGTTATAAGAACCCAAAGAGTGCCGCGAACCGATGGTGTACAGGGAAAATATCCGCAACGACAAAATTATGAAGGCAATCCATTGCCAAATAATCGTCATCATTCTGGATATTTTATCAAATGAAAAAAAATATTTTTCACAATGTAAGCCTTTATGAAATAATCTTTTCCGATAATGGAAATACCCTTACATTATCTTTTACAGATACAATTGAAGGTAATTATTTCGGATATATCAAATGCAGTAATATTTTGAATTTTAAATTAGATACAAATAATTTCGTAGATTATGAGGATAAGGAAGATAGCTTGTTTCCCTTGTTTATACCCGAAATAGAGCTATATAAATACCAATTTTATAGTGAAATTATTATTGATGTAGGGATTATTATAAAAATATCTGCTGAAACAATTAATTTTGAGCCACTGGGAAAATAGTAACTGCTTTCCCAGCAGCCGTAGCAACTGTATTTTTACCCGACGGGGTAAAAATACAGTTGCTACATCTCTGCGCAGCAGACTCTACAAGGTATTAATAATTTAGGAAAATTAAGCCCGGAAGCACAACTTGCTGCCGCGAGCATATTACAGGACAGTGCTTTTGCGGTAAAAGACGGCATCAATTCCGCCAGACAATGGGCTGATGCCCATCCGAATATAACAGCAACAGCCCAAACTGCCCTTGCCGTAGCAGAGGCCGCAGGTACGGTTTGGAGAGGTAAAAAAGTAGAACTTAACCCGACCAAATGGGATTGGGTTAAAAATACCGGCTATAAAAAACCTGCTGTTCGCCATATGCAGACTAAGGCGTTAGGTACGGTAGATGAAATTGGCGATACAGTACAGCAGGTTGGGAAACAGGCTAGCGGACAAAAAACCAGCGGTGGTAATCCTGCGATTGATAGCGACCCCTATAGCCCGAGTAGTGTGGCAGCTCGCATAGAAGCCGGTAAGGCGCGCAGTGATTTACAAATCAAAGACATTTTGAGCAATACTACTCAAAGGAGGTCCCGCTGTTCAGTATGATAAAGTGGGGGATTACAATGACGCACTAAATGATTTTAATAGTCTGAATGTTCGAAATGTACAAACACGTCCTAATGGAACGATAACGGGCAATTTACCTGATGGGCGTGCGGTTAATGCTCGTAATGATAGTAGTGGTGGAGAACCAACACTTGAAATAACAATTAGTAATAACCGAAAAATAAAAATCAGATATGGAAATACACGATAAATTATGAAATTAAAAAGCTTAGATTTCCCAACTGGCTATTTCTATTTTGATAATGCAGCAATAAACTCTGATAAAGTAGAAGTTATAGCAGTTGGTTATAGAAATACGGATAAAACCATAAAAATTTTTATTGAAGATGTTATTCATTTTAGGGTTGTTGATGAATCGTATTTTATAGATACTTTTATGGATTTAATTTCGGAAGATGCAGATAGAGCTTTGCTTCATGAAAATGGTGGTCAATCTTTTTTTGAACTTCTTGATGAGTGTTATGCGGAATGGATATTGAAAGAAAGTTATTTTCCTTTGAATAGAGAATTCTTTAAATACTATATTTTTATGTTTGAGCAAACATTCATAGAAATAATTGGTTCTAGTGCAACGTATTCAATTATTGAGGGCTAGCATAAGATGAGTAATAAGTTGCCTATCTTTCTTTCAGGCAGCCTGAAAATAAAACTACCCAAGTTGATGGTGTACCTGTATCAGTGAAGGGAAATTTTGTTGATGGTAAATTTCGCATTGGTACGGCAACAATGAAATCATTTTAAATTGAGCTAGAAATGAACCTAGAAAATTATGAAAACATTTTAATAAAATTACTTTTTTATCATAACAACTTAGTAAATGAATATTCTTATTTTATTGAAAATAAAAATTTATTTAAAATAGTATCTCGAACGAAAACGAGTAAGGGCTTTTTTTCACTATAGAAAAACCATTAAATTTTCTAAGCAAAAAAACTTATTTTGAGTTTAATTTTAAATATTTACACTCAGGGAAAGAACGCTTTGGTTCGTTTATGTGCTGGATAAATACTAATTTAATGGAATTTGAGGGGGTTTTTTTTAACGACCTGCTCCCTGATAATATGATAATAAATAACTTTTTTGAAATAAATGATTAACGATACACCAATAAAAATTGGTGGGGTAACCGTATGGATGATATTCGCGGCATCATCCAAGGTGCGGTTAATCCTTTAATTTACAAGGTAAGCAAGCAAAAGATTATTTACAACAACAAACTCATATCAGGAACTTAGACAAATGAATGAACACAACCTGTTAATTTTCTGTTTAAAAGACAATGTTTCAATTAGTGAATATACTGAAATGATTGATTGGGCTTATAAAAACATTCAATCTGAAACAGTTGTAGAAATTACGGAAAATCAAATTATTGAATATCAAAATCGTGGATTATGGAGACTTGTTTCTGAAATTACCGATAATTGGTTATTTGGACCAAGTGAGGGGGATTGGCTAATAGATAAGGAAAGTATTTTGGCTGTAAAAGAAAAATTACAAAATTCAGATTTTTCTACAGAGTCCTTAGTGAAAAATATTATTCATGCACTTGAATATGCTATAAAAAATGAAAAAACAGTAATTTTTCATTTTTGAGACTAATCCAATTTTTAGTAATATTGATGCAGAGCAAGCAGCATTAGATGCCGCAAACATGGGGAGAAGCTATTCAATTTAGAATTAAAAAACAAATTGAAAATGAACTAGCACCACCAAATTGGTCTACCCAGTTTCCTAATGGTAGTATTTATGATCCTAAGGTAACGAAATGATTATTCAAAATGAATTTAATTTATATCCTAGTAATATGCTTCCTGAAAGGTTTTGTTATCCTGAAAAGTATGTTCGTATCTCTAACGATACATCTTTAATACCTTATATTCAGCCACATAATTTTCACTGGTGGTTTGAGAATTATGGAACAGAAGGGGCAGAAGTAGCTTATATATTTAGAAATTCTATCCTGCCTGATTTAAATCTTATCCCATTCGCTAGTAATGGAGAATGGGAAGCTTATTTTGATGGTAATGATGTAACAGGAAATCCTAGGGTTATTGTCATTAATTTAGATAATATAGAAAACCATGAATTTTTTAATAGTTTTGAAGAGTGGCTTGAATTAGCAATTAAGGATACTTGGTAAGCAGCTATCTATAAAAGAGATGGGACCATCCTGGATAACTAGGATAAACTCGATTTACTAATTGTTTTAAAATGGAACAAGAACTTTTATCTCACTGTTGTTAAAACGCCATTCGCACTCCTTTAAATACAGCTCAAAATGCGCTTTGGGAATGCCGTTAAACTTGCGTAAATGACGTTTTGCCTGGTTCCAAAAGTTCTCAGTTCCATTAATATGGTTTTGTCGTTCGGCAAAATGTGTGCTGTGATTGATACGGAAATGGCTAAATTCGCCCGCATCCAATACATCATAGCCACGATAACAAAATGAGTTTATTTTGTTTATACCGGCTTAGACGACTTTCTCTCATAGGGATAATTCTAACTTAATTTGAATTTCCCTAGTGATCTAGGGCAGCCCCTAAATTAATAAAGCAGCACAACTCCTTTTGCCGATGTTCCGGACTGTCAAACGACTGTTCCTCATGCCACATCTCCATCAAGGTACGGATAACCCGCTCCGCCTTACCGTTGGTCTGCGGACAAGCAAATCGGGCAAGCCTCCAACCAATCCCATTATCATAACAAACTGCACCGAAAGCATGTTGGACGGCTCTTTATATTACCTATCATTGTCAGAGTAAACGTACTCAATCAGGTACAAGCAGGGGTCGGCCAGATGTTCGGTCAGAAACTTGGCAGCACTGTCTGCGGTTTTGTCTGGCAAAATGGCAGAGTATAAAAATCGTCAATAGCGACAAACAGGTAATCTCGTTTATCAGCGGCCTTCTGTCCTTTGAGCAACAACAACCGATCGGTATCAGGATGCACAAAACCTCCCGGGGACAACCTGCCTTTTACGGCTTTAAGTGCACGGTAAATAGTGACGCGGCTGACTTAGTGGCAGCATACTGGGGAGGTGAGTGTTTTTGTGTATATTTTTATTTTGGTATTCCCTTAGAAATACTGTAAACAACGCTACCGGACGGCCTGCAGGGCTTCGCGCACGCTTGCTTTGAGTTCTGCGCCGAAGCGTCTGCCCAAGATTCTGCCGAAATCGTCCTTCGGAGTGTAATCCACCACATCGGGGGCTTTGACCACGTCTCGCGCCACGCTGTAAATATTGCCGAGTCCGTCCACCAGCCCGACTTTCAGCGCATCCGCACCCGTGTACACCCGACCGCTGAACACGTCGGGATATTGTCGGAATTTGAGGCGGCCGCCCCGTCCGGTTTTGACGGCTTTGATGAATTCGCCGTGTATGCCGGTCAGCATTTCTTCCCAGATTTTCGACTGTTCGGGCGTTTCGGGCGAAAACGGATCGCCCATGCCTTTGTTGCTGCCCGCAATTTTAACCCTGCGTTTCACGCCGATTTTTTCCATCAGGCCGGTCGCGTCGAAACTGCTGCCGATAACGCCGATGCTGCCGACGATGCTGGACGGGTCGGCATAGATTTTGTCCGCCGCCGCCGCGATGTAGTAGCAGCCGGAC
The DNA here is from genome assembly GCF_900638555.1 of Neisseria meningitidis. Lineage (NCBI taxonomy): Bacteria > Pseudomonadati > Pseudomonadota > Betaproteobacteria > Neisseriales > Neisseriaceae > Neisseria > Neisseria meningitidis. The sequence continues at coordinate 1,837,026 of NZ_LR134525.1, forward strand.
GCGCACATATCTTCCGCCACGAGATAAACGGGAATGCCGGGGTGCTGCGCCTTCAGACGGCGTATTTCTTCAAAAGCGGTGTTGGAGACGACGGGCGAACCGCCGGGGCTGTTGGCGCGGATGACGATGGCTTTTGCCTGCGGGTTTTTGTAGGCGGCCTCCATACCGTCTTTGAGTTTTTTGACCTGGTCTTCTACACCGTTGCCGATTTCGCCGTACAGGTTGACGACTGCGGTATGCGGCGTATTGCCCGCCAACTGCAATGCGGCTTCGTCTTTTCGGAAAATGCCTGCAATCAGGGCAACCAGAATCAGGGTGCTGACGGCGCGCCAGATGTTTTTCCACATCCGCTCCCTGCGCCTGTCCCGATAGGCGGACAGCAGCACTTCGCGCATCATATCGCGCTCCCATAAGGTTTCCCCCGCATTTTTTGCTTCGGGTGCTTCGTTTTCTCTTCTGATTCGGTATTGCATGGTTTTCCTTAAATATCGTCCGATTTGGGCAAACGTTTTTCAGTTTACCCGATTTTTCAGCTCTGCTCCCAATCCTTCCAAGCTGTGCAACACTTCCGCCCACGCCGCGTCCAAAAGGTTGACGGCTTCTCCTTCGGCTTTGATGCCGAACTCAATGTGCGGTTTGACCTGCGTGCCGTCTGAATGCGTCCAACCGACGCTGGGCAGGCTGTACGAACGCACCCCGAGATAAGTTTGCTCGATATGCTCCATAATCGGCGTAATGCGCGATTCGGGCTGCTCGAACACATACACGCTGCGGCTGCCGCGTTGGGTTTGGTTGAAGCGGCCGGCGTAATAAGTATCCAAAACCCATTCCGCCATCGGGTGCGCCATCACAGGAAAACCAGGGAAGAAATAATGCTCGCGAATGGAAAATCCGGCGATATTATTAAACGGATTAGGCACCAATTCCGCGCCTTGGGGAAAATCCGCCATCTTCAGGCGTTGGGCGTGTTCGGGCGAATCGAGCGGCTCACCGCGTTTAAGGGTCACGCCTTCGATAAACCCGGCGGCTTGCGCGTGGCGGACGACGGGCAAATCCAAAGCAGCGGCTGCGGCTTGGCGGGTGTGGTCGTCGGGCGTGGCGCCGATACCGCCGGTAACGAAAGTTGGCATGCCGTCTGAAAAGCTGCGGCGCAGTTGTTTGACCAACAAATCAGGTTCGTCGGGCAGGTATTGCACCTGATTGAGCTTCAGCCCTTTGGATTCGAGCAGGGATTTGAAAAAGACGAAATGCTTGTCTTGGCGGCTGCCGTGTAAGATTTCGTCGCCGATGATGATAAGGTTGAACGCGTTCATAATGTTTTCGGTTTTAAATACCGCCTGAAACGGCGGAATACCCGTTCAGACGGCATGATGGCTGACAATATTTCCTATTTATAAGATAATGGCTTTGATTTTTCAAGCTATCGAGGATTTTTTCATGAACCAAAACCATACTATTTTACAAAACCTTCCCGTCGGTCAGAAAGTCGGCATCGCCTTCTCCGGCGGACTTGATACCTCCGCCGCGCTGTTGTGGATGAAACTCAAAGGCGCGCTGCCTTATGCCTACACTGCCAACCTCGGTCAGCCCGATGAAGACGACTACAACGCCATTCCCAAAAAAGCGATGGAATACGGTGCGGAAAACGCCCGCCTGATTGACTGCCGCGCACAGCTGGCACACGAAGGCATCGCCGCCATCCAATGCGGCGCGTTCCACGTTTCCACCGGCGGCATCGCCTACTTCAACACCACGCCTCTGGGTCGCGCCGTAACCGGCACTATGCTTGTTTCCGCCATGAAAGAAGACGATGTGAATATTTGGGGCGACGGCAGCACCTACAAAGGCAACGACATCGAGCGTTTCTACCGCTACGGTTTGCTCACCAATCCCGCGCTGAAAATCTACAAACCCTGGCTCGACCAGCAATTTATCGACGAACTCGGCGGCCGTCATGAAATGAGCGAATTTTTGATTGCCAACGGTTTCAACTACAAAATGTCGGTGGAAAAAGCCTATTCCACCGATTCCAATATGCTCGGCGCGACCCACGAAGCCAAAGATTTGGAATTTTTGAACTCGGGCATCAAAATCGTCAAACCTATTATGGGCATTGCCTTCTGGGACGAAAACGTCGAAATCAAACCCGAAGAAGTCAGCGTGCGCTTTGAAGAAGGCGTGCCGGTTGCACTGAACGGCAAAGAATACGCTGATCCCGTCGAACTCTTCCTCGAAGCCAACCGCATCGGCGGCCGCCACGGTCTGGGTATGAGCGACCAAATCGAAAACCGCATCATCGAAGCCAAATCGCGCGGCATCTACGAAGCCCCGGGAATGGCGTTGTTCCACATCGCCTACGAGCGTTTGGTGACCGGTATCCACAACGAAGACACCATCGAACAATACCGCATCAACGGCCTGCGCCTCGGACGTTTGCTCTACCAAGGCCGCTGGTTCGACAGCCAAGCCCTGATGTTGCGCGAAACCGCCCAACGCTGGGTTGCCAAAGCCATTACCGGCGAAGTAACCCTCGAATTGCGTCGCGGCAACGACTACTCGATTCTGAACACCGAATCGCCCAACCTGACCTACCAACCCGAACGCCTGAGTATGGAAAAAGTCGAAGACGCAGCGTTCACACCGCTCGACCGTATCGGACAACTGACTATGCGCAACCTCGACATTACCGACACCCGCGCCAAACTGGGCATTTACTCGCAAAGCGGTTTGTTGGCATTGGGCGAAGGTTCGGTATTGCCGCAGTTGGGTAATAAGCAATAAGTTTCACCACATTGCATCGCTGCAATTTAAGGGATTGTCTGAAAAGGCAATCCCTCAATTAAAGGAATCCTATGTTTCAACACACAGGGCGGCACATAAAGCACCGCCCTATGTGTCGTCCTGATTTGGAAGGGGTTGCGCCCCTCCCAAATAAAGTCTAATTCTACCGCCTTAAAGGGCGGGGTTTAAACCGAAAAGGAAATACGATGAAAGAATACAAAGTCATCATTTATCAGGAAAGCCTGTTGTCCAGCCTGTTTTTCGGCGCGGCAAAGGTCAACCCCATCAAATTCAGCGAGTTCCTCAATAAACAAACCCCCGAAGGCTGGCGGGTTGTAACGATGGAAAAAGATTTGCGCCGTATGCTGCTGTTTTTCAAACGCGAGGCCTACGTCGTCATTTTGGAGCGGGATCGTGTTTAAGCTCGGCGTTTATGCCTGTCTCGGACTGTTTGCCGGCTGGGTGCTGCTGCTGATTGTGCAACTCTGGTTTTCTTTTCTCAAAGCGGAATTGTTTTTCAAAATCACTCTGACTATGGCGGGACTGTTTGTCATCATCCTCGCTGCCCTGCTGGTATTCGGCCAGTATTTTTCCGAAAAGAAAATGAAAGACGACGGGTTTATCAACTGATGCGGACTTGAACCGGACCCCACCCCAAACATCACAATGCCGTCTGAACACCCCCCGCTTCAGGCGGCATCAGCATCAATCCTGCTCTTTTTTGCCGGCAAACACGCCGAATCCGCCCTTTTCCGCATCTGTCGGGCGATAGCTGTATTTTCCCGCCACTTCTTCGCCGGCCGGGCCGTAAAACCTTCCGGAAACATCCCCGCCGCCATTTTCCGTCCAAGTCCCCTTAAAGCCGTTTCCATCGATAACGGCTTTGAATTTTTGCGTACCCATATGCAAATCATCGCCGCTGTCGATAATGCCGTCCACAGATTTGCTGCCGAAATCGACTTTTGCGGCAAACCTGCCTCCGGACGGGGACGGACGGCCGTTTTCCATATGGAAATGCAGCACTTCGCCGTTGTACACGGCCGTGCCCGCAAGCATTTCGCCTTTTGCCAGTTCGCCTTGCACACTGAGGGCATACGATCCGCCGGACAATTTTTCCGCCCCGTAAGTCAGATACCGGTAATTCCCTTCGGGCGCGAAGATATTGCCGGAATGCCCCGTCAGGCTGACCGCTTCCCCATCGACAATCAGCGTATCCGCCTGATTGACGGGAATCAGCGGCATCTCGGCCGGAAGCGACCGCCTCGACCGTGCAGAACGCCTGAATCGCGCAGATGAAGATGAAGCGGACTTGTCTTTATAAATGATGACATATTTGTTAGTTCCATTCTTTTCTACCCTGTCAGCAACCAAACCGACAAAATTCTCTCGTTGCTCGTCTTTTTTATATTTATTAATTTTTTCTTCATCACTTAATTTTTCAAATTCTGATTTTGGTGGTGCTTCTTCATCTAAGAAATCTCTATCGCATACTTTGTCTTTACAATGTGTCAACGTTACATTTTCCGAACCGCTGTCAAGCTTGATGCCATTAGCTACATTTATCCTTCCAAAATCGCTGCCGCCATTCGTGGCGTTAGGATTGGTTGAAGAGGCAGGATTTTGAGAGCCGCCGACTTGATTGTTTTCAGCTTGATTTGCAGCTTGATCTGCCGTATTGCCGGCATTTTCCCCTGCCGACGGATCGTCCCCCTGCATTCCGTCCGCCGCATTTGCCATATCCGGTTGGTTTGCCGGTTGTGCCGATTCCCCGGCATCCGGTGCTTGGTTTCCCATATCTCTGGTTGGCATATTCGGTGCAGGGGTGTGATTCGGTGTCGAACTATCTGTATCGGCGGCATTTTGCGGCATATCATTTTGCGGTCCCTCGTCTTTATTTTCGGGATTATCCGTTGTTGCCGCACCGCCATTGCCTGTATTTTCTGCCGAAACTGCCGCCATATCTTGACCGCCTTTTCCGGCGGTTGCGTCCTGCGTATCGGCTTGCGGCGCACCACTCACCGCCTCCTCATCTTTCTTTTCTTTCGGCAGCACCTCTTCCCCGACATCTTCAGTAACAACAGGGGCGGCAGGTTTTGACAGCGTGTCCGCCGACTTAACATCGGGCGATCCGCCACCGCCGCCCCCACAGGCTGAAAGGGCAACAATACAAGCCATTGCAATCACACTGCGTTTAAACATCATCATCTCCTTCATATTCAAGGCAGCCGGTATTGTTTCCGCCATATGCCCATAAAATTGTAAAAATATGCCGTCTGAACGCCAAAAGGGCTTCAGACGGCATAGCTTGGTTTATTCCGCCCGGTTTCTCTGTCTGCCCAAATCGGCGGCGGCGGTAAACAAAACATCGGTTGAAGAATTCAACGCCGTTTCCGCCGAATCCTGAATCACGCCGATGATAAAGCCGACGGCGACCACCTGCATAGCGACATCGTTGCTGATGCCGAACAGGCTGCACGCCAGCGGAATCAGCAGCAGCGAACCGCCCGCCACACCGGACGCGCCGCACGCGCTGACCGTCGCCACCAGGCTCAACAGCAGCGCGGTGGCAAAATCAACCTGTATGCCTTGGGTGTACGCCGCCGCCATAGCCAAAACGGTGATCGTAATCGCCGCGCCGCCCATATTGACGGTCGCCCCCAACGGGATGGAAATCGAATAAGTGTCTTCGTGCAGCCCCAGTTTTTTCGCCAAAGCCATATTCACGGGGATATTGGCGGCGGAAGAACGGGTAAAGAAGGCATACACGCCGCTTTCGCGCAGGCAGGTAAACACCAGCGGATAAGGGTTGCGGCGGATTTTCCACCACACGATGGCGGGATTGACCACCAGCGCGATAAACACCATACAGCCCAACAGTACCGCAAGCAGCTTCGCATAACCCGCCAGCGCGCCGAAACCCGTCTCCGCGATTGTGGACGACACCAGCCCGAAAATGCCCAAAGGGGCAAAACGGATAATCCATTTCACGACGGTGGAAACCGCTTCCGCCAAATCGGCAACGACCTGCCGCGTAACGTCCGAACCGTGATTCCGCAACGCCGCGCCCAAAACCAAAGCCCAAGCCAAAATGCCGATATAGTTGGCATTGGCAATCGCGTTAATCGGGTTGGCGACCAGGTTCATCAGCAGCGATTTCAATACTTCCACAATGCCGGAAGGCGGCGCGGCGGACACATCGCCCGCGCCCGCCAAAACAATGTGCGTCGGGAAAACCATACCGGCGATGACGGCGGTCAGGGCTGCGGAAAACGTACCGATGAGGTAAAGGACGATAATCGGCCTGATATGCGCCTTGTTGCCTTTTTGGTGCTGCGCGATTGTGGCCGCCACCAAAATAAATACCAAAACCGGCGCGACCGCTTTGAGCGCGCCGACAAACAGGCTGCCGAACAAGCCTGCCGCCAAGCCCAGTTGCGGGGAAACCGAACCGATTACGATGCCCAACGCCAAACCGGCGGCAATCTGCCTGACCAGGCTGACGCGGCCGATCGCATGAAATAAGGATTTGCCGAACGCCATAATTCTTCCTTATGTTGTGATATGTTAAAAAATGTTGTATTTTAAAAGAAAACTCATTCTCTGTGTTTTTTTTATTTTTCGGCTGTGTTTTATAGTGGATTAACAAAAATCATGACAAGGCGACGAAGCCGCAGACAGTACAAATAGTACAGAACCGATTCACTTGGTGCTTCAGCACCTTAAAGAATCGTTCTCTTTGAGCTAAGGCGAGCCAACGCCGTACTGGTTTTTGTTAATCCACTATGAAGGTTGCGTTGATTTGCCCTATGCAGTGCCGGACAGGCTTTGCTTTATCATTCGGCGCAACGGTTTAATTTATTGAACGAAAATAAATTTATTTAATCCCGTTTATTTTTCGACACTATTCCGAAACGCAGCCTGTTTTCCATATGCGGATTGGAAACAAAATACCTTAAAACAAGCAGATACATTTCCGGCGGGCCGCAACCTCCGAAATACCGGCGGCGGTATACCGTCTGAAGCGTCCCGCCCCGTCCGAACAGTGTTAAAATCGAAAGCCGCCACACCGATGCACGACACCCGTACCATGATGATCAAACCGACCGCCCTGCTCCTGCCGGCTTTATTTTTCTTTCCGCACGCATACGCGCCTGCCGCCGACCTTTCCGAAAACAAGGCGGCGGGTTTCGCATTGTTCAAAAACAAAAGCCCCGACACCGAATCAGTCAAATTAAAACCCAAATTCCCCGTCCGCATCGACACGCAGGACAGTGAAATCAAAGATATGGTCGAAGAACACCTGCCGCTCATCACGCAGCAGCAGGAAGAAGTATTGGACAAGGAACAGACAGGCTTCCTCGCCGAAGAAGCACCGGACAACGTTAAAACGATGCTCCGCAGCAAAGGTTATTTCAGCAGCAAAGTCAGCCTGACGGAAAAAGGCGGGGCTTATACGGTGCACATCACACCGGGGCCGCGCACCAAAATCACCAACGTCGGCGTCGCCATCCTCGGCGACATCCTTTCAGACGGCAACCTCGCCGAATACTACCGCAACGCGCTGGAAAACTGGCAGCAGCCGGTAGGCAGCGATTTCGATCAGGACAGTTGGGAAAACAGCAAAACTTCCGTCCTCGGCGCGGTAACGCGCAAAGGCTACCCGCTTGCCAAGCTCGGCAACACCCGGGCGGCCGTCAACCCCGATACCGCCACCGCCGATTTGAACGTCGTCGTGGACAGCGGCCGCCCCATCGCCTTCGGCGACTTTGAAATCACCGGCACACAGCGTTACCCCGAACAAATCGTCTCCGGCCTGGCGCGCTTCCAACCGGGCACGCCCTACGACCTCGACCTGCTGCTCGACTTCCAACAGGCACTCGAACAAAACGGGCATTATTCCGGCGCATCCGTACAAGCCGACTTCGACCGCCTCCAAGGCGACCGCGTCCCCGTCAAAGTTAGCGTAACCGAGGTCAAACGCCACAAACTCGAAACCGGCATCCGCCTCGATTCGGAATACGGTTTGGGCGGCAAAATCGCCTACGACTATTACAATCTCTTCAACAAAGGCTATATCGGCTCGGTCGTTTGGGATATGGACAAATACGAAACCACGCTTGCCGCCGGCATCAGCCAGCCGCGCAACTATCGGGGCAACTACTGGACAAGTAACGTTTCCTACAACCGTTCGACCACCCAAAACCTCGAAAAACGCGCCTTCTCCGGCGGCATCTGGTATGTGCGCGACCGCGCGGGCATCGATGCCAGGCTGGGGGCGGAGTTTCTCGCAGAAGGCCGGAAAATCCCCGGCTCGGATATCGATTTGGGCAACAGCCACGCCACGATGCTGACCGCCTCTTGGAAACGCCAGCTGCTCAACAACGTGCTGCATCCCGAAAACGGCCATTACCTCGACGGCAAAATCGGTACGACTTTGGGCGCATTCCTGTCCTCCACCGCGCTGATCCGCACCTCTGCCCGCGCAGGTTATTTCTTCACTCCCGAAAACAAAAAACTCGGCACGTTCATCATACGCGGACAAGCGGGTTACACCGTTGCCCGCGACAATGCCAACGTTCCTTCAGGGCTGATGTTCCGCAGCGGCGGCGCGTCTTCCGTGCGCGGTTACGAACTCGACAGCATCGGGCTTGCCGGCCCGAACGGATCGGTCCTGCCCGAACGCGCCCTCTTGGTGGGCAGCCTAGAATACCAACTGCCGTTTACGCGCACCCTTTCCGGCGCGGTGTTCCACGATATGGGCGACGCCGCCGCCAATTTCAAACGTATGAAGCTGAAACACGGTTCGGGACTGGGCGTGCGCTGGTTCAGCCCGCTCGCGCCGTTTTCCTTCGACATCGCCTACGGGCACAGCGACAAGAAAATCCGCTGGCACATCAGCTTGGGAACGCGCTTCTAAACCGATACGGCCGCTTCAGACGGCATTGCAGCAAACCATTTTGAAACAGACATTATGACCGATACCGCACCGACAGATACCGATCCGACCGAAAACGGCACGCGCAAAATGCCGTCTGAACACCGCCCCACCCCGCCGGCAAAAAAACGCCGCCCGCTGCTGAAGCTGTCGGCGGCACTGCTGTCTGTCCTGATTTTGGCAGTATGTTTCCTCGGCTGGCTCGCCGGTACGGAATCCGGTTTGCGCTTCGGGCTGTACCAAATCCCGTCTTGGTTCGGCGTAAACATTTCCTCCCAAAACCTCAAAGGCACGCTGCTCGACGGCTTCGACGGCGACAACTGGTCGATAGAAACCGAGGGGGCAGACCTTAAAATCAGCCGCTTCCGCTTCGCGTGGAAACCGTCCGAACTGATGCGCCGCAGCCTGCACATCACCGAAATTTCCGCCGGCGACATCGCCATCGTTACCAAACCGACTCCGCCTAAAGAAGAACGCCCTCCGCTCAGCCTTCCCGACAGCATAGACCTGCCTGCCGCCGTCTATCTCGACCGCTTCGAGACGGGCAAAATCAGCGTAGGCAAAACTTTTGACAAACAAACCGTCTATCTCGAACGCCTCAACGCGGCATACCGTTACGACCGCAAAGGACACCGCCTCGACCTGAAAGCCGCCGACACGCCGTGGAGCAGTTCGTCGGGGGCTGCCTCGGTCGGTTTGAAAAAACCGTTTGCCCTCGATACCGCCATTTACACCAAAGGCGGACTCGAAGGCGAAACCATACACAGTACGGCTCGGCTGAGCGGCAGCCTGAAGGATGTGCGCGCCGAACTGGCGATCGACGGCGGCAATATCCGCCTCTCGGGAAAATCCGTCATCCACCCGTTTGCCGAATCATTGGATAAAACATTGGAAGAAGTACTGGTCAAAGGGTTCAACATCAATCCGGCCGCCTTCGTACCTTCCCTGCCCGATGCCGGGCTGAATTTCGACCTGACCGCGATCCCGTCGTTTTCAGACGGCATCGCGCTGGAAGGCTCGCTCGATTTGGAAAACACCAAAGCCGGTTTTGCCGACCGCAACGGCATCCCCGTCCGTCAGGTTTTAGGCAGCTTTGTCATCCGGCAGGACGGCACGGTGCATATCGGCAATACGTCCGCCGCCCTGCTCGGACGGGGCGGCATCAGGCTGTCGGGCAAAATCGACACCGGAAAAGACATCCTCGATTTAAATATAGGCATCAACTCCGTCGGCGCGGAAGACGTACTGCAAACCGCGTTCAAAGGCAGGTTGGACGGCAGCATCGGCATCGGTGGCACGACCGCCTCGCCCAAAATCTCTTGGCAACTCGGCATCGGCACGGCGCGCACGGACGGCAGCCTCGCCATTGCAAGCGACCCCGCAAACGGACAGCGGAAACTGGTGCTCGACACCGTCAACATCGCCGCCGGGCAAGGCAGCCTGACCGCGCAAGGCTATCTCGAGCTGTTTAAAGACCGCCTGCTCAAGCTGGACATCCGTTCCCGCGCATTCGACCCTTCGCGCATCGATCCGCAACTTCCGGCAGGCAATATCAACGGCTCAATAAACCTTGCCGGCGAACTGGCAAAAGAGAAATTCACAGGCAAAATGCGGTTTTTACCCGGCACGTTCAACGGCGTACCGATTGCCGGCAGTGCCGACATTGTTTACGAGTCCCGCCACCTTCCGCGTGCCGCCGTCGATTTGCGGCTGGGGCGGAACATCATCAAAACAGACGGCGGCTTCGGCAAAAAAGGCGACCGGCTTAACCTCAATATCACCGCACCCGATTTATCCCGTTTCGGTTTCGGACTCGCGGGGTCTTTAAATGTACGCGGACACCTTTCCGGTGATTTGGACGGCGGCATCCGAACCTTTGAAACCGATCTTTCCGGCACGGCGCGCAACCTGCACATCGGCAAGGCGGCAGACATCCGTTCGCTCGATTTCACGCTCAAAGGTTCGCCCGACACAAGCCGCCCGATACGCGCCGACATCAAAGGCAGCCGCCTTTCGCTGTCGGGCGGAGCGGCGGTTGTCGATACCGCCGACCTGATGCTGGACGGCACGGGCGTGCAGCACCGCATCCGCACACACGCCGCCATGACGCTGGACGGCAAACCGTTCAAATTCGATTTGGACGCTTCAGGCGGCATCAACAGGGAACTTACCCTATGGAAAGGCAGCATCGGCATCCTCGATATCGGCGGCGCGTTCAACCTCAAGCTGCAAAACCGTATGACGCTCGAAGCCGGTGCGGAACGCGTGGCGGCAAGTGCGGCAAATTGGCAGGCAATGGGCGGCAGCCTCAACCTGCAACACTTTTCTTGGGATAAAAAAACCGGCATATCGGCAAAAGGCGGCGCACACGGTCTGCATATCGCCGAGTTGCACAATTTCTTCAAACCGCCCTTCGAACACAATCTGGTTTTAAACGGCGACTGGGATGTCGCCTACGGGCGAAACGCGCGCGGCTACCTCAATATCAGCCGGCAAAGCGGCGATGCCGTATTGCCCGGCGGGCAGGCTTTGGGTTTGAACGCATTTTCCCTGAAAACGCGCTTTCAAAACGACCGTATCGGAATCCTGCTTGACGGCGGCGCGCGTTTCGGGCGGATTAACGCCGATTTGGACATCGGCAACGCCTTCGGCGGCAATATGGCAAATGCACCGCTCGGCGGCAGGATTACCGCCTCCCTTCCCGACTTGGGCACATTGAAGCCCTTTCTGCCCGCCGCCGCGCAAAACATTACCGGCAGCCTGAATGCCGCCGCGCAAATCGGCGGACGGGTCGGCTCTCCGTCCGTCAATGCCGCCGTCAACGGCAGCAGCAACTACGGGAAAATCAACGGCAACATCACCGTCGGGCAAAGCCGCTCTTTCGATACCGCGCCTTTGGGCGGCAGGCTCAACCTGACCGTTGCCGATGCCGAAGTATTCCGCAACTTCCTACCGGTCGGACAAACCGTCAAAGGCAGCCTGAATGCCGCCGTAACCCTCGGCGGCAGCATCGCCGATCCGCACTTGGGCGGCAGCATCAACGGCGACAAACTCTATTACCGCAACCAAACCCAAGGCATCATCTTGGACAACGGCTCGCTGCGTTCGCATATCGCGGGCAGGAAATGGGTAATCGACAGCCTGAAATTCCGGCACGAAGGGACGGCGGAACTCTCCGGTACGGTCGGTATGGAAAACAGCGGACCCGATGTCGATATCGGCGCGGTGTTCGACAAATACCGCATCCTGTCCCGCCCCAACCGCCGCCTGACGGTTTCCGGCAACACCCGCCTGCGCTATTCGCCGCAAAAAGGCATATCCGTTACCGGGATGATTAAAACGGATCAGGGGCTGTTCGGTTCGCAAAAATCCTCGATGCCGTCCGTCGGCGACGATGTCGTCGTATTAGGCGAAGTCAAAAAAGAGGCGGCGGCACCGCTCCCCGTCAATATGAACCTGACTTTAGACCTCAATGACGGCATCCGCTTCGCCGGCTACGGCGCGGACGTTACCATAGGCGGCAAACTGACCCTGACCGCCCAATCGGGCGGAAGCGTGCGGGGCGTGGGCACGGTCCGCGTCATCAAAGGGCGTTATAAGGCATACGGGCAGGATTTGGACATTACCAAAGGCACGGTCTCCTTTGTCGGCCCGCTCAACGACCCCAACCTCAACATCCGCGCCGAACGCCGCCTTTCCCCCGTCGGTGCGGGCGTGGAAATATTGGGCAGCCTCAACAGTCCGCGCATTACGCTGACGGCAAACGAACCGATGAGTGAAAAAGACAAGCTCTCCTGGCTCATCCTCAACCGCGCCGGCAGTGGCAGCAGCGGCGACAATGCCGCCCTGTCCGCAGCCGCCGGCGCGCTGCTTGCCGGGCAAATCAACGACCGCATCGGGCTGGTGGATGATTTGGGCTTTACCAGCAAGCGCAGCCGCAACGCGCAAACCGGCGAACTCAACCCCGCCGAACAGGTGCTGACCGTCGGCAAACAACTGACCGGCAAACTCTACATCGGCTACGAATACAGCATCTCCAGCGCGGAACAGTCCGTCAAACTGATTTACCGGCTGACCCGCGCCATACAGGCGGTTGCCCGTATCGGCAGCCGTTCGTCGGGCGGCGAGCTGACATACACCATACGTTTCGACCGCTTCTCCGGTTCGGACAAAAAAGACTCCGCCGGAAACAGCAAAGGAAAATAAGCGGTTTTCAGACGGCGCGCCGCCAAACCGGACATTTGAAAACCTGCTTTTCCACCGTCCGCCGCCGCCGTCCGCCTGCAAGGGAACAGAATCGATATAGTGAATTAACAAAAATCAGGATAAGGCGACGAAGCCGCAGACAGTACAAATAGTACGGAACCGATTCACTCGGTGCTTGAGCACCTTAGAGAATCGTTCTCTTTGAGCCAAGGCAAGGCAACGCTGTACTGGTTTTTGTTAATCCGCTATATTCCGCCATCTCTAAGATTTACAACGATACACAGGTAATTTAAGGAATGCCCGAACCGTCATTCCCGCCACTTTCCGTCATTCCCGCAAAAGCGGGAATCTAGGACGCAGGGTTAAGAAAACCTACATCCCGTCATTCCCGCGAAAGCGGGAATCTAGAATCTCGGACTTTCAGATAATCTTTGAATATTGCTGTTGTTCTAAGGTCTAGATTCCCGCCTGCGCGGGAATGACGAATCCATCCGTACGGAAACCTGCACCACGTCATTCCTACGAACCTGCACCACGTCATTCCCACGAACCTACATCCCGTCATTCCCACGAAAGTGGGAATCCAGTTTTTTGAGTTTCAGTCATTCCCGATAAATTGCCTTAGCATTGAATGTCTAGATTCCCGCCTGCGCGGGAATGACGGCGGAGCGGTTTCTGTTGCTCCCGATAAATGTCGCAATCTCTAATCCCATCATTCCCACGAAAGTGGGAATCCGGTTCGTTCGGTTTCACTTGTTTTAAGTTTCGGGTAACTTCCACTTCGTCATTCCCGCGCAGGCGGGAATCCAGTGCGTTGAGTTTCAGCTATTTAGAATAAATTTTGAAACTCTAATCCCGTCATTCCCACGAAAGTGGGAATCCAGTTTTTTGAGTTTCAGTCATTCCCGATAAATTGCCTTAGCATTGAATGTCTGGATTCCCGCCTGCGCGGGAATGACGAATCCATCCGCACGGAAACCTGCACCACGTCATTCCTACGAACCTGCACCACGTCATTCCCACGAACCTACATCCCGTCATTCCCACGAAAGTGGGAATCCAGTTTTTTGAGTTTCAGTCATTCCCGATAAATTGCCTTAGCATTGAATGTCTAGATTCCCGCCTGCGCGGGAATGACGAATCCATCCATACGGAAACCTACATCCCGTCATTCCCACGAAAGTGGGAATCCAGTTTTTTGAGTTTCAGTCATTCCCGATAAATTGCCTTAGCATTGAATGTCTAGATTCCCGCCTGCGCGGGAATGACGGCATCGGTTTGACGGTATTTAATTGAATTGTGGAAATTGATGGATTCAGTGAGATTGGCGAGATGAAGCCTACCCTATAGCCCGCCTTTTACGAACCCGCCCCTCCCGAAAAACGCAAAAAATGCCGTCCGAAAACCTTTCGGACGGCATTTTCGCGTGCAAATCAGTAGAAGATTTCACGCCAGCTGATTCGTTTCATACCGCACGTCGGGCCGGTAATGTCCAAGCTGTCCAAATCGTTCATCAGCAGGGTGCGCACCCCTTTTTGGGAGAAGCAGCGGTTGTTTTTGCCGGCACGCTTGCCGTCGGGGTCTATACCGCTGCCGCCCGCATCGCCGTCTGCCGTTGTTGAAAATCCGTCTGTTTTCTTTTCATCCAGATAACGCACATTAACCGGTTTGTCGTAAACATATCCGTTCGGGCAGGCGATTCCATTGTCTTTTTCCATACAACCTATAGGGATGGATTTGCCTTTGGTGGTTTGCTTATGGCCGGAATATTGCGCGACAGCCGTATTGGTGTCCGGCACAATCGGGCGCGCGCTTTTCTTGGTCAGCTTGCCGCCGTCGGCGGTATTGATGCCCAAAATGGCGGTTTCCGCGCCGCAGCCGCCGTCGTTATATTTGCGGATGGTTACAAAGGCGGTACGCAATACCACGGTCGGTTTGACGGTAACGCGCTGTCCTTCCTTCAGCTTCACTACCCACCCCTTACTGCCCGATCCGTCGGATCGCTTATAATCGGTCAGGAATAAGGTTTTATTTTCCTCACTAAGCACTTGCTCGAGCAGCCCGTTGCCCTGCCCGTCTTTCGCCACACCTGTGTTTGTGTCATTGTCAAAAATACCGTAAACGTGTTGGATTTCTTTGCTGTCCACATCCTCCTCACTCAAATCACTGCCCGTGCCGAAGATGACCACGCGTTTGTCTTTCAGTTGGGAAATGGCGGGCGCGGAAGTAATCGGCTTCGTGCCTTGGAAAATAGTGCGTACAGTCCAGCTGGACGGATTGTCGCTGCTCAAATCAAAGCGGTACATATTCCCGCCGCGATCGCCGGCATAGGCGATATCGACCGTGCCGTCCAAATCTTTATCCACCAGCGTGGGGGACGAAAGCCCGCCCTTGCCGTCCTTCACTTCGATTTTTGCAATCGGCGTACCGTTGTTGTTTTCCAAATCATACACATACAGCGCGGTTTTATTTTGTTGGTCGTCAATGGTTTTAGTCGCATAACCGGAGGCGAGGAAAGCGGCGTATTTGCCGTCGTGGGTTTTGCCGATTTGCGGCGTGCCGACGGTGTAGCCTAATTGCACGCTATTATTGCTATTATTGCCATTATTGTCATGTTTGACATCAAACAGGGAAACGGCGGTCGGGTCACCGTTTTCGGCTTTGGTCAAATCCAAGGCATACGCACCTCTGCCGCCAAAGCCCATCGCGCCGAACATAAACACGTGTTTTTTCCCGCTCAGTTCGACTTCGCGCAAGACAAAGCCGCCGTCCACGCCGTAGCGGTCGCCCACATAGCCTTTTTCGGCAAAGGCGCGCAGCTCTTTGGCGAGGGTGGAGTCTTTGAGAGCGGAAGTGTCGTTATCAAAATATTGGCGCGGCATCGTGCCGGGGATGTAGCTGAGCTTCAGATTGTAGCTGCGTTCATCACTGCCGCCGTTTTTTTTGAAGATATGCACCATCCCGTCGTTGGCGGAAGTAGCCAAATACTCGCCGACCGCGACAATCGGGCTGTTGACGATGTCGCCCAAATCGCGCTTGCCGTTGTTGCCGTTTTCGCGGATGCGGTATCTTTGGCTGTATTTTGGCTTGTTGTCGTTGTTTTCTTCTTTGTTGAATGCTTTAAATTTACTGTCATCAGCAAAACCCCGAACCGTCCAAGGCAGCAATACTTTTTTCCACTCGCTGGCATCAGGCATGAAGCTCCCTTCTCTAATAATGCCGAAAGTGTCGTTTTTGCCGTCATTTCCATTTAAACCGGTGGCCTCATTGTTTCTATCCAGTTGGATATGCCGTACGCCGCCATCCAATCGGATGACGGTTTGCCGCCCCGTGAAACTCGGCTCTTTACTTTTAATCTCCGACGTACTCAAGGGTTTGAGGGAATAGCGGCCCGGTTTGCTTGTGTCATCCTTGCGGGAAAGGTTTTGCAGGAAAATTTGGCTGCTCGAACTGTCGGGGTAGGTAGAAACCGAAGCGGAATACATCTCCGCCTTGCCATCTTTCACAGGTCCGAACCACAGCGCGGGGGCAGTCAGTGCGGGCGAAGGGGCTTTGGATTTGGGATTGGGGTTATCTTTGTTGATGCAGCGGCCTGCTTTGACTTCCGGCAATTTGAGTTTGACGCTGACTGATCCGGTATCTTTGAACTCCCAATTACCAACATTATGAGTGAGATGCCTCTTGTTCTTCCACGCGTCCGTCGGCTCGATGCGTGTTTTCAAGGTACCAAAATTAACTGTTATGCCTTGCGCGATATTTTGGATGTTTTTTTTATCCAGCAAGTGCAGCTTGGCGTTCAGATAAAAGGCGACAGCGTGGTGTTTGTCCTGATGAACTTGATTACCCTTATTACGAACATCGCCTGTCGTATAAACGAGGTTTTTGTATTTGTATAGGCTTTGCGCACCATTGCTCTGCGTCACATCCTCGCTAAAAGAAGATTCCACTTTCTTGAGTTTCTTTGATTCGACGACGCTCTCGCTGCTTAAATTGAAAGACACGCCCAACCAAGGCTGATCCGGCAATTTATAAATGGGCGAATTGTCGCGGCTTTTGTCTTCGTATATATCCAGCTTGCCGTTTACCTTGCTTTTCAACCCTTGATTACCGAAGGTAAATTGGGTTTTATAGCTAACATCAGGACAGTCTCCGCTGGAGCATGTGTTACCTTCGTAGCTGTAGCCTACCAACCCCGGGCGGGTCGTACCAATCCAACCAAGGACATCGCCGCGCTCTTTCAGCCTCTTTTCATCAAAACCGGAAACCTTGCCGTAGGGCGGCAGGTAGGTCGCCGCGCCGAAAACGGTAACACCGTTTTTTTGAGCAACAACTTCATCGGTATTATTGAATGAGAAAGTAGTGTTTTTTTTGTATCCACTAAAAGATGTCGTAAAGTTAACTTGGCGGGGGTTGCTTTTTTGCGGCAATGAATTATATGATTGCCCCCACTTTACCTTGGGCAGCTTTTGTCCGTTCATCACAAGAGCGTATGGATACGTTTGCGCTTGCGCCCCCCCCCCCGCCGGTATGGGAAAACATCAATATGGCGGTATAAAGCGCGGTATGGCGGAAAACCTGCCGTTTCCAAGTTTTATTCATCTTTTATTCCTTGAGTTTGCCTTCACGGGACGGGGCGGCGCGCCGCGAACGCCGAGGTTCGGTAAACCGCCCGATTCCGCGCCCGCCGAATTGCTGATTGAAAAGCTTACCTCCCCATTTTAACTTTGCACACTGATCACGGTAAAGCGTTTTTTAGCAAACCGCTGCAGATGCCCAACGGTCTGGATTCCCGCCTGCGCGGGAATGACGGTTTAGAAGTTGCCCGAAACCTCAAAAAAAACCGAAACCGAACAAGCCGGATTCCCGCCTGCGCGGGAATGACGGCGGAGCGGTTTCTGTTTTTTCCGATAAATTCCTAAAACTCAAAATTTCATCATTCCTACAAAAACAGAAAACCAAAATCAGAAACCTAAAATTCGTCATTCCCGCGCAGGCGGGAATCCAGTGCGTTGAGTTTCAGCTATTTAGAATAAATTTTGAAACTCTAATCCCGTCATTCCCACGAAAGTGGGAATCCAGAATCTCTAAAGCTTCAGCTAACCTTTGAATATTACTGTTGTTCTAAGGTCTAGATTCCCGCCTGCGCGGGAATGACGGGCTAAATAATATCAAACCATAAATCCTGCCAAGAAACATTATTTTCTTCAATCAGTTGCAATTTCCAAGCCCTGTTCCATTTCTTCAACTGTTTTTCCCGAGTAATTGCACTCTCCATCGTAGGATGCAGTTCATACCAAACCAGCATAGTAACGTTGTACCGTAATGTAAATCCCTCAATCAAATGCTCCCTATGTTGGTAAATACGTTGCACCAAATCAGATGTAACGCCAATGTATAACGTGCCATTACGTTGGCTTGCTAAAATATAAACCGCAGGCTGCATATAATACCCTTTTGAATTATTTAAATTTATATTCCCGCGAACACCATCCCGTGATTACTTTAACCTTTCGTTATTCCCATAGCTTTCCATCATTCCCGCAACTCTTCGTCATTCCCACGAAAGTGGGAATCTAGAACGCAAAATCTAAAGAAACCGTTTTACCCGATAAGTTTCCGCACCGACAAACCTAGATTCCCGCCTACGCGGGAATGACGGCGGAGCGGTTTCTGTTTTTTCCGATAAATTCCTAAAACTCAAAATTTCATCATTCCTACAAAAACAGAAAAACAAAATCAGAAACCTAAAATCCCGTCATTCCCACGAAAGTGGGAATCTAGGACGCGGAATCTCAAGAAACCGTTTACCCGATAAGTTTCCGTGCCGATGGTTCTAGATTCCCGCCTGCGCGGGAATGACAGGTCTTTTATAACCTTTGAATATTGCTGTTATCCCAAGGTCTAGATTCCCGCCTGCGCGGGAATGACGGGTCTTTTATAAACTTTGAATATTGCCGTTATCCCAAGGTCTGGATTCCCGCCTGCGCGGGAATGACGGCATCGGTCTGCTGTTTTCGGACGGCATTTCGGCTCAATCCAGCAGTGCGTCCACAAACGCGCGCGCGTCAAACGGGCGCAAATCGTCTATGCCTTCGCCCACGCCGATATAGCGGACGGGGACGGGGCGGTCGGAGGCAAGCGCGGCGAGGATGCCGCCTTTTGCCGTGCCGTCGAGTTTGGTCACGATTAAACCGGTCAGCCCTAATGCGTCGTCAAAGGCTTTGACTTGGTTGACGGCGTTTTGCCCGATGTTGGCATCAAGCACGACGATGATTTCGTGCGGCGCGTCGGGCATGGCTTTTTGCAGCACGCGTTTCACTTTTTTGATTTCTTCCATCAAATGAAGCTGCGTGGGCAGGCGGCCGGCGGTGTCGGCCAGCACAATGTCGATGCCGCGCGCTTTGGCGGCTTGGACGGCATCGAAGCACACGGCGGCGGAATCGCCCGTGGTTTGCGAAATCACGGTTACGTTGTTGCGTTCGCCCCAAGCTTGAAGCTGCTCACGGGCGGCGGCGCGGAAGGTGTCGCCGGCGGCAAGCAGCACAGATTTGCCCTGCGCTTGGAAATATTTGGCGAGTTTACCGATAGACGTGGTTTTGCCCGCGCCGTTGATGCCGGCAAGCATGATGACAAACGGCTCTTTGGTTTCGGGCAAAACCAAAGGTTTCTCCAGAGGCTTAATCAGGTCGTACAAGGCTTCTTTCAACGCGCCGCGCAATTCGTTGCCGTCTTTCAGCCCTTTGAGGCTGACGCGGTCGCGCACGTCTTTCATCAGGTATTCGGTGGCTTCCATGCCCATATCGCTGGTAATCAGCACGGTTTCCAGCTCTTCGTACAAATCTTCGTCGATTTGTCCGCCGCCGAACACGCCCGCCAGCGATTTCGCCATTTTGTCGCGCGATTTGGTCAAACCTTGTTTCAAACGCGCCGCCCAACCGAGCTTGTGTTCTTCAGTTGTCGCAACGGCTTCTTGAACTTGCCCGACAGCCTCGCCGACGGTTTCGGCAACGGCTTCTTTTGCCGCTTCGACTTGTTCCGCTGCTTTTTCCGCCGCTTCCTCTGCTTCAGACAGCATCTCGGCAACGGTTTCCTTTACCTGTTCAACCGCACCGCTGACGGTTTCAACAGCCGATTCGACCTGCCCTTTGACGCTTTCCGTTAAAGATTCGACTTCTTCTTTAATATTTTCAACTATTTGAGTAACTTCGGATTCTGCTTTTGCTGCAGTTTCCTGAACTTGAGCCTCCTCGGGAGCCGGCGTTTCCTGTTTTTTCTTGCGACGGAAGAAGCTGAACATTGAATTTTCCTTTTAATTTTAGAAACTTGAAATAGGGTGTATTGTAGCGTATTTTGCGCGGCAAGGTTGTCTGAAAATCCGGGCTGTAAGGTTTCGGCATCTCAAACGTCTAATCATGCAAACCGTCCACACAGGAAACATTAAAATGAAACACCGTACTTTCTTTTCCCTTTGCGCCAAGTTCGGCTGCCTGCTTGCGCTGGGTGCTTGTTCGCCCAAAATCGTCGATGCCGGAGCCGCGACCGTGCCGCACACTTTATCCACTTTGAAAACCGCAGACAACCGCCCCGCCAGTGTTTACTTGAAAAAAGACAAACCGACGCTGATTAAATTTTGGGCAAGCTGGTGTCCTTTGTGTCTGTCCGAATTGGGACAGACCGAAAAATGGGCGCAAGATGCAAAATTCAGCTCCGCCAACCTGATTACCGTCGCGTCTCCGGGCTTTTTGCACGAGAAAAAAGACGGCGACTTCCAAAAATGGTATGCCGGTTTGAATTATCCCAAGCTGCCCGTCGTAACCGACAACGGCGGCACGATCGCCCAAAGCCTGAATATCAGCGTTTACCCTTCGTGGGCGTTAATCGGTAAAGACGGCGACGTGCAGCGCATCGTCAAAGGCAGCATCAACGAAGCGCAGGCGTTGGCGTTAATCCGCGACCCGAATGCCGATTTGGGCAGTTTGAAACATTCGTTCTACAAACCCGACACTCAGAAAAAGGATTCAAAAATCATGAACACGCGCACCATTTACCTCGCCGGCGGCTGCTTCTGGGGCTTGGAAGCCTATTTCCAACGCATCGACGGCGTGGTTGACGCGGTATCCGGCTACGCCAACGGCAACACGAAAAATCCGAGCTATGAAGACGTGTCCTACCGCCATACGGGCCACGCCGAAACCGTTAAAGTGACCTACGATGCCGACAAACTCAGCCTAGACGACATCCTGCAATATTTCTTCCGCGTCGTTGATCCGACCAGCCTCAACAAACAGGGCAACGACACCGGTACGCAATACCGCAGCGGCGTGTACTACACCGACCCCGCCGAAAAAGCCGTCATCGCCGCCGCCCTCAAACGCGAGCAGCAAAAATACCAACTGCCCCTCGTTGTTGAAAACGAGCCGCTGAAAAACTTCTACGATGCCGAGGAATACCATCAGGACTACCTGATTAAAAACCCCAACGGCTACTGCCACATCGATATCCGCAAAGCCGACGAACCGCTGCCGGGCAAAACCAAGACCGCCCCGCAAGGCAAAGGCTTCGACGCGGCAACGTATAAAAAACCGAGTGACGCCGAACTCAAACGCACCCTGACCGAAGAGCAATACCAAGTTACCCAAAACAGCGCGACCGAATATGCCTTCAGCCACGAATACGACCATTTGTTCAAACCCGGCATTTATGTGGACGTTGTCAGCGGCGAACCTTTGTTCAGCTCCGCCGACAAATATGATTCCGGCTGCGGCTGGCCGAGCTTCACGCGCCCGATTGATGCAAAATCCGTTACCGAACACGATGATTTCAGCTACAACATGCGCCGCACCGAAGTGCGCAGCCACGCCGCCGACTCACACTTGGGGCACGTCTTCCCCGACGGCCCGCGCGACAAAGGCGGACTGCGCTACTGCATCAACGGCGCGAGCTTGAAATTCATCCCGCTGGAACAAATGGACGCGGCAGGCTACGGCGCGTTGAAGAGTAAAGTGAAATAAGCCGCACCGCCGCCTAACCCGACAAAATACCGTCTGAAACCTGCAACGTTTCAGACGGTATTTTTTATCCGGCGGGGATTTTGTCCAGACGGAGATTTTGTTTAGACGGCATCGCCGCCGTTTTCAATCAGCCCCGCCAACCGTTCCAACGCGAAGGCGACCGCCTGCGCGCGGACGGATTCGCGGTTGCCGTCAAAACGGCGCATTGCTTCGCAACTTCCGCCCGGAAAGGCAAACCCGAACCAAACCGTGCCGACGGGTTTGCTTTCGCTGCCGCCGCCCGGACCGGCGATGCCGGAAATACCGACGGCGTAATCCGCCTGCGCCACGGCTTTCGCGCCGCGCGCCATCTCATAGACGGTTTGGCGGCTGACCGCGCCGTGTTCGAGCAGGGTTTCGGGCAACACGCCCAAGCGGTCTTCTTTGGCTTTGTTGCTGTATGTTACAAAACTTTGATCGAACCATTGCGAACTGCCTGCAACGCTTGTGAATACGGCGGCAAGCAGCCCACCCGTGCAGGATTCGGCACAGCTTACGGTTTGACGTTTTTTCGTCAGGTTTCGGGCGATGGTGTGCAGCGCGTCCATTTCCCACTCCTCTTTCAGACGGCGTTTAAGAATTGATGATGTGTATGTCGCGTTGCGGGAACGGGATGTTGATATTGACTTTGCGGAGGTTTTCGACCACTTGTTCGTTCAAGTCGCATTGCAGCGTCCAGCGGTCTGCTTCGTTTGCCCAAGCCCATAATGTGATTTCGATGGCATTGTCGCCCAAGGCGGTGATGCAGGCGGCGGCCTGCCGCTCTTCGTTTTGAACGCTCAAGGGGTGTTCGACGGCGGCTTTCAACACCGCCTCTTTCGCCACTTTCAAATCGCAGTTGTAATCGACGCCGACTATCACTTGGGCGCGGCACAGCGGCAGTGTGGAACGGTTGACGATGCTGTTGCCCATCACCACGCTGTTGGGCAGCACGACTTCTTCGTTGTCGGTCGTCCGCAAAGAAGTCTGCACCATTTTAATCTCTCGGACATATCCTTCAAAACCGCCGACGCGGATAAAATCGCCGACTTTGAACGGGCGGAACAGGATAATCAGCGCGCCGGCGGCAAAATTGGACAGCTGGTCTTTCAAGGACAACGCCACCGCCAAACCCGCGCCGCCGATTAAGGCGGTTACGGATGTTGTGGAAACGCCCAATCTGCCCAATGCGGCAATAATCACCAAAATCAATAAGCCGATATTGGCAACATTACACAAAAAACTAATCAGCGTGGCATCGACCTGCGCGCGCGTCATCGCCGCCCTCATCACAGCGACAATGCGTTTCGCCGCCCATTTTCCGACCAAAAAAATAAGCAGCGCGGCGGCAAGGTTCAGCCCGAACGCCCACGCCTTTTCAGCCAGATGCTCCCAACCGGAAACACTGATCAGGTGTAAAAAATCAAATTGTTTGAAGTCCATTGTTTTCCTCTTGATCGAACATCCGCCCCGTGCGGCGTAATCGGCACAGGTGTAAAAATGCCGTATGAAGCCCTGCGGGGCGGTATGTTTGTTTTATTTCAAAACCGTTCTAATCCAACGGGAAACCCATCCGCGCTGGTTCGCATCAATATCGCGCTGCGCGGGGGCGGTGGTGTGCGTCGGGGCTTGGGCGAAGCGGAACACGTCGGGCAGGCGCGTGTTTTTGACGGCGGGGTAAACCCACATTTCGGACGGAACCGCCTGCTGCACTTCCCGACTTTGCAGCCATTGCACCAGTTTTGCCGCCAGCTTCGGCTGTTTCGCGCCCTTCAAGACCGCCGCGCCTTCGACCTGGCGGAATACGCCGCCTTTTAAAAACAGGTTGCCCGTCGGCGGCTCGCTGTATTTGCCTTTGGAAAAATACACTTCCGCCGCCGGGCTGGCGGCATAACCGACCACCAGCGGATACGCGCCGCCGTTGTGCGAAAAGTCGGTGTAATACGCCTCGCTCCAGCCTTTGGCGACCTTCACGCCGTTCTGCCGCATCTGTGCCCACCATTTGAACGCGCCTTCTTCGCCCAGACCGCTGATGTTCGCCATCAGGAAGCCCAGCCCCGGGGACGACGTGGCGGGGGACGGCACGACCAATAGGTTTTTATATTCGGGGCGGGTCAAATCCTGCAGGGTTTGCGGCAGAGGAAGCTTTTTGCCTTCAAACCATTTTTTGTCGTAATTGATGGACACATAGCCGTAATCGACCGCCAAAGCCGAAGGCAGCCCGACCGCGACGGGGGCGGATTCGGGTTGCGCCGCCGCCAAAATGCCCATTTCCCGCGCCTTGCCGATATTGGCGTTGTCCAAACCATACACCGCGTCGGCAATCGGGTTGGCGCGGCTCAAAATCAGTTTGTTGAGCATTTCGTTCGCGCCGCCCGCCTGAATAATCGACACTTTCGCATCGTTTGCCCGCTCGAAACGCGCAATCAGCCCTTTGGGCAGGCTGAACGACTTATGCACCGCCAGCCTGACTTCCGTCTGCGCCTGCAGGTATGCCGAAACCGCCAGCAGCGGCAGCAGCCAAATTTTCCGTTTCATTCCGAGTCCTCCTCTATTCGCTGTAAAATAACATTCTAACAAATTTTCACGGTTCAAAATGCAAGAAAACCCGACCGTGTGGCTGTTCGACCTCGACAACACGCTGCACAATGCCGATGCCGGCCTCTTCACACTCATCAACCGCGCTATGACACGCTATATGGCACGCCGCCTCAAACTCTCCGAATCTGCCGCGTCCGACCTGCGTCAAGACTATTGGCACCGCTACGGCGCAACGCTCGCCGGACTGCAAATCCACCATCCCGAAATCGACATCGCCGAATTTTTGCGCGAAAGCCATCCGATCGATGCAATCCTGACCAGGCTGCACGGCATGGCGGATACGGAAAACACCCTATGCCGTCTGAACGGGCGCAAGGCGGTTTTTTCCAACGGCCCGTCGTTTTACGTCCGTGCCGTTGTCGGCGCACTCGGTTTGGAAAACCGTTTCGACGCACTGTTCGGCACGGATGATTTCGGGCTGCTGTACAAACCCAATCCGCAAGCGTATCTCAATGTCTGCCGCCTTTTGGACGTACCGCCCGAATGCTGCATTATGGTGGACGACAGCGCGGACAACCTGCATCAGGCAAAAGCATTGGGCATGAAAACCGTCCGGTTCGGTGCAAAAGTGCACGACCTGCCCTTTATCGATGCTTCCGTAAGCGATATGGCGCAACTGGCTCGGTATGCAGAAACTTTGTCAGAACACCGCCAAAATCATTACAATACCCGCACACCCCCCCGAAAATACGAAAGAATGTTATGCGTAAAACCTTCCTTATCCTGATGACTGCCGCCGCCCTTTTGTCGGGCTGCGCGTGGGAAACTTATCAAGACGGCAACGGCAAGACCGCCGTCCGTCAAAAATATCCCGCCGGCACGCCCGTTTATTACCAAGACGGCAGCTACTCGAAAAATATGAACTACAACCAATACCGTCCCGAACGCCATGCCGTGTTACCCAACCAAACCGGCAACAACGCCGACGAAGAGCATCGCCAACACTGGCAAAAGCCCAAATTTCAAAACCGATAAACCCACCCTATGCCGTCTGAAGCCCTTTCAGACGGCATTGCACAGGAAAACGCTATGCCGCAAAACACTTTAAACATCGTCATCCTCGCCGCCGGCAAAGGCACGCGCATGTATTCCAAAATGCCCAAGGTTTTGCACGAAATCGGCGGCGAAACAATGCTCGGGCGCGTTATCGACACCGCCGCCGCGCTGAATCCGCAAAACATCTGCGTCGTCGTCGGCCACGGCAAAGAGCAAGTTTTGGACACCGTCAAACGCGATGTCGTCTGGGTTGAACAAACCGAACAGCTCGGCACCGGCCACGCCGTCAAAACCGCCCTGCCCCACCTTGCCGCCGAAGGCCGCACGCTGGTGTTGTACGGCGACGTTCCTTTAATTGACGTTGAAACCCTCGAAACCCTGCTCGAAGCCGCAGGCAACGAAGTCGGGCTGTTGACCGACGTGCCCGCCGACCCGTCAGGTTTGGGGCGCATCATCCGCGACGGCAGCGGCAGCGTAACCGCCATTGTCGAAGAAAAAGATGCCGACGCCGCCCAAAAAGCCGTGAAAGAAATCAACACAGGCATCCTCGTCCTGCCCAACGCCAAACTCGAAGCCTGGTTGAACAGCCTTTCCAGCAACAATGCCCAAGGCGAATATTATTTAACCGACCTCATTGCCAAAGCCGTTGCCGACGGCATCAAAATTCATCCCGTCCAAGTCCGCTCCTCCCATCTGGCCGCCGGCGTGAACAACAAACTCCAGCTCGCCGAACTCGAACGCATCTTCCAAACTGAACAGGCGCAAGAATTGCTCAAAGCAGGCGTAACCCTGCGCGACCCGGCACGTTTCGATTTACGAGGCCGTCTGAAACACGGGCAAGATGTCGTAATTGATGTGAACTGTATCTTTGAAGGCAAAATCGAACTCGGCGACAACGTCGAAATCGGTGCCAACTGCGTCATCAAAAACGCTAAAATCGGCGCAAACAGCAAAATCGCCCCCTTCTCCCACCTCGAAGGCTGCGAAGTCGGCGAAAACAACCAAATCGGCCCCTATGCCCGCCTGCGTCCGCAAGCCAAACTGGCTGACGATGTACACGTCGGCAACTTCGTCGAAATCAAAAACGCCGCCATCGGCAAAGGCACCAAAGCCAACCACCTCACCTACATCGGCGATGCCGAAGTCGGCAGCAAAACCAACTTCGGCGCAGGTACGATTATTGCCAACTACGACGGCGTGCACAAACACAAAACCGTCATCGGCGACGAAGTGCGCATCGGTTCAAACTGCGTCTTGGTCTCCCCCGTCAAAATCGGCAACAAAGTAACCACCGGCGCGGGCAGCACGATTACCCGCAATGTCGAAGACGGCAAACTCGCCCTCGCCCGCTCCCGCCAAACCATCATCGACGGCTGGGTGAGGCCTGAAAAAAACAAACAATAAAGCTATGCCGTCTGAAGCCGGTTTCAGGTTTCAGACGGCATCAAACTCCTCCGATATCAGATAAGGACTGCAAACCATGTCATTACCCCCATGCCCACAATGCGCCTCCGAATACACTTATGAAGACGGCGGACAATACATCTGCCCCGAATGCGCCCACGAATGGAATGAAACCGAATCCGCCGCCGACCTTGCGACTCAAGTGCGCGATGCCAACGGCGCGGCACTGCAAAACGGCGATACCGTCATCCTCATCAAAGACCTCAAGGTAAAAGGCAGCTCGATGGTGATCAAACAAGGTACGAAAGTCAAAGGCATACGCCTGCAGGAAGGCGATCACAACATCAGCTGCAAAATCGACGGCAGCGCGATGAATTTAAAATCCGAATTCGTCAAAAAAGCCTGACCGCCCAAAAACAAGAAACGCCGTCCGAACCCGTTTGGCAAGGTTCGGACGGCGTTTTTTATATGGCGGATTTATACGCCCAGCAGCCCTTGCCCCAAAAAGCCGCCTTTTTCCACGCCGGGCAAGACGAAGAAATAGCCGCCGCCGAAGGGGCTGATGTATTCTTCCAGCGGTTCGCCGTTGAGGAGGTTTTGCACGAAGATGAATCCGTCGGCAAGGTTTGCCTGATAGCAGACGAACACCAGCCCGACATCAAGCTGTCCGCTTGAGGCGAGTCCGCGCGAATAGCTGTAGGCGCGGCGGAAGAGGCGGTGTTTTTTAAGGAACTCGGGATCGCGCGGATTCGCCAGGCGTATATGGCTGTCTTTGGGCGTGGTATTCCCCTCGGGGTCTTTGGCAAAATCCGGTTGGTCGGCTTCTTTTTTGCCGTCCATCGGCGCGCCGCTGTATTTGCGCCGCCCGAAAATGTCGGTTTGCTCTTGAAGCGGCGTCCTGTCCCAAAACTCAACAAAGTGGCGGATAAGGCGGACTGCCTGATAGCTGCCGTTTTTCGCCCACTCCGGTTCGTCGAGGCTGTTGGCGGCCACCCCCGTCCACAAAACCTCGTCGGCAGTTTTGGGGTCGGAAACTTTGGGGTTGCCCGTGCCGTCGCGGAAGCCCAACAGGTTGCGCGCCGCCATCGCGCCGGGTTCGGATTTAGGCTGCCACCCGTCGATACTCCAGCGGATAACGGCGGTTTGGACGGTGTGTTTGATGATGTCGCGCAGGGCGGCTTGGCAGGTTTCGGGGGTGAAGGCACAGATTTGCAGGCTCAAATCGCCGTCGCACCAGCTTTTTTGCAGCTTATCGTTGGAGAAGTCGCGCATTTCCTGCAAATGAATCGGTTTTTTGTCTTTGAGTCCGAACCGGCCGTCAAACAGGCTGCTGCCCACCCCCACGGTAACGGTCAACCCGTCGGGGTTGAAGGCTTTGCCCAAAATGCCGCTGCCGGCTGGCGGAAGTTTGTCGTCGCCGTCTTGGTATTCGCCGCCTTGGGTGAGAAACTCGATGCGGGCGGTCAGCGTGCGGAACAGGTTTTCCAGCTGCTTGGCACTTTGCGCGGTTACGTCGAAGGCGCACATAATCGAAAACGCCTGCTGCGGCGTAACGATGCCTGCCTGATGTTCGCCGTAGCAGGGATAGGCTTGGGGCGAGTGTTGGCTTTCGGCGGTGCGTTCGGCGGTTTCGCCCCGTTTTTTGCCGCCGAGATAACCTCCGATTGCGCCGACTGCTCCAGCTGCGATCGCGGTTTTAAAAAGAGTGCGCCTGGTCGGTTGTGCAGGTTGGTTTTTGCTCATGGTGTTTCCTTCAATATCCGTGCAGCAGGATGGGTATCCCTGCACGCCGTTTTTCCATTAACCGATAGCGGCAGGTTGAAATTCCGCCCTGCAATATATGGCGGATATAGTGGATTAACAAAAATCAGGACAAGGCGACGAAGCCGCAGACAGTATAAATAGTACGGCAAGGCAAGGCGAGGCAATGCCGTACTGGTTTTTGTTAATCCACTATAAAACTTCAGACGGCATCTGCCGCCAAATACCGTCTGAACGCTTGCGGCTTATTTCAAGCCGAGTATGCCGCGAAGTTGGGCAAGGTCTTCGGCAAGCGCGTTAATAGAGGCCTGTAACGCTTTGCGGTCGGCTTCGCCCAGCTTGTCGTAGGTTTCAAAACCGTCTTTAGTCCGGTATTTCGCCAGAATTTCGTTGACCTGTTTGAAGTTGGTATCGGTTTTTTCCAACAAGGCTTTGTTTTTGGTCT
The DNA here is from genome assembly GCF_900638555.1 of Neisseria meningitidis. NCBI lineage: Bacteria > Pseudomonadati > Pseudomonadota > Betaproteobacteria > Neisseriales > Neisseriaceae > Neisseria > Neisseria meningitidis. Next base: position 1,866,184 of record NZ_LR134525.1, read on the forward strand.
CGATCAACGGACGGAACAAATCGACGATTTTTTTCGATCCGTCCACATTGGCTTGGAAGTCGCTCAAATCGGTGTGGCTGTACCGGTCTTCTTCGCCGCTGATTTTACTGCCCGCCACTTCTTCAATCAGTTCGGACGCGCCGCCGACCACCTTGCCCGGAGGAAACGCCAATGCGTCGATTTCTTTTTGCAGGGCTTCGACATCGGTCATCAGTTTCGCTGCAATTTCCTTCACGCCGGACACGTCTTTTTCCACCCAAAGGGCGTATTCGATACGGTGAAAGCCGGTAAATCCGGCATCTTTCGCGCCGTCTTTGAAGTCGTCTTCACGCGCATCGATGACGGGGTCGAGTTCGCTGAAAAGCTCGGCAATCGGTTCGATGCGTTCGTAATGGACGCGGGTGTCGGCAAACAGGGATTTCGCCTTTTCAATGTCGCCTGCTTTGACGGCTTCGGTAAAGGTTTTGGTTTTCGCCACCAGCTCTTTAACCTCGCCTTGAACGTAGGCTTTATAATCGGCGAGCGGTTGGGACAGTTTTTCCAAATCCGCTTCGTTGGCGGTGTCTTTAAAGCCGCTGTCGGTTACCACCAGCTTGCCGCGCGGATTGGTCAAAAGACCGCAAGTCATTTCGTATTCGCCCGGCAACAGGGTGACGGTCATTTTATCGGAAAGTCCGGGGGCGATGTTTTCGCGCTCGTCCACCACCATCACGCCTTTCAGGATTTCCCATTCGAGCTTGCGGCCGCTGTTGTTTTTAATATTGAACACAACCTGTCCGCTCGGCACGGTCAGTCCCATCGGTTCGCAGGCATTGTCGTTGACGGCGATACTGACCGAACCGCCCTCGTTGGCGGATTGGGTCTCACCGGACGCGGCCGGCGCAGCTTTCTCCGCCTCCGGCGGCTGGCACGCAGTCAAACCTAAGGCAAGCATCACGGACAATGCGGTCAAATTGAATTTTCTCATTTCAGCTCCTCTTTACGGGTTAAAGTTTCAGACGGCCTGCTGCCGCACAAAAACCAAGTCATGACGGGAATAAGATACAGCAGCCAAACCAAGGCCTCGCCCTGCGTCGGATGGTCGGTATAGCCGAAAAATCCGCCGAGCAGCACGCCCAACGGGCTGTCTTCGTGCAAATATTTTGATGAGTCGAACACAATATCCTGAAGCGCGTTCCAAATACCTGCCTCATGCAGCGCGCGCAGCGAGCCGGCAAGCAGACCGGCGGCAACGGCAATCAAAAACGCCCCCGTCCAACGGAAAAACTTCGCCAGATTCAGGCGCATCCCACCCTGATAAATCAACGCGCCAATCACGGCGGCAGCCAAAACCCCCGCTACCGCACCGGCCGGCATCTGCCACGTCGGGCTCTGTTTGAATACAGCAAGCAGGAAAAAAACGCTCTCCAAACCTTCGCGCGCCACGGCAAGAAACGCCATACCAACCAAGGCCCATCCTTGACCGCTGCCACGGTTCAAAGCCGCCTGCACAGAGTCCTGAAGCTGCCGCTTCATCGAACGGGCGGCTTTTTTCATCCATAAAATCATATAAGTCAGCATCGCAACAGCAACCAAACCGATAATGCCGACGACGAACTCCTGCTGCTTTTGGGGAATCTCGCCCGTTGCCGAATGGATTCCGTACCCCAGCCCCAAACACATCAAAGAAGCAAGGACGACCCCGAACCAGACCTTAGGCATCAGTTTGGAATGTCCGGACTGTTTCAAAAAACCGGCAACAATGCCGACGATGAGCGCGGCTTCGATACCCTCGCGCAACATAATTAAAAAAGCGACCAGCATAAACGCGAACGAACAAGGATGATGAATAATATATTATCGGAATATTTTCATTGTTTGTAAATACAAATGCAAGTTATTTTTATCTGCATTGCCGCGCGGCGGAAAGTTCCGCAGGCTGCAGCTGCGCCCTGTGTTAAAATCCCCTCTCCACGGCTGCCGCAACGCCGCCCGAAACCATCTTTCTTATTACTGCCGGCAACATTGTCCATTATGAAAAAATACCTATTCCGCGCCGCCCTGTACGGCATCGCCGCCGCCATCCTCGCCGCCTGCCAAAGCAAGAGCATCCAAACCTTTCCGCAACCCGACACATCCGTCATCAACGGCCCGGACCGGCCGGTCGGCATCCCCGACCCCGCCGGAACGACGGTCGGCGGCGGCGGGGCCGTTTATACCGCTGTGCCGCACCTGTCCCTGCCCCACTGGGCGGCGCAGGATTTCGCCAAAAGCCTGCAATCCTTCCGCCTCGGCTGCGCCAATTTGAAAAACCGCCAAGGCTGGCAGGATGTGTGTGCCCAAGCCTTTCAAACCCCCGTCCATTCCTTTCAGGCAAAACAGTTTTTTGAACGCTATTTCACGCCGTGGCAGGTTGCAGGCAACGGAAGCCTTGCCGGCACGGTTACCGGCTATTACGAACCGGTACTGAAGGGCGACGACAGACGGACGGCACAGGCCCGCTTCCCGATTTACGGTATTCCCGACGATTTTATCTCCGTCCCCCTGCCTGCCGGTTTGCGGAGCGGAAAAGCCCTTGTCCGCATCAGGCAGACGGGGAAAAACAGCGGCACAATCGACAATGCCGGCGGCACGCACACCGCCGACCTCTCCCGATTCCCCATCACCGCACGCACAACGGCAATCAAGGGCAGGTTTGAAGGAAGCCGCTTCCTCCCCTACCACACGCGAAACCAAATCAACGGCGGCGCGCTTGACGGCAAAGCACCGATACTCGGTTACGCCGAAGACCCCGTCGAACTCTTTTTTATGCACATCCAAGGCTCGGGCCGTCTGAAAACCCCGTCCGGCAAATACATCCGCATCGGCTATGCCGACAAAAACGAGCATCCATATGTTTCCATCGGAAAATACATGGCGGATAAGGGCTACCTCAAACTCGGACAAACCTCCATGCAGGGCATTAAGTCTTATATGCGGCAAAATCCGCAACGCCTCGCCGAAGTTTTGGGTCAAAACCCCAGCTATATCTTTTTCCGAGAGCTTGCCGGAAGCAGCAATGACGGCCCCGTCGGCGCACTGGGCACGCCGCTGATGGGCGAGTATGCCGGCGCAGTCGACCGGCACTACATTACCTTGGGCGCGCCCTTATTTGTCGCCACCGCCCATCCAGTTACCAGCAAAGCCCTCAACCGCCTGATTATGGCGCAGGATACCGGCAGCGCGATTAAAGGCGCGGTGCGCGTGGATTATTTCTGGGGTTACGGCGACGAAGCAGGGGAAACGGCTGGTAAAATGAAAGAACCGGGTTACGTCTGGCAGCTTCTACCCAACGGCATGAAGCCCGAATATCGGCCGTAAACCGGCAAAACAATGCCGTCTGAAGCCCATCACGGCCAATCGGGCGCATTAAGGCGAAGTTTTGAGATACCGCAGGCACAAGCCGGCTGGACAAAATGCCTTTTTTTATTTGACGGAATGGATTTCCGCCCGAACGGAAATACCCCCTTGCAAACGATCGGAATCGGACGGGTATTCAAACGCGTCCGAACAAAAAAAGGCGGACATTCCCGCCCGCCCGTACCAGTCAGGAAACCGCACATCCGATTTGGCGGCGGCATCCTCCCGGTTATCCTCCGCTAAAGCAACAATGCCCGAGGTCTGCCGTTGCATTTGATTTCTTTTTCCAATTCATCGAACTCGGCTTCAAACCGCCGTTTCAATTGCTCGATCGCCGCCTGACGCTGCTGATACGTTTGGTTTGACGGCAACGCCTTTTGCGCGTCGAGGTATGCCTGTACTGTTTGTCCGCACTTTTTCTGGTGGGCGATGATTTTGTCCTTCATCGCCGCATCGGTTTTGACATACTGCCTGCGTTCGACATACAGCTCTTTCCCGTCGTCGGAAAGTTTGATCGGGATTTCCCCTATCCCTGTGTTTATCGAAAGCGCGCCGTCTTTTTCAGACAAAAGCAAAGACTCTTCCTCGCCTGTAACCACGTTGATTTTATTAAGGAAGTAATTGCCTTTTTCTTTTTTGACGGCAATCATACCCTCTTTTTTGTCCGATTTTTCGCGCCAATAACCCTCGTAACCGCCGGCATCCTTGCCGCAGCCCGCCAACACCGCCGCCACGCCGACGGCCAAAAGCATTTGTTTCATTTCCATACTCCTTTAACATTAAGACCGGGCGAGTATATTGTTTTTTTTTTTCAGCTTGTCAATATTGATTTGCAAAAACTATAAACCAGCAGCAGGCAATGCCGTCTGAACGCCCATCCCAGTCAGGCGGGGAAATCCCTCCCTTTTTTGAGCAAGCCCAAGCCTTCAGACGGCATTTTGCTGTTTTTCGGCGCGGAAGGCGGTTTATAATCCGAAGAGGAAGGTGCGGCACGGAAGCCGTCCGCGCCTGTTTTTTTTTCAACCGGATACTAAGGAACAGTTATGTGCGGTATCGTCGGCGCCATCCGCGCCCATCACAACGTCGTCGATTTTCTGACCGACGGTCTCAAACGCCTCGAATACCGGGGTTATGACTCATCAGGCATTGCCGTCAACACCGACGGCAAAATCAAACGCGTGCGCCGCGTCGGACGCGTGCAGCTTATGGAGGACGCAGCACGCGAAAAAGGCATCAGCGGCAGCATCGGCATCGGGCATACGCGTTGGGCGACACACGGCGGCGTTACCGAGCCGAACGCCCACCCGCACATCAGCGGCGGTATGATTGCGGTCGTCCACAACGGCATCATCGAAAACTTTGAAAGCGAACGCAAACGCTTGGAAGGTTTGGGATACCGTTTTGAATCGCAAACGGATACCGAAGTCATCGCCCACAGCATCAATCACGAATACGCGCAAAACGGCGGCAAATTGTTTGAAGCAGTGCAGGAAGCGGTCAAACGTTTCCACGGCGCATACGCCATCGCGGTTATTGCCCAAGACAAGCCTGATGAATTAGTTGTGGCGCGTATGGGCTGCCCGCTTTTGGTCGCTTTGGGCGACGATGAAACCTTTATCGCTTCGGACGTATCCGCCGTCATCGCCTTTACGCGCCGCGTGGCGTACCTCGAAGACGGCGACATCGCGCTGCTGGCTTCAGACGGCATCAAACGGCTGACCGATAAAAACGGCCTGCCTGCCGAACGCAAAGTCAAGGTATCCGAACTCTCGCTCGCCTCTTTGGAACTGGGACCGTACAGCCACTTTATGCAAAAGGAAATCCACGAGCAGCCGCGCGCGATTGCAGACACGGCGGAGGTTTTCCTCGATGGCGGCTTCATCCCCGAAAACTTCGGCAAAAACGCCAAAAGCGTGTTTGAAAGCATCCGCAGCGTCAAAATCCTTGCCTGCGGCACGTCCTATTACGCCGCACTGACCGCCAAATATTGGTTGGAATCCATCGCCAAAATCCCGGCCGATGTCGAAATCGCCAGCGAATACCGATACCGCAGCGTGATTGCCGATCCGGACCAACTGGTCATTACCATTTCCCAATCCGGCGAAACGCTGGACACGATGGAGGCTTTGAAATACGCCAAATCGTTGGGACACCGCCACAGCCTCTCCATCTGCAACGTGATGGAATCCGCCCTGCCGCGCGAAAGCAGCCTCGTGCTTTATACCCGTGCCGGAGCGGAAATCGGCGTCGCCTCGACCAAAGCGTTTACCACGCAGCTGGTCGCGCTGTTCGGTTTGGCGGTAACGCTGGCGAAGGTACGCGGTTTAGTTTCCGAAAAAGACGAAGCGCGTTACATCGAAGAACTCCGCCAGCTTCCCGGCAGCGTTCAGCACGCTTTGAACCTAGAACCTCAAATTGCCGCATGGGCGCAACAGTTTGCCAAGAAAACCAGCGCGCTGTTTTTAGGGCGCGGCATCCATTACCCGATTGCCCTCGAAGGTGCATTGAAGCTGAAGGAAATCACCTACATCCACGCCGAAGCCTATCCTGCCGGCGAGCTGAAGCACGGGCCGCTTGCCTTGGTGGACGAAAACATGCCCGTCGTCGTCATCGCACCCAACGACAGCCTGTTGGACAAAGTCAAAGCCAATATGCAGGAAGTCGGCGCGCGCGGCGGCGAACTTTTCGTCTTTGCCGACCTCGACAGCAATTTTAATGCCACCGAAGGTGTGCACGTTATCCGCGCACCGCGCCACGTCGGCAAACTGTCCCCCGTCGTGCATACTATCCCCGTGCAGCTCCTCGCCTACCACACCGCCCTCGCACGCGGCACGGATGTGGACAAGCCGCGCAACCTGGCGAAATCCGTAACCGTCGAATAAATCCCGCCGATTGGCAAAATGCCGTCTGAAGCCCGATTTTTCAGGCTTCAGACGGCATTTCCCCGTTTGATTTGCGGTATAATCCGCCTTTACCCATTGTTTGCAAAGCACAATATGACACGCAAAATCTTAGTTACCTCTGCCCTGCCCTATGCCAACGGCAGCATCCACCTCGGCCACATGGTCGAACACATCCAAACCGACGTTTGGGTACGCTTCCAAAAACTGCGCGGCCACGAATGCTACTACTGCTGCGCCGACGACACCCACGGCACACCTGTAATGCTTGCCGCGCAAAAACAAGGCATCGCGCCTGAAGACATGATTGCCAAAGTGCGCGAAGAGCACCTCGCCGACTTTACCGATTTCGGCATCGGTTACGACAATTATTACAGCACCCATTCCCCTGAAAACAAACAGTTTTCCCAAGACATTTACCGCGCGCTGAAAGCCAACGGCAAAATCGAAAGCCGCGTCATCGAGCAGCTTTTCGACCCTGAAAAACAAATGTTCCTGCCCGACCGTTTCGTCAAAGGCGAATGCCCGAAATGCCACGCCCACGACCAATACGGCGACAACTGCGAAGTCTGCGGCACGACCTATTCCCCGACCGAACTGATCAACCCGTATTCCGCCGTATCCGGTGCCAAACCCGAATTGCGCGAATCCGAACACTTCTTCTTCAAACTCGGCGAATGCGCCGACTTCCTCAAAGCATGGACTTCCGGCAACAATCCGCACGACGGCAAGCCCCATCTGCAACCAGAAGCCCTCAACAAAATGAAAGAATGGCTGGGAGAAGGCGAAGAAACCACCCTATCCGACTGGGATATTTCCCGCGACGCGCCTTATTTCGGTTTTGAAATCCCCGACGCGCCGGGCAAATACTTCTACGTCTGGCTGGACGCGCCCGTCGGCTACATGGCATCGTTTAAAAACCTGTGCGACCGCATCGGCATCGATTTCGACGAATACTTCAAAGCCGGCAGCCAAACCGAGATGTACCACTTCATCGGCAAAGACATCCTCTATTTCCACGCCCTGTTCTGGCCCGCTATGCTGCATTTCTCCGGCCACCGCGCCCCGACCGGCGTGTACGCACACGGCTTTTTGACCGTGGACGGACAAAAAATGTCCAAATCGCGCGGCACCTTCATCACCGCCAAATCCTATCTGGAACAAGGCCTGAACCCCGAGTGGATGCGCTACTACATCGCCGCCAAACTCAACAGCAAAATCGAAGACATCGATTTGAACCTGCAAGACTTTATCAGCCGCGTCAACAGCGATCTCGTCGGCAAATACGTCAACATTGCCGCCCGCGCTTCAGGTTTCATCGCCAAACGGTTTGAAGGCCGTCTGAAAGACGTTGCCGACAGCGCATTATTGGCAAAACTGACCGCACAAAGCGAAGCCATTGCCGAATGCTACGAAAACCGCGAATACGCCCGTGCCCTGCGCGACATCATGGCCTTGGCGGACATTGTCAACGAATACGTCGATGCCAACAAGCCGTGGGAACTGGCGAAACAGGAAGGTCAAGACGAACGCCTGCACGAAGTGTGCAGCGAGCTCATCAACGCCTTTACCATGTTGACCGCCTACCTCGCCCCCATATTGCCGAAAGTGGCCGAAAACGCCGCCAAATTCCTGAATTTGGAAGCCATCACTTGGGTAAATACACGCGAAACCTTGGGCGAACACGCCATCAACAAATACGAACACCTCATGCAACGAGTGGAGCAAAAACAAGTGGACGATTTAATCGAAGCCAACAAACAAAGTATTCAGACAACCCCCGCGCCTGTTGAAGACAGCAAATACGAAAAAGTCGCCGAACAGGCAAGTTTCGACGACTTTATGAAAATCGACATGCGCGTCGCCAAAGTATTGAACTGCGAAGCCGTCGAAGGCAGCACCAAACTTTTGAAATTCGACCTCGATTTCGGTTTTGAAAAACGCATTATCTTCTCCGGCATCGCCGCGTCTTACCCGAACCCTGCCGAATTGAACGGCCGCATGGTCATTGCCGTCGCCAACTTCGCCCCGCGCAAAATGGCAAAATTCGGCGTATCTGAAGGCATGATTCTCTCCGCCGCCACGGCAGACGGGAAACTGAAGCTCTTGGATGTGGATACAGGCGCGCAACCGGGCGACAAAGTCGGTTAAGTAGAAATATCAAAAACAATGCCGTCTGAACCCTTTGGGCGTTCAGACGGCATTGTTTTCCGTCATCCCGACAAGCTCAAACCACGCGGTTTTGCGCCTCTCCTTTCACAAAGGCGTGAATGTTCGCCAACAATATATCAAACAGCCTGTCCAAAGCCTCACGACTTGCCCACGCGGTATGCGGCGTAACAATCAGATTGGGTAATCGTGCATTCAGCAAGGGATTGCCGTTTTTGGGCGGCTCATTCGTCAAAACATCGACACCCGCCCCGCCGATCTGCTCGTATTTGAGTGCGGCAAGCAGCGCGTTTTCATCCACCAGCCCGCCGCGCCCGCAATTAATCAAAACCGCACCGGGCTTCATCTGCTGTAATTCGTTTTCGCCTATCATATTTTCAGTTTGGGCGTTCAGCGGACAGTGCAGCGACAACACGTCGGCAGTCTGTACCGCATCTTCAAAGGAAACATAGCCTTCGCGCACGTCGGGCGCGTGTTTGTGTTCGGCAAACACCACCCCCATACCGAACGCCTGCGCGTATCCGGCAAGCGTCCGTCCGATATTGCCGCGTCCGAAAACCGCCAGCGTTTTACCGTTCAAATCCCGAATCGGCGCACCGTAATAGCAGAAAAACGGCGACTTCTCCCATAATCCTGCCGCAACATCACGCTGATAGGCGGGCAAATTCCGCATCAACGCAATCATCAGCATAAAGGCGTGTTCCGCAACCGATTCGTTTCCGTAGGCGCGGACATTGCATACCGCAACGCCCGCCGCCTTCGCCGCCCCAATATCGACATTGTTCACACCGGTCGCACTGACGGCAATCAGCTCCAACTGCGGATTAGCCGCAATAATATCGGCAGAAATCATCACTTTGTTAGTAATGACAATATGTGCATCGCGCACCCGTTCTGCCGTTTCATCCGCACCTGTCGTACCGTAAACCGCAAGCTCGTGCGGAAAATCAAAATGAAAAACCCGGCCGGGCAAAGTATCCGCATCCAAAACAACGATCTTTTTATGATTCATAATTTCTATCCCCATTTGAAAAATGATTTATTTACACTAACAACAAATAGCAAATTTAAACCGCGCAACCTTATGATAACCTTTATCATTCCTCCGTCAATGTCCAATTCGGGAGAGGATGATGCTTAAAACCCTGACTTTTGCCGCACTGCATTTCAGCACCGCCTTCAGTGTAACCTATGTACTGACGGGCAGTATAGGCGTATCGGGGGCGGTCGCGCTGGTCGAGCCCCTAATCAACACCGTCGTTTTCTATTTCCATGAAAAAGCATGGAACCTTTACGAAAAAAATAAAACAGTCCAACAAACACAGCCGTTTCAGCTGCACCGATGCAGCTGACGTTTGAGCGGCATTTGACTTCGACGGACGGTATGTTACCCTTGCCGTTTTGACCAACAAGCAATGAAAGGACAAATATGGGCGGCCTGATTATTGAAGACTTGCAAGAAGGCTTCGGAAAAGAAGCAGTTAAAGGCAAAGAGATTACCGTGCATTACACAGGTTGGCTGGAAAACGGAACCAAATTCGACTCCAGCCTCGACCGCCGCCAGCCGCTGACCATCACGCTCGGTGTCGGACAAGTCATCAAAGGCTGGGACGAAGGCTTCGGCGGAATGAAGGAAGGCGGCAAACGCAAGCTGACCATCCCTTCGGAAATGGGCTACGGCGCACACGGCGCGGGCGGCGTGATTCCCCCGCACGCCACTTTGATATTTGAAGTCGAGCTGCTGAAAGTGTACGAATAAAGCTGCCCGGGCAATACCGTCTGACATAATGGCTTCAAGCAACGTAAACAACGAAATCAAAGACAAAAAACTCTCCCTGTGGGCCAAGCGTCAAGACGGTTCGGTAAAATGGTTCTGCGGACAGCCGGTTACGCGCACCGCCGCCGACAGCGACGACGTCGCCGCCGCCAACGGCAAGACCGCCGACAACATCAACACCAAGCACCTGCCGTCAACCTGCCGCGATGCGTCATCTGCCGTTTGCACAAAAACACCACGCGCCGATTTCAAACACTTTCAAAAAATCAGCCGTTACCGAGTATTGCCCGAATCACGGCAAATGGCAGAAAAACTTCGTCATTCCCGCAAAAGCGGGAATCTAGTTCGTTGAGTTTCAGTTATTTAGAATAAATTTTGAAACTTTAATCCCGTCATTCCCACGAAAGTGGGAATGACGGGATTTAATGATGCCGCCGGCGTGGCATCCTCCCCCTCCGACATCAAAGGCAAATATGTTCAGAAAGTTGAAGTCGCAAAAGGCGTCATTACCGCCCAAATGGCTTCAAGCAACGTAAACAATGAAATCAAAGGCAAAAAACTCTCCCTGTGGGCCAAGCGTCAAAACGGTTCGGTAAAATGGTTCTGCGGACAGCCGGTTCAGCGCGACAAAGCCGACGCCGACGCCGATGCCATTACCGCCGACACCGCCGCCAACAAGAAGATCGACACCAATCATTCCCACGAACCTACATCCCGTCATTCCCGCGAAAGTGGGAATGACGGGATTTAATGATGCCGCCGGCGTGGCATCCCCCCCACCGACATCAAAGGCAAATATGTTAAGGAAGTTAAAGTCGCAAACGGCGTCATTACCGCCACAATGCTTTCAAGCGGCGTAAACAACGAAATCAAAGGCAAAAAACTCTCCCTGTGGGCCAAGCGTCAAAACGGTTCGGTAAAATGGTTCTGCGGACAGCCGGTTGCGCGCGCCGACAAAGCCAAAGACGACGTCAAAGCCGCCACCGCCAACGGCACCGACGACAAAATCAACACCAAGCACCTGCCGTCAACCTGCCGCGATGATTCATCTACCGGATAAGGCAAATTATACCATAAATTTTAAATAAATCAAGCGGTAAGTGATTTTCCACGGCCACTCGGATTAATCCGGGTGGCTTCCTTTTTAAGGGTTTGCAAGGCAAGCGGGGGCGTCCGTTTTGGCTGAAAATAATATATCGATTGCGCTTCAAGGCTCTGCGCGTACCTCATTGCCGCCCGTTTAAACACGGGGTTTATCTGACAGGCGCGCAATCCGCCCTCTCATGTACCGAACAAGCGGACTGGATTCCCGCCTGCGCGGGAATGACGGCAACCGGCCGGTTGCGTATCAAAAAATAAAGTAATTCGGCTAGATATAGTGGATTAACAAAAATCAGGACAAGGCGGCGAAGCCGCAGACAGTACAAATAGTACGGAACCGATTCACTTGGTGCTTCAGCACCTTAGAGAATCGTTCTCTTTGAGCTAAGGCGAGACAACGCCGTACTGGTTTTTGTTAATCCGCTATAATTTATTGAAGATGGCTGAAATTCAAAGCTACAGAAATTTATAAACAAAAAACAGCAACCCGCCGCCGTCATTCCCGCAAAAGCGGGAATCTAGACATTCAATGCTAAGGCAATTTATCGGGAATGACTGAAACTCAAAAAACTGGATTCCCACTTTCGTGGGAATGACGGAATGTAGGTTCGTGGGAATGACGGGATTTAAGTTTCAAAATTTATTCTAAATAACTGAAACTCAACGAACTAGATTCCCACTTTCGTGGGAATGACGAATTTTAGGTTGCTGTTTTTGGTTTTCTGTTTTGGTTTTTTGTCCTTGTGGGAATGACGGTTCACGCGAAAATGCCGTCCGAAAGGTTTTCGGACGGCATTTTTTGCGTTTTTCAGGAGGGGGCGGGTTCGTCGCCTTGTCTTGATTTTTGTTAATCCACTATACATTTTTATGCGGCTTACGTATTGAAAACGGATACATTGGCAAATACTATGGAAAAACATAGCCTGTTTTTCCGGTTTTATCGTATTATTCCAAAACTTACCCCATTGATAAGGAAGCGGTTTATGCTGCAAAGAACTTTGGCGAAATCCATCAGCGTTACCGGAGTCGGGCTGCATTCGGGCGAACGCGTCGCGCTGACCCTGCACCCCGCGCCTGAAAACAGCGGGATTTCCTTCCGCCGTACCGATTTGGACGGCGAGATGGGCGAACAAATCAAGCTGACCCCTTATTTGATCAACGATACCCGCCTTTCCTCCACCATCGTTACCGACAAAGGCGTGCGCGTCGGCACGATCGAACACATTATGTCCGCGCTGTCCGCCTACGGCATCGACAACGCGCTGATTGAGCTGAACGCGCCCGAAATCCCGATTATGGACGGCTCCAGCCTGCCGTTTATTTACCTTTTGCAAGATGCGGGCGTGGTCGATCAAAAGGCGCAAAAGCGTTTTTTGAAAATCCTCAAGCCTGTCGAAATCAAAGAAGCGGGCAAATGGGTGCGCTTTACGCCGTATGACGGCTTTAAGGTAACGCTGACCATCGAATTCGACCATCCGGTTTTCAACCGCAGCTCGCCCACTTTTGAAATCGATTTCGCCGGCAAATCCTACATCGACGAAATCGCGCGCGCGCGCACTTTCGGCTTTATGCACGAAGTGGAAATGATGCGCGCCCACAATCTGGGTTTGGGCGGCAATTTGAACAACGCCATCGTGATTGACGACACGGATGTCCTGAATCCTGAAGGCTTGCGCTATCCCGATGAGTTTGTGCGCCACAAAATCCTTGATGCCATCGGCGATTTGTATATCGTCGGACACCCGATTATCGGTGCGTTTGAAGGCTACAAATCGGGACACGCCATCAACAACGCACTCTTGCGCGCGGTTTTGGCAGACGAAACGGCTTACGACCGGGTGGAATTTGCCGACAGCGATGATTTGCCCGACGCATTTCACGAGCTGAACATCAGAACTTGTGGATAACGCTTTCTGTTTTTTCCGGTAAATTCCTAAAACTTAAAATTTCATCATTCCTACAAGGACAAAAACCAAAACAGAAACCTAAAATTCGTCATTCCCACGAAAGTGGGAATCTAGAATCTCGGACTTTCAGATAATCTTTGAATATTACTGTTGTTCTAAGGTCTAGATTCCCGCCTGCGCGGGAATGACGACAGAACGGTTTCTGTTTTTGGTTTTCTGTTTTTGTGGGAATGACAGGATGTAGGTTCGTAGGAATGACGTGGTGTAGGTTTCCGTATGGATGGATTCGTCATTCCCGCGCAGGCGGGAATCCAGTGCGTTGAGTTTCAGCTATTTAGAATAAATTTTGAAACTCTAATCCCGTCATTCCCACGAAAGTGGGAATCCAGAATCTCTAAAGCTTCAGCTAACCTTTGAATATTGCTGTTGTTCTAAGGTCTAGATTCCCGCCTGCGCGGGAGTGACGGCAGAGCGGTTTCTGTTTTTTCCGATAAATTCCTAAAACTCAAAATTTCATCATTCCCACTTTCGTGGGAATGACGGGATGTAGGTTCGTGGGAATGACGCGGTACAGGTTTCCGTTACGTATCCCCATCCGAAAGTTTATTTATACACAAGCAATCCAAAGTTATCTGACTGAAATATTGTGAGATTTACCCGCAAATCTCATTTTTTCCACCACTTATACACAAATTCGGATGCGCACTCTGCCGATATGCAGAAATAAGACATTCGTGCCGACACCTGACCATTTCCACACGTTCCAAACACACTTTCCTCTCAAACCTCCACAGTATTCCGGTTCTTAAAGACATCGGCAGCCATTCGGTAAAGAAAAGTAGGATGCCATCTGCACAACAAGCAAACTATCCACAAAACTTATTCCCCATAAAAAACAATCCACAGGTATGCACAAAAGGGAATCCGCCTTACCGACACCCTAAAAAAAGGTAATCCTGATGATTTTTAAAATAAAAAAAAGTTACCCACAGAAAATTTCTCCTATCAATATAATCATCGTTTTTTTATTTAATTTTTATATTTTATTTATAAGCCTTCAGGGAAACGCACGGTAAAGCGTAAAGGCATCTTTTCAAAAAATTAAAGTTAAGGATTGTTAAACAAGCGTAAATCAGGTAGAGTTGCGGTCGATAAATTAAATCTATAACGGAGCTTCCTGCAATGAAAGGCGATATTGGCGTAATCGGTTTGGCGGTTATGGGGCAAAACCTGATTTTGAATATGAACGATTGCGGATTTAAGGTTGTCGCCTACAACCGAACAATCGGTAAGGTGGACGAATTTTTAAACGGCGCGGCAAAAGGGACCGGTATTATCGGCGCGTACTCCCTGCAAGACTTGGTCGATAAGCTGGCAAAACCAAGAAAAATCATGATGATGGTTCGCGCAGGTTCGGTGGTTGACGACTTTATCGAACAACTGCTTCCGCTGTTGGAAGAAGGCGACATCATTATTGACGGCGGCAATGCCAATTACTCCGACACGACACGGCGGACACATTACCTTGCCGGAAAAGGGATTTTATTTGTCGGCGCGGGCGTATCCGGCGGCGAAGAAGGCGCGCGGCGCGGCCCGTCCATTATGCCGGGCGGGGATAAACGCGCTTGGGAAGCCGTCAAACCGATTTTTCAGGCGATTGCCGCCAAAACGCCGCAGGGCGAACCGTGTTGTGACTGGGTCGGCAGGGACGGCGCGGGGCATTTTGTCAAAATGGTGCATAACGGCATCGAATACGGCGATATGCAGTTGATTTGCGAAGCGTACCAGTTTATGAAAGACGGCTTGGGGCTGTCTTACGACGAAATGCACCGCGTGTTTGCCGAGTGGAACAAAACCGAGCTGGATTCTTATCTGATTGAAATCACTGCGGCAATTTTGGGCTATAAGGACGAAGGCGGTGAACCGCTGGTCGAGAAAATCCTCGATACGGCAGGGCAAAAAGGCACGGGCAAATGGACGGGCATCAATGCCTTGGATTTGGGTATTCCGTTGACGCTGATTTCCGAAGCGGTATTCGCCCGCTGCGTTTCGTCGTTCAAAGAACAGCGCGTGCAGACCGGCAAGCTGTTCGCCCGAACCGTTACGCCCGTCGAAGGCGGCAAACAAGAATGGGTCGAGGCGTTGAGACAGACCCTGCTTGCATCTAAAATCATTTCCTACGCACAAGGCTTTATGCTGATCCGCGAAGCGGGCGAAAGCTACGGCTGGGATTTGGACTACGGCAACACTGCGCTGCTGTGGCGCGAGGGGTGCATCATTCGCAGCGCATTCTTAAGCAATATCCGCGATGCCTATGAAAACAATCCCGATTTGGTGTTCTTGGGTACGGATCCGTATTTCAAAAATATTTTGGAAAACTGCCTGCCGGCGTGGCGCAAGGTGGTTGCCAAGGCGGTCGAATGCGGCATCCCTATGCCCTGCATGGCTTCGGCGATTACGTTCTTGGACGGCTACACGACCGAACGTCTGCCTGCCAACCTCTTGCAGGCACAGCGCGACTACTTCGGCGCGCACACTTACGAGCGCACCGACAAACCGCGCGGCGAGTTTTTCCATACCAACTGGACGGGCAAGGGCGGAGATACCGCTTCGACAACCTACGATATTTGATTCCGTTGCCGAAATGCCGTCCGAACCGTTCGGACGGCATTTGTTTTGCAGGAAATAGAAAGATGTTCCAATGGCTTTATGATGTATTGTGGCTGCTTGCGCCGATATGGATACGGCGTTATTTGGACAAACGCTCCGGAAGTGCCCCTGCATATCGGGCGCATCGGGGCGAGCGTTTCGGCAAGCCGTATCCGAATCCCGTTACCGGCGCGGTTTGGATACACGCCGTTTCGGTCGGGGAAACGCGTGCCGCCCAACCTTTGATACGCGAGTTGCGGCAGCGTTTTCCCGATGCGCCGCTGCTGATGACGCAGATGACCCCGACGGGACGGGAAACCGCGCAAGTTCTGTTTCCTGATGCACAATGCCGCTATCTTCCGTATGACAAAAAAACGTGGGTACGGCAGTTTTTGCGCGAACACCGCCCGATGTTCGGCATTTTGATGGAAACCGAAATCTGGCCCAATCTGATGAAGGAATGCCGGCGCACGGGTGTGCCGCTGTTTTTGGCGAATGCGCGGCTGTCGGAAAAATCGCTAAACGGTTATCTGAAAGTCCGCAGCCTGATCCGTCCTGCCGCCGCTTCGCTGACGGGCTGTCTGGCACAGACGGAGGCGGATGCGGCGCGGTTGGCGAAATTGGGCGCGGCATCCGTGCAGGTGTGCGGCAATACCAAATACGACCTGATGCCGTCGGAACAGATGAAAACGCTGGCGGGGCAGTTTGAAAAACGCATCGGAGACCGGCAGGTTGCCGTGTGCGGCAGCACGCGCGTTTATCGGGGTGAAGACGAGGCGGAAAAACTGCTGGCGGCGTGGCAACAATATCGCGGCGATGCCCTGCTGGTCGTCGTGCCGCGCCATCCCGAGCATTTTCAGACGGTATTTGAAACGGTAAAACGCTTCGGGTTTAAGGTTCAGCGGCGCAGCGACGGTTTGCCGGTCGAACCCGATACGCAGGTGTGGATAGGCGACAGTATGGGCGAGCTGTATGCGTATTACCTGTGCGCCGATGTCGCTTTTGTCGGCGGCAGTCTGGTCGATTCGGGCTGTCAGAACATCATCGAACCGCTTTCCTGCGGCGTTCCGACGATATTCGGCTTTTCGACCTACAATTTTTCCGAAGCCTGCCGGCACGCCTTGGCATCGGGTGCGGCGGTTCAAGTCGAATCGGCGGACGCGTGGCGGGAAGCCGTTGAAAAAAACTTATCGTCCGAGGAGGGCGGAATGCAGATGCAGGCGCGCGCGGACGGCTTTATCGCACAACATCGCGGAGCGGGCGCGAGAATCGCCGAGGCGGTACGGGAAGCGGTATGCGGACATCGGGGACGATAGTGATACAATCCGTATCCGAGTTTTCCGGTTGGAGTACCGTATGAGTATTTATGCCGTCGCGCACATCGTCCACCTGTATTGCGCCATCGCCTTTGTCGGCGGCGTGTTTTTTGAAGTGCTGGTTTTGTCCGTCCTGCATACGGGACGGGTGTCGTGCGAGGCGCGGCGCGAAGTGGAAAAGGCAATGTCTTACCGCGCCGTCAGGGTGATGCCGTTTGTGGTCGGACTGCTGTTCGCCAGCGGCATCGTGATGGCGGCAAACCGCTATCTTTCTATATTGGGCGAACCGTTTGCCACTTCCTTCGGTACGATGCTGACGCTGAAAATCCTGTTGGCGTTCAGCGTGTTGGCGCACTTCGCCATCGCCGTCGTCAAAATGGCGCGTTCCACACTGACCGTCGGCTGGTCGAAATACATACACACCGTCGTCTTTACCCATATGCTGCTGATTGTCTTTTTGGCAAAAGCGATGTTTTATATCAGCTGGTAACACAATTACATTTCAAATCAGGAGATTGAACCATGACAGAATATCCCGGCATCGGGTCGCCGTTGTTTTACGGCGTTTTTTTTGCGGCAGTGCTGGTCATGATTGCCTTGGATATGTTTTCGCTGAAGAAAAACGGCAGCCATAAAGTCGGCGTCAAAGAAGCCTTGGCATGGAGCGGCTTGTGGGTTGCCGTATCCTGCCTGTTCGCGGGCTGGCTGTATTTTGAACTCGCCGGCAATCTCGGCTACGGCGCGGCAGTCGCAAAAGAAAAAGTATTGGAATTCTTTACCGGCTACATTTTGGAAAAATCGTTGGCAGTCGACAATATTTTCGTGTTCCTGATGATATTCGGCTACTTCAAAGTCGCACCGCAGTTTCAGCACCGCGTGCTGCTGTACGGCGTATTGGGCGCATTGGTATTGCGCACCGTCATGATTTTCGTCGGCGCGGCACTGGTTCGGCAGTTTGAGTGGATTCTGTATCTGTTTGGCGCGTTCCTGCTCTATACTGGTATACACATGATGAAGCCCGAAGGCGATGAGAAAGAGGATTTGGCAAACAGCAGGCTGCTGAATGCCGTCAAGAAAGTCGTTCCGGTCGGCACGGAATTTCACGGCGAGAAATTTTTTACCGTCGAAAACGGCAAAAAAATCGCCACGCCGCTGTTTTTGGTGCTGGTCATGATTGAATTGAGCGATGTCGTGTTTGCTGTGGACAGTATTCCCGCCGTCTTTGCCGTTACCACCGATCCGTTTATCGTGCTGACTTCCAATATTTTCGCTATTTTGGGTTTGCGGGCGATGTATTTCCTACTGGCGGATGTGGCGGAACGCTTTATCTTCCTGAAATACGGCTTGGCATTCGTGTTGAGTTTTATCGGTGTGAAAATGCTGGTAATGCATTGGGTGCATATCCCGATTTCCGTTTCACTGTCGGTCGTGTTCGGCGCGTTGGGTGCATCGATACTGACCTCGTTAATTTATACGAAAAAACAGCCTGATAAATAAAATGCCGTCTGAACGCCGACAAAATGGTTGACAGCATCAGGCTTGATGTATAGAATTTCGAGCTTATCGGGTCGTTAGCTCAGTCGGTAGAGCAGCGGACTTTTAATCCGTTGGTCGAGCGTTCGAATCGCTCACGACCCACCAGATAAAGCAAAAAAGCTGAGTTTTCAAAACTCGGCTTTTTTTGTCTTCCGACAATCCTTGTTCGGAAAGCGCGGCATTTCGTCAAATTCTTTGGTGCGGCTTCCGTATTTTTCCCGAAAATCCCTTATAATTCCGCCTCTGCAACCTTCATCGGGTGATGCTTTATGCGTTGTCCCGAGTATTGAAATATTATAGTGGATTAACAAAAACCAGTACGGTATTGCCTCGCCTTAGCTCAAAGAGAACGATTCTCTAAGGTGCTGAAGCACCAAGTGAATCGGTTCCGTACTATCTGTACTGTCTGCGGCTTCGCCGCCTTGTCCTGATTTTTGTTAATTCACTATACAAGTACCCACTAGGAAAGAACAAACGTGGATAAACTGAAAATCTCCGCAAACGGCCCGCTCAACGGGGAAATAACGGTCTCGGGCGCGAAAAACGCGGCATTGCCGCTGATGTGCGCGGGTTTGCTGACATCGGGTACGTTGCGCCTGAAAAATGTGCCTATGCTGGCAGATGTGAAAACCACGCAAAAGCTGCTTCAGGGGATGGGCGCGCGCGTCCTGACCGACAATATCAGCGAATTTGAAATCAACGGCGGTACGGTAAACAATACCTGCGCGCCGTATGAGCTGGTCAGAACTATGCGCGCCTCGATTTTGGTGCTTGGCCCGACGCTGGCGCGTTTCGGCGAGGCGCAAGTCAGCCTGCCGGGCGGCTGCGCCATCGGTTCGCGCCCCGTCGATCAGCATTTGAAAGGCTTGGAAGCGATGGGGGCGGAAATCGTCATCGAACACGGTTACGTCAAAGCCAAAGGCAAACTCAAAGGTACGCGCGTGGCGATGGATGTCGTTACCGTCGGCGGCACGGAAAACCTGCTGATGGCGGCGACGCTGGCGGAAGGTACGACGGTTTTGGAAAACTGCGCCATCGAGCCTGAAGTGGTCGATTTGGCGGAATGCCTGGTCAAAATGGGCGCGAAAATCAGCGGCATCGGTACGTCCACAATGATTGTGGAAGGTGTGGACGAGCTGCACGGCTGCGAACACAGCGTTGTCCCCGACCGGATTGAAGCGGGGACGTTCCTGTGTGCGGTGGCGATAACCGGCGGCAGGGTGGTTTTGCGGAATGCTGCGCCGAAAACGATGGAAGTGGTGTTGGACAAACTGGTTGAGGCAGGTGCGGTGATTGAGGCGGGCGACGATTGGATCGCCATCGATATGCGGCAGCGTCCGAAGGCGGTGGACATCCGCACGGTCGTCCACCCCGGCTTCCCCACGGATATGCAGGCGCAGTTTATGGCATTGAATGCCGTGGCGGAGGGAAGCTGCCGCGTGGTGGAAACGATTTTTGAAAACCGCTTTATGCACGTCCCCGAGTTGAACCGGATGGGGGCGAACATTACAACCGAGGGCAATACGGCATTTGTGCAGGGTGTGGAACGGCTTTCCGGCGCAGTCGTCAAGGCGACGGATTTGCGTGCGTCCGCAAGCCTCGTTATCGCCGGTTTGGCGGCGCGCGGCGAAACCGTGGTCGAACAGATTTACCACTTGGATCGCGGTTATGAAAATATTGAAAAAAAACTCGGCAGCGTCGGCGCGAAAATCGAGCGCGTATCCGGCTGATCGGGTTGCGATGCCGTCTGAAGCCTTCAGACGGCATCAATTGTTTCTGTATCGCAAACACTGATTGAAAAGGACTGATTATGGCATTTTTAAAACTGACCGAACAAAACGTGCAGGGCAAAACCGTCCTCATTCGCGCCGATATGAACGTGCCGTTCAAAGACGGCAAAATCAGCGACGACACCCGTATCCGCGCCTCACTTGCGTCCATCAAATACTGCTTGGACAACGGCGCGTCCGTCATCGTGATGACCCACTTGGGTCGCCCGACCGAAGGCGAATTCCATTCCGAAGACGATGTCGCGCCCGTTGCCGCGCACTTGGGCGGTCTGTTGGGCAAAGACGTGAAAGTATTGAACGACTGGCGTGAAAACAAACCGGCTTTGAACGCGGGCGATGTCGTGATGCTGCAAAACGTGCGTATCAACAAAGGCGAGAAGAAAAACGATTTGGAACTGGGCAAAGCCTACGCTTCTTTGTGCGACGTGTTCGTCAATGACGCGTTCGGCACCGCGCACCGCGCCCAAGCCTCGACCGAAGCCGTCGCCCAAGCCGCTCCCGTTGCCTGCGCCGGCGTATTGATGGCGGGCGAACTCGACGCTTTGGGCAAAGCCTTGAAACAGCCCGCGCGCCCGATGGTTGCCATCGTTGCCGGCAGCAAAGTGTCCACCAAGCTGACCATCCTCGAATCGCTGGCGGACAAAGTCGACCAACTCATCGTCGGCGGCGGTATCGCCAACACCTTCCTGTTGGCGGAAGGTAAAGCCATCGGCAAATCTTTGGCGGAACACGATTTGGTGGAAGAATCCAAAAAAATTATGGCGAAAATGGCGGCCAAAGGAGGTTCTGTGCCGCTGCCGACCGATGTCGTCGTTGCCAAAGCCTTTGCCGCCGATGCCGAAGCGGTGGTAAAAGACATTGCCGACGTTGCCGAAGACGAGATGATTTTGGACATCGGCCCGAAATCTGCCGCCGCGCTTGCCGATTTGCTTAAAGCCGCCGACACGGTCGTTTGGAACGGACCGGTCGGCGTGTTCGAGTTTGACCAGTTCGCAGGCGGTACGAAAGCCCTTGCCGAAGCCATTGCCCAAAGCAAAGCGTTCTCCATTGCTGGCGGCGGCGACACGCTGGCGGCGATTGCCAAATTCGGCGTTACCGACCAAATCGGCTACATCTCCACCGGAGGTGGCGCGTTCCTTGAGTTCTTGGAAGGTAAAGAGTTGCCTGCCGTAGCCGCTTTGGAAAAACGCGGCGAGTAAACGGTTTGATATAAAAAAATGCCGTCTGAAACGTTGTGCTGTTTCAGACGGCATTTTTGTGTGGCGGTTATTGTGCTTTGGCATTCCATTCTGCCGGTGTGGCGGCTACCGAAATGGAAAGTGCGTGCAGTTCGTTGCTTTCCAGTTGGGCTTTAAGCCCGTCTTTAATCAGGCGGTGGCGCGCGAGGCGTGCCTTGCCTTCAAATTCTGATGAAACGATGACGGCGAAAAAATGATGTCCGTCGCCTTCTACTTCGATGTGTTCGCATTTTGCCACGCCTTCAATCATGGCTTTTACTTGTTCCGAGGTCAGCATGGTAGGTTCCTTGTTGGAAAAATGCGCCATTATACTGGCAAATTGAAATGCCGTCTGAAAACGGGTTCGGACGGCATTTTTGACGGTGTTTTATTTTTTGGCTTTGAAGCCGAGCAGGTGCTGGGTGGTGGCAAGCCACGCGCCGAATATCCCCAGTGCGATGACGAAGCCGAACACCAGTGCGATTTCTCCCGGGTAGAAGAAACGCCAGCCGATATTAAGTCCGTAGGGTTTGAAGATGGCATCGACCAAGGGGCGCACGGCAGAGAGCAGCCAACCGCAAAGCCCCAAGCTGACGGCGGCGGAAAGGATGCTCTGCCACATGGCTTGATAAAGGAATGGGCGGCGGATAAACGACGCGGGCGCGCCCAAGAGTTTGGTGATTTCGATTTCTTCTTTTCGGCTGAGGATTTGCAGTCGGATGGTGTTGTGCGCGACAAGGACGAACGCCATCCCCAGCGTCAGGGAAAGAAACCATAAGATTTTACGGATGAATTCGTTGATTTGGTACAGTGTCTGTACCCATTCCGTATCCATGTTGGCGGATTCGACCATAGGCAGTTTGGTAATGTCCCGGTAGATTGCCTGCATTTGGGCGGGCGTGGTTGCCGGGTCGGGGGTAACGATAAAGACATCCGGCAGGGGGTTACCGTCAAGCATGGAAATCAGATTTTGGTCGAGATTGGACTGTAATTCTTCCAAACCGTCTTCTTTGCTGATAAAGCGGATGTTGTCGAGCCGTTTGTCGCGCACCAGCAGGCTGCGGACGGTATCGCTGTCGCTTTGTGCGGCGGCGGTTTCCATATAGACGGTGATTTGCGGCGACTCATTGAGTTTGCCCAACACGCTTTGCCCGCTTTGGATGCCCAAGTACATAAACAGCGGCAGGGTCATGGCGACGGCGAGCATTATGAGGGTAAGCAGTGTGCCGAAAGGTTGGCGCAGAAGCTGTTTGAGCGCGGTGCGCGCGGATTCGACGTGCAGCGAGAGGTAGTGGATGATGCTCATGCGAGTCGTCCTTTCGAGAGGCGCAGGATGCGGTGTCCGTAGTCCGCCATCAGGGTTTCGTCATGTGCGGCGACGATGACGGTTGTTCCCGCTTCGTGGAAGGTTTTGAACAATTCCATAATATCGAGCGCGTAGGCGCGGTCGAGGTTGGCGGAGGGTTCGTCGGCAATCAGCAGGCTGGGCTGGTGAACGACGGCGCGGGCGATGCACAGGCGTTGTTGTTCACCGCCGGAGAGGGTTACGGGATCGTCCAATTCTCGTCCTTTCAGGCCGACTTTTTCGATGGCGATGCGGGCACGCTCTTCGGCTTTGCGCGGCGGATAGCCGATAATCCGAAGCGGCAGGATGACGTTTTGCAGGACGTTGCGGTCGTAGAGGATTTTGTGGTCTTGGAACACGATGCCGATGTGTTGGCGCATAAAGCCGATTTGGTTGTCGGACAATGTGCCGAGATCCTGCCCGTTAAACAGGATTTTGCCCCTGCTCGGCTTGGTGATGCCCGAAATCAGCTTGAGGACGGTGGATTTGCCCGAACCGGAGTGTCCCGCGATAAATATCATTTCGCCTTTGTTGATTTGGAAGCTGACGTTTTTCAGGGCTTCAAAACCGCCGGGATAGGTTTTGGAAACTTGTTCGAAACGGATCATAGGAGGTCCTGTAAGGAAGGGCGGCATATCGTTTCGGGCGGTTGCGTCCGCAGGGATATGCCGTCTGAACAATAGGTAAGACAGTGCCGATTATAAAGATTCCGCCTGTTTTTAGATAGTGGATAAGTTTGGCGGATACCGAAGGTCGGGCGGGAAAAATGCCGTCTGAAGCGGCTTCAGACGGCATCCGGCGTTTAACGGCATTTTGAATGGGCGAGTTTGACGGCTTCGGTCAGGCTTTTTTCGTTCACTTCCCCGGTAATGGTTTGTTTGTACCCGCATTTCGGGGCTTCGACGACGGTAAAGGGCAGTACGCCGACATTGTTTCCGTAGGATTTCATAAAGTTTCGGCTGTTCGCCTCGGTGTAACGCCAAATCGGGTAGGAAACAGGAGTTTGTTTGAGGAAGTTGCCGATATTGTCGGATGTGTCGAGCGCGATGCCGACCATATCGACGCTGCCTTTTTTCTGCGCTTTGTACCATTTGGACATGGCGGGCATCTCTTTTTGGCACGGGCCGCACCAGGTTGCCCAAAGGTTGACGATGCGTACGGGGGCTTTGAGTGATTGCAGGCTTTGTGGGGTGTTGTCTTTCCATCCGGCCAGTTCGTCTGCCGAGGCGGTATGTGCGGCAAATGTGGCGGCAAGGGTGATTGCGGCAAGATTCAAGTATTTCATCGTTTTGTCCTTTGTATGTCGATTCGGGTATTGTAAACCGTTTGGTACGGTTGTAGGCGGGATATTGAGTAAAACCCTGTGTAAGCCGATAATAAGGGGATTGTCGAGAAGCAAGGAAATGTCATGCCTGAAATCAAAATTTTCCACAATCCGCGTTGCAGCAAATCGCGTGCCGCCTTGTCCCTATTGGAAGAACGCGGCATTGCTGCCGAAGTGGTCAAATATTTGGATACGCCGCCCGACTTGTCCGAATTGAAGGATATTTTCAACAAATTGGGCTTGGCATCGGCGCGCGGGATGATGCGCGTGAAAGATGATTTGTATAAGGAATTGGGTTTGGATAACCCCAATTTGGACAATGACGCGCTGCTGCGTGCCATCGCCGATCATCCCGCCCTGTTGGAGCGTCCGATTGTTTTGGCAAACGGTAAGGCGGCTGTCGGCAGACCGCTGGAAAATATCGAAGCGGTATTGTGAACAAACGGCTGTTTTGCAGCCGCAACGGCTTGCGCTATTACCTGTTGGGCGGTTTCTGTTTGAGTGTTTTTCCGTTTTTGCTGGTGTTTGCCTCATCCGTTTGGGCGGTTTATCGGACGGGCGGGCAGGTTTTGCCGCCGTATGTCCGGGCGGATGCCGCGCTGGTGTTGGGTGCCGCCGCGTGGGACAAACACCCTTCTCCGGTTTTTCGGGAACGCATCAACCACGCCATCGTGCTTTATCAGAGCCGCAGGGTAGGCAAAATCGTGTTTACGGGAGGGCGAACCAAAAAAGGCTATATGACCGAAGCCGAGGTCGGGCGGCGGTACGCGCTCAAACAGGGGGTTCCGGCGCGCAACATCCTGTTTGAAAACACTTCGCGCAACACTTATGAAAACCTGAACAACATCCGTCCGGTTTTGCGTGCCAACGGTATTGCCAGCGTGGTGATTGTCAGCGATCCCTACCATTTGGCGCGGGCGGCGGAAATGGCGGAGGATTTGGGTGTCCGCGTTTATATGTCTGCCACCCCGACCACGCGGTTTGATGCGGGAAATAAGAAAAAAATCTTTATGCTGCAAGAGGGATATGCGTTATCCCTCTACCGTTTGGAAAAATGGGGCAGCCGCTTTTTGGGATGGCTGTCTGATTGAAGCGGTAGAAAATGCCGTCTGAAACTTATCCGCAGGCAGGGTTCGGACGGCATTTTTGATGCCCAAGCACGGTAAAACCAGTAAAATAAACGCTTTCAAAGATTTCGGAGTCATCATGACCGTCAAAACCCGTTTCGCCCCCAGCCCCACCGGCTACCTGCACATTGGCGGCGTTCGCACCGCCTTGTTTTCGTGGGCGTTTGCCCGCCATCATAAAGGCGAATTTTTATTGCGCATCGAAGACACCGACTTGGCGCGTTCTACCGCCGAATCCGTCAACATCATCCTCGACGGCATGAAATGGGTCGGCCTGAACTACGACAACGCCGACAATGTCGTGTACCAAACCCGCCGTTTCGACCGCTACAAAGAAGTCATTGCCGAACTTTTAGAAAAAGGCCATGCCTACTACTGCTATTGCAGCAAAGAAGAGCTGGAAGCCATGCGCGAGAAAGCCGAAAAAGAAGGCACGGCGACTTACGACCGCCGCTGGCGGCCGGAAGCGGGCAAAACCCTGCCCGAAATCCCTGCCGGCGTGCAACCCGTCGTCCGCTTCAAAACGCCTTTGGATGGCGTAACCAAGTGGGCGGACTTGGTCAAAGGCGAAATTTCCATCCCCAACGAAGCCCTCGACGACCTGATTATCGCACGCGCCGACGGCACACCGACCTACAACTTCTGCGTCGTGGTGGACGACTACGACATGGGCGTTACCCACGTTATCCGGGGCGACGACCATGTGAACAACACCCCGAAACAAATCAACATCTTAAAAGCCATCGGCGCAAACCTGCCCGAATACGGACACCTGCCCATGATTCTCAACGAACAAGGCAAAAAAATCTCCAAACGCAGCGGCGATACCGTCGCCATTACCGATTTCGGCGCAATGGGCATCCTGCCCGAAGCCATGCTCAACTATCTGGCGCGCTTGGGCTGGGCGCACGGCGACGACGAGTTCTTTACGATGGAACAATTCATCGAATGGTTTGATTTGAAAGACGTTTCCCCGTCTCCAAGCCGTATGGACTTGAAAAAACTCTACTGGATCAACGGCGAACACATCAAAATCACCACCAACGAAAAACTGGCCGAAATGGTGAAACCGCGCCTCGCCCTGCGCGATATCCATGAAACAAGCAAGCCTGCTTTGGAAGACGTGTTGGCATTGGTCAAAGACCGCGCCCAAGATTTGAACGCCTTGGCAGACGAATGTCTGTATTTCTACAAAAAACAAGTCCCTGCCGAAGCCGATGTTGCCAAACACTGGGACGACGAAGCCGCCGCCCGTATGCTGCGCTTTGCCGAACGCCTCGAAGGGCTGGAAGACTGGAATGCCGAAGCCATCCACGACCTCTTCAAACCCTTCTGCGACGAAGAAGGCATTAAAATGGGCAAACTCGGCATGCCCCTGCGCCTTGCCGTCTGCGGTACGGCGAAAACCCCCAGCGTCGATGCTGTGTTGGCATTAATCGGCAAAGAAGAAGTGTTGAAACGCATCCGCGCTTAAGTTATCCACAGGCGTGGGCGATGCCGTCTGATGTCGGAATGCGGCTTCAGACAGCATTCAAACGGAAGTTGAACATGAAAAAAATATTGTATTTTCTGATGTTTGTTTTTTCTACAAGCGTATGGGCGGGGGGTGCGGAAGACAATCTGCTCAGCATCCAATCCGGCTATCGTGCCTTACTGCAAAAACAAAACAATCTGGACGGAAAAATCATCGGGATGCAGTCGGATTTGGAAGATGCGCGCCGGCGTTTGCAGACGGCTCAGGCAGACATCGCCCGTTTGGAAGCGGAAATTCCTGCAGCAATGGCGCAAAAAGCCCGGCAGGCTGAAGAGCTGAGGCAAATCGGAGTGCGTTTGGACCATGCTTGGAATGCGGTTTACGGCGCAGGGGAACGAAAGCGTCGGGGAATTGACCGATGAATTCCCTCTTTGTAGACAATACTGTTTTCATTACACGGCTGAAAGCCGGGCATATCGGCAGGTTGGTTCAGGCGTTGTTTGAGGAGTGGCACGGATTTGAACCGTGGTCTTCTGTGGATAAGATTCATGCCTATTACGGCAGGTGTTTGAAGGATGACGAACTGCCGCTGGCTTTTGCGGCTGTGGATGATTCCGGAACCCTGTTGGGTTCGGCTACGGTCAAGCGGCATGATATGGAAAGTTTTCCACAGTATGAATATTGGTTGGGTGATGTCTTTGTTTTACCTGAATATCGCGGAAAAGGCATTGGCAGGAGGCTGGTCGCCCACTGCATAGGCGCAGCGCGTTCGCTGGGGATAAAGTTCTTGTATCTTTATACGCCTGATGTGCAAATATTTTATGAATCATTCGGCTGGGCGGTTGTCGGGCGACATTTCCATAACGGTGAATGGGTTACGGTTATGCGTTTGGATATGGATAAGGTTTAAGCCGAATGGACAAATGCCGTCTGAGCTGTTCGGACGGCATTTTTATGTTTGGAAACTTCTTGTCAGATAATGTTTATCCACAGATTTTTCCATATGGTTTGATGCTGTTCCGCCAACGGAAATTAAGATACGGATTTGCACAAATCTTTCAGACGGTACAGTTCTGACAATGCTTTGCGCGGGGTCAGGCTGTCGGGATCGAGTTTTTCCAAGGCTGCTGCCAATATACCTTCAAAATGTTTTTCCTCTGCTTTGTCCACAAAGTTGCCCACATTCGGTTCATCTCCTTTTTCAGACGGCATGGTACTGAAAATATCCAGTTGGGGACGGTTTGCGGCGGCTTGGTTTTCCAGTCCGTTCAAATGCTTTTGGGCGGATTTCAATGCGCGTACAGGCAGGCCGGCGAGTTTGGCAACGGCGATGCCGTAGCTTTTGCCGGCGGGCCCCGGTTGGATTTGGTGCAGAAACACGATGTCCTGTCCCTGTTCGAGCGCGGAAAGGTGCATATTGACGGCGGCGGCGTGGGCTTCGGGCAGGTAGGTCAGCTCGAAATAGTGGGTAGCAAACAGGCTGAAGGATTTGTTTTTTTGCAGCAGGTGTTCGGCAACGGCGTGCGCGAGGGCGAGGCCGTCGAAAGTGGAAGTACCACGTCCGACTTCGTCCATTAAAACAAGGCTTTGTTCGGTGGCGTGATGCAGGATGTAGGCAGTTTCGCTCATTTCGACCATGAAGGTGGAGCGGTTGGAGGCGAGGTCGTCCGATGCGCCGATGCGGGTGAAGATTTGATCGATGGGCCCGATTGTGGCGGCATCGGCAGGCACGAAACAGCCGGTGTGTGCCAATAAAACAATCAGCGCGACTTGGCGCATGTAGGTGGATTTGCCGCCCATATTGGGGCCGGTGAGCAGCATGAGGCGGTGTTTGTGGTCAAGGTCGGTGTGGTTGGCGGTGAAGTGGCGTACCTGCTGTTCGACAACGGGATGGCGGCCGTTTTCGATGTGGATAACCGGATAGTCGGCAAACTCGGGGCGGACGAAGTTCCGCTCTTTTGCCAAGGCTGAAAATGTGGACAATACGTCCAGCGCGGCGGCGGCTTTGGCGGCTTTTTGAAGCTGCGGCAATGCCGTCTGAAGGTTTTTCAATACGCCGTCAAAGAGTTGTTTTTCTAAGGCGAGGGCTTGCTCTTGAGCAGTCAGTACTTTGTCTTCAAAGGCTTTCAGTTCCGGCGTGATGAAGCGTTCGGCGTTTTTGAGGGTTTGCCGGCGTTGGTAGTCGGCAGGTGCTTGTTCGGCTTGGGTTTTGGACAATTCAATGTAAAAGCCGTGAACGCGGTTGAACTCGACTTTGAGTGTGGACAAACCGGTACGTTCGCGTTCCTTGGCTTCCAAATCCAGCAAAAATTCGTCGCCATGGTTTTGAATGCGGCGCAATTCGTCCAGTTCGGGATGAAAACCGTGGTTGATGACATTGCCGTCTTTTAGTCAGACGGAAGGTTCGGGCAAAATGGCTTGGCGGAGCTGTTCGGCTGTGGATAGGTTTTCCGGGAAAACGGCTTTGAGGGTTTCCAACAGGCTGCTGCCGTTTGTGGACAAGTCGATTTCTGACAGGGCAAACAGGCTGTCGCGCAGGGCGGCGAGGTCGCGCGGGCGGGCGTTGCCGACGGCGATGCGGGCAGCAATGCGTTCAATGTCCGCAATGTTTTTCAGACGGCATTGGAGGGGTTCGTATTGGCTGTCCAGCGCGGTTACAGCTTCTTGGCGGGCGCGGATGTGGGCGCGGTTGCGCAAAGGGTGGTGCAGCCAGAGAGCCAAGAGGCGGCTGCCCATGTGGGTGGTGCAAAGGTCGAGCGTGGACATCAGGGTCGGCGATTTTTTGCCGGAGAGGGTTTGCGTGATTTCGAGATTGCGGCGCGTGGCGGCATCCATACCGATATATTGGCTGTCGGTTTCGAGCGACAGGCCGTCCAAGTGTTGCGGCATCAGGTTTTGCGTCAGGCGGATATAGTTCAACAGTGCACCTGCCGCGCCAATCGCAACGGCGTGTTCTTTGCCATCCAAACCGAAGCCGCGCAAATCCTGGCAGCCGAAATATTCCGTCAGCAGTTTTTCCCCGCGTCGGCGGCAAACTGCCACGCGTTCAGGCGCGTAACACCCGATGCCGTCTGAAGTTGCGGTGCGTTTTTACTGTCAGGCAACAGAATTTCCGCCGCCTGCAGGCGCGCCAGTTCGTCGTCCAATTTATCCACAGTCGTCAGCTTGGTTTTGAATTCGCCGCTTTGCAGCGATGCCCACGCCAAACCGATGTATTTTTTGTCGGGGGACACGGCAACGATGCGGTTGGTTTCCTTGTCTTCCAGCAATGCGGAATCGGTTAGCGTGCTAGGCGTTACGATGCGCACGACTTTGCGTTCCACCGGCCCTTTGCCTGCGCCGACTTCGCCGACCTGTTCGCAAATCGCCACGCTTTTGCCCAACTTGACCAGGCGCGCCAGATATTGTTCGGCGGCGTGAAACGGCACGCCTGCCATTTTAATCGGTACGCCGTCCATCTGCCCGCGCGTGGTCAGGGTAATATCCAAAAGTTTTGCCGCTTCTACCGCATCGTCGAAAAACATCTCGTAAAAATCGCCCATACGGTAAAACACCAGTTTGTCGGTATGTTGCGCTTTGATGCCGAGGTATTGCTGCATCATTGGGGAAACGGCGGATTTGGACATGGGGCTGCCTTATCATTAGGAAAACGGTATTGTAGCAAAAGGTTTTGTCTTCGACGGAATGAGACTGACCGTAAGCCTGTCAATAAAGTTGTGGAGACAAGTAGGAAAACAGCAAAGTTATCCACAGGAATATTATTAAGTCAAAAAACATCCACGTTTATCTGTCCTATACGGCAAGCCTTAAACTCAAACTTATTTGACGAAAAGGTAATGAAAATATTGGATATTTGCAACTTATACACAAGCAGATCCGCAATCATCAAAATCATCATTAAAATTTTAAATTCAAATATTGATGGTAAAAGTTTTGGAAATCTGTGCAAACAGTAAAATTCATCTATATCAAATAAGCATCAAGTAGTTAGATGTAATAGTGGAATGTAACTTTATTTCAGAATACAATACAGATATTGAAATTTCGTTTCACAGCTTGGAGTATATACATGAGCATTAAAGTAGCGATTAACGGTTTCGGCCGCATCGGCCGCCTCGCATTGCGTCAAATTGAAAAAGCCCACGGCATCGAAGTCGTCGCTGTCAACGACCTGACCCCTGCCGAAATGCTGCTGCACCTTTTCAAATACGACAGCACGCAAGGCCGTTTCCAAGGTACTGCCGAATTAAAAGACGATGCCATCGTGGTAAACGGCAAAGAAATCAAAGTTTTCGCCAATCCGAATCCCGAAGAATTGCCTTGGGGCGAGTTGGGTGTGGATGTCGTCCTCGAATGTACCGGCTTCTTTACCAATAAAACCAAAGCCGAAGCACACATCAGGGCCGGCGCGCGCAAAGTCGTGATTTCCGCACCCAGCGGCAATGATGTGAAAACCGTCGTATATGGCGTGAACCAAGACATTTTGGACGGCAGCGAAACCGTTATCTCCGCTGCTTCCTGCACCACCAACTGCCTTGCCCCGATGGCGGCAGTCCTGCAAAAGGAATTCGGCGTAGTCGAAGGCCTGATGACCACCATCCACGCCTACACCAGCGACCAAAACACCCTTGACGCGCCGCACCGCAAAGGCGATTTGCGCCGCGCCCGCGCCGCCGCGCTCAACATCGTGCCCAACAGCACCGGCGCCGCCAAGGCCATCGGTCTGGTTATCCCTGAATTGAACGGCAAACTCGACGGCTCCGCCCAACGCGTCCCTGTTGCCACCGGCTCGCTGACCGAATTGGTTTCCGTCCTCGAACGCCCTGTAACCAAAGAAGAAATCAACGCCGCGATGAAAGCAGCCGCCAGCGAATCTTACGGCTACAACGAAGATCAAATCGTTTCTTCCGACGTTGTCGGCATCGAATACGGCTCGCTCTTCGATGCGACCCAAACCCGCGTGATGACCGTGGGCGGCAAACAATTGGTGAAAACCGTTGCCTGGTACGACAACGAAATGTCCTACACCTGCCAACTCGTCCGCACTTTGGAATACTTTGCAGGCAAAATCTAAGGCTTGAACAAACCTGTGGATAAGTAAATGCCGTCTGAACACATTGCGTTCAGACGGCATTGTTTATCTGTATAGTGGATTAAATTTAAACCAGTACGGCGTTACCTCGCCTTGCCGTACTATTTGTACTGTCTGCGGCTTCGTTGCCTTGTCCTGATTTAAATTTAATCCGCTATAACTTGATATTGCGGCTTATGGTGAACAAACAACAGCCGTTTGTTCAACTGCTATGCGGCAAAACCGGATTTTTGCCCGATTTAAAGCGGGGTTGGGGAAAGATCAATAACGGTTGCACGGTTTTCCTCGATTTGAAATCTGACTTCGTAATCTGCAATATTCATCACATAAATCCGTTCGGGAATATTCTGATAGGCGGGGCGCGGATCTTGGGCAATGCTTTGGCTGATAAGGTTTTTGGTGTTTGCAGATAAATTTTCCGCGCCGATGTTTTCCTGCCAAACGACTTCCAACTCTACGGGTTTGCCGCTGACGAAACCGGATGCGGCATCGGGTTTGGATTCGACAAAGGGGATATAAGGTTTGATGTCCACAATCGGTGTGCCGTCCAGCAGGTCTGCGCCGCTGCAATAGAGGCGGACGGGTTTGCCGGTTTCGATGCGTTCGAGTTTCAGGAGCGAGAGTCCGAGATGGTTGGGGCGGTGGGGGCTGCGCGTGGCGAACACGCCCATTTTTTGTTTGCCGCCGAGCCGTGGCGGGCGCACCATTTGCGCCCAGCCTTCATCCAATACGCCGTGAAAAATAAAACTTATCCACACATAATCGAAATCTTCCAGCCCGCGCACGCTGTCTGCGGTGAATTTGGGATTCAGCTCGATGCATACTTCTGCGGCAGAGACCAAACCGGGCTGGCGGGCGATGCCGAATTTCTGTTTGTAGGGCGAGCGGGCGGTGCCGATGGGGGTAATGGTATAAGTCATAAGGTTGTGGATAAGTTTTTTGGAAAAACCTTATCTTATCACAATCGGTTTTACCGCTTTTGGGCAGTAATTTGTTATAATACAGGGCATTTTAATCGCGTTGAAATAATGAGATGATTGTTTCCATTGATGTTGATGCACAAAAAACGTTTACGCCACTGTGTCCTGACGAACTGCCCGTGAACGAGGGGCATTTGATTGTCGAGGAGTTGAATGCGCAAGCCGCTTTGGCGGATTTGCGCGTGATGACGAAAGATGCGCATCATATGGTAGCGAAATGGCTTGTGGATAACCCTGTTGATATGTTGAAGCCGACAGGTTTGCCTGATGCGGATTTGACTTGGGTGGCTCATGCGATGGTCGGTACGCGCGGCTATGAATTATTGGACGGACTGCCTTCTACCAAAGAATACGATTATTGCGTTTGGAAAGGTGTTGATCCTGAATTGCATCCTTACGGCGCGTGTTTTCACGATATTGAGGAAAAACTAAGCACAGGGCTGATTGAATGGCTGCGTTGTCAAAATACGGATACGGTTATTATCGGTGGGTTAGCTACGGATTATTGTGTTAAAACAACGGTTTTGCAGTTACTCAAAGGCGGTCGTTGGCAGGTTGTCGTCAATGAAGCGGCTTGTCGGGGTATTGCGCCGGAAACCATCGAAACAGCATGGCAGGAAATGCATTCTGCTGGGGCAATCATCTTAAAAAACGCTGATGAAATAAATAAATATATTAATAATCAATAAGTTAAAATTGTTTCACGTGAAACCCCCTTCCTAAATATGAAAATTTTGCTTGTCCGCTTGTCTAGTATGGGCGATTTAATTCACACTTTGCCCGCAATCGAAGATTTGGCGCGACAATGTCCTGATGTAGAACTGCATTGGCTATGTGAGGCTGGATTTGCAGATATTGCGCGCCTGCATCCGTTTGTAAAAAAAATCCATGTGATGAAATGGCGGCAATGGCGCAAACATCTCTTTCGGGCTGAAACTTGGCGGGAAATGGGTCATCTGAAACAGACTTTGCGGCAGGAAGTATTTGATTTCGTATTGGACAGTCAAGGTCTGATTAAAAGCGCGTGTTTCGCCAAAATGGCAAAATCCCCGATTTGTGGTTTGGATAAAAACAGTGCGCGCGAGGGATGGGCTGCTTTGGCGTATGTAGAAACATACGCTGTACCGAAGGGAAAAAATGCCGTTTGGCGCAACCGTGAACTGTTTGCCCAAGTATTTGGGTATGTAATGCCTGAAACGCAGGTATTTGGCTTGACTGCTCCTGAGGCAGGTCGTCTGAAAAATTTAGAGCAGCCGTATTATGCGGCTTTGCACGCGACTAGCCGAGACAGTAAATTATGGCCTGTGGAAAACTGGCGGGCGTTACTGCAAAAGTTGAATGAAGAACAGCAATGCAATATTTACCTGCCTTGGGGAAGTGAAGTTGAAAAAACGCGTGCCGAACAGATTGCAGACGGACTGCCGTTTGCTATTGTGTGCGACAAAATAAATTTATTGCAGGCAGCGTATCTGCTGAAATACGCGGTCGGAATTGTCGGCGTGGATACCGGTTTGCTGCATTTGGCAAATGCCTTGGAAAAACCTGTGGTCGGCATTTATACCGATACCGATCCGATTAAAACAGGCGTTCAGGTTTCGCCAATTGCAAAAAATTTGGGCAATATCGGGCAGATTCCGACCGCAGATTTGGTTTATCAAACGTTGATGGATTGTGTTGCAGCAGATAAAGGCTAAAGGGTTGTCTGAAACTGATATAGCACCTGATATTTTTCAGTTTGTTAAGCATAAGAATGTATATCTACCAGCCTGAGTAAATGCTTTAAAAATGGTATAATCGGCAAGCATTATCCGAAAGATTTTTGAATGAATTCGTTTTTAAGGAAAACGGATTTGGTTTTATAGGGAAGAAGGTTTGGTTTCGCTGGATGGTGAAAGCAGCGTTCTTTTTAGGAGGGTTCAATGAAAGCACTGGTCGCAGTAAAGCGCGTAGTGGACTACAACGTCAAAGTTCGTGTAAAAGCCGATGGTTCGGATGTGGATATCGGCAATGTCAAAATGTCGATGAATCCGTTTGACGAAATCGCTGTGGAAGAAGCTGTCCGTTTGAAAGAAGCCGGAAAAGTAAGCGAAATCGTAGCGGTTTCTTTGGGTGAGAAAAAATGCGAAGAAACCTTGCGTACAGCTTTGGCGATGGGTGCCGACTGTGCCATTCATGTTGAAACCGATACTAAACTGGAGTCTTTGGCCGTTGCTAAGTTGCTGAAAGCCGTTGCGGACAAAGAAAATCCGCAAATTTTCTTTTTGGGCAAACAAGCGATTGATGATGATGCCAATCAAGTGGCGCAAATGCTGGCAGCTTTGCTGAATGCGGCGCAAGGTACGTTTGCTTCAAAAGTACACATTGAAGGTGGTGAAGTACAGATTGTGCGCGAAATTGATGGCGGCGAAGAAACCATAGCATTAAAACTGCCTGCTGTTATCAGTGCTGATTTGCGTTTGAACGAGCCGCGCTTTGTCAAACTCCCCAATATTATGGCGGCAAAGAAAAAACCTCTGGAAAAACTGGCGCCTGCCGATTTGGCTACCGATATTTTACCTCGTCTGAAAACGGTGAAATTTGCCGAACCTAAGGCGCGTCAGGCAGGCGTAAAAGTAGCAAGCGTTGCCGAATTGGTTGAAAAATTGAAAAACGAAGCCAAAGTGATTTGAGGAGGCTGAAATGAGCGTATTGATTATTGTCGAACACGACAACAAACAGTTGAATCCTACCACTTTGCATGCTGTTACCGCTGCCGCCAAGCTGGGTAAAGTCGATTTATTGGTTGCCGGAAGCGGTGCATCTGCCGTAGTAGAGTCCGCAAAACAAGTGGCGGGTGTGGAAAAAGTTTTGGTTGCAGATGCTGCCCATTATGCCGAAGGTTTGGCTGAAGAGTTGGCTCCGCTGGTTGTTAAATTGGCAGCGGATTACCGCTATGTTGCAGCAACGGCAACTACATTCGGTAAAAACCTTTTGCCTCGCGTAGCAGCCTTATTAGATGTACCGCAAATTTCTGATTTGACCGAGATTGTGGATAACACGATTTTTGTGCGCCCCATTTATGCAGGGAACGCATTTGAAACCGTGCAAGTTGATTCGGAAAAATTGGTGCTGACCTTCCGTGCGACGGCTTTTGATGCAGCTCCTGTACAAGGTGGTCATGCCGAGGTAATTAATGTTGAAGCAACCCCTGCCCAAAACCTGAGCCGTTTTGTTAACCGTCAGCTTTCCCATTCCGATCGTCCTGAACTGACTCAGGCAAAAGTGATTGTTTCCGGTGGTCGTGCGTTGGGTAGTGCGGAAAAATTCAATGAAGTGCTGACACCGTTGGCGGATGTTTTAGGTGCGGCAATCGGTGCATCCCGTGCGGCGGTTGATGCCGAATATGCGCCAAACGATGCTCAAGTCGGACAAACCGGTAAAGTGGTTGCGCCGCAACTCTATTTTGCAATCGGTATTTCAGGTGCGATTCAACACGTTGCTGGTATGCAAGACAGTAAGGTGATTGTTGCAATCAATAAAGATGCTGATGCGCCGATTTTCAATGTAGCCGATTACGGATTGGTTGGCGATTTATTTGAAATCGTTCCACAATTAACAGAAGCATTGAAAAATTAATGTTTCACGTGAAACGTTCAGACGACCTTGTTATTAATGAGGTCGTCTGAAAACATTTCAGCATGATTACGACTTATAAAACCATTACTTCCTCGACGCAGGCTGAGTTTAAAGATAAAGGCAGCCGTTTTATTGCATTTGCCTATCCGATTCGGACATTGGCTGATGTGAAAAAATACCTCGATCCGTTAAAGGAAGAGCATCATAAAGCACGACACTGGTGCTATGCCTATCGTTTGGGTGTGGATGGCATGCAATTTCGTGCCAACGATGATGGAGAGCCATCAGGAAGTGCTGGACGACCAATTTTGGGACAGATTGATTCGGTGGGTATTACCGACGTTTTGGTTGTGGTCGTCCGCTATTTCGGTGGTACTTTGTTAGGTGTTCCAGGTCTGATACATGCGTACAAAGAGGCGACGGCTCAAGCGTTGGCAGTTGCAGAAGTAGTTGAAAAGAATATTGAAAAAACTGTTTGGCTGAAATGTGAATATCCGTTTTTGAATGAAGCGATACGCATTGCCAAACAATATCAGGCGGATATATTGGAGCGGGATTTGCAGTTGGATTGCCGATTGACGGTCAGTTTGTCGTTGGTAAATTATGAGGCCTGTGTTGCGGCTTGGAAGAATACTCGGCAGATTGAAGTAAATACGGAAAAGCCTTTTGAATGAAAGGTCGTCTGAAATGCTTTGTGATGGTATTTCAGACGACCTCTTCGCTGACTAATCTTCTTGTGTATATTTGTCTAAGGCATCGACGCTGGAGCGCAAATATAACCAAGCCAATTGATGGAATTCGCCCAGCGCGTTCCATAGCGCATCTTCACTCATAATGCTGTATTCGCCTTCCGTACTCAAATCCAGTTCTACCCCGTCTTCAATAGCCTGATGACACGCCTGATACTCGTGGGTATAGAAATTGTCCATGTCGCGAATTAAAGTGACGACATATTTCCAACGGCGGATGTCTTCTTCCAGTTGCGGTAGTAAATGACACCATTCGCGGTATTTGCTTTGGATTTCATCAATACGTTTTTGCATGGTTGCTTGTCCTTTTTTAATTTGTGAATAAGTTGAATAGGTTGCATAGTGGAATGAAGTGGTCTTTGTTTAATTCCACCAAAATTTCTTCAGATGGGACAAAAGTCCCTTTGTATCGAGTTTTCGTTAAAAGTATATATTTGTCAAGGAGATGGCATGAAACTGCTGGTTATCGGTAATGGCGGTCGCGAACACGCGCTGGCTTGGAAATTGGCGCAGTCGCCTAAAGTGGAAACAGTATTTGTTGCGCCTGGTAATGCCGGTACAGCGATTGAACCCAAGCTGCAAAACATCGACTTGACTGCGCATCAGGATTTGATTGAATTCTGTCGTAAAGAAAATATTGTTTTTACCGTCGTCGGCCCTGAAGCGCCTTTGGCGGCAGGTGTTGTGGATGATTTCCGTGCTGCAGGACTAAAAATATTCGGTCCGACACAATATGCGGCGCAGTTGGAAAGTTCCAAAGATTTCGCCAAAGCATTTATGGCGAAATACAATATTCCGACCGCGCAATATCAAACCTTTGAAAACGCCGATGCCGCACATGATTACGTCAATCAGAAAGGTGCGCCTATCGTTATCAAAGCCGATGGTTTGGCGGCAGGTAAAGGCGTGATTGTGGCGATGACTTTGGATGAAGCGCATGCTGCGATTGATGATATGCTGCTGGACAACAAAATGGGCAATGCCGGCGCGCGTGTTGTGATTGAAGATTTCCTGCAAGGCGAAGAAGCGAGTTTTATCGTCATGGTTGATGGCAATAATGTACTGCCTATGGCAACCAGCCAAGACCACAAGCGTCTTTTAGACGGCGACAAAGGTCTGAATACGGGCGGTATGGGTGCGTACAGCCCTGCGCCTGTGGTAACGCCTGTTGTGTACGAACGCGCGATGAATGAAATTATTTTGCCGACTGTAGCAGGGATGAAAGCGGAGGGGCATGAGTTCACCGGTTTCCTGTACGCAGGTTTGATGATTGATCAAAGCGGTGCACCCCATACGATTGAGTTTAACTGCCGTTTCGGCGATCCTGAAACCCAGCCGATTATGAGCCGACTGAACAGCGACTTATCGGATTTGGTTGAAGCGGCAATAGACGGCAAACTCGATAGCGTAACCGCGGAATGGAGCCCGCAAACTGCCGTGGGCGTGGTACTGGCGGCGCAAAATTACCCCGAAACGCCCAAAAAAGGCGATGTTATTTCCGGTCTGGATGCTGCCAACCAAGTAGGCAAAGTTTTCCATGCAGGTACAACGGCAAACGAGAAAGGTGACGTATTGACCAACGGCGGACGCGTATTGTGTGTTGTGGGATTGGGCGATAATGTGGCGCAAGCGAAAGCTAAGGCATATGGCGCGTTGGAAAAAATCAGTTTCGACGGGATGCAATACCGTAAAGACATTGCCGATAAAGCGATTAACCGTTAATTAGAAAGAGGATGATGCCGTCTGAAGCCAAGTATGACTGATGTGCTTCAGACGGTATTTTATATTATGTTATTTCCGAGAATTATCGCAGCATCAGCGCAACGTAAGTTAAGCGTTTATTTGAAAAAAGGCGGTTTGGTCGCTTATCCGACCGAATCTTGTTATGGCTTGGGGTGTCTTCCGACATTAGCCAAAGCACTCGGTAAGTTGGCGCATTTGAAAAAAAGACCGCAACACAAGGGTATGATTGTCATCGGGAATCAATTTGAGCAATTGCAGCCTTTACTTCAAATGCCGTCTGAAAATCTGCAGGATATGCTTAGAAAAGAATGGCCCGCCCCTAAAACGTTCCTATTATCCGCCAAATCCTGTGTCTTACCTGAGTTGCGCGGGAAACAGC
Organism: Neisseria meningitidis; assembly: GCF_900638555.1. NCBI lineage: Bacteria > Pseudomonadati > Pseudomonadota > Betaproteobacteria > Neisseriales > Neisseriaceae > Neisseria > Neisseria meningitidis. Next base: position 1,905,752 of record NZ_LR134525.1, read on the forward strand.
GCAGCAAGTTGGCGGTCAGGGTTCCCGCCCATGTAGGTGCGCGCCGCTTGTGTCAGGCTTTGCAAACGCCTTTGGTCTCGACTTCGTGCAACCGCGCAGGCAAACGCGCGTGTCGGACGGAGAGGGAAGTCAGAAGGCAATTCGGACGCGATGTGTGGATTGTTGGTGGGAGAATCGGCAGGCAGAAATCGCCGAGTCAGATTATTGACGGGGAAACAGGTAAACGTTTGCGTTAGATATGGGTACTTGAATGAAAACTTTTTTTGCATACACAAAGAAAAAATTTTTCGGATAGCATTTCTCTACATGATTGTTATTGCACAGAGATAAAGGTAGAAGGACGCAACGTCTGCTTTAATTTTGAGGACGGTTTTGTCGTTCCGGACAATAATCCGAACAATCAAGCGGGCAAGCATCTGAAAACAGATTTTTCCCGTGTTGTTTTAATCCATAAAAATGAAAACGCCGAAGATGATTATTTGAGACCTTTGCAATAACATAGGTTACTAAAATTTTATGCTCAATCTCATTTTCAAAATGCAAAACTTTTCTGATTTTTCCTACTTTTTGCTCAATATTAGGAAGGTTTTAGGCAATTGAAAAATTTTTGGCGCATTTTTATGCGTCAAATTTCGTTAACAGACTATTTTTGCAAAGGTCTCTATTTGTTCGATATTTTTGAAGACATCGTTTTTTTAGGGAAACGTTTGTTTACGGTCAGAAAATTTCTTGATTTTTCTGAATTGCTTGAGATGGTCAATACACAAGGTTATTTTCTTGAGTTTCTGTATTTGTATAGTGGATTAAATTTAAACCAGTACGGCGTTGCCTCGCCTTGCCGTACTATTTGTACTGTCTGCGGCTTCGTCGCCTTGTCCTGATTTTTGTTAATCCACTATATGAGTGTATCGGTGTCAAAACAAGCGATTATTTTTTAGAGGCTCTTGGATTCGGATTTCAAGTGCAACACTAGTGTATTAGTGGTTGGAACAGATTCAAGAATAAAACACTTGGCGTTTCGTAGCCAAGTGTTTTTCTTGGTCGGTGGTTCAACTCATCTTGAACCCTGCGTATCTCCCGATCACTGATGTTACGGAAATCGGTTTGTTTGGGGAAGTATTGCCGGATGAGTCCGTTGGTGTTCTCATTCAGCCCTTTCTCCCAAGAATGCTAAGGGCGACAAAAATAAGTCTCCGCTTTCAATGCTTTGGTTATTTTGGTGTGTTGGTAGAACTCTTTGCCGTTATCCATGGTGATGGTGTGCACCCTGTCTTTATGTGCCTTTAATGCCCTAACAGCTGCCCGGGCAGTGTCTTCGGCTTTGAGGCTATCCAATTTGCAGATGATGGTGTAGCGGGTAACGCGTTCGACCAAGGTCAATAATGCGCTTTTCTGTCCTTTGCCGACAATGGTGTCGGCTTCCCAATCGCCGATACGGGATTTTTGGTCGACGATAGCGGGTCGGTTTTCTATGCCGACACGGTTGGGTACTTTGCCTCTGGTCCATGTGCTGCCGTAGCGTTTGCGGTAGGGTTTGCTGCATATTCTGAGATGTTGCCACAACGTGCTGCCGTTGCTTTTGTCTTGGCGAAGGTAGCGGTAAATGGTGCTGTGGTGGAGCGTGATCTGGTGGTGTTTGCGCAGGTAGGCGCATACTTGTTCGGGACTGAGTTTGCGGCGGATAAGGGTGTCGATGTGCTGAATCAGCTGCGAATCGAGCTTATAGGGTTGTCGCTTACGCTGTTTGATAGTCTGGCTTTGCCGCTGGGCTTTTTCGGCGCTGTATTGCTGCCCTTGGGTGCGGTGCCGTCTGATTTCGCGGCTGATGGTGCTTTTGTGGCGGTTCAGCTGTTTGGCGATTTCGGTGACGGTGCAGTGGCGAAACAGGTATTGGATGTGGTATCGTTCGCCTTGGGTCAGTTGCGTGTAGCTCATGGCAATCTTTCTTGCAGGAAAGGCCGTATGCTACCGCATACTGGCCTTTTTCTGTTAGGGAAAGTTGCACTTCAAATGCGAATCCGCCGCTGTGTTGGTTACGGGACGGAGCCGGGAATGTAAGAAATGCTTTATCAAAATTATGGGGGTAAGCAGTTTTGTGTATCAATGGAACAATTTACGTTTGGATAGTGAAATTGTATAGCGAGTTTATATAGTGGATTAAATTTAAACCAGTACGGCGTTGCCTCGCCTTGCCGTACTATTTGTACTGTCTGCGGCTTCGTCGCCTTGTCCTGATTTTTGTTAATCCACTATATTTCGGATGGAAGCCGGTTTAAAAAAATAATGTGGATAACTTCGAGGATAACTTTTCGGAGAAATGGCAAAATGCCGTCCGAAATGCTGATATTTCAGTATTTCAGACGGCATTTTTATGATAAGGTTTGTGGGTAAGTTTGTGTATAAGTTGCAATCAGAGTTTTTTTCCGCATACGGTTTCATATTGTTTTTCGGTTAATGTCCCGGACAGGATGCTCATCGGGCGGAGGGAAGAGGCTGTGTAGTTTTGTGTGGAAATTTCCGTGTTTTTTGTATCAAACAATTGTAGCGAACTTAAGCGGTATGTTTTGTTGTTGCAGTGGATTTCCCACTCGGCAATGGCAGTCTTGTATGCGGGGGTGTTGGCAAAACGTTCTTGTTTTAGATTGGTAACAACTTTTTTATCTTGGAAAATCATCAGATTTCCGTTTTTTCTCACGCTGTCTTTATTGATATATGTATGAATATTGCCGTTTGAGATTGTGCCGATATTTTCCCATCGGGCAGACTTGTCCGGTGTGCTGCAGGCGGTTATCAAAATAGGGAATAAAACGAAAGATAGGAAGATTGGGCGCATTAGGGTTTCCTTAATCATTGAAATCTGCTCATTCAGAAAGAACGGGTTGGGCGGGAGGGGTAGCGCCGTCTGTGAAATAAGGCAAATAAAGCAAATATAGCAAATTGATGCAGCCTTCGTGTTTTGCGTATTTATATATTCCGTATGGAGGAATATGCTGCTTTTGAAGCGTGTATTATGGATGAACTGCCGATAACAGTAAATCGGTTTGATTTGTTTCCGTCAGCTTATGCCGTCTGAAGCCTTTTCAGACGGCATTTATTTTGAAGTTCTGGTTGTTTTTGCCAGTGATCTTTTGATGGTTTGAAGTTGTCTTTTATATTCACGGCAATACGGACAGAACAGCAGGTGTGTGTATATGGAAATCTTCTCGCCCGGGGTGGTTTCCCGGTCCTGATGTTTGGAAAGAAGCAGGGCGATATCGCGGCATTTTTTCATAACGTTTACTTCGGGTTTTCTTGGTTGAACCATTTGATTTGCAGGCATTGGCGCAATGATTCTCGGGCGCGGTGCATAATGGTGTGGTAGTTGGACGTGCTGATACCGCACATTTGTTGTATTTCGTCGGATGAAAAACCGAGTATTTCCTTCAGGGTAAATACCCGTGCGGTGTTTTCAGGCAGGTTGTATAGGCAGCTTTGCAGAATTTTTTGGAATTCGTTGTTGTTTAATGATTTTTCCGGAGTGTTCCAATGTTGCGGCTGCCCTTCCGGCGTCCAATGCCCGTTTTGGGAAAAATGGCTTTCAAATGCTTCATCCAGTAGCTCGTCATCCAGTGCGGTAAAGACTTTCCTCTGCCTTCCGATTTGACGTAATGCGTCAATAATTTTGTTTTTCAATATGGCAAAAAGCCAGCTGTTGACAAGTGCCCTGCCTTGAAAACTGTCGCCTGCGCTGTATGCGGACAGCAATGTTTCCTGCACTAAATCTTCAGCCAAATCAGGGTGGTCGGGCAACTGAAGCCGCGCAAAATGCAGAAGCAGTTTACGCGACTCTATTAATTCGGCATCGGTCAGGTCGGGTAGCGGCATAGTATCGGGAACAAGGTAATTTTATGCGGATAGATGGTTTTGGCCCGGGGAATTGCCTTCCATATTTTCGGATATGGCGGACAAGGAGGGGATGATAATCCTTTGTTCAGTCCAGCCTGACCATTTCCCAAGCAAAATATTTTTCCAATTATCGTCCTCAGGCATAAATTCGACAAGGGTTTGGGCGAGGGTGTCAAACGAAAGCGCGGAGGAACCCATTATCTCCAGCAGCATCATATCGAAGCCGTCCAATGTTTGGTACATCACATCATCTTCGGCGTTTCGCCATATTAACAAGGCTGTTTCCGCTTCATGCAAATCATCGGTAACATCATATCGATATTGCCGGATAAAGGCCGCAGGGGAGGGTGTGTATTTGCTGTCATTTGAATAATGAATGTCGGGAATATCCGGAATTTGAGCAACTTCTGCCAGCAATTGGGTATATTCAAAATCCATCAGTGCCAAAATGCCGTCTAAAAGCGGCAGGCTTTGGCAATATTGTAGGAACTCGCCGGGGATTTCTTGAAAATAGGGCGTTTGGGCGTGCGCGTCGCGGACGAAACCTTCTTTCAGACGGCTCCATTCTTCGCTGTCAAAGTATTGCCGCGTTTCGGTATAGCAGCGGTCGATAAAGCTGTGGATATTGTTGCGTATCAGGCGGATATAGACGTTCAGGCGCTCTTGCGGCAGTCCGTCGGCGGCTTCACCCTCGCGTATGGCTTGGGCGAAACGGTGTTGGTATTGGGCGGAGATTTCAGGCTGCACGGCGGTATTCCTTTCCGGCACGCGTTTGATAGTCGGCAATTTTGGCGACCTCAGCTTCGAGTTCGGCAAAAGGCGGGAAATTAAAATCGCGTTCCAATAGGGTGGGCGGAATCGTCGGCAGCTTGGCATAGGCAAGTTCGAGCAAGTCCCAAACAGTCGGCAAAACTGCCGCGCCATGTGTATCAATCAACAATTCCGGCGTTTCCACGTCATGTCCGGCAATATGGATATAGCACACGCGATCTGCGTCAACGTTTTTCAAAAAAGCCTCCGGCGACAACAGGCCGTGATTGACGGCGTTGACGTAGATATTGTTCACGTCCAGATGAATGCCGCAATCGGCCTCACGTGCAACCGCGTTGAGGAACTCGACCTCGTTCATCTCGGCAAGCGGGGAATGCAGATAGTAGGACGTGTTTTCCACGGCGATGCGGCAGCCCAAACGGTCTTGCACTTCGCGGATACGCCGCGCCGTATGATGCACCATTTCCTCGGTAAAGGGCAGCGGCAACAAATCGTAAAGATGACCGCCGTCGTGGCAGTAGCTCAAATGGTCGGAGAAAAACGTGCAATCGTAACGGCGCATCATTTCTTTGATGCCGTCTATCAAATCAGTATCCAGCGGTGCTTGCCCGCCCAGCGACATAGACAATCCGTGCAACGCCAGCGGCAGCCGTTCCGCCACACGGTCAAACTGTTTGCGTGCCCAGCCGCCCATTTTCAGCCAGTTTTCCGGTGCGGCTTCGATAAAGCATATCGGGCTGTTTTCGGAAAGCGAGAGAAAGTCTTCCGCCAAGTCGCGGCGGTAGCCCAAGCCTGCGTGTTGAATCATATTTTTACCCGGTTCGGATGGCACAAAAGAATGATGTGCTTGTTAAAAAATCTTTGTTTGCCGTTAAAAAAGCCGCATTTTACTGAAAAACGCGGCTTGGTTTGAAGGGGTGGGATTATTTAGAACCGCATTTGCCTTCGCCGCATTTGCCTTCGGCAGATTTGGCCTTGGCTTTAGATGCTTTGGTGTGTTTGTGGGTTTTTTTTACGGTCGCACCGCATTTGCCCTCGCCGCATTTGCCTTCGCCTGCTTTAGAACCAGCCGCGCCGCACGAACCTTCGGCAGATTTGGACGCGCCGCAAGAGCCATGGGCGGATTTATGAACGCCTGTTGCGTTGCTTGCCGGTTTGTTGGCAGCAACTGCACCGGCGGCCAAAGACAGGGATAAAGCACCGGCGAGTGCGGCAGCAATGTTTTTGTTCATTTCTATTTCCTTTTCAGAATATCAAGTTAACGAGATAAGGTTGGAATGTTTAAAGTCAGATTCCACGACTGAATCAATCTTGCTTCAGACGGCATTGGGGGCAAAACCGTTTTTTCAGCAGCGTATCCAGCGACCATCCGCCCGCACCCTGGAAAAGCAGCGGGATTAATACCACGATATAAATTAAAGCCATTTTATAACCGTTGTCGCAGACATTGTAACCCGAACCGGCGTGAACCGCAGCCCAAGCGACGGCGGTAACGACCATCAGCCCTAATGCCGACAGACGCGTTGCCAAACCCAAAAGCAACAGTACGGGCAGTAAAAGCTCCGCATACATGGCGAGATTCCAGTTTAACGCGTCCGGCAGCAAGTTGAACGGGAATGGAAACTGATCGTTGATTTCGGAAAACCAATTCTCCCCGTTCCATTTTTGCAAACCCGATTCCAAAAATTCATATGCGGCAAACAGACGCAAAACCAGCATAGCGGATGCCGTCTGCCAAGTTGTTCCGATTTTCATAAGTGTTCCTGTTTTGGTTCTGTTGATACCCCATTAGACGGATTTTGTCGGAAAAACTGACACCCGGCAGCCAATGATTTAACAAGTTAATGAATATAAAAAGAAAGTATTTTGATGGAAAGGAAGGGAAAAAGGCGGGATATTTGGATAACGGCGGTGTTGTGAGATAATTCCCACCTTGGATAGTATGCCTTCAAATATAATTTCCGTAAAGGAAAAAAAGAAATATTAATTTTGATGATGACTTAACAAAGCCCCCATTTGCTTGGCTGTCAAAGGGGGTTGTTAAGAAAAGCAATCCCTCTTTTTGACGGGGTGCGATATATAAAGGAATGGAAAATATGGTAACGTTTTCAAAAATCAGACCGCTTTTGGCAATCGCCGCCGCCGCGTTGCTTGCCGCCTGCGGCACGGCGGGAAATAATGCTGCCCGCAAGCCGGTGCAAACCGCCAAACCCGCCGCAGTGGTCGGTTTGGCACTCGGTGGCGGCGCATCTAAAGGATTTGCCCATGTAGGTATTATTAAGGTTTTGAAAGAAAACGGTATTCCTGTGAAGGTGGTTACCGGCACATCGGCAGGTTCGATAGTCGGCAGCCTTTTTGCATCGGGTATGTCGCCCGACCGCCTCGAATTGGAAGCCGAAATTTTAGGTAAAACCGATTTGGTCGATTTAACCTTGTCCACCAGTGGTTTTATCAAAGGCGAAAAGCTGCAAAATTACATCAACCGAAAAGTCGGCGGCAGGCGGATTCAGCAGTTTCCCATCAAATTTGCCGCCGTTGCTACTGATTTTGAAACCGGCAAGGCCGTCGCTTTCAATCAAGGGAATGCCGGGCAGGCTGTGCGCGCTTCCGCCGCCATTCCCAATGTGTTCCAACCCGTTATCATCGGCAGGCATACATATGTTGACGGCGGTCTGTCGCAGCCCGTGCCCGTCAGTGCCGCCCGGCGGCAGGGGGCGAATTTCGTGATTGCCGTCGATATTTCCGCCCGTCCGAGCAAAAACATCAGCCAAGGCTTCTTCTCTTATCTCGATCAGACGCTGAACGTAATGAGCGTTTCCGCGTTGCAAAATGAGTTGGGGCAGGCGGATGTGGTTATCAAACCGCAGGTTTTGGATTTGGGTGCAGTCGGCGGATTCGATCAGAAAAAACGCGCCATCCGGTTGGGTGAGGAGGCAGCACGTGCCGCATTGCCTGAAATCAAACGCAAACTGGCGGCATACCGTTATTGACGCTATGCCGTCCGAACGTGTTTCCAGAAGGCTTTATCCATAGAAAAAAATACCCGAATCCCGTACAATACGCCCCTAAAATTTTGAAAGAACAAAAGAATCATGGAAGCCGAAGTAATCAACCAGCTCAACAATACCCTGAATGATTTGGAAAAGCGCAGCGAAGACATCCGAGTTTATATGGATTATCAGGGTAAGAAAGACCGATTGGAAGAAGTTATCGGTCTTTCCGAAGACCCCGAACTTTGGAACGACCCGAAACGCGCCCAAGAAATCGGCAAAGAGCGCAAAATCCTCGAAGGCATCGTGTTGACGCTCGACAACATCGCGACGGGCATCGAAGACAACCGCATGCTGATTGAAATGACCGTCGAAGAAAACGACGAAGAAGGTTTTGCCGCCGTGCAGGAAGATGTGGCGGGGCTGGAAAAACAGATGGCGGATTTGGAGTTCAAACGGATGTTCAACCAGCCCGCCGACCCGAACAACTGCTTTATCGACATCACCGCAGGCGCGGGCGGTACGGAAGCGGAAGACTGGGCGGGTATGCTGTTCCGTATGTACAGCCGCTACGCCGAGCGCAAAGGCTTCAAAATCGAAATCCTCGAAGAAGACGACGGCGAAATCGCGGGCATCAACCGCGCGACTATCCGAGTGGAAGGCGAATACGCCTATGGTTTGCTGCGTACCGAAACCGGCGTTCACCGCTTGGTGCGCTATTCACCGTTTGACTCGAACAACAAACGCCATACTTCGTTTGCCTCCGTGTTCGTTTACCCTGAAATCGATGATTCCATTGAAATCGAAATCAACCCCGCCGATTTGCGTATCGACACCTATCGCGCATCGGGCGCGGGCGGTCAGCACATCAACAAAACCGACTCCGCCGTGCGTATTACCCACGAGCCGACGGGGATTGTGGTGCAATGTCAAAACGACCGTTCGCAACACGCCAACAAAGCCGCCGCGATGGAAATGTTGAAGTCCAAACTGTATGAATTGGAAATGCGCAAACGCAACGAAGAGAAACAGGCGTTGGAAGAAGGTAAATCCGATGTAGGTTGGGGCAGCCAAATCCGTTCGTACGTCTTGGACTCCTCACGCATTAAAGACTTGCGCACAGGCTACGAAGTCGGCAACACCAAAGCCGTATTGGACGGCGACTTGGACGGCTTTATCGAAGCCAGCCTGAAACAGGGCGTGTAGTTTAGGCTGTATGCCGTCTGAAACCTGTACCGTTTCAGACGGCATTTTTGCGTTTCGTGTTATAATCCGCGCCGCACACGGGACGGGCAGACAGTCGCCGCGTATCGCGTAAGGCATACGGGGAGGAAAGTCCGGGCTCCGCAGGGTAGAATGCCGGTTAACGGCCGGGCGCGGTAACGCGACGGAAAGTGGAACAGAAAGCAAAACCGCCGATGGCTGCTTTGGCAGCACAGGCAAGGGTGAAAAGGTGCGGTAAGGGCGCACCGCGCATTTGGTAACAATATGCGGCAGGCCAAACCCCATTCGGAGCAAGACCAAACAGAACGCAATGACGCTGCCCGCCGAGCGTTCGGGTAGGTTGCTTGAGCATACCGGCAACGGTATGCCTAGAGGAATGACTGTCCGAGACAGAACCCGGCTTACCGCCTGTCCGGTGTGCATCCGACAGGCAAATGCCGTCTGAAACCTGAAATATGGTTCAGACGGCATTTTTATTTAGGTTGTGTTTTTATAGTGGATTAACAAAAACCGGTACGGCGTTGCCTCGCCTTAGCTCAAAGAGAACGATTCTCTAAGGTGCTGAAGCACCAAGTGAATCGGTTCCGTACTGTTTGTACTGTCTGCGGCTTCGTCGCCTTGTCCTGATTTTTGTTAATCCACTATATATTCCGTTGATGCAGCACTAATTTAGTCGGATAAAATGCCTTTTACTCAATAGAACCGGTTTCCGCCCAAGCGGAAATAAACGGCTATTTCCCTTGCAAACAGACGGAATCAGTCAGATATTTAAATGACAATCGGCAGGCTGCCTTCCGGTTGGGGGGGAGCCTGTCCTGTCGGGTGGAAACGGTTTGGTTTCATTATGCGGAAAAATGCCGTCTGAAGGGTTTAGACGGCATCGGGGCGGGACTTAGTCTGTGCCTTCGAGCATTTTGTTCAATTTGGGGACGAGCAGGAGCAGCAGGAAGCCTGTGGCTGCGCCGATGTAGAACAGCAGCCGATAGAAGCCGATTTCGTCGCCCGCCTGATAGCCTTTTTCAAACAATACGCCGCCCAAAGTGAAGCCTAATGAAAAGGCAAGGAAATTAAGGGCGACCATTTGGGTTTTGAATAAAGGCGGTGCGATTTTGGTGGAGATGGACAGCGCAATCGGGGAAATCATCAGTTCGCCTATCGTGATGGCAAGGACAATCAGTGCGAAAACCGCAATAGGCATCGGCGTGCCGGCGGAAATAAAGGGGACGAATCCCAAAAACGACGCGCCGGTAACAAATACCGCCATAGCGAATTTCAGCGGGGTTTTGGGCTGTTTGCGCCCCATTTTTGTCCACATTGCCGCCATAAGTCCGGAAAACAGGATGACCCACAGGCTTTGCATAGAATCTTTCCAAGCGACGGGTACGGTAAACGAACCGATGGTGCGGTTGACGGTTTCGTCGAAATAGACGGTTGCCACGGTGTAAATCTGAAACCAGACCGCCCAAAACATACAGATGGTCAGGAAAAGCGGGATGTAGGCGATGATGTGCCGCTTGTTGTCGGAACTGACGCGGGGGTTGGTCAGCAGCCGGGTAAAATAGACGATGACGGCAAGGATGACGGTAGATAGGAGGATGCCGGAGAAATTGTCGAGGTTGACAAGCCCGGTTTTGATGGCGGTTGCAAGTGCGGCGATGAGGGCGATGCCGACGGCGGCCGCAGTTTTGCCCTGTCCTTTTGAAAGCGGATGGGGGACGGTGGGGTGGGGCAGGTTTTTACGTCCCAAGGAATAACGCCACAAGCCGAATGCCATACCGACCGCCGCCGCGCCGAAACCATAATGGAAACCGATGTTTTCCTGCAGCAGGCCGGTCAGCAGCGGGCTTAGGAAGCCGCCGATATTGATGGCGATGTAGAAAATGGAAAATCCCGCATCGCGCAGCGGGCGCATTTCGTCCTGTTCGTATAATGCGCCCACCATAGAACTGGCCGTAGATTTCACACCGCCGCTGCCCAATGCGATGAATATCAGCCCGATTAAAAGGCCGTACAGGCCCGGGGCGGCGGCAAGGACGATGTGTCCGAGCATCACGACGATGCCCGAGAGGAAGAGGGTCTTTTCCGCACCCCATACGCGGTCGGCAAACCACGCGCCCAAAATGGTGGACAGGTACACGCTGCCGCTGTATGCGCCGACAATGCCGCCGGCGAGGGTTTTGTCTATGCCCAAGCCGCCTTTGTCGGCGGTGTAGTAGAGGTAAATCAGCAGGATGCCCTGCATTCCGTAAAATGAAAAACGTTCCCACAATTCGATATGGAAGAGGGTGGAAAGCTGGAAGGGGTGGCCGAAGAATGTTTTTCTCCGGTGCGGGCGGGATGCCGGGACATAAAGGTTCTCCTAAAAGATTTTCTCTCAATACCGTCTGAAACGGATGCGGACGGCAGCGGTGTTTTTTGTATGAAAATCGGTTTTTAACCAATATTTTCAATCTTTGTCAAACGATGCGCTGCCGTTTTTGCGGTCGAATGTTTTTATATTTGTTTCAATTCAACGGATTGTATTTTAGAGGACGTGTTCCGATACGGCGCGGGTAAAGCCTTTTCAGTCAAGCGACTTATCCGATAGGGCGGTTTTTTATAGTGGATTAACAAAAACCAGTACGGCGTTGCCTCGCCTTAGCTCAAAGAGAACGATTCTCTAAGGTGCTGAAGCACCAAGTGAATTGGTTCCGTACTGTTTGTACTGTCTGCGGCTTCGCCGCCTTGTCCTGATTTTTGTTAATCCGCTATAAAGACCGTCGGAGACCTTTGCAAAACTCCCCAAAATCCCCTAAATTCCCACCAAGACATTTAGGAGATTTCTCATGAGCACCTTCTTCCAACAAACCGCGCAAGCCATGATTGCCAAACACATCGACCGTTTCCCACTATTGAAGTTGGACCGGGTGATTGATTGGCAGCCGATCGAGCAGTACCTGAACCGTCAAAAAAACCGTTACCTCCGAGACCACCGCGGCCGTCCCGCCTACCCGCTGTTGTCCATGTTCAAAGCCGTCCTGCTCGGACAATGGCACAGTCTCTCCGATCCCGAACTCGAACACAGCTCCATCACCCGCATCGACTTCAACCTGTTTTGCCGTTTCGACGAACTGAGCATCCCTGATTACAGCACCTTATGCCGCTACCGCAACTGGCTGGCGCAAGACGACACCCTGTCCGAATTGCTCAAACTGATTAACCGACAACTGACCGAAAAAGGTTTAAAAATAGAGAAAGCATCCGCCGCTGTCGTTGACGCCACCATTATTCAGACCGCCGGCAGCAAACAGCGTCAGACCATAGAAGTCGATGAAGAAGGACAAGTCAGCGGCCAAACCACACCGAGTAAGGACAGCGATGCCCGTTGGATCAAGAAAAACGGCCTCTACAAACTCGGTTACAAACAACATACCCGTACCGATGCAGAAGGCTATATCGAGAAACTGCACATCACCCCCGCCAATGCCCATGAGTGCAAACACCTGTCGCCGTTGTTGGAAGGTCTGCCCAAAGGTACGACCGTCTATGCCGACAAAGGCTATGACAGTGCGGAAAACCGGCAACATCTGAAAGAACATCGGCTGCAGGACGGCATTATGCGCAAAGCCTGCCGCAACCGTCCGCTGTCGGAGGCGCAAACCAAACGCAACCGGTATTTGTCGAAGACCCGTTATGTGGTTGAACAAAGCTTCGGTACGCTGCACCGTAAATTCCGCTATGCGCGGGCAGCCTATTTCGGACTGATTAAAGTGAGTGCGCAAAGCCATCTGAAGGCGATGTGTTTGAACCTGTTGAAAGCGGCCAACAGGCTAAGTGCGCCTGTTTGCGCCTAAAAGGCGGCCCGGATGCCTGATTATCGGGTATCCGGGCAGGATTAAGGGGGATTTGGGTAGAATTAGGAGGTATTTGGGGCGAAAACAGCCGAAAACCTGTGTTGGGGTTTCGGTTGTTGGGGGGAAAGGAATTTTGCAAAGGTCTCCGTCGGGCATCTGCAGCCGTTATTCCCGCGCAGGCGGGAATCTAGTCTGTTCGGTTTCAGTTATTTCCGATAAATGCCTGTTGCTTTTCATTTCTAGATTCCCACTTTCGTGGGAATGACGGTTCAGTTGCTACGGTTACTGTCAGGTTTCGGTTATGTTGGAATTTCGGGAAACTTATGAATCGTCATTCCCGCGCAGGCGGGAATCTAGACATTCAATGCTAAGGCAATTTATCGGGAATGACTGAAACTCAAAAAACTGGATTCCCACTTTCGTGGGAATGACGGGATTTTAGGTTTCTGATTTTGGTTTTCTGTTTTTGTAGGAATGATGAAATTTTGAGTTTTAGGAATTTACCGGAAAAAACAGAAACCGTTCTGTCGTCATTCCCGCGCAGGCGGGAATCTAGACATTCAATGCTAAGGCAATTTATCGGGAATGACTGAAACTCAAAAAACTGGATTCCCACTTTCGTGGGAATGACGGGATGTAGGTTCGTGGGAATGACGGGATGTAGGTTTCCGTACGGATGGATTCGTCATTCCCGCGCAGGCGGGAATCTAGACCTTGGGATAACAGCAATATTCAAAGATTATCTGAAAGTTTGAGATTCTGGATTCCCACTTTCGTGGGAATGACGGGATTAGAGTTTCAAAATTTATTCTAAATAGCTGAAGCTCAACGCACTGGATTCCCGCCTGCGCGGGAATGACGAATTTTAGGTTTCTGATTTTGTTTTTCTGTTTTTGTGGGAATGATGAAATTTTGAGTTTTAGGAATTTATCGGAAAAAACAGAAACCGCTCTGCCGTCATTCCCGCGCAGGCGGGAATCTAGACCTTAGAACAACAGTAATATTCAAAGATTATCTGAAAGTCCGGGATTCTGGATTCCCACTTTCGCGGGAATGACGAATTTTAGGTTTCTGATTTTGGTTTTCTGTTTTTGTGGGAATGATGAAATTTTGAGTTTTAGGAATTTATCGGAAAAAACAGAAACCGCTCCGCCGTCATTCCCGCGCAGGCGGGAATCCAGACCTTAGAACAACAGTAATATTCAAAGATTATCTGAAAGTCCGGGATTCTGGATTCCCACTTTCGTGGGAATGACGGGATGTAGGTTTCCGTGCGGATGGATTCGTCATTCCCGCGCAGGCGGGAATCTAGACCTTAGAACAACAGCAATATTCAAAGATTATCTGAAAGTCCGGGATTCTGGATTCCCACTTTTGTGGGAATGACGGGATTTTAGGTTTCTGTTTTTGGTTTTCTGTTTTCGTGGGAATGACGGAATGTAGATTCGTGGGAATGACGGTTCAGTTGCTACGCATTTACCCTGCGCAAAGCTTTATCCACTATCTTGCAACCTGTCTGACAATCTGCTCTCTCTTACAAAATGCCGAAACTTTTTCAGGCTGCGTTTTGGGGCTGCCTGTGCGGAATTTGTCGGTAGGCGCGGTAGTAGGGTTCGAGCTGCCGGGCGATGAGTTGGAGCTGTTGGAGGAGGATGTGGCTTTGTGTTCCGCTGCTGTGGGTGCGGAGGGTGTCGAGTTCGCCGCGCAGTGTATCCAGTGCTGTCTGAAAGTCGTCGGGTTCGGTTTCGGGCAGGTGTTGGAAGATGTGGGCGGTGTGTTCGGCGGCGAGGTGGAACTGTGCGGTAAAGTCGGGGCTGCATTCTTCGTGCATTTCGCTGCGGTATGCGCCGAGGGCGGAGATGTAGCCGGTCAGGGCGTAGCCGGTTTTGAGCAGGGTAAAGCCGGGTTGCAGGCTGTCGGCGAATTTTGCGGGTTCGCTGCTCATGTCGGAAAGGGTGCTGCTGAGGGCGGCGGTGTGTTCGTGGGCGCGGCGGCGGGTGGCGCGGTATTCGACGTCGTCGGCCGTTTCGCCGCTTTTGAGGCGTTCGGCGATTTTTTCGAGATAGGCGCCGTTGCTGCATACGGCAAGGGCGGCAGTGCGTTCGAGCGTGAGGTATTTCCAGTCGGGCCACAGGTAGCTGACCGCCGCCCAGGCAAGGGATGCGCCGATAATGGTGTCGATGATGCGTACGGGCATGGCGGCGTATACGTCCAACCCTGCGAGGGAGAGGCTGGTCAGGGCTTGAATGGTGATGAAAAATGTCGAGAAGCTGTATTTGTAGGTGCGGGTCATGAAAAAGAGGGTGGTACTGGCGATGACGATCCAGAGTTTGGTTTCGACGGAGGGGGTAAAGTAGGGGACGAGCGAGCCGACGATTACGCCGAGTACGGTGCCGGCGATGCGCTGGCGGACGCGGCTTTTGGTGGCGGTGTAGTTGGGTTGGCAGACGAAAAGGGCGGTCAGTAGTATCCAGTAGCCGAGGTTGAGGTTGAGGGCTTCGACGATGGTGCAGGCGGCGGCAACGACAAGGGACAGGCGGACGGCATGGCGGAATACGCCTGATTCGAGGTTTAGCTGCGGACGGATTGCCTGCCAGGTGTTTTTGAGGCTGCCGGTTTCGAGGGCGGCGATGCGGGTGTCGCCCATGCGGTCGTTTTCTGCCTGCAGGCCGTTGTGCTGGAGTTGGCGGAACTGCTGGTCGACGCTGCCGAGGTTGTCGAGAAGGCGGCGCAGGTGGCGGATGTCGGGATTGTCGTTGCTGTCTGAAAGGAGGCGCAGCGATTGGCGGCAGCCTTCGATGGCGCGGCCGAGGCGTTTGCTGTAAACGTAGTCTTTGCTTGCGCGCAGGGCTTGGGCGGTGTTGCGGCAGGCTTGTCCCTGCATTTCGAGCAGGCGGTGGATGCGGAAGATGATGTCGGTGTTTTTGAATTTTTCGGACATTTCCTGATAATCGACGTGGGCGGAGCTGATGCGTTCGTGTATGTCTTGGGCGGCAAAGTAGTAACGCAGCATTTTGGCGGTGCGCGGGTGGCGGTGTTTGCCGCGAAGGCGGTAAAACAGGGCGGAACGGCATTGGTTGAAGGCGGTGATGACGCCGGTGTTGCTCATGGCGAGGTCGATGTGGCGGTTGCCTATCCATTCGGCTTCGTCGGGATCGAAAAAGTCGGCTTTAGCTTCGAGGTAGCTGCCGAGCGCTTCGTAGGCGTTGGCGACGTTTTCTTGAACGGGGCGGTGGGGCAGGATGATTTGGAAAAGGATGATGGCGGTGCTGTACAGTACGGTGCCGCATAAAATCATGAAGGGGTTGGTCAGCCAGTAGGTTTCGGGGGTGTAGGTAAGTGTGGTGTAAGTGGCGACGGCGAGTGCGCCGAAGGCGAAGGTGCGGTATTTCAGCCCGACCGCGCCTAAAATGGTAAAGCCGAAGGTCATCAGGGTCATGGCGAGGATGAAGGGCAGCCCTGTGCCGAGGGTGCTTTGTGCCGTGAGCGAGGAGAGGGTAAACAGGGCGACGGTGGCGATGATGTTTTTCAGCCGTCCGGTCAGGCGGTTGTCCAAATCGACAAGGCCGCCGGCGATGATGCCGAGTACGAAGGGCATGGCGAGCTTGGGTTCGCCTAGCTGCCAGACGATGGAGGCGGCGGTAAAAACACTGGCGAAAACGGGAAGCGAGGTAATGAGCAGAGGCTTGAGGAGTGGGGTTTTCATGGTTTTACCGGTTTATTGTTATGAAGTGAATATAGTGGATTAACAAAAACCAGTACGGCGTTGCCTCGCCTTAGCTGAAAGAGAACGATTCTCTAAGGTGCTGAAGCACCAAGTGAATCGGTTCCGTACTATTTGTACTGTCTGCGGCTTCGTCGTCTTGTCCTGATTTTTGTTAATCCACTATAAATTTAATCCACTATAAAGTGTAGCACATGAATGGGGCGGATAAAATCATGCCGTCTGAAAACGGGGATGCGGTTTTCAGACGGCATTGGGTTTTGCGGATCAGGAAATGAGGTTGAGACCGTTGACCCTGTCGTAAAGGAGTTCGGGCGTTTTGCCTTCTTTGTGCAGTTGGATGTGCAATCGCAGGTTGTTGGCGGAAACGGACTGGCGCAGGGCTTCTTCGTAACTGATGATGCCGTGACGGTACAGTTCGAAAAGGTTTTGATCCATCGTCTGCATTCCGTCGGTTTTGGCGGTTTCCATGATTTTACTGATGTTCATCAGGTCGCCCTTCAGGATGAAGTCTTGGATGGCGGGCGTGTTGATGAGCAAGTCGACAACCGCCGTCCTGCCCGTTTTGTCTTGTTTGAGGGCGAGGCGTTGGCAGATGATGCCGGTCAGGTTGAGGGCGATGTCGATCAGTATTTGGTTGTGCTGTTCTTTGGGGTAGAAGTTGAGTATGCGTTCGAGCGACTGCGGCGCGGTGTTGGCGTGGAGCGTAAAAATGCACAGGTGGCCGGTTTGGGCGAGCTGCATCGCGTATTCCATACTTTCCCTGCTGCGGACTTCGCCGATGCAGACCACGTCGGGGGATTGGCGCATAGCGTTTTGTACCGCCGTCTGCCAGTTTATGGTGTTGACGCCGATTTCGCGCTGGGTAAAGATGCAGCGGCGCGGTTTGTAGATAAACTCAATCGGGTCTTCGATGGTAACGATATGGCTGGGCAGGGTTTTGTTGCGGTGTTCGAGCATAGTCGCCATCGTGGTGGATTTGCCCGAACCGGTAGGCCCGACGATAATCAGCAGCCCGCGCGGTGCGACGGCGAGGTCTTTGAGTTTTTCGGGCAGGCCCAATTCCTGCATTTGCGGGATGACGTGGTTGATGCGCCGCAAAACCAAACCTGCGCTGCCTTGGCTGTGGTAGGCGTTGGCGCGGTAGCGCGTGCCGCTGCGCGACTGGACGGAGTAGTTGATTTCGCCGTCGCGCCGGAATATTTCCGATTGTTCGGCGTTCATCGTCGATGCGGCGATGGCGGCGGTTTCCTCGCCCGTCAGCGCCTTTTGCGGCTGCGGGGTTAATGCGCTGTTGATTTTCAACGAGGGCGGGAATCCTTTGCTGATAAGGATGTCGGACGCGTTTTGTGCTTCTGCGGTTTCGCACAGGCGGTCGAGCAGCGGGTGGAAGTGTGCGCCGATTTCGGCCGGGGTTTCGGATCGGCTTTGTTTTTTTTGAGAATACACTTGAACCATTTCGTCCAAGATGTCGTGCAGGTTATCGGTATTTATCGTTAGCTTCTTTTCGGTTTAAGCCTTGCAGTTTGCGGCGGCAGGTTTCAACAGGAAGGCGGACGCTTCTTGTTCGGAAAGGTAGCCGGGCGGGATGCTGCGTCCCGCCCCGCGTGTTTGCGCCTTGTTTTCCCGCCGGTATGGCCGGAAGGCGGTTGTGTGTCAGAAACTCATACTTTCGCTGTTTTGCGCGCGTCTGCGTGCGACTTCCGGTGCGATCAGCCCTTGGCGCACCAGCGATTGCAGCGATTGGTCCATTGTCTGCATACCGCTCGCCTGCCCGGTTTGCAGGACGGAGTTAATCTGCGTGATTTTGTTTTCGCGGATGAGGTTGCGGACGGCGGGGTTGGCAATCAGGATTTCGTGCGAGGCGACACGGCCGTTGCCGTCGTGCGTTTTCAGCAGGTTTTGGGAGATGACGGCGGTCAGCGATTCGGACAGCATAGAGCGCACCATTTCTTTTTCTCCCGCCGGGAATACGTCCACGATACGGTCGACGGTTTTTGCTGCGCCGGTCGTGTGCAGCGTGCCGAAAACCAAGTGTCCGGTTTCGGCGGCGGTCAGTGCCAAGCCGATGGTTTCGGGGTCGCGCATCTCGCCGACAAGGATAACGTCGGGGTCTTCGCGCAATGCGGAACGCAGCGCGTTGGCGAAGCTGAGGGTGTGCTGGTGCAGCTCGCGCTGGTTAATCAGGGATTTTTTGCTTTGGTGGACGAATTCGATCGGGTCTTCGATGGTCAGGATGTGTGCCGGCTGGGTTTCGTTGATGTAGTTGATCATCGCGGCAAGCGTGGTCGATTTGCCCGAACCGGTAGGGCCGGTAACCAATACCATGCCGCGCGGCGATTCTGCGATTTTTTGGAAAATGCTCGGGGCTTTCAATTCTTCCAGCGATAAGACGGTGCTGGGAATGGTGCGGAATACGGCGGCGGGACCGCGGCCGGTGTTGAAGGCGTTGACGCGGAATCGGGCGACGTTGGGCAGTTCGAACGAGAAGTCGACTTCCAAGTTTTGCTGGTAGATTTTCCGCTGGTGGTCGTTCATCACCGAAGTTACCATATTACCGACCTCTTCCGCGCTCATTTCGGGAAGGTTGATGCGCCGCATATCGCCGTGAACCCGAATCATAGGGGATATGCCCGAACTCAGGTGAAGGTCGGATGCTTTGTTTTTAGCGCCGAAGGCGAGTAAGTCGGTAATCTACATAATGCGGCTCTGTTTAGTATAATGTTTCGATTGGTTGGAATGGTTCTAACAACCTTGATTGTACCGCCCTGACTGGAGGGGTTTCAACTGTTTAATCATTTTTAATTAGGGGATAATCTATGACGGTGTTGCAAGAACGTTATCGGGAGGTGTCCGACCGTATTGGAAAATTGGTTCTGCAGGCGGGAAGGAAGCCGCATTCCGTCAGCCTGATTGCCGTCGGTAAGACTTTCCCTTCAGACGGCATCCGCGAAGTTTACGCCGCCGGACAGCGTGATTTCGGCGAGAACTATATTCAGGAGTGGTACGGCAAAACGGAAGAGTTGGCGGATTTGACCGACATCGTGTGGCACGTCATCGGCGATGTGCAGTCCAACAAAACCAAGTTTGTCGCCGAACGCGCGCATTGGGTGCATACCGTATGCCGTCTAAAGACCGCTGTCCGGCTGAGCGGGCAACGTCCTTCCTCAATGCCGCCTTTGCAGGTGTGTATTGAGGTGAACATTGCGGGCGAGGCGGTGAAGCACGGTGTCGCGCCCGAAGAAGCAGTCGCGCTTGCTGTGGAAGTGGCGAAGCTGCCGAATATCGTCGTACGCGGACTGATGTGTGTTGCCAAAGCCAACAGCAGTGAAACGGAGTTGAAGGTGCAATTTCAAACGATGCGGAAACTGCTTGCCGACCTCAATACGGCTGGCGTTAAGGCTGACGTGCTGTCTATGGGGATGTCGGACGATATGCCTGCCGCCATTGAGTGCGGTGCGACACACGTCCGTATCGGCAGCGCGATTTTCGGGAAAAGGGGCTGATGGAAATTCGGGCAATAAAATATACGGCAATGGCTGCGTTGCTTGCATTTACGGTTGCAGGCTGCCGGTTGGCAGGTTGGTATGAGTGTTCGTCCCTGTCCGGCTGGTGTAAGCCGAGAAAACCTGCCGCCATCGATTTTTGGGATATTGGCGGCGAGAGTCCGCCGTCTTTAGAGGACTACGAGATACCGCTTTCAGACGGCAATCGTTCCGTCAGGGCAAATGAATATGAATCCGCACAACAATCTTACTTTTACAGGAAAATAAGGAAGTTTGAAGCCTGCGGGTTGGATTGGCGTACGCGTGACGGCAAACCTTTGATTGAGACGTTCAAACAGGAAGGTTTTGATTGTTTGAAAAAGCAGGGGTTGCGGCGCAACGGTCTGTCCGAGCGCGTCCGATGGTAAAAAATTGGGAATGAATTTAGTCAGGTAATTTTGAATAGGGTAGAAATAATGAATGTTTATTTTCTCGGCGGCGGCAATATGGCGGCTGCCGTTGCGGGCGGATTGGTCAAACAAGGCGGTTACCGCATCCATATAGCCAATCGGGGTGCGGAAAAGCGCGAACGTTTGCAAAAAGAGTTGGGGGTCGAAACTTCTGAAACCTTGCCGGAGCTTCATTCCGACGATGTTTTAATCCTTGCCGTCAAGCCGCAGGATATGGAAGCCGCGTGCAAAAATATCCGCACCAACGGCGCATTGGTGCTTTCTGTCGCAGCCGGATTGCCGGTCGATACGCTCAGCCGTTACCTCGGGGGAACACGCCGCATTGTCCGGGTTATGCCGAATACACCCGGAAAAATCGGGCTGGGCGTATCCGGTATGTATGCCGAAGCGGAAGTATCGGAAACAGACCGCAGGATTGCCGATCGAATCATGAAATCAGTCGGTTTGACTGTTTGGTTGGAAGATGAAGCGCAAATGCACAGCATTACCGGTATCAGCGGCAGCGGGCCGGCATATGTGTTTTATCTGCTGGACGCATTGCAAAATGCCGCCATCCGACAAGGGTTTGATATGGCAGAAGCACGCGCGCTCAGTCTGGCAACGTTTAAAGGAGCGGTTACCCTTGCCGAGCAGACGGGTGAAGATTTCGAGAAGCTTCAAAAAAATGTAACGTCAAAAGGCGGGACAACTCACGAAGCCGTGGAAGCCTTCAGACGGCATCGTGTCGCCGAAGCCATAAATGAAGGCGTTTGTGCCTGTGTGCGCCGTTCGCAGGAAATGGAACGGCAATATCAATAATGTAGAGAAAATAAAAAAAACCAATCCAAAACGTGTTATGATGCGCGTTTTCAAAAACGCCTTAGGCAATAAGCCTTATAAAAATCAAAGGAATAAAGCCACTTTGTGGTGCTTTGTTTTTTTCGGTGAACCGAGAGGATATACATTATGGCAAAGCTGACAGAACAAGATATTTTGAATTGGAACGGGCCGGAAGACGATTATATGAATGACGAGCATTTGGCTTTTTTCCGCGAATTGCTGGTAAAAATGCAAGACGAACTCATCGAAAATGCTTCCGCTACGACAGGGCATCTCCAAGAACACGAATCAGCCCCCGATCCTGCCGACCGTGCCACACAGGAAGAAGAGTACGCATTGGAACTCCGTACCCGCGATCGGGAACGAAAACTTCTCAGTAAAATACAGGCGACCATCCGCAATATTGATGAAGGGGATTATGGATTCTGTGCTGATACGGGAGAGCCTATCGGTCTGAAGCGGCTGCTGGCACGCCCGACAGCCACTTTATCTGTTGAGTCCCAAGAACGCCGAGAGAGGATGAAAAAACAGTTTGCCGACTGATGGCGGCAAACAAAATGCCGTCTGAGTCCCCGAGTTTCAGGCAGCATATTCACAAAGGCGCACCAGTCAGAGGAGGGAGAGGAAGGGATTGTTGGAGGCGGCGCAGCATTTAGCAGAAATAAAAAACCTTATCCGACAGCGACATGACGAATTTCCCCAAAAAAATCCCACTGAAAGCATTGACCGTTTTTCCCTGTGGGCGTATAGTTCGGTTCTTCGCTGCTGCAGAAGTGGCGGACGAACTGAAAAGTATAGCACAGAATGTTGGGGATATCGAGAGATATCTTGACAAGCGGAAGAAATACTTTATAATTCAAACGCTCTTTAACAAAACAGATTACCGATAAGTGTGAGTGCCTTGAGCCTCACACTGTTTGAAAGACAGACAAGATAATGTTTTGAACATTGTCCTGTCGGTTTCTTTGAAGCAGACCAGAAGTTAAAAAGTTAGAGATTGAACATAAGAGTTTGATCCTGGCTCAGATTGAACGCTGGCGGCATGCTTTACACATGCAAGTCGGACGGCAGCACAGAGAAGCTTGCTTCTCGGGTGGCGAGTGGCGAACGGGTGAGTAACATATCGGAACGTACCGAGTAGTGGGGGATAACTGATCGAAAGATCAGCTAATACCGCATACGTCTTGAGAGAGAAAGCAGGGGACCTTCGGGCCTTGCGCTATTCGAGCGGCCGATATCTGATTAGCTAGTTGGTGGGGTAAAGGCCTACCAAGGCGACGATCAGTAGCGGGTCTGAGAGGATGATCCGCCACACTGGGACTGAGACACGGCCCAGACTCCTACGGGAGGCAGCAGTGGGGAATTTTGGACAATGGGCGCAAGCCTGATCCAGCCATGCCGCGTGTCTGAAGAAGGCCTTCGGGTTGTAAAGGACTTTTGTCAGGGAAGAAAAGGCTGTTGCTAATATCAGCGGCTGATGACGGTACCTGAAGAATAAGCACCGGCTAACTACGTGCCAGCAGCCGCGGTAATACGTAGGGTGCGAGCGTTAATCGGAATTACTGGGCGTAAAGCGGGCGCAGACGGTTACTTAAGCAGGATGTGAAATCCCCGGGCTCAACCCGGGAACTGCGTTCTGAACTGGGTGACTCGAGTGTGTCAGAGGGAGGTAGAATTCCACGTGTAGCAGTGAAATGCGTAGAGATGTGGAGGAATACCGATGGCGAAGGCAGCCTCCTGGGACAACACTGACGTTCATGCCCGAAAGCGTGGGTAGCAAACAGGATTAGATACCCTGGTAGTCCACGCCCTAAACGATGTCAATTAGCTGTTGGGCAACCTGATTGCTTGGTAGCGTAGCTAACGCGTGAAATTGACCGCCTGGGGAGTACGGTCGCAAGATTAAAACTCAAAGGAATTGACGGGGACCCGCACAAGCGGTGGATGATGTGGATTAATTCGATGCAACGCGAAGAACCTTACCTGGTCTTGACATGTACGGAATCCTCCGGAGACGGAGGAGTGCCTTCGGGAGCCGTAACACAGGTGCTGCATGGCTGTCGTCAGCTCGTGTCGTGAGATGTTGGGTTAAGTCCCGCAACGAGCGCAACCCTTGTCATTAGTTGCCATCATTCAGTTGGGCACTCTAATGAGACTGCCGGTGACAAGCCGGAGGAAGGTGGGGATGACGTCAAGTCCTCATGGCCCTTATGACCAGGGCTTCACACGTCATACAATGGTCGGTACAGAGGGTAGCCAAGCCGCGAGGCGGAGCCAATCTCACAAAACCGATCGTAGTCCGGATTGCACTCTGCAACTCGAGTGCATGAAGTCGGAATCGCTAGTAATCGCAGGTCAGCATACTGCGGTGAATACGTTCCCGGGTCTTGTACACACCGCCCGTCACACCATGGGAGTGGGGGATACCAGAAGTAGGTAGGGTAACCGCAAGGAGCCCGCTTACCACGGTATGCTTCATGACTGGGGTGAAGTCGTAACAAGGTAGCCGTAGGGGAACCTGCGGCTGGATCACCTCCTTTCTAGAGAAAGAAGAGGCTTTAGGCATTCACACTTATCGGTAAACTGAAAAAGATGCGGAAGAAGCTTGAGTGAAGGCAAGATTCGCTTAAGAAGAGAATCCGGGTTTGTAGCTCAGCTGGTTAGAGCACACGCTTGATAAGCGTGGGGTCGGAGGTTCAAGTCCTCCCAGACCCACCAAGAACGGGGGCATAGCTCAGTTGGTAGAGCACCTGCTTTGCAAGCAGGGGGTCATCGGTTCGATCCCGTTTGCCTCCACCAATACTGTACAAATCAAAACGGAAGAATGGAACAGAATCCATTCAGGGCGACGTCACACTTGACCAAGAACAAAATGCTGATATAATAATCAGCTCGTTTTGATTTGCACAGTAGATAGCAATATCGAACGCATCGATCTTTAACAAATTGGAAAGCCGAAATCAACAAACAAAGACAAAGCGTTTGTTTTGATTTTTTATTCTTTGCAAAGGATAAAAAATCGCTCACAAGAGAAAAGAAAACAAACACAGTATTTGGGTGATGATTGTATCGACTTAATCCTGAAACACAAAAGGCAGGATTAAGACACAACAAAGCAGTAAGCTTTATCAAAGTAGGAAATTCAAGTCTGATGTTCTAGTCAACGGAATGTTAGGCAAAGTCAAAGAAGTTCTTGAAATGATAGAGTCAAGTGAATAAGTGCATCAGGTGGATGCCTTGGCGATGATAGGCGACGAAGGACGTGTAAGCCTGCGAAAAGCGCGGGGGAGCTGGCAATAAAGCAATGATCCCGCGATGTCCGAATGGGGAAACCCACTGCATTCTGTGCAGTATCCTAAGTTGAATACATAGACTTAGAGAAGCGAACCCGGAGAACTGAACCATCTAAGTACCCGGAGGAAAAGAAATCAACCGAGATTCCGCAAGTAGTGGCGAGCGAACGCGGAGGAGCCTGTACGTAATAACTGTCGAGATAGAAGAACAAGCTGGGAAGCTTGACCATAGTGGGTGACAGTCCCGTATTCGAAATCTCAACAGCGGTACTAAACGTACGAAAAGTAGGGCGGGACACGTGAAATCCTGTCTGAATATGGGGGACCATCCTCCAAGGCTAAATACTCATCATCGACCGATAGTGAACCAGTACCGTGAGGGAAAGGCGAAAAGAACCCCGGGAGGGGAGTGAAACAGAACCTGAAACCTGATGCATACAAACAGTGGGAGCGCCCTAGAGGTGTGACTGCGTACCTTTTGTATAATGGGTCAACGACTTACATTCAGTAGCGAGCTTAACCGAATAGGGGAGGCGTAGGGAAACCGAGTCTTAATAGGGCGATGAGTTGCTGGGTGTAGACCCGAAACCGAGTGATCTATCCATGGCCAGGTTGAAGGTGCCGTAACAGGTACTGGAGGACCGAACCCACGCATGTTGCAAAATGCGGGGATGAGCTGTGGATAGGGGTGAAAGGCTAAACAAACTCGGAGATAGCTGGTTCTCCCCGAAAACTATTTAGGTAGTGCCTCGAGCAAGACACTGATGGGGGTAAAGCACTGTTATGGCTAGGGGGTTATTGCAACTTACCAACCCATGGCAAACTAAGAATACCATCAAGTGGTTCCTCGGGAGACAGACAGCGGGTGCTAACGTCCGTTGTCAAGAGGGAAACAACCCAGACCGCCAGCTAAGGTCCCAAATGATAGATTAAGTGGTAAACGAAGTGGGAAGGCCCAGACAGCCAGGATGTTGGCTTAGAAGCAGCCATCATTTAAAGAAAGCGTAATAGCTCACTGGTCGAGTCGTCCTGCGCGGAAGATGTAACGGGGCTCAAATCTATAACCGAAGCTGCGGATGCCAGTTTACTGGCATGGTAGGGGAGCGTTCTGTAGGCCGATGAAGGTGCATTGTAAAGTGTGCTGGAGGTATCAGAAGTGCGAATGTTGACATGAGTAGCGATAAAGCGGGTGAAAAGCCCGCTCGCCGAAAGCCCAAGGTTTCCTACGCAACGTTCATCGGCGTAGGGTGAGTCGGCCCCTAAGGCGAGGCAGAAATGCGTAGTCGATGGGAAACAGGTTAATATTCCTGTACTTGATTCAAATGCGATGTGGGGACGGAGAAGGTTAGGTTGGCAAGCTGTTGGAATAGCTTGTTTAAGCCGGTAGGTGGAAGACTTAGGCAAATCCGGGTCTTCTTAACACCGAGAAGTGATGACGAGTGTCTACGGACATGAAGTAACCGATACCACGCTTCCAGGAAAAGCCACTAAGCTTCAGTTTGAATCGAACCGTACCGCAAACCGACACAGGTGGGCAGGATGAGAATTCTAAGGCGCTTGAGAGAACTCAGGAGAAGGAACTCGGCAAATTGATACCGTAACTTCGGGAGAAGGTATGCCCTCTAAGGTTAAGGACTTGCTCCGTAAGCCCTGGAGGGTCGCAGAGAATAGGTGGCTGCGACTGTTTATTAAAAACACAGCACTCTGCTAACACGAAAGTGGACGTATAGGGTGTGACGCCTGCCCGGTGCTGGAAGGTTAATTGAAGATGTGCAAGCATCGGATCGAAGCCCCAGTAAACGGCGGCCGTAACTATAACGGTCCTAAGGTAGCGAAATTCCTTGTCGGGTAAGTTCCGACCCGCACGAATGGCGTAACGATGGCCACACTGTCTCCTCCTGAGACTCAGCGAAGTTGAAGTGGTTGTGAAGATGCAATCTACCCGCTGCTAGACGGAAAGACCCCGTGAACCTTTACTGTAGCTTTGCATTGGACTTTGAAGTCACTTGTGTAGGATAGGTGGGAGGCTTTGAAGCAGAGACGCCAGTCTCTGCGGAGCCGTCCTTGAAATACCACCCTGGTGTCTTTGAGGTTCTAACCCAGACCCGTCATCCGGGTCGGGGACCGTGCATGGTAGGCAGTTTGACTGGGGCGGTCTCCTCCCAAAGCGTAACGGAGGAGTTCGAAGGTTACCTAGGTCCGGTCGGAAATCGGACTGATAGTGCAATGGCAAAAGGTAGCTTAACTGCGAGACCGACAAGTCGAGCAGGTGCGAAAGCAGGACATAGTGATCCGGTGGTTCTGTATGGAAGGGCCATCGCTCAACGGATAAAAGGTACTCCGGGGATAACAGGCTGATTCCGCCCAAGAGTTCATATCGACGGCGGAGTTTGGCACCTCGATGTCGGCTCATCACATCCTGGGGCTGTAGTCGGTCCCAAGGGTATGGCTGTTCGCCATTTAAAGTGGTACGTGAGCTGGGTTTAAAACGTCGTGAGACAGTTTGGTCCCTATCTGCAGTGGGCGTTGGAAGTTTGACGGGGGCTGCTCCTAGTACGAGAGGACCGGAGTGGACGAACCTCTGGTGTACCGGTTGTAACGCCAGTTGCATAGCCGGGTAGCTAAGTTCGGAAGAGATAAGCGCTGAAAGCATCTAAGCGCGAAACTCGCCTGAAGATGAGACTTCCCTTGCGGTTTAACCGCACTAAAGAGTCGTTCGAGACCAGGACGTTGATAGGTGGGGTGTGGAAGCGCGGTAACGCGTGAAGCTAACCCATACTAATTGCTCGTGAGGCTTGACTCTATCATTTGAAGAACTTCAAGAGATAAAAGCTTACTGACTGATTCAGTTATTACCGAATATATTGATTAAGGCTTTACCGATTTGTAACAGTTTAAGTTTGGCGGCCATAGCGAGTTGGTCCCACGCCTTCCCATCCCGAACAGGACCGTGAAACGACTCAGCGCCGATGATAGTGTGGTTCTTCCATGCGAAAGTAGGTCACTGCCAAACACCCTTTCAGAAAACCCCCGATTATTCGGGGGTTTTTGCTTTGCCCGGAAAAAATGTCGGGGATGGCGGGACAGTATCCGTACGGCGTCCGGTCGGGTTTGCGGAGGAACGGCTTGAAACTTTGGGATATTCATTTTAGAATGACCCGTTTTATCGTCGCAAGATGCGGTTTATTGTTTGCAACCCTTAAAGGAAAAACCATGAAGAAAATGTTCGTGCTGTTCTGTATGCTGTTCTCCTGCGCCTTCTCCCTTGCGGCGGTAAACATCAATGCGGCTTCGCAGCAGGAGCTGGAGGCGCTGCCGGGCATAGGCCCTGCGAAGGCGAAGGCCATTGCGGAATACCGTGCGCAAAACGGTGCGTTCAAGTCTGTAGACGATTTGACCAAGGTAAAGGGCATCGGCCCTGCGGTGCTGGCGAAGCTGAAGGATCAGGCTTCTGTCGGTGCGCCCGCACCAAAAGGCCCAGCTAAACCAGTGCTGCCCGCGGATAAAAAATAAAATAGGGGGGAAGTCTGCAGTCGCATCAAATGCCGTCTGAACATGCGTTCGGGCGGCGTTTTTATAACAAAAACACTTCATGGCGGTTGGTTTTATGCCTGTCTAAGTTTTTGTGTCGTGCATACCTGAAGATTTCAGACGGCATCGGTTTATGCTGTCTGAAAAGTGTATTCCGTTTCAGTTTGTAAGCTATGGCAGTCTGTTTGTCTTGTGTTTTGCGCAATTGCCCTTATTTTGAGCCGTGATTTTATTTTGAATTAGATGAAAAAATGAGTAATCAAGATTTTTATGCGACGCTGGGTGTGGCAAGAACAGCTACCGATGATGAGATTAAAAAAGCCTACCGGAAATTGGCGATGAAATACCATCCCGACCGCAATCCTGACAATAAAGAGGCGGAAGAGAAGTTTAAAGAAGTACAAAAGGCGTATGAAACTTTGTCCGACAAGGAAAAGCGCGCTATGTACGACCAGTATGGTCATGCGGCGTTTGAAGGCGGCGGACAGGGGGGCTTCGGAGGGTTTGGCGGATTTGGCGGTGCGCAGGGTTTTGACTTTGGGGATATTTTCAGCCAAATGTTTGGAGGCGGTTCGGGGCGCGCCCAGCCTGATTATCAGGGTGAGGACGTTCAAGTCGGTATCGAAATCACGCTTGAAGAAGCCGCAAAAGGTGTGAAGAAACGCATCAATATTCCGACTTATGAAGCGTGTGATGTCTGTAACGGCAGTGGCGCGAAACCGGGGACATCCCCGGAAACCTGCCCGACTTGCAAAGGTTCGGGTACGGTGCACATCCAGCAGGCGATTTTCCGTATGCAGCAGACTTGTCCGACCTGCCACGGTGCGGGCAAACACATTAAAGAACCTTGCGTCAAATGCCGTGGCGCGGGGCGGAATAAGGCGGTCAAGACGGTGGAAGTCAATATTCCCGCCGGTATCGATGACGGGCAGCGTATCCGTTTGAGCGGCGAAGGCGGACCGGGTATGCACGGTGCGCCTGCTGGCGACCTGTATGTAACCGTCCGCATTCGGGCGCATAAGATTTTCCAACGCGACGGTCTGGACTTGCATTGCGAACTGCCGATCAGTTTTGCCACGGCTGCTTTGGGCGGGGAGTTGGAAGTGCCGACCTTGGACGGAAAGGTCAAGCTCACCGTCCCCAAAGAAACCCAAACCGGCAGGAGGATGCGCGTGAAGGGTAAGGGTGTCAAATCTTTACGCAGCAGCGCGACCGGCGATTTGTACTGCCATATTGTTGTCGAAACGCCTGTCAATTTGACCGACCGTCAAAAAGAGCTTTTGGAAGAATTTGAGCGGATTTCTACCGGCTTGGAAAACCAAACACCGCGCAAGAAATCGTTTTTAGACAAGCTGCGCGATTTGTTTGATTGATTTTAAGGTTCGGAAACAAGCAGCCGTATCGGGGAATCTCCCTGATACGGCTGTTTTGTTTGTTTAAAAATAGTTTTTATTTTCAATGGGGTATGGGGCAGGGTGGGATAACTGTTTTTAACTGTTCTTTTTAAAACTTAACATCATGGCGCGATGCCAACAATATGTGAACGTCTGTTGTCAAAGGAAGAATAATGAATAAATCTTTATCCGGGTCGGTAGAAGAATACCGCGAACTGACGCTCCGAGGCATGATACTCGGTGCATTGATCACTGTAATTTTTACTGCGTCCAACGTTTACCTCGGTTTGAAAGTCGGGCTGACCTTTGCCTCGTCGATTCCGGCGGCGGTAATTTCGATGGCGGTTTTAAAGTTTTTCAAAGGCAGCAATATTTTGGAAAACAACATGGTGCAGACCCAAGCTTCGGCGGCGGGTACGCTTTCGACCATCATCTTCGTCCTGCCCGGTTTGCTGATGGCGGGCTACTGGAGCGGTTTCCCGTTCTGGCAGACGACGCTTTTATGTATTGCCGGCGGGATTTTGGGGGTGATTTTCACCATTCCGCTGCGTTACGCGATGGTGGTGAAAAGCGATTTGCCTTATCCGGAAGGTGTGGCGGCTGCTGAAATTTTGAAAGTGGGCGGTCATGAAGAAGGGGATAACCGTCAGGGCGGCAGCGGCATCAAAGAGCTGGCGGCCGGCGGTGCGTTGGCGGGATTGATGAGCTTTTGCGCCGGAGGTCTGCGCGTGATTGCCGACAGCGCGAGTTATTGGTTTAAAAGCGGTACGGCGATTTTCCAGCTGCCGATGGGCTTTTCACTGGCATTGTTGGGCGCGGGCTATTTGGTCGGACTGACGGGCGGTATCGCCATCCTGTTGGGCATTTCGATTGCTTGGGGCATTGCCGTGCCGTATTTCTCCTCACACATTCCGCAACCTTCCGATATGGAAATGGCGGCGTTTGCGATGAAGCTGTGGAAGGAGAAAGTGCGTTTTATCGGTGCGGGGACTATTGGCATTGCGGCGGTTTGGACGCTGTTGATGCTGCTCAAGCCGATGGTGGAAGGCATGAAGATGTCGTTCAAGAGTTTTGGCGGCGGTGCGCCCGCTGCGGAACGCGCCGAACAAGATTTGTCGCCTAAAGCCATGATTTTTTGGGTGCTGGCGATGATGTTTGTTTTAGGCGTGTCGTTTTACCACTTTATCGGCGATTCGCACATTACGGGCGGCATGGCTTGGCTTTTGGTGGTCGTTTGCACGCTTTTGGCTTCCGTCATCGGCTTTTTGGTCGCCGCCGCCTGCGGTTATATGGCAGGTTTGGTCGGCTCGTCTTCCAGCCCGATTTCCGGCGTGGGCATCGTGTCCGTCGTCGTTATTTCACTGGTTTTGCTGCTGGTAGGCGAATCCGGAGGTTTGTTGGCGGATGAGGCTAACCGCAAATTTTTGCTGGCACTGACTTTGTTTTGCGGCTCGGCAGTAATCTGCGTGGCTTCGATTTCCAATGACAACCTGCAAGACTTGAAAACCGGCTACCTGCTCAAAGCCACGCCTTGGCGGCAGCAAGTCGCCCTGATTATCGGCTGTATCGTTGGTGCGCTGGTTATTTCGCCCGTGTTGGAACTGCTTTACGAAGCCTACGGCTTTACCGGCGCAATGCCGCGCGAAGGCATGGATGCGGCGCAGGCTTTGGCAGCTCCTCAAGCGACTTTGATGACGACCATCGCGTCGGGCATTTTCGCCCACAACCTCGAATGGGTCTACATCTTTACCGGCATCGCGATCGGCGCGGTATTAATCGTCGTCGATTTGGTGTTGAAAAAATCATCAGGCGGCAAACTTGCCCTGCCCGTCCTTGCGGTCGGTATGGGTATTTATCTGCCGCCGTCCGTCAATATGCCCATCGTGGCAGGCGCGGTGTTGGCGGCGGTGTTGAAACACATCATCGGTAAAAAAGCGGAAAACCGCGAAGGCCGTCTGAAAAACGCCGAGCGTATCGGAACCTTGTTCTCCGCCGGCCTGATTGTCGGTGAAAGCCTGATCGGTGTGATTATGGCGTTTATTATTGCCTTCTCCGTGACCAACGGCGGCTCGGATGCGCCGCTTGCGTTGAATCTGCAAAACTGGGATGCCGCCGCTTCTTGGTTGGGTTTGGCGTTCTTCGTTACCGGGATGTTTTTCTTTGCACAGCGCGTACTGAAGGCGGGCAAGTAGGCTGTCGGAAAAAATGCCGTCTGAAGCGTTCAGACGGCATTTTTATCTGGAAAGCGGAAGGCGGAGCTTTTCGGCTTGCGCCCACGTTTTGCCGGCAAGGTCTTTGGGCGACAGCAGCGGCGCGGTTTGAAGCGGCCAGCCTATGCCGACTGTCGGGTCGTTCCATATTAAAACCTGTTCGGCTTCAGGCTTGTAATAGTCGGTGCATTTGTACACGACTTCCGCCGCGTCGCCCAAAACGCAAAACCCGTGCGCGAAGCCTTCGGGTATCCAAAGCTGGCATTGGTTTTGCGCGGACAGGGTTGCGCCCGCCCATTTGCCGAAAGTCGGCGAACCTTCGCGCATATCGACGGCCACGTCGAACACTTCGCCGACAACTACGCGTACGAGTTTGCCTTGTGTGTTTTCGGTTTGGTAGTGCAGGCCGCGCAATACGCCTTTGCCGGATTTGGAGTGGTTTTCCTGCACGAAGGTGCGGTTGCAGACTTGGGTCTTGAACCATTCGTCGCGGAAGGTTTCCATAAAAAAGCCGCGCGCGTCGCCGAAGACTTGGGGCTCAAGCAGTTTTACGTCAGGAATGGCGGTATCAATGATGTTCATCTTTTTATCTTTCATCTAAAGGCCGTCTGAAAAGTTTCAGACGGCCTCAAACATTATTTTTTCAACAGGCGCAGCAAATATTGGCCGTATTGGTTTTTCGCCATCGGGCGCGCCAATTCTTCCAGTTTTTCATCGGAAAGCCAACCGTTGCGCCAAGCGATTTCTTCCAGGCAGGCGATGTGCAGGTTTTGGATGTTTTGCACGGTTTGGACGAACGAAGCCGCCTCGTGCAGGCTTTCGTGCGTACCGGTGTCCAGCCACGCGAAACCGCGTCCCAATATTTGAACGGAGAGCGAGCCGTCTTCCAAATACATCCGGTTGAGGTCGGAAATTTCCAATTCGCCGCGTGCGGACGGTTTGAGCTGTTTGGCGAACTCGACGGCGCGGTTGTCGTAGAAATACAAGCCGGTTACCGCCCAATCGGATTTGGGCCGTTGCGGTTTTTCTTCGATGGAAACGGCGCGGAAGTTTTCGTTAAATTCAACCACGCCGAAACGTTCGGGGTTTTTGACCTGATAAGCAAACACGGTTGCGCCGTGCGTTTGCGCTGCCGCCTGTTTCAATGTTTGCGTAAACGACTGACCGTAAAAAATATTGTCGCCCAAAACCAAGCAAACATTGTCGTTGCCGATAAATTCTTCGCCGATGATAAATGCCTGTGCCAAGCCGTCCGGACTGGGTTGCACGGCATAACTGATGGAAATGCCGAAATCGCTGCCGTCGCCAAGCAGGCGTTTGAAAGAGGCGTTGTCTTCAGGCGCGGTAATCACCAAAATATCGCGGATTCCCGCCAGCATCAAAACCGACAAGGGGTAATAAATCATCGGTTTGTCGTACACGGGCAGGAGCTGTTTGGATACGCCGCGCGTGATGGGGTAGAGGCGCGTGCCGCTGCCGCCTGCCAGTATGATGCCTTTCATCTTTTCTTTCTTCCTTTGCGATGGGTTTTCAGATGGCATTGCGTCGGGATGCCGTCTGAAAACTTATTTTCCGGTGCCTAAACGTTCCAAACGATAGCTGCCGTTTTATGCGTTTTGCCGCCGAGTTTTGTTGTCCAAGTACCATTGCACTGTTTTGCGGAGGCCGGATTCAAAGGTTTCCAAAGGCTGCCAGCCCAAATCCCGTCTGATTTTCGCCGTATCGACGGCGTAGCGGGCATCGTGGCCAGGGCGGTCTTGTACGAAAGTAATCAAATCTTCATAACGCGCCACGCCGGCCGGTTTTTCGGGAGCGAGTTCTTCCAGCAGGGCGCAGATGGTTTTGACGACTTCAATATTGGCTTTTTCATTGTGGCCGCCGATATTGTAGGTTTCGCCGACAACACCTTCGGTAACAACCTGATACAGTGCGCGCGCGTGGTCTTCGACAAACAGCCAGTCGCGGATTTGCATACCGTCGCCGTACACAGGCAGCGGTTTGCCGTCAAGCGCGTTCAGAATCATCAAAGGAATGAGTTTTTCCGGAAAATGGTAAGGACCGTAGTTGTTGGAGCAGTTGGTTACAATGGTCGGCAAGCCGTAAGTACGCAACCACGCGCGGACGAGGTGGTCGCTGGACGCTTTAGAGGCAGAGTAAGGGCTGGACGGCGCGTAGGGCGCGGTTTCGGTAAACAAATCGTCTGTGCCGCTTAAATCGCCATAAACTTCATCGGTAGAAATATGGTGGAAACGGAAGGCTTCGTGCTTTTCAGACGGCATTTGCTGCCGGTAGGCACGCGCAGCTTCAAGTAGGTTGAATGTGCCGACGATATTGGTTTGGATAAACTCGCCTGCCGAACCGATAGAGCGGTCGACATGGCTTTCCGCCGCCAAGTGCATCACGGCATCGGGCCGGTGTTGTGCGAATACGCGGTCGAGTTCGGCGCGGTCGCAAATGTCCACTTGCTCGAAAGCATAGCGGGGATTATCGGCAATGTCGGTCAGCGATTCGAGATTGCCCGCGTAGGTCAGTTTGTCGAGGTTGACGACGGAATCTTGGGTGTTTCGGATAATATGACGGACAACGGCAGAGCCGATAAAGCCCGCACCGCCGGTAACAAGGATTTTTCTCATAAATTTCAGAGGATAGCCAAAAAATATAAACAGATTATAGCAGACAGAATGTGTGTTTTTCAGATAAAGAGGCCGTCTGAAAACATCTCTTTCAGACGGCCTGTATCAGGTCAACTTAATCGTCGTAGCCATTTGGGTTGTTGCTGACCCAACGCCATGAGTCTTCCATCATCTGCGCCAAATCACGCTGGGTTTGCCAGCCGATTTGCGCCTTTGTATAGGAAGGGTCGGCATAGAAGCACGCCAAATCACCGGCACGGCGCGGTTTGACTTCATACGGAATCGTCAAACCCGAAGCTGCTTCAAATGCGCGGATGATTTCCAACACCGAAGAAGCGCGGCCGGAGCCTAAGTTCAGCAAATGCGTGCCTGCTACATTACTTTTTGCCTGCATAGCCGCGACATGGCCTTCTGCCAAATCCATCACATGAATGTAGTCGCGCATTCCCGTACCGTCGGGGGTCGGATAATCGCCGCCGAATACCGACAGTTGCGGCAGCCTGCCCGAAGCCACTTGGCAGATATAGGGCAAAAGGTTGTTGGGAATACCGTTGGGCTGTTCGCCGATCAAGCCGCTTTCGTGCGCCCCAATCGGGTTGAAATAGCGCAACAAAATCACGCTCCAACGCGGATCGGCCTTTTGGATGTCGGTTAACATCCGTTCCACCATCGCTTTGGATGCGCCATAAGGATTAGCGGTATCGCCCGGGCGCATATCTTCCGTATAGGGCATTTTACGTATCATGGCGCGACGCATTAAAGTAAACGCCAAAGCGCGTTTATACTGGTTATCCAGTTTCCCTATATTTTTACGTTACAAATCAAGTTGTTGGTATTCATCGTGAAAATAGAATTTTTCGGCATAACGCTGACTCATAAAACCGGCATGCGGGCTGCCTGAAAAAATCATTGCGACATCATCGTCATTTAATGTTTCATGGTTGTTTTCTATTAATGCTAAAGCAATTTGGTAATTAATTGCCAAAATATCGTTAGTAATCACACGATAGCCGCGTTTTTTGGCTTCGTAGGCAAAGGAACAGCCTCCACTAAATACATCTGCAACTGTATCTACATCAGACGGAAGCTGGTCACAAATCCAGGAAGCTATTTTCTCTTTATTACCGATATAGTTAATTTTCGGATATTGCTTATTCATTTTCACTCATTTTTAAAATACTTTCAGCAATAGCTTTTGCCAATAAAGGCGGTACGGCGTTACCAACCTGCTGCTGCTGGGCAATTTTGCTGCCGCAAAAAATAAAATTATCAGGGAAAGATTGTAAGGCAGCTAATTCACGAACGGTTAACGCCCGATTCTGTTCATAGTGAAAAACTTTGCGCATATCTCCTGTAATACAAACGGCTGGTTTTGTTGCTGTTGTAACGGATGTATTTACGGATATCACCTGTTTTCGGACGTAATGGTTCAGGAATATCGTTACGGTTACCTCCATTTTTAACAAATGCCATTTTTTCTAACATTTGTGCCGAATGATTCATAGCTTCATGATTTGCAACGTGTGGATTGCTTTCGCCAGCAGCCAGTTTTGGAAAATGTCCTATTGCTGATCCAACAGTCTGATGGGAAATCTGCAAAGGTTCGGGAAAGGAAATTTTGCCTTTATCCCTCCTCCCGATAAATATCACTCGGCTACGTATCTGAGGAACACCGAAATCGGCTGCACTCAGTATCTTACATTCCACCGAATAACCGATATTCTGAAATGCTTGAATAATCTCAATACGTGTTTTACCTGAATTGTGTGTATAGAGTCGCGCTACATTTTCCATAACAAAAAAATATGGTTGGACAATTTTAACTATTCGGACAAACTCTTTAAATAAATGGTTGCGTGGGTCATCTGTAAATGTCCGTCCAATCTTTCCTGCCATACTAAAACCTTGACAAGGTGGTCCTCCAATAATCAAATCAACTGCTTGTCCGTTAAGACAATTGATTAAATCTTGTTCGGTTAGTGTGGTTAAATCTTTTTGCAGTAATTGATGATGGGGGAAGTTGGTACGGTAAGTCTGACAATAATCAGACTCCATTTCAACAGAAAGCAATTGTTGGAATCCGGCTTGTTCAAAACCCAAGGATAGGCCTCCTGCTCCTGAGAAAAGGTCAATATAGGTAAGTGGTGTGTGCATAAGTCAAAATCCATAAACTCTTCGATTATTTTACCGCTTCAGCTTCGCAAACGCATCCGCCATCGCCGAATTGGCTGGGGCGCGGTCGTTGCGTTGGGGTTTGCGGCCGGCTGTCCGTTCGCGGCTGCGGTTTTCAGACGGCATTTTATGTTTTGCGCCGCCCGGTTCGTCATCCAAGCGCATGGTCAGCGCGATGCGTTTGCGTGCAGCATCGACTTCCAGCACTTTCACTTTCACCACGTCGCCAGCTTTCACCACTTCGCGCGGGTCTTGGACGAACTTGTTGGACAGGGCGGAGATGTGCACCAAGCCGTCCTGATGGACGCCGATGTCCACGAACGCGCCGAAGTTGGCGACGTTGGAAACCACGCCTTCGAGTATCATACCGACTTGCAAGTCGCTGATTTCGTGGATACCTTCGGCAAACGATGCCGTCTGAAACTCGCCGCGCGGATCACGGCCGGGTTTTTCCAGTTCGGACAGGATGTCCAAAATGGTCGGCAGGCCGAAGCGTTCGTCGGTGAAGTCGGACGCTTTGATTTGCTTCACGCGCTCGCGGTTGCCGATGAGTTCGGCGGCGCTAATGCCTTGTTGCGCCAGCATTTTGGCGACAACGGGATAGGCTTCGGGGTGGACGGCGCTCGCGTCCAACGGCTCTTTACCGCCGTTAATCCGCAAAAAGCCTGCCGCCTGCTCGAAGGTTTTTTCGCCCAAACGCGGTACTTTCAGCAATTTTTTGCGGCTGTCGAACGCGCCGTTTTCATCGCGGTAGGCAACGATGTTTTGGGCAAGGGTTTGATTCAAACCGGAAATTCGCGCCAAGAGCGGGGCGGAGGCGGTGTTCACGTCCACGCCGACGGCGTTCACGCAGTCTTCGACCACCGCGTCCAGCGATTTGGCGAGCTGGCTTTGGTTCACGTCGTGCTGATACTGCCCCACGCCGATGGATTTGGGGTCGATTTTGACCAACTCGGCAAGCGGGTCTTGTAGCCTGCGGGCGATGGACACCGCGCCGCGCAGGGAAACGTCCAAGTCGGGGAACTCGCGCGCCGCCAGTTCGGACGCGGAATAAATCGACGCGCCGGCTTCGGACACGACGATTTTATGCAGCCCCATTTTCGACATTTCACGCACCAGTTCGCCCGCGATTTTGTCGGTTTCACGGCTGGCGGTGCCGTTACCGATGGCGATGAGCTTCACGCCGTGCTGTTTAATCAGGCGCGACAGCGTTGCCAACATATTGTTTTCTTGATGCAAATAGACGATGACGGTATCCAGCAGCTTGCCGGTGTCGTCCACCACGGCGCATTTCACGCCGTTGCGGTAGCCGGGGTCGAGACCCAGCGTGGTCAGCCGTCCGGCGGGCGCAGCAAGCAGCAAGTCTTTGAGATTGCGGGCGAACACGGTAATCGCGTCGGTGTCGGCGGCTTCTTTCAAACGATTGAGAGCTTCAAGTTCCAACGACAAAAAGATTTTCGCGCGCCAAGTCAGGCGCACGGTGTCGCGCAGCCATTTGTGGCCGTCTGAAACTTTGAAGCGGCGGGCGATGATTTGCTCGTATTCGCTTTGCTGCGTAATCGGCGTGTCGTCGGGCTGATATTTGAGCGCGATGTTCAACACGCCTTCGTTGCGTCCGCGCAAAACCGCTAGCGCACGATGGCTGGGCATCGCACGAATAGGTTCGCGGTGGTCAAAATAATCGCTGAATTTTTCGCCTTCGGTTTCTTTGCCTCCAACAACTTGCGCGTGGATTTCGGCTTCGTTCCACAGCTTGTCGCGCAGCGTGCCGATGAGTTCCGCGTCTTCGGCAAACTGCTCCATCAGAATCGCACGCGCGCCGTCCAACGCGGCTTTGGCATCGGGGACGTTTTCGTTCAGGTAGCCTTGTGCGGCGGCTTCCACGTCCTGCGACTGCTCGGCAAGCAACACGTCCGCCAGCGGCTGCAAACCGTGTTCGCGCGCGATTTGCGCTTTGGTGCGGCGTTTGGGTTTGTAGGGCAGATACAGGTCTTCCAGCGCGGTTTTGTTATCGGCGGCTTCGATTTGCGCCCTGAGGTCGTCTGAAAGCTTGCCTTGCTCTTCAATGCTTTTTAAAACAACGGCTTTGCGCTCTTCCAACTCGCGCAGATATTGCAGCCGCTCGGCAAGCCGGCGCAACTGCGTATCGTCCAACCCGCCCGTCGCTTCCTTGCGGTAGCGGGCGATAAACGGCACGGTCGCGCCGTCGTCCAAAAGCTCGACGGCGGCGGTGATTTGCGCGGCAGTCGCGGAGAGTTCTTGGGAAAGAATTTGAGTAATGTTCATCAATAAAATTCCAACGGACAGGCCGTCTGAAATTTCAGACGGCCTGATTTAAAAACAATCGCTTTAAGGCAGCGAATTATAATATTCGTAGGCTTTGTCCATATCTTCAAACTGGTACATATGCCCTTTTTCCAGCACCATCGCATTATCGCAATATTGCTTCATGGCGCTGTGGCTGTGCGACACCAAGATGATGGAACGGTCTTTGCGCTTTTCAAACAACTCGTACTTACATTTATCGGCAAAACGCGAGTCACCAACTGCAATCACTTCGTCAATCAAATAGCAATCAAACTCTACCGCCAACGACAAAGCAAATGCCAAACGCGCCTTCATACCTGAAGAATAACGCTTGACCGGCTCGTAAAGATATTGCCCCAACTCGGAAAACTCTTCGGTAAAGTTCTTCACATAATCGATATCGACATTGTAAATCCGGCAGATGAAACGCAAATTGTCCATACCGGTCAGACTGCCTTGAAACGCACCGGAGAATGCCAAAGGCCAAGAAATACTCATTGTCCGCTTGATTTCACCCGTGGTCGGCGGCTCAACGCCACTGATCAAACGGATGAGCGTCGATTTACCTGCACCGTTGCGGCCGAGAATACCGATTTTCTCGCCCTTCTCCATTTTGAAGCTAATATCGTGCAAGACTGTCCGCCAACCTTGGCGGGTCAGATAGCGTTTGGAAACGTGTTCAACTGAAATCATTGCGGCTCAACCCCTTTGCTGAATCTCGCCACCACCGCCAAACCAAGCAGCAGCAAAACCAAGTTACACAACAAAATATACCAAGGATTTTCGTAAGTCGTGACGCTGTCGCCAAAATATCCGGCACGGAACATTTCTGTACCATGCACCATCGGAATCATCAGCACATAGTGTTGCAACTGCTGAGGCAGGTTGTGTACGAAGAAAAACACGCCGGACAAAGGCATCATCACAAAACTGATGGTACTCCAAACTTTGCCAAACGGTTCAAAATGAAACGCCACCGAACAGATGACCAGCCCCAATCCAACGGCAAACATAGCCATCAAAAGCCAAGCCAACAACATATAGAAAATATCTGCCGGTACATCAATCCAACCGATGATAACCAATGCGAACATAATCACGACCTGCGCAATGGTGGCGCCGGCAATCTCCAACAACATACGCGCAAAAATGGTATCCAATACGCGTACATTTCGGTGATACAGCAGGCTTGTGTTGGCAGAAATCGAACCGATAGCATGATTAGAAGCATTACGCCACATCATCATCATCGGATAGCCTGTCAGCGTGAATGCCACGATATTCAAAGCTGACACGTTGTGCATACGGAAAAACTTCCACATCAACACCATAACCAAAGTCAGCAGCAAAGGTTCGACAAACAACCACAAAAAACCAATGTTATTACGACCGTAGCGAGTAATAATTTCACGCATTAAGAGTGCGCCGATTACCCTTTTTTGGATAAGCAGCGACTCCAAAAACGATGTTTTATGTAGCTCTTTCATCAGTTTTTATGCTCACGGATACTTGCAGACAGCAACACGACAATGCCATAGACAATCAAACCGATGACAAACGTTGCCACGATGTTGTACAAACGGTTTGGCTCATATGCCAAGTCAGGTTTGTTCGGCTGGGAAATCACTTCCAAATACAATTGCTGACGATCTGCTTCCGCTTTTGCACTTTCCAAAGAAGTCATCGCCGCAGCCAATTGTTTTTCGGCCAATTCGTTTTCCAAATACACGCGTTGATATTCCGCCGCCTGATTGGACAACGAACCCTCGCCACCGCCGGAAATCGCTTTCATTTGTTGCGAGATTTCTTTACGCAAACTCTTCTCACGCGCAATCAAACCTGGAATTTGCGGGTTTTCAGGCGTAACGGCTTTTACCTGGTCCAGCTGGGTCTGAATGACAATCAACTCGTCCTGTAATTTGGATACCAAACCCATTTGCACATCGGATTGCGCCTTCAAGTCGAAAATACCGTTAGACACACGGAATTTTGTCAATTGGACAGAAGCCTCTTTAACTTGCTCTTCAGCAGAATTGACCACTTCCTGAGCATAACGAATCGTATCCTGACGCGCACGTTCGTTCAGCTGGTTAATCAATACCTCACCCTGTTTAAGCAAAGCATCATTGATCTTTTGAGATTCACCGGCATTAAACGATGTAACGCTCAAATTGGAAATGCCTGAGACAGAGTCAAAATGGATGGATACCTTATCACGGTAGTATTGATAAAACGCCTCATCCTCGCCACGCAGGCCAAAACCATTAAAACGGCTGAAAATATCGCCTTCTTTTTCATAAAAATCGCGAATGGGCATTTTCTTACGCAACGCATCCAAAGCCGAACGCGACTGCATATATTCCTGCACGGTATAAATATCGTCTTGCGCACGGGCAAAACCTGTGCCCTGCAAAATGGCACCCAGGCCATTGAGAGAAGATTGGCTTTTAGGCGAGCGCACCACAAAGCTCGATTGCGACGTAAAACGATCGGAAGCGAAGAAGCCGAAATACACCAACGAAATTACCGTAGGGATAATCACCGTTACCCAAAATAAAGGGCTTAGCTTTTTAATCCAACTTTTCTTTTTCGGCTTTTTACGCTCGGCTTTGGTTTCAGTGGCAACTGCCACAGGAAGTTGCTCAGACATCTTAATTACTCACATTAATTAGTTAAATTATTAATACTGTTCGCGCCACTGGTAACCGGCGAGAACACAAACGACAAGAATTTCTGCACTTCAGCCAACGGCGCATTCGACACATACAATACATCTTTATTCTTCACAGGAAAGCGCTGCATAGAAAATAGCGAATGCGCATCAGCCATATTCACACGATATACCGTTGGAATCTCTGCCTCACTGCCATAACCTTGAGCAATCCATTTATCCTGACGTTCTGCCGGCAATTCCACCAATGGCGTATAGCGGAACACAAACACACCACGCGCATCAGAACGGCGATCTTGCAAACCGCCCATACGGCCAATGGCTTCAGAAAGCGATAAGCCTCTAGCTGAAAAACCGATTTCTTGTGTTCTCCCCACCGCACCCATAGACGTAAAGGTATAGGGATTGGTAATCATGGTAACCACATCACCGCGACGCAGCAAAATATTTTGTCGCGGATTTGCAACTAAATCTTCCAAGGCAACAGTTCGTACTACATTGCCACGTGTCAGCTGCACATTCGTATCCTGCACATTTGCCGTTGAACCACCTACCGCAGCCACCGCATCCAACACACGCTCACCGGCTGCCGTCAACGGCATACGCACACTATTGCCTGCGCGAATCACCGATACATTTGCCGCATTATTCTGCACCAAGCGCACCATCACTTGCGGCTGATTGGCCATTTTTTTCAGGCGGCCTTTAATAATTTCCTGAACCTGACCAGGCGTTTTACCGACCACCGAAATATCGCCAACAAACGGCACAGAAACCGTACCACGTGCCGTCACCAGTTGCTCCGGCAACTTGGTTTGTTGCGCACTACCCGAGCCCATCGAAGAAAGGCCACCACCAAACAATACCGCTGGCGGCGCTTCCCAAATCATAATATCCAATACATCACCAATATTTAGCGTACCGGTAGAAGCATAACCATCGCCAAACTGGGTAAAAGACTGATTCACCTGAGCTTTATACAAAGACT
The DNA here is from genome assembly GCF_900638555.1 of Neisseria meningitidis. NCBI lineage: Bacteria > Pseudomonadati > Pseudomonadota > Betaproteobacteria > Neisseriales > Neisseriaceae > Neisseria > Neisseria meningitidis. The sequence goes on from NZ_LR134525.1 coordinate 1,948,152, forward strand.
GCGCTACAGCATGATTGACGTCAATCAACTCTACTTCAGGAATTTGAGCTTCAGACTGTTGCCCCAATGAGACAACTTTTTTTGCACTTGGGCCAGAGGAGGGAATAGCACTACATGCACTTCCCAAAATTAAAAAAGAAATTACAATACAAAACTTCAACTTAAGCATAAAATAAAAAATCTCATTAAGTATGATTGTTTTTAAATAAATTTAAAACCTACCAGAGATACAATACCACTTTATTTTGTAGAACACAAACGTGTATAATATATAACATAAACATCATCTTCGAAATAATATTGGGGCTTAGGAAGCAAAATCATCAAAAAACGTGATAAGCTCCTAATATTTTTAACACATTACTATATTACACATAGGATATTCCAATGAAAGTCTTAACCGTCTTTGGCACTCGCCCTGAAGCTATTAAAATGGCGCCTGTAATTCTAGAGTTACAAAAACATAACACAATTACTTCAAAAGTTTGCATTACTGCACAGCATCGTGAAATGCTAGATCAGGTTTTGAGCCTATTCGAAATCAAAGCTGATTATGATTTAAATATCATGAAACCCAACCAGAGCCTACAAGAAATCACAACAAATATCATCTCAAGCCTTACCGATGTTCTTGAAGATTTCAAACCTGACTGCGTCCTTGTTCACGGAGACACCACAACAACTTTTGCAGCTAGCCTTGCTGCATTCTATCAAAAAATACCTGTTGGCCACATTGAAGCAGGCCTGAGAACTTATAATTTATACTCTCCTTGGCCAGAGGAAGCAAATAGGCGTTTAACAAGCGTTCTAAGCCAGTGGCATTTTGCACCTACTGAAGATTCTAAAAATAACTTACTATCTGAATCAATACCTTCTGACAAAGTTATTGTTACTGGAAATACTGTCATAGATGCACTAATGGTATCTCTAGAAAAACTAAAAATAACTACAATTAAAAAACAAATGGAACAAGCTTTTCCATTTATTCAGGACAACTCTAAAGTAATTTTAATTACCGCTCATAGAAGAGAAAATCATGGGGAAGGTATTAAAAATATTGGACTTTCTATCTTAGAATTAGCTAAAAAATACCCAACATTCTCTTTTGTGATTCCGCTCCATTTAAATCCTAACGTTAGAAAACCAATTCAAGATTTATTATCCTCTGTGCACAATGTTCATCTTATTGAGCCACAAGAATACTTACCATTCGTATATTTAATGTCTAAAAGCCATATAATATTAAGTGATTCAGGCGGCATACAAGAAGAAGCTCCATCCCTAGGAAAACCAGTTCTTGTATTAAGAGATACTACAGAACGTCCTGAAGCTGTAGCTGCAGGAACTGTAAAATTAGTAGGTTCTGAAACTCAAAATATTATTGAGAGCTTTACACAACTAATTGAATACCCTGAATATTATGAAAAAATGGCTAATATTGAAAACCCTTACGGGATAGGTAATGCCTCAAAAATCATTGTAGAAACTTTATTAAAGAATAGATAAAATGTTTATACTTAATAACAGAAAATGGCGTAAACTTAAAAGAGACCCTAGCGCTTTCTTTCGAGATAGTAAATTTAACTTTTTAAGATATTTTTCTGCTAAAAAATTTGCAAAGAATTTTAAAAATTCATCACATATCCATAAAACTAATATAAGTAAAGCTCAATCAAATATTTCTTCAACCTTAAAACAAAATCGGAAACAAGATATGTTAATTCCTATTAATTTTTTTAATTTTGAATATATAGTTAAAAAACTTAACAATCAAAACGCAATAGGTGTATATATTCTTCCTTCTAATCTTACTCTTAAGCCTGCATTATGTATTCTAGAATCACATAAAGAAGACTTTTTAAATAAATTTCTTCTTACTATTTCCTCTGAAAATTTAAAGCTTCAATACAAATTTAATGGACAAATAAAAAATCCTAAGTCCGTAAATGAAATTTGGACAGATTTATTTAGCATTGCTCATGTTAACATGAAACTCAGCACAGATAGAACTTTAAGTTCATCTATATCTCAATTTTGGTTCAGATTAGAGTTCTGTAAAGAAGATAAGGATTTTATCTTATTTCCTACAGCTAACAGATATTCTAGAAAACTTTGGAAGCACTCTATTAAAAATAATCAATTATTTAAAGAAGGCATACGAAACTATTCAGAAATATCTTCATTACCCTATGAAGAAGATCATAATTTTGATATTGATTTAGTATTTACTTGGGTCAACTCAGAAGATAAGAATTGGCAAGAGTTATATAAAAAATATAAGCCCGACTTTAATAGCGATGCAACCAGTACATCAAGATTCCTTAGTAGAGATGAATTAAAATTCGCATTACGCTCTTGGGAAATGAATGGATCCTTCATTCGAAAAATTTTTATTGTCTCTAATTGTGCTCCCCCAGCATGGCTAGATTTAAATAACCCTAAAATTCAATGGGTATATCACGAAGAAATTATGCCACAAAGTGCCCTTCCTACTTTTAGCTCACATGCTATTGAAACCAGCTTGCACCATATACCAGGAATTAGTAACTATTTTATTTACAGCAATGACGACTTCCTATTAACTAAACCATTGAATAAAGACAATTTCTTCTATTCGAATGGTATTGCAAAGTTAAGATTAGAAGCATGGGGAAATGTTAATGGTGAATGTACTGAAGGAGAACCTGACTACTTAAATGGTGCTCGCAATGCGAACACTCTCTTAGAAAAGGAATTTAAAAAATTTACTACTAAACTACATACTCACTCCCCTCAATCCATGAGAACTGATATTTTATTTGAGATGGAAAAAAAATATCCAGAAGAGTTTAATAGAACACTACATAATAAATTCCGATCTTTAGATGATATTGCAGTAACGGGCTATCTCTATCATCATTATGCCCTACTCTCTGGACGAGCACTACAAAGTTCTGACAAGACGGAACTTGTACAGCAAAATCATGATTTCAAAAAGAAACTAAATAATGTAGTGACCTTAACTAAAGAAAGGAATTTTGACAAACTTCCTTTGAGCGTATGTATCAACGATGGTGCTGATAGTCACTTGAATGAAGAATGGAATGTTCAAGTTATTAAGTTCTTAGAAACTCTTTTCCCATTACCATCATCATTTGAGAAATAAGTTAAATTATGAAGAACCTTTGAGTGCAATTCGAAGGTTCTTCATTCATATTATTCATATTTTGGAGAAATTATGTTATCTAATTTAAAAACAGGAAATAATATCTTAGGATTACCTGAATTTGAGTTGAATGGCTGCCGATTCTTATATAAAAAAGGTATAGAAAAAACAATTATTACTTTTTCAGCATTTCCTCCTAAAGATATTGCTCAAAAATATAATTATATAAAAGATTTTTTAAGTTCTAATTATACTTTTTTAGCATTCTTAGATACCAAATATCCAGAAGATGATGCTAGAGGCACTTATTACATTACCAATGAGTTAGATAATGGATATTTACAAACCATACATTGTATTATTCAATTATTATCGAATACAAATCAAGAAGATACCTACCTTTTGGGTTCAAGTAAAGGTGGCGTTGGCGCACTTCTACTCGGTCTTACATATAATTATCCTAATATAATTATTAATGCTCCTCAAGCCAAATTAGCAGATTATATCAAAACACGCTCGAAAACCATTCTTTCATATATGCTTGGAACCTCTAAAAGATTTCAAGATATTAATTACGATTATATCAATGACTTCTTACTATCTAAAATTAAGACTTGCGACTCCTCACTTAAATGGAATATTCATATAACTTGCGGAAAAGATGATTCATATCATTTAAATGAATTAGAAATTCTAAAAAATGAATTTAATATAAAAGCTATTACGATTAAAACCAAACTAATTTCTGGCGGGCATGATAATGAAGCAATTGCCCACTATAGAGAATACTTTAAAACCATAATCCAAAATATATAAAATGCGTAAGATTACTTTTATTATCCCTATAAAACAGTCTTTAATAAAACCTGATTGCTTTATACGCCTCTTTTTTAATTTATTTTTGCTAAAAAAATTCTCAAGTAAATACGGATTTTCTATATTAGTTGCAGACAACAGTAACTTCCTTTGGAAAAATATTATTAAATTAATTACAAAATTTTACAAATGTAATTATATTAGTATTAAATCTCATAATACTTTTTATACGCCTGCTAAAATTAAAAATGCAGCTGCCATCTATAGTTTTAATACCTTGAATTCAAATTACATTTTATTCTTAGATGTTGACGTTTTATTATCGGAAAATTTTATCCAACATTTAATAAAAAAAACAAAAACCAATATCGCCTTTGATTGGTACCCTGTTTCATTCTTAAACAAACAATTTGGGATTATAAATTTTATATTATTCTCATATAAAGGTAATCTAAATATAGAAGAATCATTCATTATACAAACAGGGTTTGTAACTGGCTTACAATTATTTAATTCTGATTTTTTCTACAAAACAGCTGGATACAATGAAAGCTTTCTTGGCTATGGCTGTGAAGATATTGAAATGATTCACAGAGCAACATTATTATTAAATATTAGACCTGCCTTTAATGAAAATCATCAATATTTTACAGATGATAGAGGATATATGCCTTCTAAATTAACCGGATTTCGAAATTATTTTTATTATTTGAAAAGAGATGAATTTTCAAACTTACAGATAACTCCTAAACATTTCTGGCATAAGCGAAAAAATAAATCAAAATATCTAAAAAATAGATATCAAAATGATGTAAAAATGATTCAGATTATGAAAGATTTTGATCGAAAATTTCTAAAAAATTAACGAGCTGTCTTGCCCATATGAATCCTGATTACTTTAATTTAATTATGAAAAATATTCTCGTTACCGGCGGCACCGGTTTTATCGGCTCGCACACCGTTGTTTCTTTGCTGAAAAGCGGCCATCAAGTCGTGATTTTGGATAACCTATGCAATTCCAGCATCAATATCCTGCCACGCTTGAAAACGATTACCGGCCAAGAGATTCCGTTTTATCAAGGCGATATCCGCGATCGTGAGATTTTGCGCCGTATTTTTGCGGAAAACCGCATTGATTCGGTGATTCATTTTGCCGGCTTGAAAGCGGTGGGTGAAAGTGTGGCCGAGCCGATGAAATATTATGATAATAATGTTTCCGGCAGCTTGGTGTTGGCGGAAGAAATGGCGCGTGCGGGCGTGTTTAGCATTGTGTTCAGTTCTTCGGCGACGGTTTATGGCGATCCGGGCAAAGTGCCTTATACCGAGGATATGCCACTGGGCGATACCGCTAATCCTTATGGCGCATCCAAAGCGATGGTGGAACGGATGTTAACCGACATCCAAAAGGCCGATCCGCGTTGGAGCGTGATTTTGTTGCGCTATTTCAACCCGATTGGGGCGCACGAAAGCGGCTTGATCGGCGAACAGCCCAACGGTATTCCCAACAACCTTTTGCCCTATATCTGCCAAGTGGCTTCGGGCAGGCTGCCGCAACTGTCGGTATTCGGCGGCGATTATCCGACCCCCGACGGTACGGGAATGCGCGACTACATTCATGTGATGGATTTGGCAGAAGGCCATGTCGCGGCTATGCAGGCAAAAAGTAATGTAGCAGGCACGCATTTGCTGAACTTAGGCTCCGGCCGCGCTTCTTCGGTGTTGGAAATCATCCGCGCATTTGAAGCAGCTTCGGGTTTGACGATTCCGTATGAAGTCAAACCGCGCCGTGCCGGTGATTTGGCGTGCTTCTATGCCGACCCTTCCTATACAAAGGCGCAAATCGGCTGGCAAACCCAGCGTGATTTGGCGCAGATGATGGAAGACTCATGGCGTTGGGTCAGCAACAACCCAAATGGCTACGACGATTAAGTTGACCTGATACAGGCCGTCTGAAAGAGATGTTTTCAGACGGCCTCTTTATCTGAAAAACACACATTCTGTCTGCTATAATCTGTTTATATTTTTTGGCTATCCTCTGAAATTTATGAGAAAAATCCTTGTTACCGGCGGTGCGGGCTTTATCGGCTCTGCCGTTGTCCGTCATATTATCCGAAACACCCAAGATTCCGTCGTCAACCTCGACAAACTGACCTACGCGGGCAATCTCGAATCGCTGACCGACATTGCCGATAATCCCCGCTATGCTTTCGAGCAAGTGGACATTTGCGACCGCGCCGAACTCGACCGCGTATTCGCACAACACCGGCCCGATGCCGTGATGCACTTGGCGGCGGAAAGCCATGTCGACCGCTCTATCGGTTCGGCAGGCGAGTTTATCCAAACCAATATCGTCGGCACATTCAACCTACTTGAAGCTGCGCGTGCCTACCGGCAGCAAATGCCGTCTGAAAAGCACGAAGCCTTCCGTTTCCACCATATTTCTACCGATGAAGTTTATGGCGATTTAAGCGGCACAGACGATTTGTTTACCGAAACCGCGCCCTACGCGCCGTCCAGCCCTTACTCTGCCTCTAAAGCGTCCAGCGACCACCTCGTCCGCGCGTGGTTGCGTACTTACGGCTTGCCGACCATTGTAACCAACTGCTCCAACAACTACGGTCCTTACCATTTTCCGGAAAAACTCATTCCTTTGATGATTCTGAACGCGCTTGACGGCAAACCGCTGCCTGTGTACGGCGACGGTATGCAAATCCGCGACTGGCTGTTTGTCGAAGACCACGCGCGCGCACTGTATCAGGTTGTTACCGAAGGTGTTGTCGGCGAAACCTACAATATCGGCGGCCACAATGAAAAAGCCAATATTGAAGTCGTCAAAACCATCTGCGCCCTGCTGGAAGAACTCGCTCCCGAAAAACCGGCCGGCGTGGCGCGTTATGAAGATTTGATTACTTTCGTACAAGACCGCCCTGGCCACGATGCCCGCTACGCCGTCGATACGGCGAAAATCAGACGGGATTTGGGCTGGCAGCCTTTGGAAACCTTTGAATCCGGCCTCCGCAAAACAGTGCAATGGTACTTGGACAACAAAACTCGGCGGCAAAACGCATAAAACGGCAGCTATCGTTTGGAACGTTTAGGCACCGGAAAATAAGTTTTCAGACGGCATCCCGACGCAATGCCATCTGAAAACCCATCGCAAAGGAAGAAAGAAAAGATGAAAGGCATCATACTGGCAGGCGGCAGCGGCACGCGCCTCTACCCCATCACGCGCGGCGTATCCAAACAGCTCCTGCCCGTGTACGACAAACCGATGATTTATTACCCCTTGTCGGTTTTGATGCTGGCGGGAATCCGCGATATTTTGGTGATTACCGCGCCTGAAGACAACGCCTCTTTCAAACGCCTGCTTGGCGACGGCAGCGATTTCGGCATTTCCATCAGTTATGCCGTGCAACCCAGTCCGGACGGCTTGGCACAGGCATTTATCATCGGCGAAGAATTTATCGGCAACGACAATGTTTGCTTGGTTTTGGGCGACAATATTTTTTACGGTCAGTCGTTTACGCAAACATTGAAACAGGCGGCAGCGCAAACGCACGGCGCAACCGTGTTTGCTTATCAGGTCAAAAACCCCGAACGTTTCGGCGTGGTTGAATTTAACGAAAACTTCCGCGCCGTTTCCATCGAAGAAAAACCGCAACGGCCCAAATCCGATTGGGCGGTAACCGGCTTGTATTTCTACGACAACCGCGCCGTCGAGTTCGCCAAACAGCTCAAACCGTCCGCACGCGGCGAATTGGAAATTTCCGACCTCAACCGGATGTATTTGGAAGACGGCTCGCTCTCCGTTCAAATATTGGGACGCGGTTTCGCGTGGCTGGACACCGGTACGCACGAAAGCCTGCACGAGGCGGCTTCGTTCGTCCAAACCGTGCAAAACATCCAAAACCTGCACATCGCCTGCCTGGAAGAAATCGCTTGGCGCAACGGTTGGCTTTCCGATGAAAAACTGGAAGAATTGGCGCGCCCGATGGCGAAAAACCAATACGGCCAATATTTGCTGCGCCTGTTGAAAAAATAATGTTTGAGGCCGTCTGAAACTTTTCAGACGGCCTTTAGATGAAAGATAAAAAGATGAACATCATTGATACCGCCATTCCTGACGTAAAACTGCTTGAGCCCCAAGTCTTCGGCGACGCGCGCGGCTTTTTTATGGAAACCTTCCGCGACGAATGGTTCAAGACCCAAGTCTGCAACCGCACCTTCGTGCAGGAAAACCACTCCAAATCCGGCAAAGGCGTATTGCGCGGCCTGCACTACCAAACCGAAAACACACAAGGCAAACTCGTACGCGTAGTTGTCGGCGAAGTATTCGACGTGGCCGTCGATATGCGTAAAGACTCCCCCACTTTCGGCAAATGGGTAGGCGAGATTCTGTCCGCAGAAAACAAACGCCAACTATGGGTACCCGAAGGTTTCGCGCACGGGTTTTGCGTTTTGGGCGACGCGGCGGAAGTCGTGTACAAATGCACCGACTATTACAAGCCTGAAGCCGAACAGGTTTTAATATGGAACGACCCGACAGTCGGCATCGACTGGCCGTTGCAAGGCGAGCCGAACCTGTCGCCTAAAGACTTGGCCGGCAAAGTATTGGCTGAAGCGGTCACGTTTTAAGACTATTCAGGCCGTCTGAAAGAATGTTCCTCTTTTCAGACGGCCTACAATCTATTAATAACAATAATCGACGAAAACGCATTGTGAAAAACGCCTACATCCCCTCTCGCGGCATCCGCAAAATCCCCCATCTCTCCACCCTATTGCCCGAGTTTCATATCTACAAAGACGGAAAAGGAGCAGAGGCTGTTGTCGGCTGGGGTTTGCGCCCGACGACACACAAAGCGCGTGCTTTTGCCACCGAACACCAGCTTCCCTTTATTGCTTTGGAAGACGGCTTTTTACGCTCGCTCGGACTGGGCGTCTCCGGTTATCCCCCCTACTCCATCGTCTATGACGACATCGGCATCTACTACGACACTACCCGCCCTTCTCGTTTGGAACAACTGATTCTTGCCGCCGATACCATGCCGTCTGAAACCTTGGCTCAGGCGCGGCAGGCGATGGATTTCATCCTGCAACACCATCTGTCCAAATACAACCACGCGCCCGAACTTTCAGACGATCATCCTTTACGCTCCCCATCCAAGTCTGAAACCGTCCTCATTATCGACCAAACCTTCGGCGATATGGCTATCCAATATGGCGGTGCAGACGCCTCTACGTTTGAATTGATGTTTCAGACGGCCTTAAATGAAAACCCGCAAGCCGATATTTGGGTCAAAACCCATCCCGATGTTTTGTGCGGCAAAAAACAAGGCTATCTGACCCAGCTTGTGCAGCAACACCGCGTCCATCTTCTGGCAGAAGACATCAATCCGATTTCTTTGTTGCAAAACGTCGATAAAGTTTATTGCGTTACCTCGCAAATGGGTTTTGAGGCGCTTTTGTGCGGCAAGCCGCTGACCACTTTCGGCCTGCCGTGGTATGCCGGATGGGGCGTGAGTGACGACCGCCACCCAAAAATCGGCAGCCTTATTCAAACCCAACGCCGCGCCCCCCGCAACTTGCTGCAACTCTTCGCCGCAGCCTATCTGCAATACAGCCGCTACCTCAATCCCAATACCGGCGAAGCAGGCAGCCTCTTTGATGTCATCGACTATCTGGCGACGGTCAAACGTAAAAACGACAAATTGCGTGGCGAGTTATATTGCGTCGGTATGTCTTTGTGGAAACGCGCGGTTGCCAAACCGTTCTTTAACGTACCCTCTTGCCGTCTGAAATTTATCTCTTCCACCCAAAAACTGGCAAGGGTCAAACTGTCCGACGATGCACGCATCCTGGCTTGGGGCAACGGCAAAGAGGCCATCGTCCGCTTTGCCGAACAACACCACATCCCCCTGCTGCGCATGGAAGACGGCTTTATCCGCTCGGTCGGACTCGGCTCCAACTTAGTGCCGCCGCTGTCGCTCGTTACCGACGATATGAGCATTTATTTCAATGCCGAAACCCCGTCCCGTCTTGAATACATCCTACAAAACCAAAACTTCGACGATCAAGACTTTCAGACGGCCTTGAAGCTGCAAAAAATGCTGACCGAAAACCACATCAGTAAATACAACGTCGGCAGCTCAGACTTCACCGCCCCGTCAACCGACAAAACCGTGATCCTCGTTCCCGGCCAGGTTGAAGATGATGCGTCTATCCGCTACGGTTCGCCCCAAATCTACCGCAATCTGGATTTGCTCCGTACCGTACGCGAACGAAACCCCAATGCCTATATCATCTACAAACCACATCCCGATGTAGTCAGCGGTAACCGCATCGGCCATATTTCCCCTGATGATGCTGCACGATATGCCGACCAAACCGCCGAACAAGCCGACATCCTGACCTGTCTCCAATACGCAGACGAAATACATACCATGACTTCGCTGACCGGTTTTGAAGCCTTGTTGCGCGGCAAAAAAGTCAGCTGCTACGGCCTGCCTTTCTATGCAGGTTGGGGGCTTACCCAAGATCTGCTCCCTATTCCGCGCCGCAGCCGCAGGCTTGAGCTTTGGCAGCTGATTGCCGGCACGCTCATCCACTATCCCGACTACATCCACCCCGAAACCCATCAGGCCATAAATGCGGAAACTGCAGCCCAAATCCTGATACGACAAAAAAATATGCAAAAAAACAACAACGGATTACATCGCGGGTACTTTGCTAAAAAATTAGGTAAAATCAAACAACTATATCGATCTTTCAAATAAATACCATCTAAATTAATGATACGTCATAAACTTGATTCTATTGCAGCATCATTGCCTTTGCATCGTTAATTCTCTTGGCGTATGCTTGAAAGTTCAACCTAAAACTATTACATAAAAAACAAAACCACATTGCAACATGAAACAGACCGTCCTCAAAAATAACCTGCAAAACCTGCTTGAAAGCGCAGAAAATATCCTGCTGCTTCAAGGCCCTGTCGGCGATTTTTTTCTGCGCCTTGCCAATTGGCTGACTGAAAACGGCAAAACTGTACATAAATTCAACTTTAATGCAGGCGACGACTATTTTTATCCGTCCACTCAAGCGCATACCGTTGTTTTTAACGACAGCTACGATGCCTTTCCTGAATTTTTGCAAGAATACATCGCTCAACATCACATCCAGGCGGTTGTCTGCTTTGGCGACACACGCCCTTATCACGTCATTGCAAAACGCATTGCAAACGAAAACCAAGTCGGTTTCTGGGCGTTTGAAGAAGGCTATTTCCGCCCCTACTACATCACCTTAGAAAAAGACGGCGTCAACGCATTTTCCCCGTTGCCGCGCCGTGCCGACTTTTTTCTTGAACAATTCCCTAAGCTTGCCCAGCAAGAATATAAAGCGCCAACGCCGGTACACGGCGGTTTTACGCCCATGGCAAAAAACGCTATCCGTTACTATATCGAGTTGTTCCGCAATCCACGCAAATACCCCGACTACATCCACCACCGCGCACCCAATGCCGGCCATTACCTCAAACCGTGGTCGCTCTCCATCCTCAAGCGTTTGAACTACTATATTGAAGACATCCAAATCGCCAAACGTGTGGAAGCAGGCAAATACGGCAAGTTTTTTATTGTTCCCTTACAGGTATTCAACGACAGCCAAGTCCGTATCCATTGCGACTTTCCCAGCGTCCGCAGCTTCCTGCTCCATGTTTTGAGTTCATTTGCCGAGCACGCGCCTGCCGATACCAACATCATCATCAAGCATCATCCGATGGACCGCGGTTTTATCGACTACTGGCGCGACATTAAACGCTTTATCAAAGAACACCCCGAACTCAAAGGCCGCGTGATTTATGTCCATGATGTCCCCCTGCCCGTTTTCCTGCGCCACGGTCTCGGCATGGTCACCATCAACAGCACCAGCGGCCTGTCCGGACTGATTCACAATATGCCAGTTAAGGTTCTCGGCCGTGCCTATTATGATATTCCCGGCATTACTGACCAAAATACCTTGGCAGAATTTTGGAATCATCCGACACCGCCTGACAAAGAGCTGTTCCATGCCTACCGAATGTACCACCTCAACGTGACCCAAATTAACGGCAACTTCTACAGTCAGGTGTTTTTCCCCAACAAAAAAACCTCCAACTCTTCCACACCAGTAATCTGACTTAGCGAAGGAAGTTCAGGCCGTCTGAAAACATTTCAGACGGCCTGAAACAATCAATACCTTAGCTACTGCCATGTAAATAAAACACAAAAATCTGCATTTATCATTAACAATAAATTACAAAAACAGTATAATGACCGAGCTGCCATGAGCGCATACCGACTCAACCTGAGCCCTTTGTAACACACAAAATATGGATATATCCCTAGGCAAAACAATATAACAAGCCAAACATCCTAAAGATAAGCCGGCAAGGCAATACACTCTATAAAACTGTGCCGAGCAAAATTTTTACAAAGCCCTCAACCGGTATCGCCGCCCATATGCCGCAGCATCCGTCTTCCACTTTATATCCGCCCGCAAACCATGACCGCCGCTCCTGATATCCTCTACCGGCAAGCCGCCGCCCTTTTGGAACAATCCAATACCGCCCAAGCCCTGCCCCTGTTGCAACAGGCGGCAGAGCAAGGTTATGCGGAAGCTGCTTTCGTATTGGGCAACCATCTGCTGCAAAACGGCCAACCGGAGCAGGCACTTTCATGGTTGGAAGCCGCCGCGGCCCAACGCCATCCCAAAGCACTCTTCTCCCTGCTGCAACAACGCGAACACAACGGCACCCCGACCGGACAGCTTCTCAACGACTATGCCTGGCTGGGTGAGCAGGGGCACTCAGAAGCCCAATTAATCCTCATGCGTTACCACGCGCAACGCAACGATCCACAATCGCTCTACTGGGCGGAACTTGCTGCCGCCCGATATGCCGCACCTGCGTATTACCATCTGGCACGCCATCATCAACGCCAAGGCGACGTTGAAACAGCCATCGAACAATACGAAAAAGCGGCAGCACTCGGCGTAACTGCCGCCTGCTGGCAACTTGGTCAAATCTACTTCTACGGTACAGGTGTCAGCCCCAACCACGCACAAGCCGAACACTATCTCGAACCAGCCGCACAAGCCGGCCACATCGCCGCACAAACGCTGCTGGCTGACCTTCTTGCCGCCCAACGCAAACCTGAAGCCTTGGAATGGTATCGTCGTGCCGCCGATAAGGAACAAGCGGAAGCACAGTCTAAGCTGGCCCAATACGCCCTGACCGGCGAACTTTCCGAACGCGATCCGTTCCAAGCGGCACGATATGCCAAAGCCGCTGCCGAGAAAGACCATCCTGAAGCCCTGAAAATCATGGGCGACCTCTACCGCTACGGCCTCGGCATCAAAGCTGACAACCATATCGCGCACGATTACTACCACCGTGCTGCCGCGCTGGGTTCTGCCGCCGCAGCACAAAAACTCATCAGCGACGCCGCGCTGTACCATCCGCAACAATACGAACAAATCAAAACTGCCGCCCTGCAACAGCAACAAACCGAAACCATCTACCGTTTGGCGGAAGCACAAGCCTGCGCCATCGGCCGTCCCGCCGACTACAATGCCGCGCGAAAAAATTACATGGAAGCTGCCGGGTTCCACCATAAAAACGCAGCGGCAGCCTTAGGCCGCATCTACCATTACGGCCTCGGTACGGCGCAAGATCCTCGGGCGGCTGCACACTGGTACGCCATTGCTGCCGAACAAAACCACCCTTCCGCCCAATACCACCTCGCCTGTTTTTACTATCACGGGCAAGGTGTCGGCTGTCATGTTCCGACCGCCTGCTACTGGCTGCAGGCCGCCATCGGCAACGGCCACACTTCGGCCGAATCATTAATATCCCTATTAGAACAATGGCGACGCGAAGCACACCATGCCATCGGACAAAAGGCCGTCTGAAAAGATTTACACTCACATTTTTTGACAATCTTTAACTATTCCCCTAATATTTGCCAGTTATTTTTCACGGACACGCCATTGTTTTCATTTCTTTCTGAAAACACCTTGTCCGCGCATCAATACCATGACACTCGGCGGATAACGCCAAGCGTTGAAACACACTACATCCGGAACAAAAACGGATGCTCGGAAAAATATTTCTAGGAGGTGAAACAACATGGAATGGGAATTCAACAGTTATTACACACTGATTGCCGCCACGCTCGTGTTGCTGGTTGGTAAATTTCTGGTTCAAAAAATCAAATTCTTACGAGACTTCAATATTCCCGAGCCGGTCGCTGGCGGTTTGGTTGCCGCGATTATCCTGTTTGCGCTGCACGAGGCGTACGGCGTGAGCTTCAAATTTGAGAAACCGCTGCAAAATGCGTTTATGCTGATTTTTTTCACGTCCATCGGCTTGAGCGCGGATTTTTCCCGTTTGAAGGCGGGCGGTTTGCCGCTGGTGGTTTTTACCGCGATTGTGGGCGGATTTATCTTGGTGCAAAACTTTGTCGGGGTCGGACTGGCTACGGCTTTGGGTTTGGACCCGCTCATCGGTCTGATTACCGGTTCGGTGTCGCTGACGGGCGGACACGGTACGTCAGGTGCGTGGGGACCTAATTTTGAAACGCAATACGGCTTGGTCGGCGCAACCGGTTTGGGTATTGCATCGGCTACTTTCGGGCTGGTGTTCGGCGGCCTGATCGGCGGGCCGGTTGCGCGCCGCCTGATCAACAAAATGGGCCGCAAACCGGTTGAAAACAAAAAACAGGATCAGGACGACAACGCGGACGACGTGTTCGAGCAGGCAAAACGCACCCGCCTGATTACGGCGGAATCTGCCGTTGAAACGCTTGCCATGTTTGCCGCGTGTTTGGCGTTTGCCGAGATTATGGACGGCTTCGACAAAGAATACCTGTTCGACCTGCCCAAATTCGTGTGGTGTCTGTTTGGCGGCGTGGTCATCCGCAACATCCTCACTGCCGCATTCAAGGTCAATATGTTCGACCGCGCCATCGATGTGTTCGGCAATGCTTCGCTTTCGCTTTTCTTGGCAATGGCGTTGCTGAATTTGAAACTGTGGGAGCTGACCGGTTTGGCGGGGCCTGTAACCGTGATTCTTGCCGTACAAACCGTGGTGATGGTTTTGTACGCGACTTTTGTTACCTATGTCTTTATGGGGCGCGATTATGATGCGGCAGTATTGGCTGCCGGCCATTGCGGTTTCGGCTTGGGTGCAACGCCGACGGCGGTGGCAAATATGCAGTCCGTCACGCATACTTTCGGCGCGTCGCATAAGGCGTTTTTGATTGTGCCTATGGTCGGCGCGTTCTTTGTCGATTTGATTAATGCCGCGATTCTCACCGGTTTTGTGAATTTCTTTAAAGGCTGATTTTCCGCCTTTCCGACAAAGCACCTGCAAGGTTTACCGCCTGCAGGTGCTTTTGCTATGATAGCCGCTATCGGTCTGCACCGTTTGGAAGGAACATCATGTATCGGAAACTCATTGCGCTGCCGTTTGCCCTGCTGCTTGCCGCTTGCGGCAGGGAAGAACCGCCCAAGGCATTGGAATGCGCCAACCCCGCCGTGTTGCAAGGCATACGCGGCAATATTCAGGAAACGCTCACGCAGGAAGCGCGTTCTTTCGCGCGCGAAGACGGCAGGCAGTTTGTCGATGCCGACAAAATTATCGCCGCCGCCTACGGTTTGGCGTTTTCTTTGGAACACGCTTCGGAAACGCAGGAAGGCGGGCGCACGTTCTGTATCGCCGATTTGAACATTACCGTGCCGTCTGAAACGCTTGCCGATGCCAAGGCAAACAGCCCCCTGCTGTACGGGGAAACCGCTTTGTCGGATATTGTGCGGCAGAAGACGGGCGGCAATGTCGAGTTTAAAGACGGCGTATTGACGGCAGCCGTCCGCTTCCTACCCGTCAAAGACGGTCAGACGGCATTTGTCGACAACACGGTCGGTATGGCGGCGCAAACGCTGTCTGCCGCGTTGCTGCCTTACGGCGTGAAGAGCATCGTGATGATAGACGGCAAGGCGGTAAAAAAAGAAGACGCGGTCAGGATTTTGAGCGGAAAAGCCCGTGAAGAAGAACCGTCCAAACCCACGCCCGAAGACATTTTGGAACATAATGCCGCCGGAGGGGATGCAGACGTACCCCAAGCCGGAGAAGACGCGCCCGAACCGGAAATCCTGCATCCTGACGACGGCGAGCGTGCCGATACCGTTACCGTATCACGGGGCGAAGTGGAAGAGGCGCGCGTACAAAACCAGCGTGCGGAATCCGAAATTACCAAACTTTGGGGAGGACTCGATACCGACGTGCAAAAAGAGTTGGTCGGCGAACAACGCAAGTGGGCGCAGGAAAAAATCAGCAACTGCCGACAAGCCGCCGCGCAGGCAGACCGGCAGGAATACGCCGAATACCTCAAGCTGCAATGCGACACGCGGATGACGCGCGAACGGATACAGTATCTTCGCGGCTATTCCATCGATTAGGGGCAAACCGATGAATACCGTCCCAAAAAGCAGGATTCCCGTCAAACCGCTGCCCGAAAAAACCACAGACGAAGCCAAAGTCGAAAAATGGCGGCAGCTCGGTGCGGAACACGGTTTGTCGGGCGAATGGGCAGTTGCCGTCAGATTGGGCGAAAACGGTTTTACCGAAGAACAGATGGAAAATATCGCCAACCTGTTCGGCAGATAAAGAGAAAATTGACGGAAATGCCGTCTGAAACCCTGTTATCGGTTTCAGACGGCATTTTGACCAATACGGTACGCAGGCGCAAAACAGCCGGCTTTTCCTGTGTTGCCTATGCTGATGTTTCAACACACAGGACGATACAAAAAACGTCGCCCTATGTGCCGTCCTGATTCGGAAGGGTTACGCTCCTTCCAAATATAGTGGATTAACAAAAACCGGTACGGCGTTGTCTCGCCTTAGCTCAAAGAGAACGATTCTCTAAGGTGCTGAAGCACCAAGTGAATCGGTTCCGTACTATCTGTACTGTCTGCGGCTTCATCGCCTTGTCCTGATTTTTGTTAATCCACTATATTGTCCATTCGGCAGGGAAAGCCTGAAGAAGAATTTTCCCGCAAGATGGCCGGCTGCCTAACCGACTTGGAAAACTGTTTGGAAAAATACCTCGAACAGTTCGGGCCGGTATCGGAAAGTATCGAAGCCTGTACCGTCAAACTGCAGGAGTAACCGTCGTTCTTCAACAGGCTGATGAAAACCAACGACAAGCTCAATAGGCAGATTGACGTGTTGCAGAAACAGTCGGCAGCCATCCACAACGAAGCCTATATCGAAATGAACACGCTGCTTTACCGCCACCGCGAAGTGGTTTCCGTCCACAACCGCAAAGCAGATTATGCGGAAAAGGGCAAAGAGCAGATTGCGCTGTTCCCGCGCGGATTGAACGGCATCACCAAGCTGCCCGCCGCCGTCCTGTTGCCCGAGCGTCCCTACCATTTTGATATGAAGGAGGTTCTGCATATATTCTCCTGGATACCGAGGTAGGCGTATCGGCTGCCGGATAAAAATGCACCCCGTCATTCCTGTCTGTACGGGGGTAGCGGCAGTGTTTTCCTGCTTCGTTTTATAGTGGATTAACAAAAACCAGTACGGCCGTTGCCTCGCCTTAGCTCAAAGAGAACGATTCTCTAAGGTGCTGAAGCACCAAGTGAATCGGTTCCGTACTATTTGTACTGTCTGCGGCTCGCCGCCTTGTCCTGATTTTTGTTAATCCACTATAAATCGCGCCTAAAACAATGCCGTCTGAAACGGAAATCTGTTTCAGACGGCATTTCTACAATCAAACGGCGGGCCGTTTATTTGAATTTGTAGGTGTATTGCAGGCCGATGATGTCGGCGTGGTTTTTGAAACGTGCGGAAGACGCGCCTTTGCTGTCCACATCGTTGCCGCTTGCCTTCGCCGTGCGGTAGCTGGTGTCGTTGATGTGGATGTGGGTGTAGGCGGCATCGACGACGTGGTTTTTGCCGATATGGTATTTCATGCCGGCGGAGAACCAGATGCGGTTGCCGTCGGGCAGGCTGTTCATGCGGTAGTCGGCGTTGCGGACGGGCGATTTGTCAAAAGCGATGCCGGCGCGCAGTTGCAGCGGTTCGCTGATTTGATAAGAACCGCCGAAGCCGACTTTGTAGGTGTTGCGCCAGTTGGGGGTGATGGTGGTGCGGTCGGATTTGCCGTTGACGATGGTTTTTTCTTTTTCAAAAACCAGTTCCGCCTTATCGAAGCGGCTGTGGCGCGTCCAAGTTACGTCGCCGAACAGGTCGGCTTTGTCGGACACTTTGTACATACCGTGTACGGACAAAGACTCGGGCGTAACGATTTTAACGCGGGCTTTTTCGCTTGGCGTGTAGCCGAGCAGTGCGAGTTTGTTTGCATCCCATAACTGTTTCGCCATTGCGTCGTCTGCCGCCCATTCGGCATCGCCTTTGAGCGTGTGTGAGACTTTGGAACGGTAGTTCACGCCCACGCGCGCACGGTCGTTGATGTCCCACATCCACGCCAGTTGGTAGCCGAAGCCCCAATCGCTGCCTTTGACATCGGCGTGTCCGTCGGCTTTGATTTGGGCGGCTTTAGTTGGATTGGGGGGTGTTTCTTTTAGTGCTTTCGCTTTTTCCATAATCCCCCAGTCGGCATATTTGCGCAGCTCGGCGGAAGTATGTTGGGCGATGATGCCTGCGCCGAAGGAATGGCGTTCGTTGAGTTTCCACGCGGCGACAGGTTCGACGGCGATGCTGGTCAGACCGAGTTTGTTGATGTTGTGGCGCAACACGGAATCTTTTTCGTATTCGGTGGCAGAACCGAAGGGGACGTACACGCCCAAGCCTACGGTCAGATTGTCGTTGACTTTGTATGCGCCGTAGATGTGGGGCGCGACCGTGGTTTTGGTGATTTTGCCGCTTTTCGAACCTTGGACGGGAAGCCCGGTAAAGTCGGTGGCGGAATCCGCCTCATAATGAATGCTGGGCAGCACGATGTTGGCGTTGACGGAAATCTGGCTGCTGTCGAGTTTGGTCAGGCCGGCAGGGTTGTAGAAGATGGTCGATGCGTCGGCGGCTTCTGCGGCGGCGGCATTTGCCGTGCTTTGCGCGTTGACCGACTGTGTGCCGAAGTGGTAGCCGGAGGCTTGTGCGGATGCGGCGGCAAAGGCAGTGCCGAGCAGTAGGACGGTTTTTTTCAGTGCGGAAGGGGTCATTTCGGTTTCCGTAAAAAGGCGGACGGTGGATAAATATAGTGGATTAACAAAAATCAGGACAAGGCGACGAAGCCGCAGACAGTACAGATAGTACGGCAAGGCAACGCCGTACTGGTTTAAATTTAATCCACTATAAAAAAGGCAGTCGGAAATGCCTTGTTTCGCTTTAGTATAGGTACTCGATTTTATCCGATGTTGCCGGATTTGCACAATTTTTTCAGAGTTTGCCCGAACCGCCGCGCCGCCGCAAAAAATGCCGTCTGAAGCCTCGGGCATCGACTTCAGACGGCATTTTCCACTCAGGGCGGATTATTTGACGCGCAGCACTTCCAGCGTATTGGTCGAACCGGATTCGCGCATTTGCGAGCCGCTGGTAATGATGTATTGGTCGCCGGAATGCAGGATGTTGTGTTCCACCAGCATGGTTTCGACTTCGTTTAACGCCGTGTCGTGGTCGGTGCTGGTTGCCAAAATCAGCGGGCGCACGCCCCGGTACATCGCCATACGGCGTTGGGCGGAAACGCTCGGGGTCAGCGCGAAAATCGGCAGGGTGATGTTGTGGCGGCTGATTTCAAAGGCGGTCGAACCGCTTTCGGTCAGGGCGACGATGGCTTTGGCGTGAACCGCGCGCGCCACGCTGACCGCACCGCCGGCAACCGCTAGGTTGGTGCTGACCGCTTCGGGATACTCGACCTGTTCGGCAACGCCGTTGAGCGAATCCTGCTCTTTTTCCGCAGCCGCGCAGATAATCGCCATTTGGCTGACGGTTTCAAACGGATACGCGCCGACGGCGGTTTCGGCGGAACACATCACCGCATCGGTGCCGTCCAATACCGCGTTTGCCACATCGCTGACTTCCGCGCGGGTCGGCACGGGGTTGGTAATCATCGATTCCATCATTTGCGTCGCCGTAATGCTGAAGCGGCGCAACTCGCGGGCGCGGCGGATCATCCGTTTTTGCAGGGCGGGGACGGCGGCGTGTCCGACTTCGACCGCCAAGTCGCCGCGTGCAACCATAATGCCGTCGCCGGCGAGGATGATTTCATCAAGGTTTTCAATCGCTTCTACGCGTTCGATTTTGGAAACCAAACCGGGGCGCACGGCCGTACTGCCTTTCATTTCTTCTTCGACTTTGGCGCGCGCGATGTGCAAATCTTCGGCGGATTTCACAAAGCTGATGGCGAGATAGTCGCAACCGATGGCAATCGCGGTTTTCAGGTCGCGGAAGTCTTTTTCGGTCAACGCGCCTGCGGACAGACCGCCGCCGCGTTTGTTGATGCCCTTGTTGCTTTTCAGGACGTGGCTGTTTTCCACCCTTGTGATAATCCTGCTGCCTTCGACGGATTCCACGGTCAGGGTCAGCAGGCCGTCGTCCAGCCACAAGACATCGCCTGCGGCAACGTCGTCGGGCAGGTCGCGGTAGTCCAAACCGACCGCCTCGCGCGTGCCTTCGCCTTCGAGCGCGGCATCCAGTACCAGCGTTTCGCCTTTGTTCAATTCGATGCCGCCGCCGGCGATTTTGCCCACGCGGATTTTCGGGCCCTGCAGGTCGGCAATGATGGCGATTTCCTGTCCGGTGCGTTTTGCCGCCTCGCGCACGATGCGGGCGTTTTCCTGATGGAATTCGGGCGTGCCGTGGCTGAAGTTGAAGCGGACGACGTTCAGACCGCCGACGCGGATCATGTCTTCCAACAGTTCGACGTTGTTGCTGCCCGGCCCAAGGGTGGCGACGATTTTAGTGTTGTGGCTGATGCGGGTCAGATCGCGGCTTGTCTGGTTCATATGAAAGTCCTTTTGGTCTCAATCGGGTGTTTTGCGGTATTTTGTTACAAAATTACAGAAATTTGGAACCGGTTTGATGTCCATTTGATGAACGCGGCGGAATATTCTGTAAAAATATGATTTAAATTAATAGTTTGATATTTTACCTGCAAACCGCCTTTTTTGGCGCAAAATTACACGGTTTTATGACTTAGGCTAAATTTATTTTGGGGCTGTCCTAGATAACTAGGGAAATTCAAATTAAGTTAGAATTATCCCTATGAGAAAAAGTCGTCTAAGCCGGTATAAACAAAATAAACTCATTGAGCTATTTGTCGCAGGTGTAACTGCAAGAACAGCAGCAGAGTTAGTAGGCATTAATAAAAATACCGCAGCCTATTATTTTCATCGTTTACGATTACTTATTTATCAAAACAGTCCGCATTTGGAAATGTTTGATGGCGAAGTAGAAGCAGATGAAAGTTATTTTGGCGGACAACGCAAAGGCAAACGCGGTCGCGGTGCTGCCGGTAAAGTCGCCGTATTCGGTCTTTTGAAGCGAAATGGTAAGGTTTATACGGTTACAGTACCGAATACTCAAACCGCTACTTTATTTCCTATTATCCGTGAACAAGTGAAACCTGACAGCATTGTTTATACGGATTGTTATCGTAGCTATGATGTATTAGATGTGCGCGAATTTAGCCATTTTAGCTTCGCTGAAACTTCGTTTTCGTATCAATCACAGCACACATTTTGCCGAACGACAAAACCATATTAATGGAATTGAGAACTTTTGGAACCAGGCAAAACGTCATTTACGCAAGTTTAACGGCATTCCCAAAGCGCATTTTGAGCTGTATTTAAAGGAGTGCGAATGGCGTTTTAACAACAGTGAGATAAAAGTTCTTGTTCCATTTTAAAACAATTAGTAAAACCGAGTTTATCCTAGTTATCTAGGACAGCCCCTTATTTTTTGTTCGGCGGCTTGCGTGGTCGGGTAAAATGAAAGTTTTGAACGGTTGGTCGGACAGGAAGATGTGGCGGGTTTTGAGTGCTTTGCCGATAGGCGTGGTGTTTTTTGATTTGATCTACGGTTTTGTGTTGAATGTGTTGCAGGGTTTGGATTTGCAGCGTGCCGTGCCGGATTCGGAAGGCGTGTTGGCGGTTACGCCCGATATTGCATTCAACAGTTTGCAGATTGTCGCCAACGGCGGTATGGCGGCGGTGGTCTGTTTCGGGTTGGCGGTTGTGTTTTTGCTCAACCGTTCGGTGCGGCGGCGGCAGGTGTTGGAAATCGGGGTGTTCCGGATGTTGGGGCTGGTGGCGGTATTGGCGTTCAGCGCGCCGTCGGTGTGGGAGTGGGCGAACGCGCTGCCGCTGCTGCTGAAGGGCGCGGACGTGGTCAATACGGGGAATGCGCGTTATGTGCTGACGGCTTTGTGTATGCCCTTTCCTGCGGTGTCGTGCGTCATCGGGCTGGTGGGGCGGTTCAGGCTTCAGACGGCATCGGGCAGGGCGGCAAAGTCAGGGGGTGCGGGCAAGGCGGACGGATAGGACGCATTTTTCAGCGGGTGCGTCGAGAAGCAGCCGATGTGTTTGGCAGCCGCAGCTTGGGGGGTGTAGTGCTAATGGCGGTTTCTTTGCTTTTATAGTGGATTAACAAAAACCAGTACGGCGTTGCCTCGCCTTAGCTCAAAGAGAACGATTCTCTAAGGTGCTGAAGCACCAAGTGAATCGGTTCCGTACTATTTGTACTGTCTGCGGCTTCGTCGCCTTGTCCTGATTTTTGTTAATCCACTATATAAAATAAATGGGCAAAAATCGGTTTATTATCGTTTTTGCCGCATTTGGATTTGTTCTACCGTAAAACGTGTTTGACGAACGGGATTCTTATTAAAAAACATCTGATTTCTAACAAAATCAGTATTTTTTGGCACGATGGCTAAAATTTTTCCTTCCATTTCGCCATCACGTGTTTTCCATGCGCTCAAGAATTGTGATTTGCTCATTGAGACGTGCCCCAGCGATGGATCAGCCAGCAAAACAGTTTCTCCGTTAATACCGTTCAATACCGAAAAATGGTTGTTTTTACGGTATTTTAAATACACAATTACAGGAATTTTTAGTTGTACCAACTGTTCAAATGGCAAAGCATAACCTTGTGCTTCAAAACCCAGTTCGGGCATTATGCGTTGCATATCATCAAAAGAAGCACGCATTTGGGTTTTATCCATTTTGTCCAAGATTTCCGCTTCAGAATAATGTCTGCCATAAAAATTATTCAGTAACGTGGCAATCGAAGCCGCGCCGCAAGAAAAATCCAAATCTTGTTTTACTATGCCGGAATCTCGCCGTGCTTTCCAACTCCGTACATGGATGTTTTGGTAAGAAGCGGGGGGTCAACAAACATGGGCCAAGCAAAAACTATATTTGGGGCGAAACCAATCAAAGCCGCATAATTTATCAATTTATAAAGATTTTTTATCATAATATGTATACGCGGAATAAACGCATGAAACATAAAAAAATAAAATCATATGCAATTTTATTGCATGAATAAATATGAATAAAATAGATAATGATGGGAGTAAATACGCCATGTATTTTGGAAGTTTAAATTTATTAATAATAAAATAATTTATCGTAGCGCAAATAAATCCCAAAATTGGAACGATTAGAAAAAAAATTAATACACCCATCATCATGCAAACTCTATATTAATAAATAGCTAACTAATTCTATTGTGGAAATTAGTTAGCTAACTAAAAGTTATTAATGATTATTTTCGAGAATTGACTGCATTGTTGGCAGCATTGGCACCAAAACCTAGTGCATGAATACCCGGTCTCCATGCCAAATTCCCAGCCAATCCGCCTCCGGCAGCAGCAGCCAGCCCTGTTGCCGCTACTCCTGTTGCCGCACCGATTCCTGCCGCAGTAGCCGCGCCTTGCGCAGTTCCTAATTTACCATGATTATACAAATTAGCACCATGATACCCCCATGCACCTAATGCACCGCCAAAAGCAGCGGCTGCAATAATGGGAACAAATTCACCTTGTGTTTCTTTCATTTCAGCCTGTGATAATTGAATTGCTTTCACATTTTGGCTGTCAAAAACTTGGCTGTCTAAATTTTGCGCCATTACAGGTGTAATCATCATAGCCATTACAGTTGCAATTTTCGTTGCGCTGGTTTGCACATAAATAGGATTAGCAAATTCGCTTTGATTGCGTTCAGTGTTGATGTAGCTAATACTGCTTTCTAGTTTGAATTTACCCTTGTCAGTCAATAATTCTTCCAAACTTAAAGGTAAGTCAGCATAAGCAATTTGGCTGGCAACAGTCAAAATAAAATCTATTAGACATTTGTGTTTTTGCATCATTTCGTTTGATTTTCTAGTTTTTGAGAATGATACAAAGTTTTTTACAAAGTAAAAAGTCACTCTGAAAAACATTTTTTCATTATAAATCAAAATATTGATAGAATAAATAGCGAGCATCGATTCACGGTGTACTTTAGTGCAAAGCGTACAACGCGAGCCTGAACCACCAGCCGCAACAGGAAAAGAAAGCCGATAGAGTGCAATGCTTGCCAACGTGCAAGCGAGCTTGCAAGAACGCTTGGCTCAACGAGAGCAGGCAAGACAGAAAGCAGAAAGCAGGATAGGAGCGGTAACGCAAAGGTCTCGGGCTTTGATTTCGCCGTAAACCTGAGTGCCGCCTTGTCCGGAAAGGGTGCAGGCGGCGAGTGCCGACAGGGTGCAGATGGGGAGGGGGGTTTTCATTTGGGGTCGCAACGGAAGTGGTATGCGCAGATTTCAAAACCGTTTTTGAAATACAGGCGGTGCGCGTCGGCACGGTCGTGGTTGACGTGGACGTTGAGGTGGATTTTGGTAACCCCTGTTTCCGCACCGATTTTGCGGACTTCTTCCAAAAGGCGCGAGGCGTAGCCTTTGCGGCGGCTTTGCGGCAGGGTAACGATGTCATCGATGTGGATGTGGCGGCCGCTGGCGAGGGTGCAGGCTTCGCGGAAGCCGCAGACGGCGACGGCATTGTGTTTGCCTTCTTCAAAAATACCCAGCAGGCGGTAGCCTTGGGGGCGTTGGACTTTGTTGATCTGTTCGGTAAAGCGGTTGATGTCGGTCAGGGCGGAACGCAAAACGCTCAAGGCTGCAAAGGCGGTGGCGGTGTCGTCCGCGCCGATTTCGCGCAAAACGTAGGATGCGCCCGAGGCGGTCTGTTCCTGTGCTTTCTCGGCGGCGTGTTTTTCTTCGATTGCCTGTGCCAGCATGACGTGTTCGTCGGCAGGGTTGTTTTGTCCGCCCTGTTCGCGTTCTTCGAGCAGGGCTTTGCAGTCGATGACGCGCAGGTCGTTGTCGGCGGCAAAGTCCATCAGGAAGCGGAACATTTGGGGGTTGTCGGTTTCCAGTTTTTTATCGACGGCGACGCAGCGGATGTTGTCCACCAGCATGGGGCGCACCCATTTCGAGTAGGAAAGCCTGTTGTCTTTGGTAAACGAGGACAGAATGCCGCACAGGCGTTCCGCCCAGTCGCTGGGACGGAAAATCTTGCCGGAACTCGTTGTGCCGTGGATGACGACTTCGTAGGGGTTGCAGACTAACATGGCGGCTTCCTGAAAAGAAATGTCTGGCGCGATTATACCTTATGCTTATGCGGGCGTGTTTGGATATGCCGTCTGAAAAGTACGGGATTCGTGCGGTAAAACTTTGCGGCGGCAAATGTGCGATAATACGCGCCGTATTGCCGCTTTTGCGAAGCTGTTCCGCAAACATACGGGCGGCGTGGACGTATAACCGGATACCCGCCTGACGCGGGTTTTTTACGGAAGGGGGGCAAAAATGCCTAATCCGCTTTACAGACAGCATATCATCTCCATTTCGGATTTGTCGCGCGAACAGTTGGAATGCCTGCTTCAGACGGCATTGAAGCTGAAGGCGCATCCGCGCGGCGACCTGTTGGAAGGCAAACTTATCGGTTCGTGCTTTTTCGAGCCGTCCACGCGCACGAGGCTGTCGTTTGAAACGGCGGTGCAGCGTTTGGGCGGCAAGGTCATCGGTTTCTCGGACGGCGCGAATACCAGTGCCAAAAAAGGCGAGACGCTTGCCGATACCGCCCGCATCATTTCCGGATATACTGATGCTATCATCCAACGCCACCCCAAAGACGGCGCGGCGCGCGTGGCAGCGGAGTTTTCGCGCGTCCCCGTTATCAACGCCGGCGACGGCACGAACCAGCACCCCAGTCAGACGCTGCTCGACCTGGTTACCATTTATGAAACACAGGGACGTTTGGACAAGCTCAAAATCGCCATGGCGGGCGACTTGAAATACGGACGTACCGTGCATTCGCTTTGTCAGGCGTTGAAACGCTGGAATTGTGAATTTGCCTTTGTTTCGCCGCCCAGCCTAGCCATGCCCGACTATATTACCGAAGAGTTGGACGAAGCCGGCTGCCGATACCGTATCCTCGGTAGTTTGGAAGAAGCGGCGGAATGGGCGGATATCCTGTATATGACCCGCGTCCAGCGCGAACGTTTCGACGAACAGGAATTTGCCAAAATCCAAGGCAAATTCAACCTCGAAGCGTCTATGCTCGCCCGCGCCAAACCGAACCTGCGCGTGCTGCACCCCCTGCCGCGCGTGGACGAAATCCATCCCGATGTCGATGCCACGCCGCACGCCTATTATTTCGAGCAGGCGACCAACGGCGTTTATGCGCGTATGGCGATATTGTCGCTGGTGTTGAACGAAGAAGTGTGAGGAACCGATATGGAAACCCCGAAACTCAGTGTCGAAGCCATTGAAAAAGGTACGGTTATCGACCATATTCCCGCCGGCAGGGGGCTGACCATCCTGCGCCAGTTCAAACTTTTGCACTACGGCAACGCGGTAACCGTGGGCTTCAACCTGCCCAGCAAAACCCAAGGCAGCAAAGACATCATCAAAATCAAAGGCGTGTGCTTGGACGACAAAGCCGCCGACCGCCTCGCCCTGTTCGCCCCCGAAGCGGTGGTCAACACCATCGACCATTTCAAGGTCGTGCAGAAGCGGCATTTGAACCTGCCCGATGAAATTGCCGAAGTGTTCCGTTGCCCGAACACCAATTGCGCCAGCCACGGCGAGCCGGTCAAAAGCCGGTTTTATGTTAAAAAACACAACGGGCAGACGCGGCTGAAATGCCACTACTGCGAAAAAACCTACAGCCGGGATTCGGTGGCGGAAGCCTGACGGATTCCCTTAAACCGAGTGGGCGGCATTTCGTCTGCCGCTTGTTTTGCCAATCTGAAATGGAATGATGATGCACGCTTCTGTCCAAAGCCGTTTCGCACCGATACTTTATGTTTTGATTTTCTTTGCCGGTTTTTTGACCGCGCAAATCTGGTTCAATCAGAAAGCCTATACTGAAGAGCTGCCTCCGCTTCTGTCCGCATTGTCCGCCGTCGCGCTGGTGTGGCTGGCGTGGGCGTTCGTGTCGGCGCGTTCAAAGGCTAAGGCGGAAAAGTTCTACCGCGAAAAAATGATACAGAACGAAAGCATACACCCCGTCCTGCACGCTTCTTTGCAACACTTGGAACACAAGCCGCAAATGCTCGCCCTGCTGGTCAAAAACCACGGCAAAGGGATGGCGGAACAGGTCAGGTTCAAGGCGGAAGTGCTGCCCGACGACGAAGACGCGCGCACGATTGCCGCCGAGTTGGCAAAAATGGATATGTTTGCATTGGGGACGGACGCGGTCGCCTCGGGCGAAACCTATGGACGCGTGTTCGCCGATATTTTCGAGTTGTCGGCGGCTTTGGAAGGGCGCGCGTTCAAAGGAATGTTGAAACTGACGGCGGAATATAAAAACATCTTCGGCGATGCCTGCCGTTCGGAAACGGCGTTGGAGTTGGGCGCGCTCAATCAGGCGTTGCAGGAGATTTCAAAAACATCGGAAAAGTCCAAACGGATATTTTATTGAAGATGGAAAAATGCCGTCTGAAACGGAAGGTGTTTCAGACGGCATTTTTGTCGGATGATTAATTATTCGGAGCGGTTGAAGCCAAACTTCACGCGGCTGCGGCCCTGATCCGGTATATTGTCCAAATCGCGTCCCGGATTGGCGGCGGTGTCGCCTACGGAAATATCGGAGATGTTTTCCAAAATGATGGCGGACGACAGGTGTTCGGAGGTGCGGTAAACCATTGCCAAGCCCACTTCTTCGGCAGGAGTGGAAATCAGCTCGACGGTATCCCTGCTTTTGAAATTGTTGGAGAGGTCGACCTGCATCGTTTTCTTGCGTTTGTAGAGGCTCAAAACCGTGCCTTTGTCCAAACCGTCCGCCTCGCCTTTGTCGATGGTGATGGTTTGAAACTGGCCGGCAATCCTTGTGCCTTCAAACACGGAAACGATTTTAGCCTGAACCGGGCGGGACGGTTCGTGCGGCATCATGTTGAAGCGGTCGGTGTCTTCCGGCATTTTCATCAGGTAGTCGCCCTGCTGTATTTCGGAAATGGCGGTTTCGACCACCAGCGGCTGTATCGAAGGGGTGCGCAGCGGGGTAATCAAAGGATGGGTGCGGGTATGGTATTCGTTGTCTTTCGGCCGTTCTCCAGCCTGTTTCGAGCGTTGTTCGAGGACAGAGTCGGTATAGTCGAGGGAGCGCACGATGCCGCTGAATGCGACTTCCTGCCCGAGGAATTTACCCGTATCCGGATCGGTGATGTTTTTATTGATTCGGTAGGTCAGGTAGCGGCCCGGCTCTTTCAGGCCTTTGGTGTAAACCCTGGTGCCTTTGGTGTACAGCAGCCTGCCTTCCGGGCCCGAGAGCAGGCGCGGCGCGGCAGCGGTTTCTTTGCGGGAAACGATTTGCGGGTGCCGCATAAAGATGCGGTAGAAGTTGACATCGATGGCGGGAATACCGTATCCGGACACTTCCTTATCCGGACTCATTTTGACGACGGGGATGCCGTCTGTCTGTTCCAAGCCGAGGCGCGGTTCGCCGTCAACGTGGCGCAACACCAATACCTGGTCCGGATAAATCAGGTCGGGATTGTGGATTTGATCCCGGTTCGCGTCCCACAGGCGGCCCCATTGCCACGGGCTGTACAGGTATTTGCCCGAAATGCCCCACAGGGTGTCGCCCTGTTTGACCGTGTAGCGTTCCGGCGCGTTCGGGCGCACCTCCAAATTTGCCGCCAAAGTTTGTGTTGAGAATGCCATACCTGCCGCGCAGAGCAGGGTTATAATACGACGTTGCATAACCGTTCCCCTTATCTGATAAATTTCGGTTTGTCTTGCTTGATTGGGTTGGAAAAAGCGGCGGCAGCCCCTCGGGATGTGCCGCGTGATAAAAAATGTTCCGCATTTTAACATCGAATTATCCGCACCATCACGGTAATTATGAAAAACAGGCGGCGTATCCGCCGAAGGAAAGAGAAAATTATGGCTTTATTGAATATCTTGCAATATCCCGACGAGCGTCTGCACACGGTGGCAAAGCCTGTCGAACAAGTTGACGAGCGCATCCGGAAGCTGATTGCCGATATGTTTGAAACGATGTACGAATCGCGCGGCATCGGGCTGGCGGCGACGCAGGTCGATGTGCACGAGCGCGTGGTCGTGATGGATTTGACCGAAGACCGCAGCGAACCGCGCGTGTTCATCAACCCCGTCATCGTTGAAAAAGACGGCGAAACCACTTACGAAGAGGGCTGCCTGTCCGTGCCGGGCATTTACGACACCGTAACCCGCGCCGAACGCGTCAAGGTCGAGGCTTTGAACGAAAAAGGCGAAAAGTTCACGCTGGAGGCGGACGGCTTGTTGGCGATTTGCGTGCAGCACGAGTTGGACCACCTGATGGGCATCGTGTTTGTCGAACGCCTTTCACAACTCAAGCAGGGGCGGATTAAGACCAAGCTGAAAAAACGTCAGAAACATACGATTTGACCCTTTTGCCGTGCCGTCTGAACGCTGCAAAGTTTTCAGACGGCACGGTCTTGTCCGACAACCTTACGCATACGCAGGAATATGCTATGAAAGTCATCTTTGCCGGCACGCCCGATTTTGCCGCCGCCGCCTTAAAAGCCGTTGCCGCCGCCGGTTTTGAAATTCCGCTGGTGCTGACCCAGCCCGACCGTCCGAAAGGGCGCGGTATGCAACTGACTGCCCCGCCCGTCAAACAAGCCGCGCTGGAACTCGGTTTGCGCGTCGAACAGCCCGAAAAGCTGCGCAACAACGCGGAAGCCCTGCAAATGCTCAAAGAGGTCGAGGCAGACGTAATGGTGGTTGCCGCCTACGGTTTGATTCTGCCGCAGGAAGTGTTGGATACGCCGAAACACGGCTGCCTCAACATCCACGCTTCGCTGTTACCCCGTTGGCGTGGCGCGGCGCCGATTCAACGCGCGATTGAAGCCGGCGATGCCGAGACAGGCGTGTGTATTATGCAGATGGACATCGGTTTGGACACCGGCGATGTGGTCAGCGAACACCGCTACGCCATCCAACCGACCGATACCGCCAACGAAGTCCACGACGCGCTGATGGAAATCGGTGCGGCGGCGGTTGTTGCCGATTTGCAACAGCTTCAAAGCAAAGGCCGTCTGAACGCGGTCAAACAGCCCGAAGAAGGTGTTACTTACGCGCAAAAATTGAGCAAAGAAGAGGCGCGTATCGATTGGAGCAAAAGCGCGGCGGTTATCGAACGCAAAATCCGCGCCTTCAACCCCGTGCCTGCCGCGTGGGTTGAGTATCAGGGCAAGCCGATGAAAATCCGGCGCGCCGAAGTGGTGGCGCAACAAGGCGCGGCAGGCGAAGTGTTGTCCTGTTCGGCGGACGGTTTGGTCGTTGCCTGCGGCGAAAACGCGCTGAAGATTACCGAATTGCAGCCTGCCGGCGGCAGGCGGATGAATATCGCGGCGTTTGCAGCAGGACGGCATATCGAAGCAGGGACGAAGCTGTAAATCCCTTCAGACGGCATTCCGATCCGCAAACGGGAATGCCGCCTGAAACCATCAGTCGAAGAAAGCGAATCACATAATATGAGTATGGCACTTGCCCAAAAACTTGCCGCCGACAGCATTGCGGCGGTTGCCGAAGGACGCAACCTTCAGGACGTGTTGGCGCAAATCCGCACCGCGCATCCCGACCTTACGGCGCAGGAAAACGGCGCGTTGCAGGACATCGCCTACGGCTGCCAGCGTTATTTGGGCAGTTTGAAACATATGCTCGCGCAGATGCTGAAAAAGCCGATTGGCAATCCGCAGCTCGAAAGTCTGCTTTTGGCGGCGTTGTACCAACTGCATTACACGCGCAACGCGCCGCATGCTGTGGTCAACGAAGCTGTTGAAAGCATCGCCAAAATTGGACGCGGGCAGTACCGTTCGTTTGCCAACGCGATTTTGCGCCGCTTTTTGCGCGAACGCGACAAGCTTGCGGCTTCCTGCAAAAAAGACGATGTGGCGAAACACAACCTGCCGCTGTGGTGGGTGGCTTACTTGAAAAACCATTATCCGAAACACTGGCACAACATCGCCGCCGCGCTGCAATCCCATCCGCCGATGACGTTGCGCGTCAACCGCCGACACGGCAACGCCGAAAGCTATTTGGAAAAACTGGCTGCGGAAGGCATTGCGGCAAAGGCGTTGGACGAATATGCGGTTACGTTGGAAGAAGCCGTGCCGGTGAACCGCCTGCCCGGTTTTTCAGACGGCATTGTTTCGGTACAGGACTTCGGCGCGCAGCAGGCGGCGTATCTCCTTAACCCGAAAGACGGCGAACGGATTTTGGACGCGTGCGCCGCGCCGGGCGGCAAGACGGGGCATATCTTGGAACTGGCGGATTGCCGCGTTACCGCCTTGGACATTGATGCAGGCCGTCTGAAGCGTGTGGAGGACAATATCGCCCGTTTGGGCTTTCAGACGGCATCGGCGGCGTGTGCCGATGCGCGGGATTTGGCGGCGTGGTATGATGGAAAGCCTTTCGACACAATCCTTGCCGACGTGCCATGCACCGCTTCCGGCGTGGCGCGGCGCAATCCCGACGTGAAATGGCTGCGCCGTCCGACCGACGCGCTCAAAACCGCCCGCCAGCAGGAAGCCCTGCTGGACGCACTTTGGCAGACGCTGAAACAGGGCGGCAGAATGCTGCTTGCCACCTGTTCCGTGTTCGTCGAAGAAAACGACGGGCAATTGCAAAAATTCCTCAACCGCCATGCCGATGCCGAACCGATCGAATCGCGGGTGCTTTTACCGAACAAACACCAAGATGGCTTTTATTACGCGCTTATTCAAAAGCATTAAACAATGGCTTGTGCTGCTGCCGATGCTTTCCGTTTTGCCGGACGCGGCGGCGGAGGGGATAGATGTGAGCCGCGCCGAAGCGAGGATAACCGACGGCGGGCAGCTTTCCATCAGCAGCCGCTTCCAAACCGAGCTGCCCGACCAGCTCCAACAGGCGTTGCGCCGGGGCGTGCCGCTCAACTTTACCTTAAGCTGGCAGCTTTCCGCCCCGATAATCGCTTCTTATCGGTTTAAATTGGGGCAACTGATTGGCGATGACGACAATATTGACTACAAACTGAGTTTCCATCCGCTGACCAACCGCTACCGCGTTACCGTCGGCGCGTTTTCGACAGACTACGACACCTTGGATGCGGCATTGCGCGCGACCGGCGCGGTTGCCAACTGGAAAGTCCTGAACAAAGGCGCGCTGTCCGGTGCGGAAGCAGGGGAAACCAAGGCGGAAATCCGCCTGACGCTGTCCACTTCAAAACTGCCCAAGCCTTTTCAAATCAATGCATTGACTTCTCAAAACTGGCATTTGGATTCGGGTTGGAAACCTCTAAACATCATCGGGAACAAATAATGCGCCGTTTTCTACCGATCGCAGCCATATGCGCCGTCGTCCTGTTGTACGGACTGACGGCGGCAACCGGCAGCACCAGTTCGCTGGCGGATTATTTCTGGTGGATTGTTGCGTTCAGCGCAATGCTGCTGCTGGTGTTGTCCGCCGTTTTGGCACGTTATGTCATATTGCTGTTGAAAGACAGGCGCGACGGCGTATTCGGTTCGCAGATTGCCAAACGCCTTTCCGGGATGTTTACGCTGGTTGCCGTACTGCCCGGCGTGTTTCTGTTCGGCGTTTCCGCACAGTTTATCAACGGCACGATTAATTCGTGGTTCGGCAACGATACCCACGAGGCGCTTGAACGCAGCCTCAATTTGAGCAAGTCCGCATTGAATCTGGCGGCAGACAACGCCCTTGGCAACGCCATCCCCGTGCAGATAGACCTCATCGGCGCGGCTTCCCTGCCCGGGGATATGGGCAGGGTGCTGGAACATTACGCCGGCAGCGGTTTTGCCCAGCTTGCCCTGTACAATGCCGCAAGCGGCAAAATCGAAAAAAGCATCAACCCGCACAAGCTCGATCAGCCGTTTCCAGGTAAGGCGCGTTGGGAAAAAATCCAACAGGCGGGTTCGGTCAGGGATTTGGAAAGCATAGGCGGCGTATTGTACGCGCAGGGCTGGCTGTCGGCAGGTACGCACAACGGGCGCGATTACGCCTTGTTTTTCCGTCAGCCGGTTCCCAAAGGCGTGGCAGAGGATGCCGTCTTAATCGAAAAGGCAAGGGCGAAATATGCTGAGTTGAGTTACAGCAAAAAAGGTTTGCAGACCTTTTTCCTGGCAACCCTGCTGATTGCCTCGCTGCTGTCGATTTTTCTTGCACTGGTCATGGCACTGTATTTCGCCCGCCGTTTCGTCGAACCCGTCCTATCGCTTGCCGAGGGGGCGAAGGCGGTGGCGCAAGGCGATTTCAGCCAGACGCGCCCCGTGTTGCGCAACGACGAGTTCGGACGCTTGACCAAGTTGTTCAACCACATGACCGAGCAGCTTTCCATCGCCAAAGAAGCAGACGAGCGCAACCGCCGGCGCGAGGAAGCCGCCAGACATTATCTCGAATGCGTGTTGGAGGGGCTGACCACGGGCGTGGTGGTGTTTGACGAACAAGGCTGTCTGAAAACCTTCAACAAAGCGGCGGAACAGATTTTGGGGATGCCGCTTACCCCCCTGTGGGGCAGCAGCCGGCACGGTTGGCACGGCGTTTCGGCGCAGCAG
The DNA here is from genome assembly GCF_900638555.1 of Neisseria meningitidis. NCBI lineage: Bacteria > Pseudomonadati > Pseudomonadota > Betaproteobacteria > Neisseriales > Neisseriaceae > Neisseria > Neisseria meningitidis. Next base: position 1,982,206 of record NZ_LR134525.1, read on the forward strand.
TCCCTGCTTGCCGAAGTGTTTGCCGCCATCGGCGCGGCGGCAGGTACGGACAAACCGGTCCATGTGAAATATGCCGCGCCGGACGATGCCAAAATCCTGCTGGGCAAGGCAACCGTCCTGCCCGAAGACAACGGCAACGGCGTGGTAATGGTGATTGACGACATCACCGTTTTGATACACGCGCAAAAAGAAGCCGCGTGGGGCGAAGTGGCAAAACGGCTGGCACACGAAATCCGCAATCCGCTCACGCCCATCCAGCTTTCTGCCGAACGGCTGGCGTGGAAATTGGGCGGGAAGCTGGACGAGCAGGACGCGCAAATCCTGACACGTTCGACCGACACCATCATCAAACAAGTGGCGGCATTAAAAGAAATGGTCGAGGCATTCCGCAATTACGCGCGTTCCCCTTCGCTCAAATTGGAAAATCAGGATTTGAACGCCTTAATCGGCGATGTGTTGGCATTGTACGAAGCTGGTCCGTGCCGGTTTGCGGCGGAACTTGCCGGCGAACCGCTGATGATGGCGGCGGATACGACCGCCATGCGGCAGGTGCTGCACAATATTTTCAAAAATGCCGCCGAAGCGGCGGAAGAAGCCGATGTGCCCGAAGTCAGGGTAAAATCGGAAGCGGGGCAGGACGGACGGATTGTCCTGACAGTTTGCGACAACGGCAAGGGGTTCGGCAGGGAAATGCTGCACAATGCCTTCGAGCCGTATGTAACGGACAAACCGGCTGGAACGGGATTGGGACTGCCCGTGGTGAAAAAAATCATTGAAGAACACGGCGGCCGCATCAGCCTGAGCAATCAGGATGCGGGCGGCGCGTGTGTCAGAATCATCTTGCCAAAAACGGTAGAAACTTATGCGTAGCAGCGATATTTTAATTGTAGACGACGAAATCGGCATCCGCGACCTGCTGTCGGAAATCCTGCAGGACGAAGGTTATTCGGTCGCATTGGCGGAAAACGCCGAAGAGGCGCGCAAGCTGCGCCATCAGGCGCGCCCCGCGATGGTGCTGCTGGATATTTGGATGCCTGATTGCGACGGCATCACCCTTTTGAAGGAGTGGGCGAAAAACGGGCAGCTCAATATGCCGGTGGTGATGATGAGCGGGCATGCCAGCATCGATACCGCCGTAGAAGCGACCAAAATCGGCGCGCTCGACTTTTTGGAAAAACCGATTTCCCTGCAAAAGCTGCTGTCTGCCGTCGAAAACGCGTTGAAGTACGGTGCGGCGCAAACCGAAACGGGGCCTGTATTCGACAAGCTGGGCAACAGTGCGGCGATTCAGGAAATGAACCGTGAGGTAGGGGCTGCGGTGAAATGTGCCTCTCCCGTACTTTTGACGGGCGAGGCGGGTTCGCCGTTTGAAACGGTGGCACGCTATTTCCATAAAAACGGTACGCCGTGGGTCAGCCCGGCAAGGGTCGAATATCTGATCGATATGCCGATGGAACTGTTGCAGAAGGCGGAGGGCGGCGTTTTGTATGTCGGCGACATCGCCCAGTACAGCCGCAACATCCAAGCCGGCATTGCCTTTATTGTCGGAAAGGCGGAACACCGCCGCGTCAGGGTGGTCGCATCGGGCAGCAGGGCGGCAGGTTCAGACGGCATTGCCTGCGAGGAAAAGCTGGCGGAACTGCTGTCGGAATCGGTCGTCCGTATTCCGCCCCTGCGTATGCAGCATGAAGACATTCCCTTCCTGATACAGGGGATTACCTGCAATGTGGCGGAAAGCCAAAAGATTGCGCCTGCCTCATTCAGTGAAGATGCGCTTGCCGCATTGACCCGTTATGAATGGCCGGGAAATTTTGACCAGTTGAGCAGTGTCGTTGCAACGCTGTTGTTGGAGGCGGACGGGCAGGAAATCGGTGCAGGGGCGGTTTCTTCCCTTTTGGGGCAGAATGTGCCTGCCGAGGGAGCGGAAGATATGGTGGGCGGGTTTAATTTCAACCTGCCCCTGCGCGAATTGAGGGAGGGGGTGGAGCGGCGTTATTTCGAGTACCACATCGCCCAAGAAGGTCAGAATATGAGCAAAGTGGCGCAGAAAGTCGGTTTGGAACGCACGCACCTTTACCGCAAACTCAAACAGCTCGGCATCGGCGTTTCGCGCCGGGCGGGGGAAAAAACCGAAGAATAAGCCCGGACGGCCGGTTTTCCGGTTGCGGGCTTTTGTTTTCAGACGGCATTTGGTGCAAATGCCGTCTGAAATCGTAAGGGGACGGATTTTATGACAGAGGACGAACGTTTCGCGTGGCTGCAATTGGCGTTTACGCCCTATATCGGCGCGGAAAGTTTCCTGCTGCTGATGCGCCGTTTCGGCAGCGCGCAAAATGCCCTGTCCGCACCGGCGGAACAGGTGGCGGCACTGATACGGCACAAACAGGCGCTTGAGGCTTGGCGCAATGCGGAAAAACGCGCTCTGGCGCGGCAGGCGGCAGAAGCGGCGTTGGAATGGGAAATGCGGGACGGATGCCGCCTGATGCTGCTTCAGGATGAAGATTTCCCCGAAATGCTGACGCAGGGGCTGACCGCGCCGCCGGTTTTGTTTTTGCGCGGCAACGTGCGGCTGCTGCACAAGCCTTCCGCCGCCATCGTCGGCAGCCGCCATGCCACGCCGCAGGCGATGCGGATTGCCAAAGATTTCGGCAAGTCGTTGGGCGGGCAAAATATCCCCGTTGTGTCGGGTATGGCTTCCGGTATCGATACTGCCGCCCATCAGGGCGCACTGGAGGCAGAAGGCGGCACCATCGCCGTGTGGGGGACGGGTATAGACCGCATTTACCCGCCGTCCAATAAAAACCTTGCCTATGAAATCGCCGAAAAAGGATTGATTGTCAGCGAGTTTCCCATCGGTACGCGCCCGTATGCCGGCAATTTTCCGCGCCGCAACCGCCTGATTGCCGCCCTGTCGCAAGTAACGCTGGTGGTTGAAGCCGCCTTGGAATCCGGTTCGCTGATTACCGCCGGCCTGGCGGCAGAAATGGGGCGCGAAGTGATGGCGGTACCCGGTTCGATAGACAATCCGCACAGCAAAGGCTGCCACAAACTGATTAAAGACGGCGCAAAATTGGTGGAATGCCTGGACGACATCCTGAACGAATGCCCGGGGCTATTGCAAAATACGGGTGCTTCATCATATTCTATAAATAAGGATACGCCCGACACGGGACGCCGCGCCGTTCAGACGGCATACGCCCCGCCGCCTGCCGCAAAAATGCCGTCTGAAGCGGCGGCAGGCGGCACAGCCGTCGGCGGCATACTGGATAAAATGGGTTTCGACCCCATCCATCCCGACGTGCTTGCCGGACAGTTGGCTATGCCTGCCGCAGATTTGTATGCCGCACTGTTGGAATTGGAATTGGACGGCAGCGTTGCCGCAATGCCCGGCGGCAGATACCAGCGTATCCGAACTTGAACGCACTTTATATTAAGGAACACGAATGACCGAAGTCATCGCCTACCTCATCGAACATTTCCAAGATTTCGATACCTGTCCGCCGCCCGAAGACTTGGGTATGCTGCTTGAAGAAGCGGGTTTCGATACGATGGAAATCGGCAACACCCTGATGATGATGGAAGTATTGCTCAACAGCTCCGAATTTTCCGCCGAACCCGCCGACAGCGGCGCATTGCGCGTGTACAGCAAAGAAGAAACCGACAACCTGCCGCAGGAAGTGATGGGGCTGATGCAGTATCTGATTGAAGAAAAAGCCGTCAGCTGCGAACAGCGGGAAATCATCATCCACGCGCTGATGCACATCCCCGGCGACGAAATTACCGTAGATACCGCCAAAGTGCTGACCCTGCTGCTTTTATGGGCAAACAAGAGCGAGCTGCCCGTGTTGGTCGGCGACGAGCTGATGAGCGCGCTTTTACTCGACAACAAACCCACGATGAACTGAAGCGGCTTCAGACGGCCCGCCCGAGGCCGTCTGAAACGCCGGCATCAAAACCACCATCCAGAGAACGACAAATGGCGAAAAACCTATTAATCGTCGAATCCCCGTCCAAAGCCAAAACCCTGAAAAAATATTTGGGCGGCGATTTTGAAATCCTTGCATCCTACGGACACGTCCGCGACCTCGTCCCCAAAAGCGGCGCGGTCGATCCCGACAACGGCTTTGCGATGAAATACCAACTCATCAGCCGCAACGGCAAACACGTCGATGCCATCGTCGCCGGTGCCAAAGAAGCTGAAAACATCTACCTCGCCACCGACCCGGATAGGGAAGGCGAAGCCATTTCCTGGCATCTTTTGGAAATCCTCAAATCCAAACGCGGCTTGAAAAACATCAAGCCGCAGCGTGTCGTGTTCCACGAAATCACCAAAAACGCCGTGCTCGATGCCGTCGCCAATCCGCGCGAAATCGAAATGGACTTGGTCGATGCGCAACAAGCCCGTCGCGCTTTGGACTATTTGGTCGGCTTTAACCTTTCGCCATTGTTATGGAAAAAAATCCGCCGCGGTTTGAGCGCGGGTCGTGTGCAAAGTCCCGCTTTGCGCCTGATTTGCGAACGCGAAAACGAAATCCGCGCGTTTGAAGCGCGGGAATATTGGACGGTGCATCTCGACAGCCACAAAGGCCGCAGCAAGTTCACCGCCAAACTCGCCCAATACAACGGCGCGAAACTCGAACAATTCGACCTGCCGAACGAAGCCGCGCAAGCCGACGTGTTGAAAGAACTCGAAGGCAAAGAGGCCGTCGTTACCGCCATTGAAAAGAAAAAGCGCAGCCGCAATCCCGCCGCGCCGTTCACCACTTCTACCATGCAGCAGGATGCTGTGCGCAAACTCGGCTTCACCACCGACCGCACCATGCGTACCGCCCAACAGCTTTATGAAGGTATAGACGTAGGGCAGGGCGCGATCGGTCTGATTACCTATATGCGTACCGACAGCGTGAATTTGGCGGATGAAGCGTTAACCGAAATCCGCCATTACATCGAAAACAAAATCGGCAAAGAATATCTGCCGAGTGCCGCCAAACAATACAAAACCAAATCCAAAAACGCCCAAGAAGCGCACGAAGCGATCCGCCCGACTTCCGTGTACCGCACGCCCGAAAGCGTCAAACCCTTCCTGAGCGCAGACCAGTTCAAACTCTATCAAATGATTTGGCAGCGCACCGTCGCCTGTCAGATGACGCCTGCCAAATTCGACCAAACCACCGTCGATATTACCGTCGGCAAAGGCGTATTCCGCGTAACCGGACAAGTGCAAACCTTCGCAGGCTTCCTTAGCGTTTACGAAGAAAGCAGCGACGACGAAGAGAGTGAAGACAGCAAAAAACTGCCCGAAATGAGCGAAGGCGACAAATTGCCCGTGGATAAACTTTACGGCGAACAACACTTTACCACTCCGCCGCCGCGCTACAACGAAGCGACGCTGGTTAAAGCCCTTGAAGAATACGGCATCGGCCGCCCTTCGACCTACGCCAGCATCATCTCCACGCTCAAAGACCGCGAATACGTTACCCTTGAGCAAAAACGCTTCATGCCCACCGACACAGGCGACATCGTCAACAAATTCCTGACCGAACACTTCGCCCAATACGTCGATTACCACTTCACCGCCAAACTCGAAGACCAGCTTGACGAAATTGCCGACGGCAAACGCCAATGGATTCCCGTGATGGACAAATTCTGGAAGCCGTTTATCAAGCAAGTGGAAGAAAAAGAGGGCATCGAACGCGCCAAATTTACCACGCAGGAACTCGACGAAACCTGCCCCAAATGCGGCGGACACAAACTGCAAATCAAGTTCGGCAAAATGGGTCGCTTCGTCGCCTGCGCCGGCTATCCCGAGTGCAGCTACACGCGCAATGTCAACGAAACCGCCGAAGAAGCTGCCGAACGCATCGCCAAAGCCGAAGCCGAACAGGCAGAACTCGACGGACGCGAGTGCCCGAAATGTGGCGGTCGCCTAGTGTACAAATACAGCCGCACCGGCAGCAAATTCATCGGCTGCGCCAACTATCCGAAATGCAAACACGTCGAGCCGCTGGAAAAACCGAAAGATACCGGCGTCCAGTGTCCGCAATGCAAAAAAGGCAACCTCGTCGAGCGCAAATCCCGCTACGGCAAACTGTTTTACAGTTGCAGCACCTATCCCGACTGCAACTACGCCACTTGGAACCCGCCCGTTGCCGAAGAATGCCCGAACTGCCATTGGCCGGTCTTGACCATCAAAACCACCAAACGCTGGGGCGTGGAAAAAGTTTGTCCGCAAAAAGAATGCGGCTGGAAAGAACAGATTGAACCGCCTGCACCGAAAGAGTGAGATTAGGTTGGTTTGAAAGAGAAAAGGTCGTCTGAAAAATTTTCAGACGACCTTTGCTTTTCTGTGATTGGTTTATTGGAATCCGCGTGTTGTTTTAAAGTCCGATAAAATCCGGTTCATTTCAGGCGCAAACAAGGCGATGTAATCGTAAGATAGACCGCGACTGGCACTGGGATGGGGAAAGCAGACGACTTCGCAATCTTCAAACGATTGGAATTTGACATTGAAACGTGTACCGTCAAATTCTTTTTGCACCGTCTCCAGCGGTTTGGTCTGCTTACCGACCAACTGCTCGAAGCGTGGCAGTACATTTTGGTTGTTCAGAAAATCCGCCAACCTGCTGCCCATGAAGAGGATGACTTTCGGACGCAGTTTTTCGATGTGGTAGAGAAAATTATCGATGTGCTCGGGTTGTGTGAACTTGTCGGGATTGTCGATAGTGTTGCCCTGTGTAGCAGCCCAGTTGGTTTGAACCAGGGATTTTTCAAATGCACCGCCCAATCCATTTTCGTCTAAGGGGTGTCCCCACATTTCAAACCAATTTTTTATCGTATTGTCGTAACGCCACTTTTTTGCCTGCTCTCCGAAATAGAGGGATTTGTTTGCAAATGTATGGTCGATTTTGTTTTCAGGGAGTTTGTATTCACCTGCTACATAAGCAGCCTCATCGGCTTTACTCCAACCCCATTCATAGCCACAAATCATTAAGCCATGTTTGTCGTTGTAGCCTTTGAACAGGCTGTTGCTCAAATTCAAATCCTTCATCATGAACTCTTCCTTTTAAAATTTAAGAGCGATTGACTTCAATGTTTTTAGATGGGGTGGAAAAATCCTTGTGTAGGCAACATAAATTCAATAAATTTCTTGATAATTCGAAACCTACTAATAGCGCACCTATAAAAGCTTTTTCATTACGTTCAGCATGACGGTCACGTCGTTCATATTTTTTACGCTTGCTGTTCCCTGTTATTACAGCTAAGCCAAGTGATATGGCGAGAATTGCCCAAACAATAGTACTTAATAACAATTTTCCCCATACTATCAATAGGGAAAGAAAAAACCTTTTAGTATTAGGTCGATAGATTATAATCCATGCCCATGAAAATGCAATAAGAGTTATACATAAGATACAAGCTGATAGGATTTCTTTATTTTTAATTAAATAACTTAGGGCGATGAGGATGACAGGTGTCAAGAAAACAATAGTTACATCCCGATAGCTATAAAAGAAAACTGCCCCATTTTGAATGTGGAAATGTGCACAGAATCCAATATAGCTAAGGATAATAGTTAATATAATAAAAAAAGACCACCAAGGGTGAAGAGATAGGAATTCCATGTTTTCCCTTTTTTTGTAAAAAGGAAAAAATCTTATCTAATAGTTAATTGCCTAACCAGCCAGAAGAAGTTTAAAATCTATCCCAATAATTCAACCATCTATACAGAAAGTTCAGCTTATGGAAACCCACGAAAAAATCCGCCTGATGCGCGAATTGAATAAATGGTCCCAGGAGGATATGGCGGAAAAGCTGGCGATGTCGGCAGGCGGGTATGCCAAAATCGAACGAGGCGAAACGCAGTTGAATATCCCGCGTTTGGAGCAGTTGGCGCAGATTTTCAAAATTGATATGTGGGACTTGCTCAAATCGGGCGGCGGCGGGATGGTGTTGCAGATTAACGATGTGGATACCAACAGCGGGGAATTTGCAATCTATACCGCTCAGGATGCATCGGTAAAGCTGGATTTGTTAAAAATGGAATTAAAACACTGTAAAGAAATGTTGGAACACAAAGACAAAGAAATCGAGCTGCTCCGCAAGCTGACCGAAACCGTTTAAACAGATATGCCGTCTGAAAAAAGTTTTCAGACGGCATATTCTTTGACAGGTCTTGTATAATACCGTTTGAACTTACAGGTTTTTGATTATGGCGGCAGGCAAACATACCAAACACAGTAACCGGGTACGCATTATCGGCGGGCAATGCCGGGGCAGGAAATTAAGTTTCACATCCGCCGACGGACTGCGTCCGACACCCGACAGCGTGCGTGAAAAGCTGTTTAACTGGCTGGGACAGGATTTGACGGGTAAAACGGTTTTGGATCTCTTCGGAGGCAGCGGCGCACTCGGTATAGAAGCCGCTTCGCGCAACGCCAAACGCGTGCTGATTTCGGATAACAACCGCCAAACCGCGCAGACCTTGCAGAAAAACAGTCGCGAACTGGGTTTGGGGCAGGTGCAAATCGTCTGTTCAGACGGCATCGCATATTTGAAGACCGTATCCGAACAGTTTGATGTTGTCTTTCTCGACCCGCCGTTTGCATGGCAGGACTGGCAAATCCTGTTTGATGCCTTGAAGCCGTGCCTGAACCCCCGGTCATTCGTCTATCTCGAGGCGGGTACGCTGCCGGATATTCCCGATTGGCTGACGGAATATAGAGAGGGGAAATCGGGGCAGAGTACATTTGAATTAAGGGTTTTCCAAGTGGCTGAATAATATGCGCTTTGATAATCATTTCCGAGTTGTAAACATTCGTTTGCAACCGTCCGGTTCAAAAAAACCTTGTGCTATAATCCGCGCCCGCCCGGTTTTGATAATTTAGTGGAAAAGGAAAAGAAATGTCGCTTTTTATTACCGACGAGTGCATCAACTGCGACGTATGCGAACCCGAATGCCCCAATGATGCCATTTCCCAAGGCGAGGAAATTTACGAAATCAACCCCAACCTCTGCACGCAGTGCGTCGGACACTACGATGAGCCGCAGTGCCAGCAGGTTTGCCCGGTGGACTGCATCCTGATTGACGAAGAATATCCCGAAACCCATGACGAGTTGATGGCGAAATACGAAAAGATTATCCAGTTTAAATAAATTCTTTTTAAAACATCAAATTATGTCTGTTTTGAAATAAAATCAAAAAAAAACTTGACGGAAAAGCAAGCCGCTAATAAACTAACGTTCTCTTTTGGAGGGGTTCCCGAGCGGTCAAAGGGGGCAGACTGTAAATCTGTTGCGAAAGCTTCGAAGGTTCGAATCCTTCTCCCTCCACCAAAATTCTTACTTGGGGCAGTAGCGAGTAATGCGGGTGTAGCTCAATGGTAGAGCAGAAGCCTTCCAAGCTTACGGTGAGGGTTCGATTCCCTTCACCCGCTCCAAACAATTAGGCCCATGTAGCTCAGGGGTAGAGCACTCCCTTGGTAAGGGAGAGGCCGGCAGTTCAAATCTGCCCATGGGCACCATCTCTCGATTATTCATTTCTTTAAGGCTTAGATATATAGGATATTGCCATGGCTAAGGAAAAATTCGAACGTAGCAAACCGCACGTAAACGTTGGCACCATCGGTCACGTTGACCATGGTAAAACCACCCTGACTGCCGCTTTGACTACTATTTTGGCTAAAAAATTCGGCGGTGCTGCAAAAGCTTACGACCAAATCGACAACGCACCCGAAGAAAAAGCACGCGGTATTACCATTAACACCTCGCACGTGGAATACGAAACCGAAACCCGCCACTACGCACACGTAGACTGTCCGGGGCACGCCGACTACGTTAAAAACATGATTACCGGCGCCGCACAAATGGACGGTGCAATCCTGGTATGTTCCGCAGCCGACGGTCCTATGCCGCAAACCCGCGAACACATCCTGCTGGCCCGTCAAGTAGGCGTACCTTACATCATCGTGTTCATGAACAAATGCGACATGGTCGACGATGCCGAGCTGTTGGAACTGGTTGAAATGGAAATCCGCGACCTGCTGTCCAGCTACGACTTCCCCGGCGACGACTGCCCGATCGTACAAGGTTCCGCACTGAAAGCCTTGGAAGGCGATGCCGCTTACGAAGAAAAAATCTTCGAATTGGCTGCTGCATTGGACAGCTACATCCCGACTCCCGAGCGTGCCGTGGACAAACCTTTCTTGTTGCCTATCGAAGACGTATTCTCTATTTCCGGTCGTGGTACAGTAGTAACCGGTCGTGTAGAGCGCGGTATCATCCACGTCGGTGACGAGATCGAAATCGTCGGTCTGAAAGAAACTCAAAAAACCACTTGTACCGGTGTTGAAATGTTCCGCAAACTGCTGGACGAAGGTCAAGCAGGCGACAACGTAGGCGTATTGCTGCGCGGTACCAAACGTGAAGACGTAGAGCGTGGTCAAGTATTGGCTAAACCGGGTACAATCACTCCTCACACCAAGTTCAAAGCAGAAGTATACGTACTGAGCAAAGAAGAGGGCGGCCGCCATACCCCGTTCTTCGCCAACTACCGTCCCCAATTCTACTTCCGTACCACCGACGTAACCGGCGCGGTTACTTTGGAAGAAGGTGTGGAAATGGTAATGCCGGGCGAGAACGTAACCATCACCGTAGAACTGATTGCGCCTATCGCTATGGAAGAAGGTTTGCGCTTTGCGATTCGCGAAGGCGGTCGTACCGTGGGTGCCGGCGTGGTTTCTTCTGTTATCGCTTAAGTTTAGAGGCCAATAGCTCAATTGGTAGAGTATCGGTCTCCAAAACCGAGGGTTGGGGGTTCGAGACCCTCTTGGCCTGCCAAATAAAAAATTAACCGGCCTTGTGTCGGTTAATTTTTTTGTATTTGTTATTTAGTAAACTCTCTTGCCATTTACATGGATTGAGAATAGACAGATGCTATGATGGATAAATAATATGACAGAACATACGCCTGAAAAAAAGAACGTTAAAGTGGATCAACTGGTTGTTCAAGATAAAGAATCTGCATCTAATTCCGGTAAGGAAGGGTTTTTTGCATATTTCTCAAATTCTTGGTTCGAATTCAAAAAGGTGGTTTGGCCTAAGCGTGAAGATGCTGTCAGAATGACTGTATTTGTTATAGTGTTTGTTGCTGTGCTTTCTATATTTATCTATGCGGCAGATACAGCAATTTCGTGGTTATTTTTTGATGTATTGCTGAGAAGGGAAGGTTGAGATGTCGAAAAAATGGTATGTTGTACAGGCGTATTCGGGGTTTGAGAAGAATGTCCAACGAATATTGGAAGAGCGCATTGCCCGTGAGGAGATGGGAGATTATTTCGGACAAATTCTGGTGCCTGTAGAGAAAGTTGTTGATATCCGCAATGGTCGTAAGACTATTAGTGAAAGAAAGTCATATCCTGGTTATGTGCTAGTTGAGATGGAAATGACAGATGACTCTTGGCATCTTGTAAAAAGCACCCCCCGTGTTTCCGGTTTTATTGGAGGGAGGGCTAATAGACCTACGCCGATTAGTCAGAGAGAGGCTGAAATTATTTTACAGCAGGTTCAGACCGGCATAGAGAAGCCGAAACCAAAAGTTGAATTTGAGGTCGGTCAACAGGTTCGTGTAAATGAAGGGCCGTTTGCGGATTTTAACGGGGTGGTTGAGGAGGTCAATTATGAACGGAATAAGTTACGCGTGTCTGTTCAGATATTTGGTAGAGAAACACCCGTTGAGCTGGAGTTCAGCCAGGTTGAAAAGATTAACTGATTTTTATACTTGAAAAAAAAGCAATAAGAGGATAGAATCAAAAATTAACTTGGGGAGCGGAAATGGTTCCGCGTCTTACCCGTTTTTAGGAGTTCGTTAAGTGGCAAAGAAAATTATCGGCTATATTAAACTGCAAATTCCTGCAGGTAAAGCCAATCCATCTCCTCCGGTTGGTCCTGCTTTGGGTCAGCGCGGTTTGAATATTATGGAATTTTGTAAGGCATTTAATGCTGCAACCCAAGGTATGGAGCCTGGCTTACCGATTCCGGTTGTGATTACTGCATTTGCAGATAAATCATTCACATTTGTGATGAAAACCCCGCCAGCTTCTATCTTGTTGAAAAAGGCTGCCGGTTTGCAAAAAGGTAGTTCTAATCCTCTGACCAACAAAGTGGGTAAATTGACCCGTGCCCAGTTGGAAGAAATTGCTAAAACTAAAGAGCCTGATTTGACTGCTGCTGACTTGGATGCGGCTGTCCGTACTATAGCAGGTTCTGCTCGCTCAATGGGCTTGGATGTGGAGGGTGTTGTATAATGGCTAAAGTATCTAAACGCTTGAAAGCTCTTCGCTCTTCTGTGGAAGCCAATAAATTATATGCAATTGATGAAGCAATTGCTTTGGTAAAAAAAGCAGCGACTGCTAAATTTGACGAGTCTGTTGACGTATCTTTCAACTTGGGCGTTGATCCGCGTAAATCTGACCAAGTTATCCGTGGTTCAGTCGTTCTGCCTAAAGGCACCGGTAAGATAACTCGCGTAGCTGTATTTACTCAAGGTGCAAATGCAGAAGCTGCTAAAGAAGCTGGTGCAGATATCGTCGGTTTCGAAGATTTGGCTGCTGAAATCAAAGCAGGCAATCTGAACTTTGATGTCGTTATTGCTTCTCCCGATGCAATGCGTATTGTTGGTCAGTTGGGTACTATTTTGGGTCCTCGAGGCTTGATGCCAAACCCTAAAGTAGGTACTGTTACTCCTAACGTTGCTGAAGCAGTAAAAAATGCAAAAGCAGGTCAAGTACAATACCGTACAGATAAAGCAGGTATCGTTCATGCAACGATTGGTCGTGCTTCTTTCGCTGAAGCTGACTTGAAAGAGAACTTTGATGCGTTGCTGGATGCTATCGTTAAAGCCAAGCCTGCTGCCGCTAAAGGTCAGTATCTGAAAAAAGTTGCTGTGTCTAGCACCATGGGTTTGGGTATTCGCGTTGATACATCAAGCGTAAATAACTAATCTTAAGGAATTTTCAAGCAGTTTGGTTTTCTGGGCTGCTTGAATTTGGGCTACTTAAAATTAAGTAGATGTCCAAGACCGTAGGGATCGTAAGATTTAATCGTAACTGCCCTACGCAGACGGTAGTCCTGAAACACATTGCAAGATTGCTTGTAAGATGTCTTTTTAGGTTACCGCGCTGGTGGGATATCGTTTTGGTATCCTGTTTATAAACAGTGGGAGGTAGACCTTGAGTCTCAATATTGAAACCAAGAAAGTGGCGGTCGAGGAAATTAGCGCGGCAATTGCTAATGCTCAAACCCTCGTAGTCGCTGAATATCGCGGTATCAGTGTTTCCAGTATGACTGAGCTTCGTGCGAATGCACGTAAAGAAGGCGTTTATTTGCGCGTTCTGAAAAATACTTTGGCTCGTCGTGCAGTGCAAGGTACTTCATTTGCAGAATTGGCCGATCAAATGGTTGGTCCGTTGGTTTACGCTGCTTCTGAAGATGCTGTTGCTGCTGCTAAAGTGTTGCACCAATTCGCGAAAAAAGATGACAAAATTGTCGTTAAAGCCGGTTCTTACAATGGCGAAGTAATGAATGCTGCTCAGGTTGCTGAGTTGGCTTCTATTCCGAGCCGCGAAGAGCTGTTGTCCAAACTGTTGTTCGTTATGCAAGCTCCTGTATCGGGCTTTGCGCGCGGTTTGGCTGCTTTGGCAGAGAAAAAAGCCGGCGAAGAAGCCGCTTAATCGATTTTGTTTCTGTTAATCAATTATTTTTTAATACAATATTTGGAGTAAAATAGCATGGCTATTACTAAAGAAGACATTTTGGAAGCAGTTGGTTCTTTGACCGTAATGGAATTGAACGACTTGGTTAAAGCTTTTGAAGAAAAATTCGGTGTTTCTGCTGCTGCTGTTGCAGTTGCAGGTCCTGCTGGTGCCGGTGCTGCCGATGCTGAAGAAAAAACCGAATTTGATGTCGTTTTGGCTTCTGCCGGTGATCAAAAAGTCGGCGTGATTAAAGTTGTCCGTGCAATTACCGGTTTGGGTCTGAAAGAAGCTAAAGACATCGTTGACGGTGCACCTAAAACCATTAAAGAGGGTGTTTCTAAAGCTGAAGCCGAAGACATCCAAAAACAACTGGAAGAAGCCGGCGCTAAAGTCGAAATCAAATAATTTGATGCTTCTTATGAAGGCTGGCAGTTTTCTGCCAGCCTTATTTTGCTTCTTAAAATAAGCATTAAGTATTGTTTACATTTATTTGCATAGTTTTTATCAAATCATTGCAAATAAATGTAAACATCAGATTGATGCGTGCCGTTGCTTTCAGACGGCCTATTATTGAAAATTACTTTTCGGAGTGTATATGAGCTATTCGTTTACCGAGAAAAAACGTATCCGTAAGAGTTTTGCAAAGCGGGAAAATGTTTTGGAAGTTCCTTTCTTGCTGGCAACCCAAATTGATTCTTATGCGAAGTTTTTGCAGCTGGAAAATGCTTTTGACAAACGTACCGATGACGGTCTGCAGGCGGCATTTAATTCTATTTTCCCGATTGTGAGCCATAACGGTTATGCGCGATTGGAGTTTGTGCATTACACATTGGGCGAGCCTTTGTTCGATATTCCCGAATGTCAGTTGCGCGGAATCACTTATGCAGCCCCCTTGCGCGCGCGTATCCGTTTGGTGATTTTGGATAAGGAAGCATCTAAACCGACGGTAAAAGAAGTTCGTGAAAACGAAGTGTATATGGGCGAAATTCCGTTGATGACCCCGAGCGGTTCTTTTGTGATTAACGGCACAGAGCGTGTGATTGTTTCCCAGTTGCACCGTTCGCCCGGCGTGTTTTTCGAGCATGACAAAGGTAAGACGCACTCTTCCGGCAAATTGTTATTCTCCGCCCGCATCATTCCCTACCGTGGTTCATGGTTGGATTTTGAATTTGATCCGAAAGATTTGCTGTATTTCCGTATCGACCGCCGCCGTAAAATGCCGGTAACGATTTTGTTGAAGGCTTTGGGCTACAACAATGAGCAAATCTTGGATATTTTCTACGACAAAGAAACGTTCTATTTGTCTTCAAACGGTGTTCAAACCGATTTGGTCGCAGGCCGTCTGAAAGGCGAAACTGCCAAGGTCGATATCTTGGATAAAGAAGGCAATGTATTGGTTGCCAAAGGTAAGCGCATTACTGCGAAAAATATCCGTGATATTACCAATGCAGGCCTGACCCGTTTGGATGTAGAACCAGAAAGCCTGCTGGGCAAAGCATTGGCTGCCGACCTGATTGATTCGGAAACCGGCGAGGTATTGGCTTCTGCCAATGATGAAATTACAGAAGAGTTGTTGGCCAAATTTGATATCAACGGCGTAAAAGAAATTACGACCCTTTACATCAATGAGTTGGATCAGGGTGCTTATATCTCCAATACCTTGCGTACGGATGAGACTGCCGGCCGGCAGGCGGCGCGTGTTGCGATTTACCGTATGATGCGTCCGGGCGAACCGCCCACTGAAGAGGCGGTCGAGCAATTGTTTAACCGCTTGTTCTTCAGTGAAGACAGCTACGATTTGTCCCGCGTAGGCCGTATGAAATTTAATACGCGCACATACGAACAAAAACTGTCCGAAGCCCAACAAAACTCTTGGTACGGCCGCCTGCTGAACGAAACGTTTGCCGGTGCTGCCGACAAAGGCGGTTATGTCCTGAGCGTCGAAGATATTGTCGCCTCGATTGCGACTTTGGTCGAGTTGCGTAACGGCCATGGCGAAGTGGACGATATCGATCACTTGGGCAACCGCCGAGTACGTTCGGTAGGCGAGCTGACTGAAAACCAATTCCGTAGCGGTTTGGCCCGTGTGGAACGTGCCGTAAAAGAACGTTTGAATCAGGCGGAATCAGAAAACTTGATGCCGCACGATTTGATTAATGCAAAACCTGTTTCTGCTGCTATTAAAGAATTCTTCGGCTCCAGCCAATTGAGTCAGTTTATGGATCAGACCAATCCCTTGTCTGAAGTAACCCATAAACGCCGCGTATCCGCATTGGGTCCGGGCGGTTTGACCCGCGAACGTGCAGGATTTGAGGTGCGGGACGTGCATCCGACCCACTACGGCCGCGTATGTCCGATTGAAACGCCTGAAGGTCCGAACATCGGTTTGATCAACTCACTGTCCGTTTATGCGCGCACCAATGATTACGGTTTCTTGGAAACGCCTTACCGCCGCGTTATCGACGGCAAAGTAACCGAGGAAATCGATTACTTGTCTGCCATCGAAGAAGGCCGCTATGTGATTGCACAGGCGAATGCCGATTTGGATTCAGATGGCAATCTGATTGGCGATTTGGTTACCTGTCGTGAAAAAGGCGAAACCATTATGGCAACGCCCGACCGCGTCCAATATATGGACGTGGCAACCGGCCAGGTGGTATCCGTTGCGGCATCCCTGATTCCGTTCTTGGAACACGATGACGCGAACCGCGCATTGATGGGTGCCAACATGCAACGTCAGGCAGTGCCTTGCCTGCGTCCTGAAAAACCGATGGTCGGTACCGGTATCGAGCGTTCCGTTGCCGTTGACTCTGCCACTGCGATCGTTGCCCGCCGAGGCGGTGTGGTTGAGTATGTCGATGCCAACCGCGTCGTCGTTCGTGTTCATGATGATGAAGCGACTGCTGGCGAAGTGGGTGTCGATATTTACAACTTGGTTAAATTCACCCGTTCCAACCAATCTACCAACATCAACCAACGTCCGGCCGTCAAAGCCGGCGATGTGTTGCAACGCGGCGACTTGGTGGCCGACGGTGCGTCTACCGACTTGGGCGAATTGGCTTTGGGTCAAAACATGACCATCGCCTTCATGCCATGGAACGGTTACAACTATGAAGACTCGATTCTGATTTCAGAAAAAGTGGCTGCGGATGATCGTTACACTTCGATTCACATTGAGGAATTGAATGTCGTTGCCCGCGATACCAAGCTGGGTGCGGAAGACATTACCCGCGATATTCCGAACTTGTCCGAGCGTATGCAAAACCGCTTGGACGAATCCGGTATCGTTTACATCGGTGCAGAAGTAGAAGCCGGCGATGTGTTGGTAGGCAAAGTAACGCCTAAAGGCGAAACCCAGCTGACGCCGGAAGAAAAACTGTTGCGCGCCATCTTCGGCGAAAAAGCGTCTGACGTAAAAGATACTTCATTGCGTATGCCTACCGGTATGAGCGGTACGGTTATCGACGTTCAAGTCTTCACTCGTGAAGGTATTCAACGCGACAAACGCGCCCAATCCATTATCGATTCCGAGTTGAAACGCTACCGTTTGGATTTGAACGACCAATTGCGTATTTTCGACAACGACGCATTCGACCGTATCGAACGTATGATTGTGGGTCAAAAAGCCAATGGTGGTCCGATGAAGCTGGCTAAAGGCAGCGAAATTACTACCGAATATTTGGCGGGTCTGCCGAGCAGGCACGATTGGTTCGATATCCGTCTGACCGATGAAGATTTGGCCAAGCAGTTGGAACTGATTAAAGTGAGCCTGCAACAAAAACGCGAAGAAGCGGACGAGTTATACGAAATCAAGAAGAAAAAACTGACCCAAGGCGACGAATTGCAACCCGGCGTACAAAAAATGGTGAAAGTTTTTATCGCCATCAAACGCCGTCTGCAAGCCGGCGACAAAATGGCGGGCCGCCACGGTAACAAAGGCGTGGTATCGCGCATTCTGCCAGTGGAAGACATGCCTTACATGGCGGACGGCCGTCCGGTAGACATCGTACTGAACCCATTGGGCGTACCTTCCCGTATGAACATCGGTCAGATTTTGGAAGTTCACTTGGGTTGGGCAGCAAAAGGTATCGGCGAGCGTATCGACCGTATGCTGAAAGAGCAACGCAAAGCAGGCGAGTTGCGCGAGTTCTTGAACAGACTCTACAACGGCAGCGGTAAGAAAGAAGATTTGGATGCCCTGACTGATGAAGAAATCATCGAACTGGCCTCCAACCTGCGCAAAGGTGCATCTTTCGCCTCTCCTGTATTCGACGGTGCGAAAGAGTCTGAAATCCGCGAAATGCTGAACTTGGCTTATCCGAGCGACGATCCTGAGGTTGAAAAACTGGGCTTCAACGACAGTAAAACCCAAATCACGCTGTATGACGGCCGTTCAGGCGAAGCATTTGACCGCAAGGTTACAGTAGGTGTGATGCACTATCTGAAACTGCACCACTTGGTTGACGAAAAAATGCACGCCCGTTCTACCGGTCCGTACAGTCTGGTTACCCAGCAGCCTTTGGGCGGTAAAGCCCAGTTCGGCGGCCAACGTTTCGGCGAGATGGAGGTTTGGGCATTGGAAGCATACGGCGCGGCATACACGCTGCAAGAGATGTTGACTGTGAAGTCTGACGACGTGAACGGTCGTACCAAAATGTACGAAAACATCGTCAAAGGCGAACACAAAATCGATGCCGGTATGCCCGAGTCCTTCAACGTATTGGTCAAAGAGATTCGCTCACTGGGCTTGGATATCGATTTGGAACGCTACTGATACGGGTTTCAGACGGCATAAGGGGAGCTGTTCTGCAGGTATGCGGGGCAGCCGACAATGTTTAAAAACGAAATGCCGTCTGAAAACACTGTACCTCTATCCATATCGAAAATCCGCCATGCGGTAAAAATACTTCCTTCAAGGAGCAAAAATGAATTTGTTGAACTTATTTAATCCGTTGCAAACTGCCGGCATGGAAGAAGAGTTTGATGCCATCAAAATCGGTATTGCCTCTCCCGAAACCATCCGCTCATGGTCTTATGGCGAAGTCAAAAAACCTGAAACCATCAACTACCGTACGTTCAAACCTGAGCGTGACGGTTTGTTCTGTGCCAAAATCTTTGGCCCGGTCAAAGACTACGAATGCTTGTGCGGAAAATACAAACGCTTGAAATTTAAAGGTGTAACTTGTGAAAAATGCGGCGTGGAAGTAACCCTGTCCAAAGTGCGCCGCGAACGCATGGGCCATATCGAATTGGCTGCGCCCGTCGCACATATTTGGTTCTTAAAATCCCTGCCTTCCCGCTTGGGTATGGTGTTAGACATGACTTTGCGCGATATCGAACGCGTATTGTACTTTGAAGCATTTGTGGTAACCGATCCCGGTATGACTCCGCTGCAACGCCGCCAATTGCTGACTGAAGACGATTACTACAACAAGCTGGACGAATACGGCGACGATTTCGATGCCAAAATGGGTGCGGAAGGTATCCGCGAATTGCTGCGTACCCTGAATGTAGCGGGCGAAATCGAAATCCTGCGCCAAGAGTTGGAATCGACCGGTTCCGACACCAAAATCAAAAAAATCGCCAAACGCTTGAAAGTATTGGAAGCTTTCCATCGTTCCGGTATGAAACTGGAATGGATGATTATGGATGTGCTGCCGGTATTGCCGCCTGATTTGCGTCCGTTGGTTCCATTGGATGGTGGTCGTTTTGCCACTTCCGATTTGAACGATTTGTACCGCCGCGTTATTAACCGTAACAACCGTCTGAAACGTCTGTTGGAACTGCATGCTCCTGACATCATCGTCCGCAACGAAAAACGTATGTTGCAAGAAGCAGTTGACTCGCTGTTGGATAACGGCCGTCGCGGTAAAGCCATGACCGGCGCCAACAAACGCCCGCTGAAATCATTGGCAGACATGATTAAAGGTAAGGGTGGCCGCTTCCGTCAAAACCTGCTGGGCAAACGTGTGGACTACTCCGGCCGTTCCGTGATTACCGTAGGCCCGTACCTGCGTCTGCACCAATGCGGTTTGCCGAAAAAAATGGCTTTGGAACTGTTCAAACCGTTCATTTTCCACAAATTGGAAAAACAAGGTTTGGCCTCTACCGTTAAAGCAGCGAAAAAATTGGTAGAGCAAGAAGTACCGGAAGTATGGGACATCTTGGAAGAAGTCATCCGCGAACATCCGATTATGCTGAACCGTGCGCCGACCCTGCACCGTTTGGGTATTCAAGCGTTCGAACCTATCTTGATTGAAGGTAAAGCGATTCAGTTGCACCCATTGGTGTGTGCTGCGTTCAACGCCGACTTTGACGGCGACCAAATGGCGGTACACGTTCCATTGAGCTTGGAAGCACAAATGGAAGCACGCACGCTGATGCTGGCTTCAAACAACGTATTGTCTCCTGCCAACGGCGAACCGATTATCGTACCTTCCCAAGACATCGTATTGGGCCTGTACTACATGACCCGCGACCGTATCAATGCCAAAGGCGAGGGCAGCCTGTTTGCCGATGTGAAAGAAGTGCATCGCGCATACCATACCAAACAGGTTGAACTGGGTACGAAAATTACCGTACGTCTGCGCGAATGGGTGAAAAACGAAGCAGGTGAGTTTGAGCCTGTCGTTAACCGTTACGAAACAACCGTCGGCCGTGCATTGTTGAGCGAAATCCTGCCGAAAGGCCTGCCGTTTGAATATGTCAACAAAGCGTTGAAGAAAAAAGAAATTTCTAAACTGATTAACGCATCGTTCCGCCTGTGCGGCTTGCGCGATACGGTTATCTTTGCTGACCACCTGATGTACACCGGTTTCGGATTTGCGGCAAAAGGCGGTATTTCCATTGCCGTTGACGATATGGAAATTCCAAAAGAAAAAGCGGCCTTGCTGGCTGAAGCCAATGCCGAGGTTAAAGAAATCGAAGACCAATACCGTCAAGGTTTGGTTACCAACGGCGAACGCTACAACAAGGTGGTCGATATTTGGGGTCGTGCCGGCGATAAGATTGCTAAAGCGATGATGGACAACTTGTCCAAACAAAAAGTTATCGACCGTGACGGCAACGAAGTCGATCAAGAGTCATTCAACTCCATTTATATGATGGCGGACTCCGGTGCCCGTGGTTCTGCAGCTCAGATTAAACAGTTGTCCGGTATGCGTGGCTTGATGGCAAAACCTGACGGCTCGATTATTGAAACGCCGATTACCTCAAACTTCCGTGAAGGTCTGACCGTATTGCAATACTTTATTGCGACCCACGGTGCGCGTAAGGGTTTGGCGGATACCGCATTGAAAACCGCGAACTCCGGTTACCTGACTCGTCGTCTGGTAGACGTAACTCAAGATTTGGTCGTTGTTGAAGACGATTGCGGTACTTCAGACGGCTTTGTCATGAAGGCAGTGGTACAAGGCGGTGATGTGATTGAAGCATTGCGCGATCGTATTTTGGGTCGTGTTACCGCGTCTGACGTTGTCGATCCGTCAAGTGGCGAAACCTTGGTTGAAGCCGGTACGTTGCTGACTGAAAAACTGGTGGATATGATCGACCAATCCGGTGTCGATGAAGTCAAAGTCCGTACGCCGATTACTTGTAAAACCCGTCACGGCCTGTGTGCACACTGTTACGGTCGTGACTTGGCACGCGGCAAACTGGTTAACGCCGGTGAGGCAGTCGGTGTGATTGCTGCACAATCCATTGGCGAACCGGGTACCCAGTTGACCATGCGTACGTTCCACATCGGTGGTGCGGCATCCCGTGCGGCAGCAGCCAGCCAAGTGGAAGCCAAATCCAACGGTACGGCACGATTCAGCAGCCAGATGCGCTACGTTGCCAACAACAAAGGCGAGTTGGTTGTCATCGGCCGTTCTTGTGAAGTCGTGATTCACGACGATATCGGCCGTGAACGCGAACGCCACAAAGTACCTTACGGTGCCATCCTGCTGGTACAAGACGGTATGGCCATTAAAGCCGGTCAAACCTTGGCAACCTGGGATCCGCATACCCGTCCGATGATTACCGAACACGCAGGTATGGTGAAATTCGAAAACGTGGAAGAGGGCGTTACCGTTGCCAAACAAACCGATGATGTAACCGGTTTGTCCACTTTGGTGGTGATTGACGGTAAACGTCGTTCCTCTAGTGCTTCCAAACTGCTGCGTCCGACTGTGAAACTCTTGGACGAAAACGGCGTGGAAATCTGTATTCCCGGTACGTCCACTCCGGTTTCGATGGCATTCCCCGTTGGTGCGGTGATTACCGTACGCGAAGGTCAGGAAATCGGTAAAGGCGACGTATTGGCGCGTATCCCGCAAGCCTCTTCCAAAACCCGCGACATTACCGGTGGTCTGCCGCGCGTTGCCGAATTGTTTGAAGCACGCGTGCCGAAAGATGCCGGTATGTTGGCGGAAATTACCGGTACCGTTTCCTTCGGCAAAGAGACCAAAGGCAAGCAACGTCTGATTGTTACTGACGTGGACGGTGTAGCATACGAGACCTTGATTTCCAAAGAGAAACAAATTCTGGTACACGACGGTCAAGTGGTAAACCGCGGTGAAACCATCGTGGACGGAGCTGTTGATCCGCATGATATTCTGCGTTTGCAAGGTATCGAAGCACTGGCACGCTACATTGTCCAAGAGGTGCAAGAGGTTTACCGTCTGCAAGGTGTGAAGATTTCTGATAAACACATCGAAGTCATCATCCGTCAAATGTTGCGCCGTGTGAACATTGCGGATGCCGGCGAAACCGGGTTCATTACCGGAGAGCAGGTCGAACGCGGCGATGTGATGGCGGCCAATGAAAAAGCTTTGGAAGAAGGCAAAGAGCCGGCACGTTACGAAAACGTATTGCTGGGTATTACCAAAGCCTCCCTGTCCACCGACAGTTTCATTTCTGCCGCATCGTTCCAAGAAACGACCCGTGTTCTGACCGAAGCCGCGATTATGGGCAAACAAGACGAACTGCGCGGTTTAAAAGAGAACGTCATCGTCGGCCGCCTGATTCCTGCCGGTACCGGTTTGACTTATCACCGCAGCCGTCATCAGCAATGGCAAGGGGTAGAGCAGGAGACTGCTGAAACCCAAGTAACGGATGAATAATCTTCGGCGCGTTTATTCAATACAAAACCGCAAGCTTTAAGCTTGCGGTTTTTCTTTGTCCGATTAAGGCAAAAACAAGCGTTTTCGTCATTTTGAGGCGTGTGGATTATTCCTTAGGTATTTTCGGGCCGGAGACCAACGAGGTGGCGGGTGTCGTCGGTACGTCCGGAGACCAAAATAACTTTGCCAAGGATGTTGGTTTCGGCGGTCAAAAAAGTAGCGTCTTAATGTTTTCCATTTAAACAAATGTCGTCTGAAACTTCAGACGGCATTTCCTTTAAAAAATAAATATGAAACCCAGAAATCTCTTTTTTGCAGGCTGCCTGCTGACTTCGGCGACGTTTGCCGAGGATATCGGCGTACCTGTCGAACTGATTAACGTCGGTAATCGGATTGCGATGCCGTCTGAAGGGGAAAGCCTCGCCCTCCTGCCGTTTGCCGAGGATGTACCGCCGGTTCGCGATGCAATGCCGTCTGAAGTTCCTAAAAGCGCGGCAGGCGGCGATGTTCGGGGTGACCGGATGGGAATGCCGATTAACATCGGATGAGCGCGGCTTTATGGCATAAAAAACTGTCGTGGAAAGGATTTACACCCCAAATAAATTTCCGTTACAACAAGATCAACAGCAATATGCCCGCCTTTTATTCGCGCAGCAGCAAGGAATGGTTTGTCAGTATAGAAAAAACGTATTGACAGTATTTTCTCCAGCCGTCCGACTGATTGTGAGGGATGTCGGTAAATATTTATCGGCAAACAAGAAAATCATCTTTCTTCTTGTCGTTATGCTTGACTGTATACTTGCAATAAAAATATAATTCCACTCTTGCCGACATGGTGTCGGCAAGTATTTAACTCAACAGGACGAGAAAATATGCCAACTATCAACCAATTGGTACGCAAAGGCCGTCAAAAGCCCGTGTACGTAAACAAAGTGCCCGCACTGGAAGCCTGCCCGCAAAAACGCGGCGTGTGCACCCGTGTATACACGACTACCCCTAAAAAACCTAACTCTGCATTGCGTAAAGTATGTAAAGTCCGCCTGACCAACGGTTTTGAAGTCATTTCATACATCGGCGGCGAAGGCCACAACCTGCAAGAGCACAGTGTCGTATTGATTCGCGGCGGTCGTGTAAAAGACTTGCCAGGTGTGCGTTACCACACTGTACGCGGTTCTTTGGATACTGCAGGTGTTAAAGACCGTAAACAAGCCCGTTCCAAATACGGTGCTAAGCGTCCTAAATAATTACTGGGACTTAAATAGGCACGTCGGCCGCCTAAGCTGAACAACGGCCGAGTAAGTGAATACTCAATTGGGTATTCATGGGAATAGACCCGACTGAATAGATTAAAGGAAATTAAAATGCCAAGACGTAGAGAAGTCCCCAAGCGCGACGTACTGCCAGATCCTAAATTCGGCAGCGTCGAGTTGACCAAATTCATGAACGTATTGATGATTGACGGTAAAAAATCCGTTGCCGAGCGTATCGTTTACGGTGCGTTGGAACAGATTGAGAAAAAAACCGGCAAAGTAGCAATCGAAGTATTTAACGAAGCCATTGCAAACGCCAAACCTATCGTGGAAGTGAAAAGCCGCCGTGTAGGTGGTGCAAACTACCAAGTTCCTGTTGAAGTTCGTCCTTCACGCCGTTTGGCTTTGGCAATGCGCTGGGTTCGCGATGCGGCCCGCAAACGTGGTGAGAAATCCATGGACCTGCGTTTGGCAGGCGAATTGATTGATGCGTCCGAAGGCCGTGGCGGTGCGTTGAAAAAACGTGAAGAAGTACACCGTATGGCTGAAGCCAACAAAGCATTCTCTCACTTCCGTTTCTAATTTTGAAAGGCTAATAAAATGGCTCGTAAGACCCCGATCAGCCTGTACCGTAACATCGGTATTTCCGCCCATATCGATGCGGGTAAAACCACGACGACAGAACGTATTTTGTTCTATACCGGTTTGACCCACAAGCTGGGCGAAGTGCATGACGGTGCGGCTACTACCGACTACATGGAACAAGAGCAAGAGCGCGGTATTACCATTACCTCCGCTGCCGTTACTTCCTACTGGTCCGGTATGGCGAAACAATTCCCCGAGCACCGCTTCAACATCATCGACACCCCGGGACACGTTGACTTTACCGTAGAGGTAGAGCGTTCTATGCGTGTATTGGACGGCGCGGTAATGGTTTACTGCGCGGTGGGCGGTGTTCAACCCCAATCTGAAACCGTATGGCGGCAAGCCAACAAATACCAAGTGCCGCGCTTGGCGTTTGTCAATAAAATGGACCGTCAGGGTGCCAACTTCTTCCGCGTTGTCGAGCAAATGAAAACCCGTTTGCGCGCAAACCCTGTACCTATCGTCATTCCGGTTGGTGCGGAAGACAACTTCAGCGGTGTGGTTGATTTGTTGAAAATGAAATCCATCATTTGGAATGAAGCCGATAAAGGTACAACCTTTACCTATGGCGATATTCCTGCCGAATTGGTCGAAACTGCCGAAGAATGGCGTCAAAATATGATTGAAGCCGCAGCCGAAGCCAGCGAAGAACTGATGGACAAATACTTAGGCGGCGACGAGCTGACCGAAGAAGAAATCGTAGGCGCGTTGCGTCAACGTACTTTGGCAGGCGAAATTCAGCCTATGCTGTGTGGTTCTGCATTTAAAAACAAAGGTGTTCAACGTATGTTGGACGCAGTTGTAGAATTGCTGCCAGCTCCTACCGATATTCCTCCGGTTCAAGGTGTCAACCCGAATACCGAGGAAGCCGACAGCCGTCAAGCCAGCGATGAAGAGAAATTCTCTGCATTGGCGTTCAAAATGTTGAACGACAAATACGTCGGTCAGCTGACCTTTATCCGCGTTTACTCAGGCGTAGTAAAATCCGGCGATACCGTATTGAACTCCGTAAAAGGCACTCGCGAACGTATCGGTCGTTTGGTACAAATGACTGCCGCAGACCGTACTGAAATCGAAGAAGTACGCGCCGGCGACATCGCAGCCGCTATTGGTCTGAAAGACGTTACTACCGGTGAAACCTTGTGTGCGGAAAGCGCGCCGATTATCTTGGAACGTATGGAATTCCCCGAGCCGGTAATCCATATTGCCGTTGAGCCGAAAACCAAAGCCGACCAAGAGAAAATGGGTATCGCCCTGAACCGCTTGGCTAAAGAAGACCCTTCTTTCCGTGTCCGTACAGACGAAGAATCCGGTCAAACCATTATTTCCGGTATGGGTGAGCTGCACTTGGAAATTATTGTTGACCGTATGAAACGCGAATTCGGTGTGGAAGCAAATATCGGTGCGCCTCAAGTGGCTTACCGTGAAACTATCCGCAAAGCCGTTAAAGCCGAATACAAACATGCAAAACAATCCGGTGGTAAAGGTCAATACGGTCACGTTGTGATTGAAATGGAACCTATGGAACCGGGTGGTGAAGGTTACGAGTTTATCGATGAAATTAAAGGTGGTGTGATTCCTCGCGAATTTATTCCGTCTGTCGATAAAGGTATCCGCGATACGTTGCCTAACGGTATCGTTGCCGGCTATCCTGTAGTTGACGTACGTATCCGTCTGGTATTCGGTTCTTACCATGATGTCGACTCTTCCCAATTGGCATTTGAATTGGCTGCTTCTCAAGCGTTTAAAGAAGGTATGCGTCAAGCATCTCCCGCCCTGCTTGAGCCGATTATGGCAGTTGAAGTGGAAACCCCGGAAGAATACATGGGCGACGTAATGGGCGACTTGAACCGCCGTCGCGGTGTTGTATTGGGTATGGATGATGACGGTATCGGCGGTAAAAAAGTCCGTGCCGAAGTACCTCTGGCAGAAATGTTCGGTTATTCGACCGACCTGCGTTCTGCAACCCAAGGCCGCGCTACTTACTCTATGGAGTTCAAGAAATATTCTGAAGCTCCTGCCCACATAGCTGCTGCTGTAACTGAAGCCCGTAAAGGCTAATCAGGCAAATAGGCCGTCCGAAAGGCTGAAATGATTTTTCAGACGGCATTGTTCTTTAATCGATCTTTAATGTAAAGGAATTAGCTCATGGCTAAGGAAAAATTCGAACGTAGCAAACCGCACGTAAACGTTGGCACCATCGGTCACGTTGACCATGGTAAAACCACCCTGACTGCCGCTTTGACTACTATTTTGGCTAAAAAATTCGGCGGTGCTGCAAAAGCTTACGACCAAATCGACAACGCACCCGAAGAAAAAGCACGCGGTATTACCATTAACACCTCGCACGTGGAATACGAAACCGAAACCCGCCACTACGCACACGTAGACTGTCCGGGGCACGCCGACTACGTTAAAAACATGATTACCGGCGCCGCACAAATGGACGGTGCAATCCTGGTATGTTCCGCAGCCGACGGTCCTATGCCGCAAACCCGCGAACACATCCTGCTGGCCCGTCAAGTAGGCGTACCTTACATCATCGTGTTCATGAACAAATGCGACATGGTCGACGATGCCGAGCTGTTGGAACTGGTTGAAATGGAAATCCGCGACCTGCTGTCCAGCTACGACTTCCCCGGCGACGACTGCCCGATCGTACAAGGTTCCGCACTGAAAGCCTTGGAAGGCGATGCCGCTTACGAAGAAAAAATCTTCGAATTGGCTGCTGCATTGGACAGCTACATCCCGACTCCCGAGCGTGCCGTGGACAAACCTTTCTTGTTGCCTATCGAAGACGTATTCTCTATTTCCGGTCGTGGTACAGTAGTAACCGGTCGTGTAGAGCGCGGTATCATCCACGTCGGTGACGAGATCGAAATCGTCGGTCTGAAAGAAACTCAAAAAACCACTTGTACCGGTGTTGAAATGTTCCGCAAACTGCTGGACGAAGGTCAAGCAGGCGACAACGTAGGCGTATTGCTGCGCGGTACCAAACGTGAAGACGTAGAGCGTGGTCAAGTATTGGCTAAACCGGGTACAATCACTCCTCACACCAAGTTCAAAGCAGAAGTATACGTACTGAGCAAAGAAGAGGGCGGCCGCCATACCCCGTTCTTCGCCAACTACCGTCCCCAATTCTACTTCCGTACCACCGACGTAACCGGCGCGGTTACTTTGGAAGAAGGTGTGGAAATGGTAATGCCGGGCGAGAACGTAACCATCACCGTAGAACTGATTGCGCCTATCGCTATGGAAGAAGGTTTGCGCTTTGCGATTCGCGAAGGCGGCCGTACCGTGGGTGCCGGCGTGGTTTCTTCTGTTATCGCTTAATTGAAGGATATTGATAAATGGCAAACCAAAAAATCCGTATCCGCCTGAAAGCTTATGATTACGCCCTGATTGACCGTTCTGCACAAGAAATCGTTGAAACTGCAAAACGTACCGGTGCAGTTGTAAAAGGCCCGATTCCTTTGCCGACCAAAATCGAACGTTTCAACATTCTGCGTTCTCCGCACGTGAACAAAACTTCCCGTGAACAATTGGAAATCCGCACCCACTTGCGCCTGATGGACATCGTGGATTGGACCGACAAAACTACCGATGCGCTGATGAAGCTGGATTTGCCGGCCGGTGTTGATGTAGAAATCAAAGTCCAATAATTAGGGCTGTTGAAAATCCCCAAGCAATTAATGCTTGGGGATTTTTTATGTTATGCCGTCTGAAAATATGCGGCGGCAAACAGATTTAAGGCAAAACAACAAAATCAAAAAACAGTGCGGTCGGCGAAATCGGCTTATTTTGTGCCTCAAGAATTTTCAGACGGCATTTTTTAGTGAACAAAACAGGATATTTTTTATCCATAGCCTTCCGAAGGCTTGCCCCCCCGAAGAAAGGTAGAATCGGGCTTGGTTTGGGCAGAAGCATCCATCTGATTCTAAGGATGGATGATGTTTTATTCTCAAGTAAATAAAGGAAAGATGATGAGCTTACTTAATGTCTTTAAAGATATTTTAAACAACAAAGAATTGAATTCGGAAGAACGGCATGATTTGGAGCGGGCGGTTAAGATCTTGCAGGATACGCATGTCAATATTTTGATTACCGGAGCCACCGGTTGCGGAAAATCATCCACCATCAATGCCTTGTTCAGCATAGATCAGGCAACGGGAAAGAGTGATGGACTAGTAAAGGAAGTCGCAAAAGTAGGCGTGGGTGTAGATCCTGAAACTATGGATATTGCCAAATATGAATTGGAGAATATGACGATTTGGGATAGTCCGGGCTTGGGCGACGGAGAGAAGGCAGACCAAAAGCACCGGCGCAATATCATCAATAAGCTGCTGGAGAAAGACAGTAACGGCAATGCCGTCATCGACTTGGTTTTGGTGCTGCTTGACGGCGGCTCCAGAGACTTGGGGACATCATACGAACTGATTAACAATGTAATCATCAATACATTGAAGAAGAGTGGGGAAGGCCGTACAGACCGGTTGCTGGTTGCGATTAATCAGTGTGATATGGCGATGAAGGGGCGGAATTGGGATGCGGAAGCCGGCCGTCCGAACGCCGCCTTGGAAAACTTTTTGGAGGAGAAAGTGTGTTCGACACGCAAGCGCATTCAGGAAGCTACCGGCGTTACGGTCAATCCGATTTATTTTTCAGCAGGCTTTAAGAGTGAGGATGAGGAGCAGCGTCCCTATAACATAACCCGCCTGTTGCGTTACATCATTACGGCTATGCCGTCTGAAAAACGGGTGATTGTGGCAGAGAAGATTAATGTGGAAGAAATCGAACGAGATACCAGCCGCCGCAAACAGGAGGAGCGGCAAGAAATCGACAGTAGTATCGGCAGTGCGCTGGAGAAAATATTGGGGGCTGCGGGAGGCGTGGTTAAAGATGTTGTTTCAACGATAGCAAGCGGTGTCGGGACGCTGATCGGCGGTGCTGCAAAAGCGATTGGAGGGGCGATTAGCACGGTTGCTTCTTTTTTTGGCTGGTAGGAGCGCATATGCATCGTTACCGTATTTCTGAAATCGGGCAAAAAGTCACAGCAGCCGGTTTCCGTCATTTGGATGTCTTGCTTGTCGGTGCGACAGGTGTCGGCAAGTCCTCAACCTTAAATGCCTTGTTTGGCGAACAAAAAGCCAAGGTAGGCACAGGCGTGGATCCCGAAACGCAATTGGTCGAAAGCTATATGCTGAACGATGTGTTGCGGTTTTGGGACAGCGCAGGTTTGGGCGATGGGAAAGAAGCCGACCGCGCCCATCGGCAAAAACTGATTGATGTCCTGTCTAAAACCTATACTCATTCGGATGGGCAGTGGGGCTGGATAGATTTGGTGTTCGTTATCCTTGACGGCAGCTCCCGCGATTTGGGTACGGCCTATGATTTGTTGAGGGATGTTATCCTTAAAATGATTGATCCGGATAGGGTTATTGTTGCAATCAATCAGGCGGATATGGCGATGAAAGGACGTTATTGGGATAAGGTGCTGCATCAGCCGCAGCCGAATTTGCAACAGTTTCTAGACGAGAAGGCCGAATCGGTACAAAAAAGGATTCTGGAAGCAACCGGTTTGCAGATTTCCAAACCCGTTTACTATTCGGCATACGAAAACTACCATCTCAAAGAAATAATGGATGCAGTCATCAACCATATCCCGGTTTGTCGGAGAAAGATGCATACGCCGTGATGGTCGGATACCGACTCCTTTAAAAGCATCCGACCCTATGCCGTCTGAAGATTCAAAACGCTTCAGACGGCATATTGAAGATATTTTTGATATTTTTGTTGATATTTCTTTGACTTGTCAGATATAATGTCTGACTTGGTACATTCGTACCAAGTTTAACTTTGTCTGAAAGACAGGCCAATCGTAGCCTGTCCCTTTACTTTAAAAGGAAAATAATCATGACTTTAGGTCTGGTTGGACGCAAAGTTGGTATGACCCGCGTGTTCGACGAACAGGGTGTTTCTGTTCCGGTAACCGTTTTGGATATGTCTGCCAACCGCGTTACACAAGTAAAATCCAAAGATACTGACGGCTATACTGCCGTTCAAGTTACCTTTGGTCAGAAAAAAGCCAATCGTGTCAACAAAGCCGAAGCCGGGCACTTTGCAAAAGCAGGTGTTGAAGCCGGTCGCGGTTTGATTGAGTTTGCTTTGACTGAAGAAAAACTGGCTGAATTGAAAGCTGGTGACGAAATCACCGTTTCTATGTTTGAAGTCGGTCAACTGGTCGATGTAACCGGTACCTCTAAAGGTAAAGGTTTCTCCGGCACGATCAAACGTCATAACTTCGGTGCCCAACGTACTTCCCACGGTAACTCCCGTTCTCACCGTGTTCCAGGCTCTATCGGTATGGCGCAAGACCCGGGTCGCGTGTTCCCCGGTAAACGCATGGCCGGCCAATACGGCAACACCAAAGCAACTGTTCAAAAATTGGAAGTTGTCCGTGTTGATGCAGAACGCCAACTGCTGTTGGTTAAGGGTGCTGTTCCGGGTGCGGTCAACAGCGATGTTGTAGTTCGTCCCAGCGTGAAAGTAGGTGCGTAATGGAATTGAAAGTAATTGACGCTAAAGGACAAGTTTCAGGCAGCCTGTCTGTTTCTGATGCTTTGTTCGCCCGCGAATACAATGAAGCGTTGGTTCATCAGCTGGTAAATGCCTACTTGGCAAACGCCCGCTCTGGTAACCGTGCTCAAAAAACCCGTGCCGAAGTAAAACACTCAACCAAAAAACCATGGCGTCAAAAAGGTACCGGCCGCGCCCGTTCCGGTATGACTTCATCTCCGCTGTGGCGTAAAGGTGGTCGCGCGTTCCCGAACAAACCCGACGAAAACTTCACTCAAAAAGTAAACCGCAAAATGTACCGTGCCGGTATGGCGACTATTCTGTCCCAATTGACTCGTGACGAGCGTTTGTTTGCGATTGAGGCGTTGACTGCTGAAACTCCTAAAACCAAAGTTTTTGCTGAACAAGTGAAAAATCTGGGTCTGGAGCAAGTGTTGTTTGTAACCAAACAGCTCGACGAGAATGTTTACTTGGCTTCACGCAACTTGCCAAACGTGTTGGTTTTGGAAGCTCAACAAGTTGATCCTTACAGCTTGCTGCGTTACAAAAAAGTAATCATCACTAAAGATGCAGTTGCACAATTAGAGGAGCAATGGGTATGAATCAACAACGTTTGACTCAAGTGATTTTGGCACCTATCGTTTCTGAAAAAAGCAACGTATTGGCTGAAAAACGCAACCAAATGACGTTTAAAGTCTTGGCAAATGCAACCAAACCTGAAATCAAAGCTGCTGTTGAGCTGCTGTTTGGTGTTCAAGTTGCTTCTGTAACTACCGTTACAACTAAAGGCAAAACTAAGCGTTTTGGTCGTACTTTGGGCCGCCGCAGCGATGTTAAAAAAGCTTATGTAAGCTTGGCTGCCGGTCAAGAGTTGGATTTGGAAGCCGCTGCTGCAGCTGCAGATAAGGAATAAACAAAATGGCAATCGTTAAAATGAAGCCGACCTCTGCAGGCCGTCGCGGCATGGTTCGCGTGGTAACAGAAGGTTTGCACAAAGGTGCACCTTATGCGCCCTTGCTTGAAAAGAAAAATTCTACTGCCGGCCGTAACAATAATGGTCATATCACCACCCGTCACAAAGGCGGCGGTCATAAACACCATTACCGTGTTGTAGACTTTAAACGTAACAAAGACGGCATTCCTGCCAAAGTAGAGCGTATCGAATACGATCCTAACCGTACTGCCTTCATCGCACTGTTGTGCTATGCAGACGGCGAGCGTCGTTACATCATTGCTCCTCGCGGTATTCAAGCCGGTGCTGTATTGGTTTCCGGTGCTGAAGCTGCCATCAAAGTAGGCAACACCCTGCCGATTCGCAACATTCCCGTTGGTACGACTATCCACTGTATCGAAATGAAACCCGGTAAAGGTGCTCAAATCGCACGTTCTGCCGGTGCTTCTGCGGTATTGCTGGCTAAAGAAGGCGCGTACGCTCAAGTCCGTCTGCGCTCTGGCGAAGTCCGTAAAATCAACGTAAATTGCCGTGCGACCATTGGTGAAGTTGGTAACGAAGAGCAAAGCCTGAAAAAAATCGGTAAAGCCGGTGCCAACCGTTGGCGCGGTATTCGTCCGACCGTACGCGGTGTTGTCATGAATCCTGTCGATCACCCGCATGGTGGTGGTGAAGGCCGTACGGGCGAGGCCCGCGAACCGGTCAGCCCATGGGGTACTCCTGCTAAAGGCTACCGCACTCGTAATAACAAACGCACGGATAACATGATTGTTCGTCGCCGTTACTCAAATAAAGGTTAATTTAGTATGGCTCGTTCATTGAAAAAAGGCCCATATGTAGACCTGCATTTGCTGAAAAAAGTAGATGCTGCTCGCGCAAGCAACGACAAACGCCCGATTAAAACCTGGTCTCGTCGTTCTACCATTCTGCCTGATTTTATCGGTCTGACCATTGCTGTGCACAACGGCCGCACCCATGTGCCTGTGTTTATCAGCGACAATATGGTTGGTCATAAATTAGGCGAATTCTCATTGACCCGTACCTTTAAAGGCCACTTGGCCGATAAAAAGGCTAAAAAGAAATAAGGTGAATCATGAGAGTAAATGCACAACATAAAAATGCCCGTATCTCTGCTCAAAAGGCTCGTTTGGTAGCTGATTTGATTCGTGGTAAAGACGTTGCCCAAGCTTTGAATATTTTGGCTTTCAGTCCTAAAAAAGGTGCCGAGCTGATTAAAAAAGTATTGGAGTCAGCTATTGCTAATGCCGAGCACAATAACGGTGCGGACATTGATGAACTGAAAGTGGTAACTATCTTTGTTGACAAAGGCCCAAGCTTGAAACGTTTTCAAGCTCGCGCCAAAGGTCGTGGTAACCGCATCGAAAAACAAACTTGTCATATCAATGTGACAGTGGGTAACTAAGGAAAAGCTATGGGACAAAAGATTAACCCTACAGGCTTTCGCCTGGCGGTAACTAAAGACTGGGCTTCAAAATGGTTTGCTAAAAGCACCGACTTTTCTACTGTTTTGAAGCAGGATATCGATGTTCGCAATTATTTGCGTCAAAAATTGGCCAATGCTTCGGTTGGTCGAGTGGTTATTGAACGCCCTGCAAAATCTGCACGCATTACCATTCACTCCGCTCGTCCGGGTGTGGTTATAGGTAAAAAAGGTGAGGATATCGAGGTTTTGAAACGTGACTTGCAAGTCTTGATGGGTGTACCTGTTCATGTAAATATTGAAGAGATTCGCCGTCCTGAGTTGGATGCTCAAATTATTGCTGACGGTATTGCCCAGCAGTTGGAAAAGCGCGTTCAATTCCGTCGTGCTATGAAACGAGCAATGCAAAATGCAATGCGTTCTGGTGCTAAAGGCATTAAGATTATGACTTCAGGCCGTCTGAATGGTGCGGATATTGCCCGTAGCGAATGGTATCGTGAAGGTCGCGTGCCACTGCATACTTTACGTGCAAATGTAGATTATGCAACCAGCGAAGCGCACACCACATATGGTGTATTGGGTCTGAAAGTTTGGGTTTATACGGAAGGCAATATTAAATCTTCCAAACCTGAACATGAGAGTAAACAAAGAAAGGCAGGTAGACGTAATGCTGCAGCCAACTAGACTGAAATACCGTAAGCAACAAAAGGGTCGCAATACTGGCATCGCTACTCGCGGTAATAAGGTAAGTTTCGGTGAGTTCGGCTTGAAAGCCGTAGGTCGTGGTCGTTTGACTGCCCGTCAAATCGAAGCTGCTCGTCGTGCAATGACCCGTCATATCAAACGTGGTGGTCGTATTTGGATTCGTGTATTCCCTGATAAACCGATTACTGAAAAGCCTATTCAAGTTCGTATGGGTGGCGGTAAAGGTAACGTGGAATATTACATTGCCGAAATTAAACCAGGTAAAGTGTTGTATGAAATGGATGGCGTTCCAGAGGAACTGGCTCGTGAAGCATTCGAGTTGGCTGCTGCCAAATTGCCTATTCCTACAACCTTTGTAGTAAGACAGGTGGGTCAATAATGAAAGCAAATGAATTGAAAGACAAATCCGTTGAGCAGTTGAATGCAGATTTGTTGGACTTGTTGAAAGCTCAGTTTGGCTTACGTATGCAAAACGCTACCGGTCAATTAGGCAAACCAAGTGAATTGAAACGTGTACGTCGCGATATTGCTCGTATTAAAACCGTTTTAACTGAAAAAGGTGCTAAGTAATGAGCGAAACTAAAAATGTTCGTACTTTGCAAGGCAAAGTAGTAAGCGACAAAATGGATAAAACCGTAACAGTATTGGTTGAGCGTAAAGTAAAACATCCGCTGTATGGTAAGATTATTCGGTTATCTACTAAAATCCATGCCCATGATGAAAATAATCAATATGGAATTGGTGATGTGGTTGTTATATCGGAATCCCGTCCATTGTCAAAAACTAAATCTTGGGTTGTCAGTGAGCTGGTTGAGAAAGCACGTTCTATTTAAGAATTAAAGCAACGTGCTTGGAATGGGAAACGAAGTATTGCAGCAAATTTAATTTGCGTGTAAACTTCGTTTCCTGTCTTTCAGTTTCTTCTGGAAGTTTCTTCCCTTTCGGGGTCCAAGACTGGTTTACTTGAACCGCAAGGTTTCATTTAATAAGCAGCGGCTTTGCTGTAAGTTATCTGAAAGTGGTAAATTAAGTTGGTTAATTTAAAGGTAATAACATGATTCAAATGCAGACCATCTTAGATGTGGCTGATAACTCTGGTGCGCGTCGCGTAATGTGTATCAAGGTATTGGGCGGATCTAAGCGTCGCTACGCTTCTGTTGGCGATATTATTAAAGTGGCAGTTAAAGATGCGGCTCCGCGTGGCCGTGTCAAAAAAGGCGATGTATATAATGCGGTAGTTGTTCGTACTGCTAAGGGTGTACGTCGTCCTGATGGTGCGTTAATTAAATTCGATAACAATGCCGCCGTGTTACTGAATAATAAACTTGAACCTTTGGGTACTCGTATCTTTGGTCCGGTAACCCGTGAATTGCGTACTGAGCGATTTATGAAAATCGTTTCATTGGCACCTGAAGTATTATAAGGAATGGCACGATGAATAAAATCATTAAAGGCGATAGGGTTGTAGTAATTGCTGGTAAGGATAAAGGTAAGCAGGGTCAAGTAGTTCGAGTGTTGGGTGATAAAGTTGTTGTTGAGGGCGTTAATGTTGTAAAACGCCATCAAAAACCTAATCCAATGCGTGGCATTGAGGGCGGTATTATTACTAAAGAAATGCCTTTGGATATTTCTAATATCGCAATCCTGAATCCGGAAACTAATAAAGCGGACCGTGTTGGTATTAAGCTGATTGAAAATGAAGGCAAAGTTAAACGCGTTCGTTTCTTCAAATCAAATGGCTCTATCATTGGGGCATAAGGAGATAACATGGCTCGGTTGAGAGAGTTTTATAAAGAGACAGTTGTTCCTGAATTGGTTAAACAATTTGGTTACAAATCAGTAATGGAAGTCCCGCGTATTGAAAAAATCACCTTGAATATGGGTGTGGGTGAGGCTATTGCTGATAAAAAAGTTATGGAACATGCTGTTTCCGATTTAGAGAAAATTGCCGGTCAAAAACCGGTTGTTACTGTTGCCCGTAAATCTATCGCAGGTTTTAAAATCCGTGATAACTATCCGGTTGGTTGCAAAGTAACATTGCGTCGTGATCAAATGTTTGAATTCTTGGATCGTTTGATTACTATTGCATTACCTCGCGTACGTGACTTCCGTGGTGTGAGCGGTAAATCATTTGATGGCCGTGGCAATTACAATATGGGTGTTCGTGAGCAAATTATTTTTCCGGAAATTGAATACGATAAAATTGATGCTTTGCGTGGTTTGAATATTACTATTACTACTACAGCAAAAACCGATGAGGAAGCGAAAGCTTTATTGTCATTGTTTAAATTTCCGTTCAAAGGATAATCATGGCTAAGAAAG
Organism: Neisseria meningitidis; assembly: GCF_900638555.1. Classification (NCBI taxonomy): domain Bacteria; kingdom Pseudomonadati; phylum Pseudomonadota; class Betaproteobacteria; order Neisseriales; family Neisseriaceae; genus Neisseria; species Neisseria meningitidis. The sequence goes on from NZ_LR134525.1 coordinate 2,018,949, forward strand.
CACTTATTAATCGTGATCTGAAACGTCAAGCTTTGGCTAAAAAATATGCGGCTAAACGCGCGGCAATTAAAGCGGTAATCAATGATTCGAATGCAACTGAGGAAGAGCGTTTTGAGGCTCGTTTGAGGTTTCAATCCATTCCTCGTAATGCGGCACCTGTGCGTCAACGTCGTCGTTGTGCTTTGACAGGTCGCCCTCGTGGTACTTTCCGTAAATTTGGTTTGGGTCGTATTAAAATCCGTGAAATCGCCATGCGTGGCGAAATTCCGGGTGTTGTTAAAGCCAGCTGGTAATAGGAGTAATTAAGAATGAGTATGCATGATCCTATTTCCGATATGTTGACTCGTATCCGCAATGCGCAACGTGCTAATAAAGCAGCGGTTGCAATGCCTTCTTCAAAATTAAAGTGTGCTATTGCAAAGGTATTGAAAGAAGAAGGATATATTGAGGACTTCGCAGTTTCATCTGACGTAAAGTCTATATTGGAAATTCAATTAAAATACTATGCAGGTCGTCCTGTAATTGAACAAATCAAGCGTGTATCTCGCCCTGGTTTGCGTATTTATAAAGCGTCTAGTGAGATTCCAAGTGTTATGAATGGCTTGGGTATTGCTATTGTTAGTACTTCTAAAGGTGTAATGACTGATCGTAAAGCACGTTCTCAAGGTGTTGGTGGTGAGTTGTTATGCATTGTAGCCTAGTGGAGGAAAAGAAATGTCACGTGTCGCAAAAAACCCAGTGACTGTTCCCGCTGGTGTAGAAGTAAAATTTGGAACAGAGGCATTAGTTATTAAGGGTAAGAACGGTGAATTGTCTTTTCCTTTGCATTCTGATGTAGCCATTGAATTTAATGATGGCAAATTGACTTTTGTTGCGAATAACAGCAGTAAACAAGCAAATGCAATGTCTGGTACTGCTCGCGCATTAGTCAGCAATATGGTTAAAGGTGTTTCAGAAGGTTTTGAGAAAAGATTGCAATTGATAGGTGTGGGTTATCGTGCTCAAGCACAAGGTAAAATCTTGAATCTGTCTTTGGGTTTTTCTCATCCGATCGTATATGAAATGCCTGAAGGTGTCTCCGTTCAAACTCCTAGCCAAACAGAGATTGTTTTAACCGGCTCGGATAAACAAGTTGTTGGTCAAGTTGCTGCTGAGATTCGTGCGTTCCGTGCTCCTGAGCCTTATAAGGGTAAAGGTGTTCGCTATGTAGGCGAAGTAGTGGTAATGAAAGAAGCCAAGAAAAAATAATTGAGGTTCACTAATGGATAAACATACAACCCGACTCCGTCGTGCACGCAAAACCCGTGCTCGTATTGCGGACTTGAAAATGGTAAGATTATGTGTGTTCCGAAGCAATAATCATATTTATGCTCAAGTAATTAGTGCTGAAGGTGATAAAGTATTGGCTCAAGCCTCTACATTGGAAGCTGAGGTGCGCGGTAGTCTGAAATCTGGAAGCAATGTTGAAGCAGCTGCAATAGTTGGTAAACGTATCGCTGAGAAGGCTAAAGCAGCAGGTGTAGAAAAGGTTGCTTTTGATCGTTCAGGTTTCCAATATCACGGTCGTGTGAAGGCTTTGGCTGAAGCTGCTCGTGAAAATGGTTTAAGCTTCTAAATATTTGGAGACTTTCAGATGGCAAAACATGAAATTGAAGAACGCGGTGACGGTCTGATTGAAAAGATGGTCGCAGTTAACCGTGTAACCAAAGTAGTTAAAGGTGGTCGCATTATGGCTTTCTCTGCGCTAACTGTTGTTGGTGATGGAGATGGTCGTATTGGTATGGGTAAAGGTAAGTCAAAAGAAGTGCCTGTTGCAGTCCAAAAGGCGATGGATCAAGCACGACGCTCTATGATTAAGGTACCATTAAAAAATGGTACGATTCATCATGAGGTTATTGGTCGACATGGTGCTACTAAAGTATTTATGCAGCCTGCTAAAGAGGGTAGTGGCGTAAAAGCCGGTGGACCTATGCGTTTGGTTTTTGATGCTATGGGCATTCATAATATCTCCGCCAAAGTGCACGGATCTACTAACCCATATAATATCGTACGTGCAACATTAGATGGTTTGTCTAAGTTGCATACTCCTGCTGATATCGCAGCCAAACGTGGCTTGACAGTGGAAGACATTTTGGGAGTTAACCATGGCTGAACAAAAAAAGATTAGGGTTACATTGGTTAAAAGCCTGATTGGTACAATTGAATCTCATCGTGCATGTGCACGCGGTTTAGGTTTGCGTCGTCGCGAGCATACGGTAGAGGTTTTAGATACCCCTGAAAACCGTGGTATGATTAATAAAATCAGCTACTTGTTGAAAGTGGAGTCTTGATATGTTTTTGAATACAATTCAACCTGCTGTTGGTGCTACGCATGCTGGTCGTCGTGTTGGACGCGGTATTGGTAGTGGTCTTGGCAAAACGGGTGGTCGTGGTCATAAAGGTCAAAAGAGCCGGTCTGGTGGGTTTCATAAGGTGGGTTTCGAGGGTGGTCAAATGCCCTTGCAACGACGCCTCCCTAAAAGAGGTTTTAAATCTTTAACAGCATCAGCTAATGCACAGCTTCGTTTAAGTGAACTGGAATCAATTGCTGTTAATGAGATTGATATTTTGGTCTTAAAGCAAGCGGGTCTGATTGCATCTACAGTCTCTAATGTTAAAGTTATTGCTTCTGGTGAAATTTCTAAGGCAGTTGCTTTGAAGGGTATTAAAGTTACCAAAGGTGCGAGAGCTGCTATCGAGGCTGTTGGTGGTAAGATTGAAATGTAAGGTTTAATATTGTGGCTAATCAACAAACGTCATCAGGTTCATCCAAATTTGGAGATCTTAAGAAACGTCTTTTGTTTCTATTTGGAGCATTGATTGTTTTTCGAATTGGTGCCCATATACCCGTACCTGGAGTTGATGCTGTTGCTTTAGCTAAATTATACGAAAGCGCTGGAAACGGCATCCTGGGAATATTGAATATGTTTTCCGGTGGGTCGTTAGAGCGCTTTAGTATATTTGCAATAGGAATTATGCCATATATTTCAGCTTCTATTATTGTACAGCTCGCTTCTGAAATTTTGCCATCATTGAAGGCTTTAAAAAAAGAAGGGGAGGCTGGTAGAAAGGTAATTACGAAATATACTAGGTATGGTACTGTTTTGTTAGCAATTCTTCAAAGTCTAGGTGTTGCATCTTTCGTATTTCAGCAAGGAATTGTTGTAACAAGTTCATTTGAGTTTCATGTTTCCACGGTAGTTTCTTTGGTAACGGGAACCATGTTTCTTATGTGGCTTGGGGAGCAAATTACTGAAAGGGGTATCGGGAACGGTATTTCTTTAATCATTACGGCAGGTATTGCTTCAGGTATTCCTTCGGGTATTGCAAAGCTGGTTACACTGACGAACCAAGGTTCTATGAGCATGCTTACGGCGTTGTTTATTGTATTTGGTGCCTTATTATTAATTTATTTGGTTGTATACTTTGAAAGTGCACAGCGGAAGATTCCTATTCATTATGCAAAACGCCAGTTTAATGGTAGGGCGGGTAGTCAAAATACGCATATGCCTTTCAAGTTGAATATGGCTGGTGTTATTCCCCCAATTTTTGCTTCCAGTATTATTCTATTTCCATCTACTCTTTTAGGTTGGTTTGGTTCGGCTGATACAAATAGTGTTTTGCACAAAATAGCTGGATTGTTACAACACGGTCAATTGCTGTATATGGCTTTATTTGCAGCGACAGTTATTTTCTTTTGTTATTTTTATACGGCTTTGGTTTTTAGCCCTAAAGAAATGGCAGAGAATTTAAAAAAGAGTGGTGCTTTTGTTCCTGGGATTAGACCTGGTGAGCAGACCTCTAGGTATTTAGAAAAAGTTGTATTACGTTTGACATTGTTTGGAGCTCTTTATATTACAACTATTTGTTTAATTCCAGAGTTCTTAACTACGGTTTTAAATGTACCTTTTTATTTGGGTGGCACGTCTTTGTTGATTCTAGTTGTTGTAACGATGGATTTTAGTACACAAATAAATTCGTATAGGCTTACTCAACAGTATGATAAGTTAATGACTCGTTCAGAAATGAAATCATTTTCTCGGAAATAGAATTATGGCGAAAGAAGATACTATCCAAATGCAAGGTGAAATTCTTGAAACTTTACCTAATGCAACATTTAAAGTAAAACTTGAGAATGACCATATTGTATTGGGTCATATTTCTGGGAAGATGCGGATGCATTACATTCGTATTTCTCCGGGAGATAAGGTCACAGTAGAGCTGACACCTTATGATCTAACTAGGGCTCGAATCGTTTTCAGAGCAAGATAAACCAATAAAAGGAAAATAAAATGCGTGTACAACCATCTGTTAAGAAAATTTGCCGAAATTGCAAGATTATTCGTCGAAATCGTGTAGTTCGTGTAATTTGTACTGATCTCCGTCACAAACAGCGTCAAGGTTAATGGAATATTTCTTTTAATGTGATTCTGTGATATAGTGACACACTTTGCCCTAAAAAGGAAAAAATATGGCTCGTATTGCAGGGGTAAATATCCCTAATAACGCACACATCGTAATTGGTCTTCAGGCTATTTACGGTATTGGTGCTACTCGTGCTAAATTGATTTGTGAGGCTGCAAATATTGCGCCTGATACTAAAGCAAAAGATTTGGACGAGACTCAATTAGATGCTTTGCGTGACCAAGTTGCCAAGTATGAAGTAGAAGGTGATTTGCGTCGTGAGGTAACTATGAGTATCAAGCGATTGATGGACATGGGCTGCTATCGTGGCTTCCGTCATCGTCGCGGCTTACCATGCCGCGGTCAACGCACTCGTACAAATGCGCGTACCCGCAAAGGTCCGCGTAAAGCGATTGCTGGTAAGAAATAAATTTTAAGGAATTTTATTAATGGCTAAAGCAAACACAGCTTCACGTGTACGTAAAAAAGTACGTAAAACCGTGAGTGAGGGTATTGTGCACGTTCATGCATCTTTCAACAATACCATCATTACAATCACTGACCGTCAAGGCAATGCGTTGTCTTGGGCTACCTCTGGCGGCGCTGGTTTTAAAGGTTCTCGTAAAAGTACACCATTTGCAGCACAAGTTGCAGCAGAAGCAGCTGGTAAAGTTGCCCAAGAGTATGGCGTTAAAAATTTAGAGGTTCGTATTAAAGGTCCAGGTCCAGGTCGTGAATCCTCTGTACGTGCTTTGAATGCTCTTGGTTTCAAGATTACCAGCATTACTGACGTTACCCCGTTGCCTCATAACGGTTGCCGTCCGCCTAAAAAACGTCGTATTTAATATTGGAGTGATTTGAAACATGGCACGTTATATTGGCCCTAAATGTAAGTTGGCACGTCGCGAAGGTACGGATTTGTTTTTGAAGAGTGCGCGCCGCTCTTTGGATTCTAAATGTAAAATTGATTCCGCTCCCGGTCAGCATGGTGCAAAAAAACCGCGTTTGTCAGACTATGGTTTGCAGTTGCGTGAAAAACAAAAAATCCGCCGTATTTATGGCGTATTAGAACGTCAGTTCCGTCGTTATTTCGCAGAAGCTGATCGTCGTAAAGGCTCTACCGGCGAGTTGCTGTTGCAGTTGCTGGAATCTCGTTTGGATAATGTCGTTTATCGTATGGGTTTCGGTTCTACCCGAGCTGAAGCAAGACAGCTTGTTTCTCATAAGGCGATAGTTGTGAATGGACAAGTTGTCAATATTCCTTCTTTCCAAGTGAAAGCTGGTGATGTTGTCTCAGTTCGTGAAAAAGCCAAAAAACAGGTACGTATTCAAGAAGCATTGGGTTTGGCAACTCAAATCGGCTTGCCGGGTTGGGTTTCTGTAGATGCGGATAAACTTGAGGGTGTGTTCAAAAACATGCCGGATCGCTCGGAATTGACCGGTGATATTAATGAACAGCTGGTGGTAGAGTTCTACTCTAAATAATGCTAGCTCAGTGAGGGACAGTTAAATGCAGAATAGCACAACCGAATTTTTGAAACCTCGTCAAATTGATGTAAATACTTTTTCTGCAACTCGTGCAAAAGTATCTATGCAGCCATTTGAACGTGGTTTCGGTCATACCTTAGGTAATGCTTTGCGCCGTATCTTACTGTCATCCATGAATGGTTTTGCTCCTACTGAAGTAGCTATTGCCGGTGTATTACACGAATATTCTACTGTTGATGGTATTCAGGAAGATGTTGTTGACATTTTGCTGAATATTAAAGGTATTGTGTTTAAACTCCATGGTCGTAGCCAAGTTCAACTTGTGTTGAAGAAATCAGGTTCAGGTGTCGTATCTGCCGGTGATATTGAGTTGCCGCATGATGTAGAAATTCTGAATCCTGGTCATGTCATTTGTCATTTGGCTGATAACGGTCAAATTGAGATGGAAATTAAAGTAGAGCAAGGTCGTGGTTATCAATCTGTTTCAGGTCGTCAGGTAGTTCGTGATGAGAACCGTCAGATTGGTGCAATCCAGTTGGATGCGAGCTTTTCGCCCATCAGCCGTGTTAGCTTTGAGGTTGAACCTGCACGTGTAGAGCAGCGGACGGATCTTGATAAGTTGGTTTTGGATATCGAAACCGACGGTTCTATTGATCCTGAGGAAGCTGTACGCAGTGCGGCACGTATTTTGATTGATCAGATGTCTATTTTTGCTGATTTGCAGGGTACGCCTGTGGAGGAGGTTGAAGAAAAAGCACCTCCTATCGACCCTGTTCTTTTGCGTCCGGTGGATGATCTGGAATTGACAGTACGTTCAGCTAATTGTTTGAAAGCTGAGGATATTTATTATATTGGCGATTTGATTCAACGCACTGAAACCGAGCTTCTTAAAACGCCGAATTTGGGACGTAAATCTTTGAATGAGATTAAGGAAGTATTGGCATCTAAAGGTTTGACACTGGGTTCTAAGTTGGAAGCATGGCCACCTGTAGGCTTGGAAAAGCCTTAATGAAGAATTAAAGGATAATTGATATGCGTCATCGTAATGGCAATCGCAAATTAAACCGTACCAGCAGTCATCGTGCTGCAATGCTGCGTAATATGGCGAATTCATTATTGACTCACGAAACTATTGTAACAACTCTGCCTAAGGCCAAGGAATTGCGCCGTGTAGTAGAGCCGTTGATTACATTGGGTAAAAAGCCGTCATTGGCAAACCGCCGTTTGGCATTTGACCGTACTCGCGACCGTGATGTTGTAGTAAAACTGTTTGGCGATTTGGGTCCTCGTTTTACTGCTCGTAACGGTGGTTATGTTCGGGTGTTGAAATACGGATTCCGTAAAGGTGATAATGCACCTCTGGCACTGGTTGAATTGGTTGACAAACCGGCTGCTGAGTAATTTTAGTCATATAACGCCATCTGCCGAAAAGCAGGTGGCGTTATTTTTGCAATATCTGATAGGTAATAGGGTATTGGCTATCATGTTTAAAATATTAATTGAATAGCTAAGGTTTGCGCGGTAAACTTACATCATTAAAAAATTCTATGATGGTTTATATAATGAATGCTTTCGATATAAAGTCGACAAAGATGGACGTATTGTCTATATCTTTGCATACGTCAGACTTGTTTGATTTGGAAGATGTGCTGGTCAAATTGGGCAAGAAGTTTCAAGAGTCTGGTGTTGTTCCATTTGTGCTGGATGTTCAAGAGTTTGATTATCCCGAGTCTTTGGATCTTGCTGCATTGGTTTCGTTGTTTTCAAGGCATGGTATGCAAATTTTGGGTCTGAAGCATTCTAATGAACGTTGGGCTGCTGCGGCTATGAAGTATCATTTGCTGTTTTGTCTGTCTCATTCGGAAAATGTTAAAGAACTGGGTCAGGTTGAGGTGCAGAACACGGAGGATGGTCAGAAAGCAAGGAAAACAGTATTGATTACATCCCCTGTCCGTACCGGTCAGCAGGTTTATGCCGAAGATGGCGATTTGATTGTTACGGGGGCGGTCAGCCAGGGGGCGGAATTGATTGCGGATGGCAATATACATATTTATGCGCCGATGAGGGGGCGTGCTTTGGCCGGTGCCAAGGGTGATACTTCTGCCCGCATATTTATCCACTCCATGCAGGCAGAACTGGTTTCTGTGGCGGGTATTTACCGTAATTTTGAACAGGATTTGCCGAACCATCTGCACAAGCAGCCGGTACAGATATTGTTGCAGGATAACCGATTGGTTATCAGTGCAATTGGCTCAGAGTAATTGTTTGATATTTTAAAAAGGAAATATTGTGGCAAAAATTATTGTAGTAACTTCAGGTAAGGGCGGTGTCGGTAAAACGACTACCAGTGCCAGTATTGCGACAGGTTTGGCATTACGCGGATATAAAACTGCGGTAATTGATTTTGATGTGGGCTTGCGTAACCTCGACCTCATTATGGGTTGTGAGCGTCGTGTCGTTTATGACCTGATCAATGTCATTCAGGGTGAGGCGACGCTCAACCAGGCTTTAATCAAAGATAAGAATTGTGAGAATCTGTTTATCTTGCCTGCCTCTCAAACTCGGGATAAAGACGCTTTGACACGCGAGGGCGTAGAAAAAGTGATGCAGGAGCTGTCCGGCAAGAAAATGGGCTTTGAGTATATTATTTGCGACTCTCCTGCCGGTATTGAGCAGGGTGCATTGATGGCGTTGTATTTTGCTGATGAAGCCATTGTAACGACCAATCCTGAGGTTTCCAGTGTGCGTGACTCCGACAGGATTTTGGGAATTTTGCAAAGCAAATCCCATAAGGTAGAGCAAGGCGGTTCGGTTAAAGAACATCTGTTGATTACGCGTTATTCTCCCGAACGTGTGGCAAAAGGCGAAATGCTGTCTGTACAGGATATTTGCGATATTCTGCATATTCCTTTGCTGGGTGTGATTCCTGAATCCCAAAACGTCTTGCAGGCATCCAATTCCGGAGAACCGGTCATCCATCAGGACAGCGTGGCGGCTTCCGAGGCATATAAGGACGTTATTGCCCGTCTTTTGGGCGAGAACCGTGAAATGCGTTTCTTGGAAGCTGAGAAAAAAAGCTTCTTCAAACGTCTGTTTGGAGGATAAGGTATGTCATTAATCGAATTTTTATTCGGCAGAAAGCAGAAAACGGCAACCGTTGCCCGCGACCGCCTTCAAATCATCATTGCCCAAGAGCGCGCCCAAGAAGGTCAGGCTCCGGATTACCTGCCGACTTTACGTAAAGAGTTGATGGAAGTCCTGTCCAAATATGTGAATGTTTCATTAGACAATATCCGTATTTCCCAGGAAAAACAGGATGGTATGGATGTGCTTGAGTTGAACATTACTTTGCCGGAACAGAAAAAGGTATAGGACATGACCTTAACCGAATTGCGGTACATCGTCGCAGTCGCCCAAGAACGTCATTTCGGCAGGGCGGCGCGGCGTTGTTTTGTCAGTCAGCCCACTTTGTCTATTGCCATTAAGAAATTGGAAGAAGAGCTTGCCGTCTCTTTGTTTGACCGGAGCAGCAACGATATTATTACGACCGAGGCGGGGGAACGTATCGTTGCACAGGCGCGTAAGGTGTTGGAAGAGGCAGAGCTTATCAGGCATTTGGCAAATGAAGAACAAAACGAGCTGGAGGGTGCGTTCAAACTCGGGCTGATTTTTACGGTTGCGCCGTACCTGCTGCCGAAACTGATTGTCTCGTTGCGCCGTACTGCACCGAAAATGCCTTTGATGTTGGAAGAGAATTACACGCATACTTTGACCGAGTCGCTCAAACGCGGGGACGTTGACGCGATTATCGTTGCCGAACCGTTTCAAGAGCCGGGCATTGTTACCGAACCCTTGTATGACGAACCGTTTTTCGTGATTGTCCCGAAAGGGCATTCATTTGAGGAACTGGATGCCGTTTCGCCACGGATGCTGGGTGAGGAGCAGGTTTTGCTGCTGACGGAAGGCAACTGTATGCGGGATCAGGTACTCTCAAGCTGTTCCGAATTGGCGGCGAAACAACGTATACAGGGGTTGACCAATACATTGCAGGGCAGCTCGATTAATACAATCCGCCATATGGTTGCCAGCGGTTTGGCAATCAGCGTGTTACCGGCAACCGCGCTGACCGAAAACGATCATATGCTGTTCAGCATTATTCCGTTTGAAGGTACGCCGCCAAGCCGGCGGGTCGTATTGGCGTACCGCCGCAATTTTGTCCGTCCGAAGGCGTTGTCGGCGATGAAGGCGGCGATTATGCAGTCGCAGCTTCACGGGGTAAGTTTTATCCGCGACTAGGCGCAGGCATTGTTTTCAAAACGCCATTTCCCTGAGCCGACAACACGGTATGCCAAGATATTGCCGTCATCATCGATTTTGAGTATAGCATCGCCACGGAAACTGCCGTCCTGAAGATATTCGACTTTTGCATCACTGTGAATGTTTTCATCAGTGCCGATGCAATGCCATGTATAGTGGATTAACAAAAACCAGTACGGCGTTGCCTCGCCTTGCCGTACTATTGCCAAGGCGTACCAGCCTGATTTGTTGATGTGTGTACTACTGCATGGGTTGTTAAGCCCTGCAAGTGATTTAAGTGTGAAGATTGAGTAATGCCCACTAGTCGCAGGCGCGGGGGGCAGGTGCTAAGTCATTGGTTATCTCCTTACTATCTATCTAACTACAGGGTGTATTATGCGCCTCCTTGTTGTTTTGTGCAAGTGGTTTTCTGATAATTTATGTAAAGATTTGGTAAAGACGTATAGCCTTTTTCTTTGCATTGTGCTTGCGCAGGGTATCAGGTAGGTCTCAAAAAATTTGAAAATTTTTATGTTTTCGTATAAAATCTTTTGCACTTATACGGAGTGAGTTATGCGGTACACCATTAAAACATTTCAAACCCTTGCTGATGAAACTTTCCCCTCTAAGAACTTCAAAATTCTTTCGTTCAATGGGGTGGCACGACCTATAACCATTGTTTGCCCTACACACGGGGTGCAGACTGTTTCTGCGGGGCAAGCATTTATCCGTTCCAAACACGGCTGTCCTGCCTGTGGTTTAGTTTTATCAACCTCCGTTTTGGCCTCTAGGGGTCGGTCAGTCTCCATCCTCGACACCGCCACAGGCGAAACACTCTCGTTCCCCAGCGTACAAGCTGCCGCCAAAGCCCTAAACACCTCCTACGGCTCTATACGAACCAAGCTCGACGGACGTTCGTCCCCCGACAACCTTGTCTGTAACAGGTACAAAGTAATGCCGTAATCTCGAAACTTCGTGCTATAATAAACTCCTAGCTTTTGCAGGAGTTTGTTTTTTATGGATTTAAATGTCGAAATCAAGAATTTTGGCAAGGTTGCCCATGCTAGGGTTTCCATTCGCCCGCTTACCGTCATCACGGGTTGCAACTCCACACTCGCGTTCCCCAGCGTTACTGCCGCAGGCACTGCTTTGGGTGTGCATTTTCAGCAAATTAACCACAGGCTCAAGGGTCGAACGTCCTGTCAGGAGGTGTTGATTTCTACACCGATTATACTGTCTGCGGCTTCGTCGCCTTGTCCTGATTTTTGTTAATCCACTATAAAAGAGGCCGTCTGAAAAACATTTTTCAGACGGCCTTGTTGATTCAATCAAATCAGTCTTTCAACTTCGACAACTGAGTTTGCACTTTTGCCATTTTGTCTTCCAATTCCGCCAAATCGGCTTTGTCTTTTTCCACCAAATGCGCCGGGGCTTTTTCGGTGTAGCCGGGTTTGGAGAGTTTGGCGTTGAGTTTGTCCAAGGCTTTTTGCAGCTTCTCGGCTTCTTTGCTCAAACGGGCGGTTTCGGTGGCTTTGTCGATTTCGACTTTCAGCATCAGGCGCGCGCCGTTGCAGACGGCGACGGGCGCGTCTTCGCTTTCGGGCAGGGTGGCGACTTGCTGTGCTTCGGTCAGGCGGGTCATCATCGGCAGGTATTTGAGGTAGTCCGCCAAGTCGTCCGTGCTTTCGACAAACAGCGGGGCTTTTACGTTGGGCTGGATGCCCATTTCGCCGCGCAGGTTGCGGACTGCGCCAATCAAATCCTGCAACACGGTCATTTGCTCGAATGCCGTCTGAACAATCTCGCCGCTGTCGGCTTCGGGGAAGCGGGCGAGCATGATGCTGTCGGCGGTTTTCGCGTCGCACATAGGAGCGACGGTTTGCCACAGTTCTTCGGTGATGAACGGGATAATCGGGTGCAGCAGGCGCAGGGCGGCTTCGAGTACGCGCAATAAGGTATGGCGTGTGGCGCGTTGGCGGCTGGCGCAGCCGGTTTGAAGCTGCACTTTGGCAAGTTCTAAATACCAGTCGCAATAGTCGTTCCACATGAAGCTGTACAGGGTTTCCGCTGCCAAATCAAAGCGGTAGGTTTCGTAGGCTTGCGTTACTTGCTCGATGGTCTGATTCAGACGGTCTACAATCCACATATCGGGGAAGGAATAGCCGCGCGGCTCAGTGGCGGTTGCGCCGTAGCCGCAGTCTTGGTTTTCGGTGTTCATCAAGACGAAGTTGGTGGCGTTCCAGATTTTGTTGCAGAAGTTGCGGTAGCCTTCGGCGCGTTTGAAGTCGAAGTTCACGCTGCGCCCCAAGCTGGCGTAGCTCGCCATGGTGAAGCGCAAAGCGTCCGCGCCCATACTCGGAATGCCTTCGGGGAAGAGTTTTCTCGAGGCTTCTTCCACTTTCGGCGCGGTTTCGGGTTTGCGCAGACCGGTGGTACGTTTCACCAGCAGTTTTTCCAAGTCGATGCCGTCGATCAAATCCACAGGGTCAATGACGTTGCCTTCGGATTTGGACATTTTTTTGCCTTCGTGGTCGCGCACGATGCCGTGGATGTACACGTCTTTAAACGGTACTTTGCCGGTAAAGTGGGTGGTCATCATAATCATGCGCGCCACCCAGAAGAAGATGATTTCGTAGCCGGTGACCAAGACGTTGGACGGCAGGAAGGCTTTGAGTTCGTCGGTTTCAGACGGCCAGCCGAGCGTGGAGAACGGCACGAGTGCGGAGGAGAACCATGTGTCCAATACGTCTTCTTCTCGGGTCAAGCCTGTTTTGCCGGCTTGTTTTTCGGCTTCTTCCTGATTGCGGGCAACGTACACATTGCCTTCGTTGTCGTACCATGCAGGGATTTGATGCCCCCACCACAGTTGGCGCGAGATGCACCAGTCTTGGATGTTGTTCATCCATTGGTTGTAGGTGTTGACCCAGTTTTCGGGGATAAAGCGCACCGCGCCGCTGTCGACGGCTTTTTTGGCTTTGTCAGCAAGGCTTAAGCCTTTGAATTCGCTGTCAGGCTCGCCGCCGTTTGGCGTGGCGGACATGGCGACAAACCATTGGCTGGTCAGCATCGGCTCAATCACGGAACCGGTACGGTCGCCTTTCGGCGTCATCAGCGTGTGCGCTTTGATTTCGACCAAGAAACCTTGTTCCTGCAAATCGGCAACCATTTGTTTGCGCGCGGCAAAGCGGTCCAAGCCTGCGTATTTTTCAGGCAGGGCAAAGCTTGGTTGCGCTTCGCCTTTGAAGTTGAACACTTCGGCGTTTGCCAATACTTTGGCTTCCAAGTCGAACACATTAACCAAGCGCGTATCGTGGCGTTTGCCGACTTCGTAGTCGTTGAAGTCGTGCGCAGGCGTGATTTTCACGCAGCCGGTGCCGAAGTCTTTTTCAACGTATTCGTCGGCAATCACGGGAATGGTGCGGCCGGTCAGCGGCAGGATTAATTCTTTGCCGATTAAGTGGGTATAACGTTCGTCTTCGGGATTGACGGCAACGGCAACGTCGCCCAACAGCGTTTCGGGACGGGTGGTGGCGACGATGACGGCTTCGGCAGGATTGTCCGCCAGCGGATAGCGGATGTGCCACATAGAGCCTTGTTCTTCCACGCTTTCCACTTCCAAATCAGACACTGCGGTACCCAATACCGGATCCCAGTTCACCAAGCGTTTGCCGCGATAAATCAAGCCCTGTTCATACAGGCGTACGAACACTTCGGTTACGGTTTCGGCGCGTACATCGTCCATTGTGAAATACTCGCGCGTCCAGTCGGCAGAACAGCCCACACGGCGCATCTGCTGCGTAATCGTGCCGCCGGAAACTTCTTTCCATTCCCACACTTTTTCCAAGAATTTTTCACGACCCAAGTCATGACGGGACACGTTTTGCGCGGCAAGCTGACGCTCGACCACGATTTGCGTGGCGATGCCCGCGTGGTCGGTGCCGGGAATCCAGGCGGTGTTGCAGCCTTTCATACGGTAGTAGCGGGTCAGGCCGTCCATAATGGTTTGGTTGAAGGCATGACCCATGTGCAGCGTGCCGGTTACATTGGGCGGCGGCAGTTGGATGGAAAAAGACGGTTTGGTCAAATCCATATCAGGTTGGAAATAGCCCTGCTCTTCCCAGTTTTGATAATGTTTGGATTCGATTTCGGCGGGGGAGTATTTGTCTAACATGATGGAACTTTGTGAAATTAAGGTTATTTTTGATGTGCGGATTATAACGCAAAAAGGCCGTCTGAATCATTTCAGACGGCCTTTGGCATACAGGTTTTAAAAATGGAACAATACCAGGCTGACGGCAATCACCGCCATGCCCATTGTCAGGCCGTAAACGGTTTCATGGCCGTCTGAATAGCGTTTGGCAGCCGGCAGCAGCTCGTCCAACGCCAAAAACACCATCACACCGGCTATCACGCCGAATACCGAACCAAACACGGCAGGCGACAAAAACGGCTGCAAAACCAAATAGCCCAAAGCCGCCCCCAACGGCTCGGCCAAGCCGGATAGCAGACACGCCCACACCGTTTTCTTACGGCTGCGGGTGGCAAAATAAACCGGCGCGGCGATGGAAATGCCCTCCGGAATATTATGGATGGCAATCGCCAAGGCCAAAGGCATCCCGACTGCTGGATTTTCCAATGTGGCAAAAAACGTCGCCAAGCCTTCGGGGAAATTGTGCGCAGTAATCGCAAACGCCGCCATCATGCCGACTCGCGCGATATGGCGGCGTTTGCTTTCTTGAAACGACGGGTCTTGCGCGTCTAAAGTTTCATGCGGGTTCGGCACCAGACGGTCAATCAGCGCAATGCCGCCCATCCCTGCCAAAAATGCCATGGTCGCCGCCGCAAACGCGTGGTCTTTATCATAAATTTCAGCGAACGCCTCGCTGGACTTACTGAAAATCTCCGTCAGGGAAACATACACCATCGCACCGCCGGCAAATGCCAAACCAAACGACAACACGCGCGGATTGGGCGTTTTGGAAAACATCACCAAGCCGCTGCCTAATACGGTAAACAAACCGGCAGCCAACGTAATGGAAAAGGCAACGGCCAAATTGGACATCGAAAAATCGGGCATGGGAAAACCTGCGCTAAAAGCTGGGACAGGTTCAGACTAACACTTTTTAATGCGTATGATAATAGTTATTATTTATTTTATTGATTGGATACCCGAATTTTGAAACAAAAGGCCGTCTGAAAAATGATTTTCAGACGGCCTTTAAATTTGAAATGTCGCTAAACCTTATCGCTTTCCAGCTTAAGCCTGATAGCGCGACAGGCTCAAATCGTCGCTTCGGATTTCGGTGTCTTTGCCGCTCACGATATCGGCGGTTAATTTTGCCGAACCCAGCGACATGGTCCAGCCCAAAGTACCGTGGCCGGTATTCAGAAACAGGTTGTCAAAGCGGGTGCGCCCGATTAACGGCGTGCTGTCAGGCGTCATCGGTCTGAGTCCGCTCCAGAACAATGTTTGGTTTAAATCGCCGCCTTCGGGGAACAAGTCGTTGACGACCAAAGCCAAGGTTTCGCGGCGTTTTTCGGGCAGTTTGATTGCGTAGCCGGACAATTCCGCCATGCCGCCGACGCGGATTCTGTTGTTGAAGCGCGTGATGGCGACTTTGTAGCTCTCATCTAAAACGGTGGACACCGGTGCGCCGTCGGAATTTGTGACCGGCAGAGTCAAGGAATAGCCTTTGACGGGATAAATCGGCAGATTGAGATCCACTTGCGCCAAAACCGTCCTGCTGAAGCAGCCGAGCGCGCAGACAACGGCATCTGCTTCAAACCGCCCTGTTTCGGTTTCAACGGTTTTGATGCGCAGCCCGTTGTGGTCGATGCGGCTGATGGTTTGGTTGAAATGAAACCGTACGCCCTTTTCCTGACACAATTTGTACAGGTTTTCAGTGAAGAGGCGGCAGTCGCCGGTCGCGTCTGCGGGCAGGTGCAGGCCGCCGGCAATTTTGGCGGTAACGCGTGCCAGCGCAGGCTCGAATTCTGCGCATTCTTCGGGCTTCAGACGGCGGTACGGCACGCCGTAGCGTTCCAAAACGGCAATGTCTTGTTTTGCCGCTTCGACTTCTTTGGTTTGGCGGAAAATCTGCAACGTCCCTTTTTTGCGTCCCTCAAAATTCATGCCGGTTTGCGCTTCAAAACGGCGGAACATTTCACGGCTGTATTCGGACATCCTGACCATGCGCTCTTTATTGATTTGATAGCGCGCTGCCGTGCAGTGTTGCAGCATCTGCCACAGCCATTCGATTTGATACAGGCTGCCGTCGGGGCGAAACAGCAAAGGCGGATGGCTTTTAAACAGCCATTTCAGTGCTTTGGTCGGAATACCGGGTGCAGCCCAAGGCGTGGTATAGCCGTAAGAAAGCTGGCCTGCGTTGGCAAAACTGGTTTCCATCGCCACGCCCTCGGCGCGGTCGATGACCGTTACTTCATGTCCTGCCTCTGCCAGATACCACGCGGAAGATACGCCGGCAACACCAGCACCTAAAACAAGCACTTTCATGTTTCTCCCTCCGACTTTTTCAAAACAGACTTAATATGCCGTGCCGTCTGAATATTCGGATTCAGACGGCCTCGGATATTAATGCGGCAATTCGCCGTTTGTGATTTTTTGTTTGAAGTCGCGCGTTTCATTGACGATGACTTTCGCCATCAATAAAAGTGCAATCAGGTTGGGCAATGCCATCAAGCCGTTGAATGTGTCCGAAGCCAGCCACACCAAATCAAGGCTCAACACGGTACCCAGCATAACGGAAGAAACATAACCCACGCGGTACAAACCGGCAAATTTCTCGCCGAAAACATACACCGCGCATTTTTCGCCGTAATAGCACCAGCCCAAAATGGTTGAGTAGGCAAAGAAAATCAGACCGATGGTAACAATCCAGCCGCCGATGCCGGGCAGCATTTTTTGGAATGTGACGGTTGTCAGTGCCGCGCCGCTCACTTCAGGTTTGACAAACTCGCCGCCCGCGCCGAGCAGTCCCATTACCAACACGATGCCGGTAATCGAGCAAACGACGATGGTATCCAAAAACGTACCGGTCATAGAAACCAAGGCCTGACGGACAGGATGGTCGGTTTTCGCGGCTGCGGCGGCAATAGGCGCAGAACCCATACCCGCCTCATTGGAGAACACGCCGCGCGCCACGCCGTAGCGGATGACCGTACCGATTGCGCCGCCTGCCACGGCCTGCGCGCTGAACGCATCGGAGAAAATCAGGTTGACGGCAGGCATCAGCGCATCGGAGTTAATGACGATAATGGAGATGCCGCCCACCACATAAAACACCGCCATAGCAGGCACGATGAAAGAAGCGGCTTTGGCGATGCCTTTGATACCGCCCAACACAACGATGGCAGTCAGAACGGTCAACGTAATGCCGGTATAGGCAGGTTCGATACCGAAGCTGGTTTGCACTGCCTGCGCAACCGAGTTGGACTGCACCGAGCTGCCGATACCGAAGGAAGCGAATGTGCCGAATAAAGCGAACGCCAACGCCATCCATTTCCAGTTTTTGCCCAAGCCTTTTTCGATGTAATACATCGGGCCGCCGGACATTTCGCCTTTGGAATTGGTGACGCGGTATTTCACCGCCAACACGCCTTCGCCGTATTTGGTTGCCATACCGAAAATGGCGGTTATCCACATCCAAAATACCGCGCCCGGGCCGCCGGTTACCACCGCAGTCGCCACGCCGGCGATGTTGCCCGTACCGATAGTGGCGGACAGCGCGGTCATCAACGCCGCGAAATGGGAAATATCGCCTTCGTGGCCTTCGCCGTCTTCATGCTTCTTTGACGGCACAAACGCCTGTTTCAGCGCATAACCCAACATCGTGAACTGCAAACCTTTTAATAAAACAGTCAGCAAAATACCCGTGCCGACCAGCAGCATCAGCATCAAAGGTCCCCAAACCCAGCCGCTGACGGTTTCAAAAAAGGCTTTGGGATTGTCTAAAAACACTTGCATGGCTTTCTCCTTTGTCTGTTTTATTTTTAAAACACCACTTTTGTAGTGTCCTGTAATTTCAGCACAGAATATCCAATAAGACAATATGTTCTTTTGAAAAATACTTTTGGTTTTTTCGCCGAAAGCAGGTCGGTTCAAGCTGCGGAAATTGTTTGCAATTCTTTAAAAGCAGCGGCGGAGGTCACAATGAAATGTCCGAATGGGGATGTGGCGGGCGGCAGAAATCATCAATGCTGCCGACTGCCATACTTCTGAAATCTACAAAATGATGCATCGATCAAACAATATACCGCTTTAAAAAAACCGATGCCGTCTGAAACGCTTTCGGGGTTTCAGACGGCATCAAAAGGGTACGGTCAGCGGATGATGCCGCGCGCCGATTGTGCGAAAAAGTCTCGGAATACGGCAAGCTCGGCTTGGGTTTCGGCGCGGCGGAGGATGTCCGCCTTGGCCTCTTCAAACGGAATGCCGCGATGGTAGAGGGTTTTGTACACGTCTTTGACGGCGGAAATCTGCTCTGCGGTAAAACCGTTGCGGCGCATACCTTCGCTGTTGAGGCCCGCCGGTTCGGCGCGGTAGCCCGATGCCATAAAGTAGGGCGGTACGTCTTTGTGTACGCCTGCGGCGAAGGCGGTCATGGCGTAGTCGCCGATGCGGCAGAATTGGAAAACCAGCGTGTAGCCGCCCAAAACGACGTAGTCGCCGATGGTAACGTGTCCGGCAAGCGAGGCGTTGTTGGCGAAGATGGTGTGGTTGCCGACCACGCAGTCGTGCGCGAGGTGGCAGTACGCCATAATCCAGTTGTCGTCGCCGATACGGGTTTCGCCGATGCCGGTTACCGTGCCTAAATTAAAGGTGGTGAATTCGCGGATGGTGTTGCCGTTGCCGATAATCAGCTTGGTCGGCTCGTCGCGGTATTTTTTGTCCTGCGGGATTTCGCCGAGGCTGGCAAATTGGAAAATGCGGTTGTTTTCGCCGATGCTGGTGTGGCCGTTGATGACGGCGTGCGGACCGATTTCGGTGTTCGCGCCGATTTGGACGTTGGGGCCGATAACAGTGTACGCGCCGACTTTGACGCTTGAGTCGAGTTCGGCTTTGGGGTCGATGACGGCGGTCGGGTGGATGAGGGTCATGTTTTTAATACTCCGCTGCTTGTTAAGACAAATAATAGAAAATCACAGTTTGTCGATTTCATCGCAGACCGCAATCACTTGATCGCTAAAATGGCTAAATACTGAAGCAGTATCTACATCCATGTAATTAAGCAGTTCAAAAATAGATTGGTGGATATTTCTAGCGTAGCCGGTATCTTTTATTGCACCTTTAAAACAAATCGGCTCGTGATGTGCCAAACGATTACGGAAATTATTAATATTGGAAAGTTCTCGAAAAATCCATTTTTGGTTATGTTGCACACTTGGTGTAGATTTGGGCTTTTTTGGAAAAACTTTCATCAATACTTTCCCTGTAGCATCAAATTGGGCATCTTTCCCTCCCGCAAACAGATACCGCCAAAAACCGAATCCTAGTCCTGCGACCAATTGGTTGTGGTCAAACTTTCCTCCGCTATTATTTTGTATTTTAGATAATGCAACCTTGATTAATTCAGCAGATTCTTTCGTACCATTTCTTAAAAAGCAACCTTGATATTTCAATGCAGGATTCGTTTGTGGCTGTATGCTGTTATATAACCAGTTTCCGTCTTTAAACGCCTGCTGAAGGCAAATGTCAATTTTGTTTCTTAAAACAATCTCAAATATTGAAACAACATGAAAAAGTTCTCTTGATAAAGATAAATTCAATAAATACAATTCAGCTGCTTTGTCTTTCCCAACGGCATTTTTATACCGTTCCATTCTGAAATCAGAAAAAATACTACAGCATTCCTTATAATTCACGCTAATACCTGATTCCTTATTGTATAGTGGATTAACAAAAATCAGGACAAGGCGACGAAGCCGCAGACAGTACAAATAGTACGGCAAGGCGAGGCAACGCCGTACTGGTTTAAATTTAATCCACTATAAAATTGACGTTTCAAACTATATTTGATACAGTTAGGTGAAACTAATCCCCACCGCGTCCCTGGGTTTGAATAAACCTAAACCGGTGGGTTTTCTTTTTATTAGGTCGTCTGAAACTTTCAGACGACCTTTTTCCGAACGCTCAAACCACGCGTTTGGCGCACATAATCACGGCTTCGACGGCGACTTGCCCGTCCACTTTGGCAACGGCGTTGAATTTGCCGATGCCGCGCCGGCTGGTCAGCAGCTCGACTTCAAAGACGAGTTGGTCGCCGGGGATGACTTGGCGTTTGAAACGGGCTTCGTCTATGCCGGCGAAGAAGAAGAATTCGTTTTCCTTGCGCCCGCCTTCGCTGAGGATGGCGAGTGTGCCGCAGGCTTGCGCCATGGCTTCGATGATGAGTACGCCGGGCATCACGGGCAGGTCGGGAAAGTGGCCTTGGAACTGGGGTTCGTTTATGGTTACGTTTTTGATGGCGGTTAGGGTTTTCATCGGCTCGAAGGCGGTGATGCGGTCGAGCTGGAGAAACGGGTAGCGGTGGGGGATGAGTTTTTGGATGTCTTTGGCTTCGATGGGGAGTTGAACGTCCATGTCTGTCGTATTCCTTGAATAAAGTCGGTTTGGATTTATTGCGTGTCTTTGCCGTCTGAAAGCTGCTGTTCCAGCGTTTTGAGGCGTTTGTTCATTTCGCTTAAGCGGTGGATGTAAACGGCGTTGCGCGCCCATTCTTTATGGGTGGACATCGGGAAGATGCCGGCGAGGTGTTTGCCGCTTTCGGTAATGCTGTGGGTGACGGACGTGCCGCCGCCGATGGTGGTTTTGTCGGCGATTTCGATGTGTCCGACCGTGCCGACGCCGCCGCCGATGATGCAGTAGCTGCCTATGGTGACGCTGCCTGAGATGCCGGTTTTGGCGGCGATGACGGTGTGCGAGCCGATTTTGCAGTTGTGTCCGATTTGGACTTGGTTGTCGATTTTGGTGCCGTTGCCGACGGTGGTGTCGCTCATCGCGCCCCGGTCGATGTTGGTGTTCGAGCCGATTTCCACGTCGTCGCCCAGCGTTACCGCGCCAGTTTGCGGGATTTTAAACCACGAATCGCCGGCGAAGGCGAGTCCGAATCCGTCCGCGCCGATGACCGCGCCGCTGTGGATTTCAACGCGTCTGCCCAGTGTGCAGCCGTAATAAACGACGGCGTTAGGATGTAAAACAACTTCATCACCTAAACGGCAATCGTGTTGGACGACGGCGTTTGCCAAGATGCGGCAGCCTTCGCCGAGCACGGTGTTTGCGCCGATGTAGGCGTTCGCGCCGATTTCGCAGCTTGCGGGAACGGTGGCACTCTCTTCGACGACGGCGGTCGGATGGATGCCGCCGCGCGCTTTGACGACGGGTGAAAATAGGCGCGCGACTTTGGCGAAATAGAGATAGGGGTCGTCGGCGACAATCAGGTTGCGCCCTTCAAATCCGTCTGCCGCTTTGGCGGAAACGATGACCGCACCCGCGCTGCTGTCGTGGACTTCGGCTTTGTATTTCGGGTTGGCGAGGAAGCTGATGTGTTCCGCCTGCGCGTCTGCGAGCGGGCGCACGGCGGTAACAGAAGTGTCTTCGCCGCGCCATTCGCCGCCGAGCCGCGCGGTGATTTGGGACAGGGTGTAGGTGGCCGGAATCATGGTTTTCCTGTTCGGTATGCCGTCTGAAAGGGTCAGCGGGCGTTCATTTCTTTAATGACGCTGTCGGTAACGTCGTATTGGGTGTTGACGTAAATCACGTCCTGCAAAATGACATCGTAACCTTCCTGTTTGGCGATTTTGACGATGACGCGGTTGGCGTTTTGCTGGAGGGAGGCAAACTCTTCGTTGCGGCGGAGGTTGTAGTCTTCTTCAAACTGCGCCTGTTTTTTGCGGAACGCTGCGACCAGCCCGCACCATTTTTCTTCGGCTTGCGCCTTTTTTGCGTCTTTGAGTTTGCCTTCGGCAAGCTGCCTTTCCAAATCCAGACCTTCGCGTTGCAGTTTTTGCAATTCGTCCTGGCGGGCGGAAAATTCGCTGTCCAGCGTTTTTTGAATCTTGCGCGCCTGCTTGGATTCGAGGTAGATGCGCTCGGTGTTGATAAAGCCGATTTTTTGGAAGGTGTCGGCGTGCGCGCCTGCGGTGCAGCACAAACCGATCAGAGCCGCGGCAAACGCGCGGGTCAAACGGGTCATGGTAAAACTCCTTCGAATGTTGCCGCGAAATGCCGTCTGAAGGGCTTCAGACGGCATTTGCGGGATTAGAACGTCGTGCCGAGTTGGAATTGGAAGCGTTGGATTTCGTCTTCCGGTTTTTTCTTCAGCGGGTAGGCGTAGCTGAATTTCATCGGGCCTAAAGGCGAGAGCCAGGTAACCGCGCCGCCGGCGGAATAGCGCAATTCGTTGGTAAAGGTGGATTTATGGGTATTGCCGGCGCCGTAAATGTTTTGAACCCTGCCGCCGGTCGCGGAACTGCTGTTGTCGTCGTAGGTTTTGCCGTCCCACACGCTGCCTGCGTCGGCAAACAGGCTCAGGCGGACGGTGCGCGCGTCTTTCGCGCCGGGCATCGGGAAGAGCAGCTCGGCGGAGACGTTGGCTTTTTTGTTGCCGCCGTAGCTGATTTTTTCGCCGTATTCGTCATACACTTTCGGACCGAGCGTGCCGCTTTCGTATCCGCGCACCGAACCCAGGCCGCCGCCGTAGAAGTTTTCAAAGAAGGGGATTTCTTTGGTTCTGCCGTAGCCGCCCGCAATGCCGACTTCGCCGCCGAGCATCAGCGTGAAGGTTTTGCTTAAGGGGAAGAACCAGGTTTGGTTGTGGGTGGCGGAGTAGTATTGCAGTTTGCTGCCGGGCAGGGCGATTTCGGCGTTCACGCCCGTCAGGTAGCCGCGCGTCGGCCATAACGCGCTGTCGGTTTTGTTGCGCCCCCAGCCGACGGTACCTTTGTACAGCCAGCCTTTGAAGCTGCCGTCTGTGCCGTCGGTTTTGCCGTATTTCTTGATAAAGTCGGCATAGTGTTTGGGCGCTTTGTTGTAGGTGTTGACGGTCAGGTGTTCTGCCACCAAACCGAAATTCACGCGGTCGTATTCGGTAACAGGCACGCTCATGCGGATGCCTGCGCCTGCCGTGGTGGTTTTATATTGTTTGATGCTGGTCGATGCTTTGCGCGGGTCGAAGGCTTTTCCGTAAACATCGTAGCCCAGGCTGACCCCGTCTGCCGTGAAGTACGGGTCGGTAAACGACAGCGAGCCGTTGAGCGTGGTTTTGCTTCGTGAGGCGCGCAGGGCGGCCGACTTGCCCGTACCGAACAGGTTGTCTTGGGAAACGCCTGCGGACATGACCAGGCCGGTATCCTGTACCCAGCCCGCGCTCAAGTCGAGCGAGCCGGTGGAACGTTCGGTCAGGCTCATGTTCAAATCGACTTTGTCGGGTGTGCCGGCAAGCGGGACGGCATCAAACTGTACGTTGTCGAAGTAGCCCAAAAGCTCGACGCGCTCTTTGGAGCGTTGCAGCTTGGAGGTGTCGTAAGGCGCGGATTCCATTTGGCGCAATTCGCGGCGCACGACTTCGTCGCGAGTTTTGTTGTTGCCGGTGATGTGGATTTCGTTGACGTAGATTTTCCGGCCCGGTTCGATGTGCAGGACGAAATCGACGGTTTTGGTTTCGGCGTTTGGCAGCGGCTGTACGCTGATTTCGCTGTATGCGTAGCCTGCCGAGCCCATGCGGTTTTGGATGGCGCCCAAAACTTCGGTCATCTGCTGGCGTTCGTACCATTTTCCGGGCTTCATCGTCAGCAGTTTTTCCAGTTCGGCTTTGGGGACTTCGTTGGTGTCGCCTTCGATGGAGACTTTGCCCCAACGGAAACGTCCGCCTTCGTGGACGGTGATTTTGATGGTCTGCTTGGTTTTGTCTTCGTTGGTTTGGATGTCGGTATCGAGGATGCGGAAATCGAAGTAGCCGTTGTTCTGGTAGAAGTCGGTTACTTTTTCCATGTCTTGGGCAAATTTCTGCTCGTTAAATTGGTTGCTTCGTGTCAGCCATGTCCAAATGCCGCCTTCGGTCAGCGACATCTGCCGCATCAGTTTGCGGTCGGAATAGACTTGGTTGCCTTCAAATTCGATGTCGGTGATTTTGGCGGATTTGCCCTCGTCAATCGTGATGTCGATGTCGACGCGGTTGCGGGCGAGTTTGGTTACTTTGGGCGTGATTTGGATATTGAGTTTGCCGCGTCCGAGGTATTCTTCTTTCAGGCCGGCGACTGCCTGATTGAGTGTCGCCTGATTAAAGTATTGCGACTGCGCCAGCCCGAACGATTCGAGGTTTTTCTTGATGGCGTCGTTTTGCAGCATTTTGGCGCCGGTGATGTTGAGCGAGCCGATGGTGGGGCGTTCGATAACGGTCAGCAGGAGCTGCCCGTCCGCAGTTTCGACGCGTACGTCGTCAAAGAAACCGGTGGCGTACAGGCTTTTGATGATGGCACTGCCGTGTGTGTCGTTGTAGGTGTCGCCGACTTTGACGGGCAGGTAGTTGAATACGGTGCTCGGCTCGGTACGCTGCAAGCCTTCGACGCGGATGTCTTGGATAGTGAAGTCGGCAAATGCCAAAGGCGATATGCCCAAGACCATCAGTGCGGAAGCAATCTGTTTCAGTTTCATCGTAAGTTCCTTAGTGGTGCGGAATGCGGTTTCAGACGGCATTCCGAAACGTAAAATCTAACCGAGCAGCCGGGTAACGTCGTTGAAGAAAGCGACCGCCATCATCAGCATCATGAGGGCGAGCCCGAAGCGCAAACCGATGTTTTGGACGCGTTCGCCCAAAGGTTTGCCGCGTATCCATTCGGCAGTATAAAACACGAGGTGGCCGCCGTCCAAAACGGGGACGGGCAGCAGGTTCAGCACGCCGAGGCTGATGCTGACCAGTGCCAAAAATTCCAAATAACTTTGCAAGCCGAGTTCGGCGGACTGTCCGGCAATATCGGCAATGGTCAGCGGACCGGAAATATGGCTGACGGAGGCGTTGCCGCTGATTAGTTTGCCGAAAAATTTGAGGGTTGTCCACGAGTGGGAAACGGTTTTTTCCCAGCCCATGCCGAATGCGCGGACAACAGACGGACGGTAGCTGCGGCGGATTTGCGCATCCCACGCCCTGTCCGGCTGCGGACGGAGGCCGACGCGCCCGATCAGGGTGTGGTCGGGCTGTTCGACAGTATCGGGGCGGATGTCGGCGGTATGGGTTTGTCCGGCGCGTTCGTAGGTCAGGGTGATTTTTTTGCCGGGGCTTTGGCGGGTCAGGTTTGCCCATTCTTGCCATGAGGTAATGGGTTTGCCGTCGGCGGCAGTCAGCCTGTCGCCCGGTTTCAGGCCTGCTTTTTCGGCGGGGCTGCCTTTTCCACGCCGCCGGCAACGGTTGTGATTTTAAAGGGCATCAGTCCGATGTAGCCTTGGTTTTTTGCGATTTTACCGGCTTCCGGCGCGCCTGCGGCATCGATGGTACGGACGGTTTGCGCGCCCGATGCCGTCTGAACGCCGACGGCGACTTTGCCGGCTTCGAGGTTGAGGACGATTTCGGTTTGCGCGCCGCCCCAATCTGCAACGGGTGTGCCGTTGACGGATTGTATTTTGTCGCCGCTTTGGAAGCCGGCGCGGGCGGCAATGGTGTCGGGTTCGACTGTACCGACGTAGGGGCGCAGTTCGGTTACGCCGAAGGAAAAGCTCAGTCCGTACAGCAAAACCGCCAGTGCGAGGTTGGTCAGCGGACCGGCGGCGACGATGGCGATGCGTTTGGCGGGGTGTTGTTTGTCAAAAGCGTAGGGTAAATCGGCTTCTGATACTTCGCCTTCGCGCGTGTCGACCATTTTGACGTAACCGCCCAACGGAATCGGGGCGAGGCACCATTCGGTGTCGCCGCGTTTTCGGGTGAAAAACGGTTTGCCGAAGCCGACGGAAAAGCGTACGACTTTGACGCCACACAATCTGGCGACGATGTAGTGTCCGAATTCGTGCAGGCTGACCAAAATCAGGATGGCGAAGATAAAAGCTAGAAGGGTGTGCAAATGGTTTTCCTTTGATAACGGTGTTCAGACGGCATCAGCGCAGTGTGCCGATAAATGCCCGCGCTTGTGCGCGTGTCTGGGCATCTTGCGCCAAGAGCCCCCCTATATCGCCTATGCCGTCTGAAAAGTCTTGTGCGAGACAATGGGCGACGGTTTTGGCAATGTCGGTAAACTTAATCTGTCCGTCCAAAAAGGCGGCGACGGCGGTTTCGTTGGCGGCGTTCAATACGCAGGGCGCGGCTCCGCCTGCGTTCATGGCTTCATAGGCGAGCTTCAGGCAGGGGAAGCGGTCAAAGTCGGGCTTTTGGAAGGTCAGCGCGGACAATGCGTCGAAATCCAGGTCGCCGACACCCGAATCGATGCGCTCGGGCAAACCCAAACAATAAGCGATGGGCGTTCGCATATCGGGATTGCCCAGTTGCGCCAACACGGAGCCGTCGCGGTAGCGCACCATGCTGTGTATCACGGATTGCGGATGGATGACGACTTCGAGTTTGTCGGGCGGACAGTTGAACAGCCAATGCGCTTCAATCAGCTCCAAACCTTTGTTCATCATGGTGGCGGAATCGACGGAGATTTTGCGTCCCATACGCCAATTGGGGTGTTTGACCGCTTGGTCGGGCGTAATGCTGTCGAACGTGTTTAAATCGGCGGTCAGAAACGGGCCGCCGGAAGCGGTCAGGATAATCGAAGCGATGCCGTGTTCGTTCAGACGGCCGGCGTAATCGCGCGGCAAAACTTGGAAAACGGCGTTGTGTTCGCTGTCGACGGGCAGCACTGCCGCGCCGTTTGCACGGGCGGTTTCCATAAACAACGCGCCGGAAACCACCAGCGTCTCTTTGTTCGCCAGATAAATGGTTTTGCCTTTTTGCGCCGCTGCGAGCGCGGAAGGCAGCCCCACCGCCCCGACGATGGCGCACATGACACCGCTGACTTCGTCGGCAGAGGCAACGTCAACCAATGCCTGCGCGCCGTGTAAAACCTGAGTCGCCGTGCCGTCGCGTTTCAACAGGGCTTCAAGCCGGGCGGCGTGTTCCGCATCGGCAACGACGGCATATTCGGGGTGGAACGTTTGACATTGAGCCGCCAATTTCTCGACCTGCTTATGCCCTGCCAGCGCGAATACGCGGAATTTTTCGGGGTGGCGGGAGACAACGTCCAGCGTGCTTTCGCCTATGCTGCCGGTACTGCCTAATATGGTCAGGACTTGTGGTGTCATAATGGGGATAACTTTATACCGGATGCCGTCTGAAGCGTTTTCAGACGGCATAGAATCAATTTAAAACCGACATCATCGCTGCATAGACGCTGATAACGGCAATCAGGCTGTCGGTACGGTCGAACACGCCGCCGTGTCCGGGCAGCAGCTTGCTGCTGTCTTTGATGCCTGCCGCGCGCTTGAGCCAGCTTTCCAAAAGGTCGCCGCATACGCTGACAACGGTCAGCACCAAACCGATTAACACGGTATCGAACCAGCCTGTATCGAATGCCAGCCAGCCGGCACTTCGTACGGCGGTCATGTACACTGCCACGCAAACCGCGCCGCCGATTGCACCTTCCCAGCTTTTGCCGGGGCTGATTGCCGGCGCGATTTTGTGTTTGCCGAACGCCTTGCCGCTGAAATACGCGCAAACGTCGGCAACCCACACCAAACCCATCACGGCGAGCAGCGGCAGGGCATCATCGGGGTGCGGGCGCAGGGATACGAGCGCGAACCAAAACGGCATAACCAGAAGCCAGCCGACGGCATAAACCTGCCAACTGCCGTTGAGCCTCCATTTGAATCTCAACCATAAAGGCATGATGGCGAGCCAAAATGCCAAAACAACATACCAAACCAAATTAGGCAGCATCCAGCCGCCCGCATAGGCAACCACGCCGAAAACCAAAGTTGCGGCGAGGTAATGGTTGGTTTTGATTTTGCACAAGCCGCTCATACGGGCATATTCCCACAAGGCAATCAGGGCAATCAGTCCGCAAAATGCAGCCCACAACCATTGCGGCGCGTAAAACAGCATGCCCAGCATCAGCGGCAGCAGCCACATAGCAGTTATCACCCGTTGTTTCAGCATATTCAGTTCCTTTGCTGTTCGATAGGCAGTTGCTCGGAGGTGCGTCCGAACCGCCGTTCGCGTTTTTGGAACGAAGCGACGGCATCGTCCAAAGCCTTGCCGTCAAAATCGGGCCACAAAATATCGGTGAAATACAGTTCTGCATATGCCATCTGCCAGAGCAGGAAATTGCTGATGCGCGTTTCGCCGCCGGTGCGGATGAACAAATCCGGTTCCGGTGCATCGCCCAGCATCAAGTGTTTCGCCAGCGTGTCTTCCGTAATCTCGGATACGCCTTCGGCAATCAGTTTGTTTGCCGCCTGCAAAATATCCCATCTGCCGCCGTAATCGGCGGCAATGCTCAGGGTCAGACCGGTATTGTTTGCTGTCAACGCCTCCGCTTCTTCGATGCCCTTCAGGATTTGACGGCTGAAGCGTTCGCGGCTGCCCAGTATTTTCAGGCGCATATTGTTTTCGTGCAGACGGCGTACCTGTTTTTGCAAAGCCTGTAAAAACAGCCCCATCAGGAACGAAACTTCGTCTTCGGGGCGGCGCCAGTTTTCGGTTGAAAAGGCAAACACGGTCAGATATTGCACACCCAGTTTGGCGCAATGCTTCACCATATTTTCCAATGCGTCCAAACCGCGTTTGTGTCCCATTATGCGCGGGAGGAAACGTTTTTTCGCCCAACGGCCGTTGCCGTCCATAATCACGGCGATATGCTTGGGAATGGCGGTGTGTTCTAAAACGGCCTGCGTGCTGCTTTTCATGTCTGCCTTTCGCGGTTCGGCGTTCAAATGCCGTCTGAACGCCGAATCGTGCAGGTTAAATTGCCATCAAATCTTCTTCTTTGGCAGTCAGGAGTTTGTCGGCTTCGGTAATGTATTTGTCGGTCAGTTTTTGAACCGCTTCTTCGCCGCGACGTGCTTCGTCTTCGGAAATTTCTTTGTCTTTGAGGAGTTTTTTGATGTGGTCGTTGGCATCGCGGCGCACGTTGCGGATGGAGACGCGGCCTTCTTCCGCTTCGCCGCGTACGACTTTAATCAGGTCTTTGCGGCGTTCCTCGGTCAGCATGGGCATCGGCACGCGGATCAGGTCGCCGACAGCTGCCGGGTTCAGTCCCAAGTTTGAATCGCGGATGGCTTTCTCGACTTTGGCCGCCATATTGCCCTCAAACGGTTTCACGCCGATGGTGCGCGCGTCCAGAAGCGTTACGTTGGCAACTTGGCTGACGGGGACCATGCTGCCCCAGTATTCGACTTCCACTTGGTCGAGCAGGCCAGTATGCGCGCGGCCGGTACGCACTTTTGCCAGATTTTCTTTCAGTACTTCGACCGAACGCTGCATCTTGCCTTCGGCTGTTTTTTGAATATCGTTGATCATATTGTTCTTTCGGTAAGATAAGGTAGGCGGGCAGCCGTCTGAAACGCGCTTCAAACCTTTCAGACGGCATGAAAACTGTTAACTGCGAATAGTACCGTTATTCGGGCATGACGACAAGGTAGGCGGATTGGGGATGCCGTCTGAAGCGGCAGGCGTTTCAGACGGCATCGTGTTTGACCGTCAACTGTGTTCCCGTGTTTCAAGCAGGCTTTGGCGCAGGTGTTGGCGTTCGTGGGCATCCAGCCATTTGCGGCGGGTGCGTTGCAGCAGGATGACGAGGGCGGAAATTTCCTGACGCATATTGGTGCTGAGCCAGAGGAAGCCCTGCCATTGGTAGTGGAGGTGTTCGGCGAGGGCTTCCAGTTCGGGGTTGATGGCGGTGTCGATGCGGATGCGGCGGGCGTGTCTGCCGTTGATAAGGGCGACGGTTTGTTGCAGGTCGGTTTGGAGCAGTGTGAAGTGGCGGTCAAGCAGCCGGATTTCGCTGCCGTTGAGTTTGGGAGATTGCAGCTTGGCGGCGGTGGTCAGGAGCAGCTCGGTGGTGTTGACAATTTTACGGTGGGCGTGCTGCATGGCTTCCATCATGGCGGGGCTGATGCGGCTTTCGCCCGATGTGGCGGCGAGGTGGCTGCGGCTTTTGACCATGCGTGCGTTGATTTGGCGCATTTTCGCCATGTTCTCTTCGAGGCGTTCGCGGGTCATGCGCCTGCCGTTGCTGATTTCGGCAATCATTTTGCTGCAGTCGGTCAGGTTGTCGGCAAGCATGAAACGCCACATCAGTGTGGATTTCAGCGGCAGCAGTTTGGCGGCGGCGATGGCGATGGCCGCGCCGATGAGGACGTTCATCGCGCGCATCAGGCCGCTGTCGAACCATTCGCTGCCGTTGTCGCCGATGAGCATGCACATCGTCAGCCCCGCCAGCATAGGGACGTAGCCGTTTTTGCCGACCGCCGCCCAGCCGGCCAGTGCGCTTGCCGTGCCGACGGTGAGGTAGAAGAGGAGGTTGCCGTGGAAATAATGCTGGTTCAGCCATAAAACGCCCAAACCCGCGCCCAGCCCGATGACCGTGCCGAGCATACGTTCCACCGCCTTGGAGTAAATCGCCCCTTGAAACTGGAGCATGCCGAGGACGACGAAGACGGTCATCCCTATCCACTCGCCGTGTTGGAGGTGGAGCAGCCGGGCGAGTGCGGTGGCGAACAGGACGGCCCCGCCGAGCCGGACGGCGTGGATGAGGCGGCGGTAGCGGTAGCGTTCGTAGGAGTTGAGCCAGCGGCTGACGAGGCGGTTGCGTTGCGAGGTGTTCATATCGGTTGTGCCGTCTGAAGCGGAAATGTGAAAAAGCACAGGCTTCCCGAGGAAGGGAGGGTCTGTGCTTGGTATTGGTGCCGGAGAAGGGAATCGAACCCCCGACCTTCGCGTTACGAATGCGCTGCTCTACCGACTGAGCTACACCGGCGTTTTTCGTTATGATATATATGAACGGTTGTTTGTGCAACTTTTCTGGCGGGCGGCAAGGCAGTGCGCGGTATAGTGAATTAACAAAAACCAGTACAGCGTTGCCTCGCCTTAGCTCAAAGAGAACGATTCTCTAAGGTGCTGAAGCACCAAGTGAATCGGTTCCGTACTATCTGTACTGTCTGCGGCTTCGTCGCCTTGTCCTGATTTTTGTTAATCCACTATATAATGCGGTCTGCTTCGGAAGAGGGGGACGGCGATGTTTGTGAACGAGAAAGATCCTTATGCGGCTCTGTTTGCGGGACTGGTGTTTTTGACGCTGCCGTTTGCGTTGGCGGTGCATGATGCCTTTGCGCTTGCGTTCGGACGGGCGGGGCTGCTGGTGTCGGTGTCGGACGGCGGATTCGGCTGGCGTGGCGGTTGGGACGGCACTGTTTGGTTTGTGTTCGGTGTGTTTGCGTTTTTGAATGTGGTTGTGTCGGCGGGCCTGACGAAACTGGCGTACAAAAAGATGATGCGGCGGCATTCGCGTGGATTTTCGAGCTGCTGTTTGGCAGTGCCGCCTTGGGCGGGCTGCGTGGGGAGGCGGTGTTGGAATATGCGTTTGCCGTGTGGCTGGTGTCGATGCTGACACTGCCCAAACGCTTGACGCGCGCGCCGGTGCAGCCGGTGGTGTTTCACAGGAAAAAATAGGACGGAACGGGGGATGCCGTCTGAAACCCGACACGCGGTTTCAGACGGCATGTTTTTCCGTTAACATTACGCCTGAACATGGACAGGATAGGGATATGGAACGCAAAGAACGCCTGCGTGCAGGCATCGCCGCATTGGGTTTGGATATTTCCGCAGCGGCGCAGGACAGGCTTTTGGCCTATGTGGATTTGTTGAAAAAGTGGAACAAAACCTACAATCTGACCGCCCTGCGCGACGAGGAAAAAATGGTTGTCCATCATCTTTTGGACAGCCTGACGCTGCTGCCCCATATCGAGGGTGTGCAAACGATGCTGGATGTCGGTTCGGGCGGCGGTCAGCCCGGCATTCCGGCGGCGGTGTGCCGTCCGGATGTGCAAATAACCCTTTTGGATGCGAATACGAAGAAAACGGCTTTTTTACAGCAGGCGGTTATCGAGTTGGGGTTGGACAATGTGCGCGTGGTATCCGGACGCGTGGAGGCGGTTTCGGACGTGCGTGCCGACGTGGTTACCAGCCGTGCGTTTGCAGAACTGGCGGACTTTGTATCGTGGACGGCGCATCTGTTGAAAGACGGCGGCTACTGGGCGGCGATGAAGGGCGTATATCCGCAGGGGGAAATCGGCCGCCTGCCGCAGGATGTGTGCGTTGAAAAAGTCCAAAGGCTCGACGTGCCAGGCTTGGATGCGGAACGCCATATCGTCATCCTGAGCAAGCGTTGAGCGCGCTTCAGACGGCATGAATACCTTTTTTGTGCGGATAAAGGTAAAATTCCGCACTGTTTTTCTTTTTTCAACATCAGACGGGACACGGGCGGGACATGAGTGCGAACATCCTTGCCATCGCCAATCAGAAGGGCGGTGTGGGCAAAACGACGACGACGGTAAATTTGGCGGCTTCGCTGGCATCGCGCGGCAAACGCGTGCTGGTGGTCGATTTGGATCCGCAGGGCAATGCGACGACGGGCAGCGGCATCGACAAGGCGAGTTTGCAGTCCGGCGTTTATCAGGTCTTATTGGGCGATGCGGACGTGAAATCGGCGGCGGTACGCAGCAAAGAGGGCGGATACGGCGTGTTGGGTGCGAACCGCGCGCTGGCCGGCGCGGAAATCGAGCTGGTGCAGGAAATCGCCCGGGAAGTGCGTTTGAAAAACGCGCTCAAGGCAGTGGCGGAAGATTACGACTTTATCCTGATCGACTGCCCGCCTTCGCTGACGCTGTTGACGCTTAACGGCTTGGTGGCGGCAGGCGGCGTGATTGTGCCGATGTTGTGCGAATATTACGCGCTGGAAGGGATTTCCGATTTGATTGCGACCGTGCGCAAAATCCGTCAGGCGGTCAATCCCGATTTGGATATCACGGGCATCGTGCGTACGATGTACGACAGCCGCAGCAGGCTAGTTGCCGAAGTCAGCGAACAGTTGCGCAGCCATTTCGGGGATTTGCTGTTTGAAACCGTCATCCCGCGCAATATCCGCCTTGCGGAAGCGCCGAGCCACGGTATGCCGGTGATGGCTTATGATGCGCAGGCAAAGGGTGCCAAGGCGTATCTTGCCTTGGCGGACGAGCTGATGGCGAGGGTGTCGGGGAAATAGGTCAATCCAAATCGGGCTGCCCGTGCCTTTATGCTGTTTGGCCGGGTGCGTTAATATGGCGGATTAAAATAAAAATACTTATATCGTCATTTATAGTGGATTAACAAAAACCGGTACGGCGTTGCCTCGCCTTAGCTCAAAGAGAACGATTCTCTAAGGTGCTGAAGCACCAAGTGAATCGGTTCCGTACTATTTGTACTGTCTGCGGCTTCGTCGCCTTGTCCTGATTTTTGTTAATCCACTATATCGTCATTCCCGCAAAAACAAAAAAAATCAAAAACACAAAACTGAAATATCGTCATTCCCGCGCAGGCGGGAATCTAGGTCTGTCGGTACGGAAACTTATCGGGAAAAACGGTTTTTCCAAACCTGAGACTCCGGATTCCTGTTTTCGCGGGAATCCGGTTTTTTGAGTTTCAGTCATTTTTGATAAATTCTTGCAGCTTTGAGTTTCTAGATTCCCGCTTTTGCGGGAATGACGCGGAAAAGTTGCTGTGATTTCGGATAAATTTTCGTCACGCTTAATTTCTGTTTTATCCGATAAATGCCTGCAATCTAAAATTTCGTCATTCCCGCGAAGGCGGGAATCTAGGTCTGTCGGTACGGAAACTTATCGGGTAAAACGGTTTTGCCAGCCCTGAGACTCCGGATTCCTGTTTTCGTAGGAATCCGGTTTTTTGAGCTTCAGTCATTTTTGATAAATTCTTGCAGCTTTGAGTTTCTAGATTCCCGCTTTTGCGGGAATGGCGGTTTGGAAGTTACCTGAAATTCAAAAAAAAAAAACGGAAACCGGACGGATTGGATTCCCGCCTGCGCGGGAATGACGGATTTTAGGTTTTTTTTGATTTTCTATTTTTCGCGGGAATGACGGTTTGGGTTCTTTCTCTTTGGAGTTGCGATGCCGGAAATGCCGTCTGAAGGCTTCAGACGGCATTTTTGTGCCGGTTTAAAACAAGGCCTGCTGCGCGAGCAGGTTTCTGACGGGGGCGAAGTCGCGGCGGTGTTCGGGCAGCACGCCGTATTTTTCGAGGGCTTCCAAATGCTGCTTCGTGCCGTAACCTTTGTGTTTGTCGAAACCGTATTGGGGATGGCGTTGCGCCAGTGCGTACATTTCCGCATCGCGGGCGGTCTTTGCCAAAACGGATGCGGCGGATATTTCGATGATTTTGCTGTCGCCTTTGACGACGGCTTCGGCAGGGATGTTCAAATGTTCGGGAATGCGGTTGCCGTCGATGAATATTTTTTCGGGACGCACAGCCAAACCGTCAACGGCGCGTTTCATCGCGAGCATGGTGGCGTGCAGGATGTTGAGGCTGGCGATTTCTTCGGGCCCGGCGGCGGCGACGTGCCACGCAACCGCCTGATTTTTTATCATTTCGGCAAGCGCGTCGCGTTTTTTCTCGCTGAGTTTTTTGGAGTCGGTCAGTCCGGGCAGGTCGAATGTTTCCGGAAGGATGACGGCGGCGGCAAACACGCTGCCGACTAAAGGTCCGCGTCCTGCCTCGTCCACGCCGGCGGTCAGTATGTGCATGATGTTTCCTGTCGGGATGGTGGGAATGCCGTCTGAACGGTGTTTCAGACGGCATCGCGCCGATGTGTTTATTTCGCGTCTTTAAATCCGCGCTTCAAATGCACCATCAGCAGTGCGACGGCGGCAGGCGTTACACCGGAAATGCGGCTTGCCTGCCCGACGGTTTCGGGTTTGTGCTGGTTGAGCTTTTGCTGCACTTCTGCCGACAAGCCTTTGACTTTGCCGTAATCGATGCCGTCGGGCAGTTTTAAGGTTTCGATGTCGCGGCGGCTGTCGATTTCTTCGTTTTGGCGGTCGATATAGCCTTGGTATTTGACTTGGATTTCGACTTGTTCGATGACTTCGGCGGAGAGGTTTTCAGACGGCATCGCGCCTTCGAGCGTCATCAGCGCGGCGTAGTCGAGGTTCGGGCGGCGTAACAAATCGTGCAGGTTGGCTTCTCGGCTGAGTTTTTGTCCGAATACGCGGATTTGTTCGTCTTCGGCGAGTTTTTGCGGTGTGTACCACGTTGTTTTCAAACGTTGGATTTCGCGTTCGACGGCTTCGCGTTTTTCGTTGAACATACGCCATTGCGCTTCACCCACCAAGCCGATTTTGTAGCCGTCTTCGGTCAGGCGCATGTCGGCGTTGTCTTCCCTGAGTTGCAGGCGGTATTCGGCGCGGCTGGTGAACATTCGGTAGGGTTCGTTCACGCCTTTGGTGATGAGGTCGTCCACCAATACGCCGAGGTAGGCTTGTTCGCGGCGCAGCAGGAGCGGGTCTTGTCCGCGCACATATTGCACGGCGTTCGCGCCTGCCAATAAACCTTGCGCGGCGGCTTCTTCGTAGCCGGTCGTACCGTTGATTTGCCCAGCGAAAAACAGTCCCTCAATGGTTTTGGTTTCGAGGCTGGCTTTGAGGTTGCGCGGGTCGAAGTAGTCGTATTCGATGGCGTAGCCGGGGCGCAGGATATGGGCGTTTTCCAAACCTTTCATACTGCGGACGAGCGCGATTTGGATGTCGAACGGCAGGCTGGTGGAGATACCGTTAGGATAGTATTCGTACGTAGTCAGGCCTTCGGGTTCTAGGAAAATCTGGTGGCTGTCTTTATCGGCGAAACGGTTGATTTTGTCTTCGATAGACGGACAATAACGCGGGCCCACGCCTTCGATTTTGCCGGTAAACATCGGGCTGCGGTCGAAGCCTGAGCGGATGATGTCGTGGGTTTGCGTGTTGGTATGCGTAATCCAGCAGGACACTTGGCGCGGGTGCATTTCGGCGTTGCCGCGCACGGACATGACGGGAACGGGTGTGTCGCCGGGCTGTTCGGTCAGTTGGGAAAAGTCAATCGTGCGTCCGTCGATGCGCGGCGGCGTGCCGGTTTTCAGACGGCCTTGCGGCAGCTTCAATTCGCGCAAACGTCCGCCCAGCGATTTGGCGGCGGGGTCGCCGGCGCGGCCGCCTTCGTAGTTTTCCAAACCGATATGGATTTTGCCGGACAAAAATGTGCCTGCGGTCAGCACCACGGCGCGGGCTTTGAATTCCACGCCCATCGCGGTGATTACGCCGCTGATGCGTTCGCCGTCGAGCGTTACGTCTTCGACGGCTTGTTGGAAAAGGTCGAGGTTTTCTTGGTTTTCCAACATTTCGCGGATGGCGGCTTTGTACAAAATGCGGTCGGCCTGCGCGCGCGTGGCTCGAACTGCCGCGCCTTTGCTGGCGTTCAGGCGGCGGAACTGGATACCGGATTTGTCGGTGGCCAACGCCATTGCGCCGCCGAGCGCGTCGAGTTCGCGTACCAAATGCCCTTTGCCGATGCCGCCGATGGAAGGGTTGCATGACATTTGTCCGAGCGTTTCGATATTGTGTGTGAGCAAAAGCGTCTGCGCGCCCATGCGGGCGGCGGCGAGCGCGGCTTCGGTACCGGCATGGCCGCCACCGACGACAATCACGTCGTAGGTTTTGGGGTAAATCATGTGGGTCATGTGTGTATTGCCTGACGGTGTTTCAGACGGCATTTATAGTGGATTAACAAAAACCAGTACAGCGTTGCCTCGCCTTAGCTCAAAGAGAACGATTCTCTAAGGTGCTGAAGCACCAAGTGAATCGGTTTCGTACTGCTTGTACTGTCTGCGGCTTCGTCGCCTTGTCCTGATTTTTGTTAAACCACTATATTCAATATGCCGTCTGAAAAACGAAATGGATTCAAAAGTAAAGGGTTGGGATTGTACGCTTGTTCGCCCTGTTTTTACAGTGTGCGGAAAGGGAAAAGCCGCTTCGCGGGGAAGCGGCTCTGGTAAGGGCGGGATTTACCAAACGTCGGATTTGATACGGCGTTTCAGGCCCGGATGTTCGGAAAGTTTGAACTCGGGGTCTTTGCCCATTTTCAGCTTGGCGGTGTAATCGCGCAGCAGCATAAACGCCAAGGGCGAGAGCAGCAGGATGGCGACAAGGTTGATCCACGCCATAATGCCCATCGCCATATCCGCCATATCCCAGACCAAAGGCACATTGGCAACCGCGCCGAAATAGACCCACGCCAAAACCAGCATACGGAAAACGGCGGTAATCAGCCAATGGCTTTTGATGAATTGGACGTTGGACTCGGCATAGGCATAGTTGCCGATAACGGTGGAAAAGGCAAACATAAACAGGATGACGGCGAGGAAGCCCGCGCCCCATTGCCCCACTTGGCTGACAATCGCCGCCTGCGTCAGCGCCGCACCGCTCAAATCGCCGTAAGGCTGTTGGTAAATCAAGATGATGAAGGCGGTGCAAGAACAAACGATGATGGTATCGACAAACACGCCCAGCATTTGAATCATACCTTGCGAAACAGGGTGTTTCACTTCGGCGGCGGCGGCGGCGTTCGGCGCGGAACCCATACCCGCCTCGTTGGAATACAGGCCGCGTTTGATGCCCATCATCATCGTTTGCGAAATCAGACCGCCGAGTAAGCCGCCTGCTGCCGCGTCGAATTTGAACGCGCCCGAAAAAATCTGACCGAACACGTCCGGAATCATCGGAATATTGGTCAAAATGATGAAAAGCGCGATAAAGAGGTACAAAACCGCCATCAGGGGGACGACGATTTCCGCCGCTTTAGATATGCGCCTGATGCCGCCGAAGATAATCGGCGCGGTTAAAATCACCAGGGCGACGCCGACATAATGAGGCTCCCAACCCCACGCCGCTTTGACGGTATCGGCAATGGTATTGGTCTGAACCGCTTCAAACACAAAGCCGAAACAGAAAATCAGGCTCAGGGCGAACAACACGCCCAGCCATTTCTGCCCCAGCCCTTGAGTGATGTAGTAGGCAGGGCCGCCCCGGAAATGGTGGTTGTCGTAGTCGCGGACTTTAAAGAGCTGCGCCAGCGAAGATTCGACAAACGCCGAACTCATACCGATTAAGGCGGTTACCCACATCCAAAACACCGCGCCCGGTCCGCCGACTTTGATGGCGATGGCCACGCCCGCGATATTGCCCACGCCCACGCGGCTGGCAAGGCCGGTTACAAATGCCTGAAACGGCGTGATGCCGTGAGGGTCGTCCCCCTGTTTGCGGCCGCCGAGCATTTCTTTGATGCTGCGCCCGAACAGGCGGAATTGGACAAAGCCCGTGGTTACGGTGAAGAAAAGCCCCGTACCCAAAAGCATATAAACCAAGTATGACCACATCGGATCGTTGATGGCGCCGACCCAGCCGTGCAGCCATTCGGTAAAGTTCTCGTTCATATCGCTTCCTTAAAGTTGAAACCCGCACATATTGGCGGTATGCAAGCAGGGTTTAAATTTTGTAAACGCCCATTCTAGCAGATTGTCAACAAAATCAGAAAAATTTACATCGCCGCGCGGCTGCGGCGTTAGAATCGCATTTTGTTTGGAGCAAACACGATGAAACAGCCTGTTTTTGCCGTTACTTCCGGCGAGCCTGCCGGCATCGGCCCCGATATTTGTTTGGACTTGGCGTTTGCACGCCTGCCCTGCCGCTGCGCGGTATTGGGCGACAAACACCTGTTGCGCGCGCGCGCCGAAGCCTTGGGCAAAAGCGTCGTCTTGCGCGACTTCGATCCGGAATCAGGCGGCGCGGCATACGGCGAGCTGGAAGTGCTGCACATCCCTGCCGTCGAAGCGGTTGAGGCGGGCAAACTCAATCCCGCCAACGCCGCCTATGTGCTGCAACTTTTGGACACCGCGCTCGCAGGCATTTCAGACGGCATTTTCGACGGCATCGTTACCGCGCCGCTGCACAAAGGCATCATCAACGACGCGCGCGCAAGCACAGGTTTTTTCAGCGGACACACCGAATATCTGGCGGAAAAAAGCGGCACGGGGCAGGTTGTGATGATGCTTGCCGGCAAAGACCTGCGCGTCGCCCTCGTAACGACCCACCTGCCGCTGAAAGACGTTGCCGCCGCCATCACGCAACCGCTGATTGAAAGCGTCGCACGCATTCTGCATCACGACTTAAAACACAAATTCGGCATCAAAAATCCCAAAATCCTGGTCGCCGGACTCAACCCCCACGCCGGCGAGGGCGGACACCTCGGACACGAAGAAACCGACACCATTATCCCCGCATTGGAAAACCTGCGCCGCGAAGGGATAAACCTCGCCGGCCCGTATCCGGCAGATACGCTGTTCCAACCGTTTATGCTCGAAGGCGCGGATGCCGTATTGGCGATGTACCACGACCAAGGGCTGCCCGTGTTGAAATACCACAGCTTCGGACAGGGCGTGAACATCACGCTCGGCCTGCCCTTTATCCGCACCTCCGTCGATCACGGCACCGCGCTCGATTTGGCGGCAACCGGCAGGGCGGATTCCGGCAGCCTGATAACTGCCGTGGAGACCGCCGTCGAGATGGCGCGCGGCAGCCTTTAAAGATGATAAAAGACCCGTCATTTCCGCGCAGGCGGGAATCCGGTCTGTTCGGTTTCAGTTGTTTTTGGGTTTCGGGTAATTTCCAAATCGTCATTCCCGCGCAGGCGGGAATCCAGACCTTCGGGCGACGGCAATATTCAAAGATTATCCGAAAGTTTGAGGTTCTAGATTCCCGTTTTCACGGGAATGACGGAATGTTGCGGGAATCCGGCTTGTTCGGTTTCGGTTTTTTTTTTTGAGGTTTCGGGCAACTTCTAAACCGTCATTCCCGCGCAGGCGGGAATCCAGGCCTTTGGGCGACGGCAATATTCAAAGATTATCTGAAAGTTTAGAGGTTCTAGATTCCCGTTTTCACGGGAATGACGAAAGGTGGCGGGAATGACGGGAATGGCGAAGTTTCAGACGGCATCGTCCACCCTCCGCCGTCATTCCCGCGCAGGCGGGAATCCAGACCTTCGGGCGGCAGCAATATTCAAAGATTATCTGAAAGTTTGAGGTTCTAGATTCCCGTTTTCACGGGAATGACGAAAGGTTGCGGGAATCCGGCTTGTTCGGTTTCGGTTTTTTTTGAGGTTTCGGGCAACTTCTAAACCGTCATTCCCGCGCAGGCGGGAATCCAGGCCTTTGGGCGACGGCAATATTCAAAGATTATCTGAAAGTTTAGAGGTTCTAGATTCCCGTTTTCACGGGAATGACGGAATGTTGTGGGAATCCAGACCTTTGGGCGGCGGCAATATTCAAAGATTATCCGAAAGTTTGAGGTTCTAGATTCCCGTTTTCACGGGAATGACGAAAGGTGGCGGGAATGACGAAAGGTTGCGGTAATCATGGGAATGGCGAAGTTTCAGACGGCATCGTCCACCCTCCGCCGTCATTCCCGCGCAGGCGGGAATCCAGGCCTTTGGGCGACGGCAATATTCAAAGATTATCCGAAAGTTTGAGGTTCTAGATTCCCGTTTTCATGGGAATGACGGAATGTTGCGGGAATCATGGGAATGACGGAATGTTGCGGGAATCATGGGAATGGCGGAATGTTTCGGTAATCACGGGAATGGCGAAGTTTCAGACGGCATTGCAGGTATCCGAACCCATGTAAAAAAGAGGTTCTGCGGAACAGAACCTCTTTTTGCCGCCGTCGGTTCAGCCTTGCCGGGTTTCGACTTGGATCATTTCTTCGGCAGGGACGGTTGCGGCTTCAGACGGCTTGGGCTGTTCGGAACGGCGCAAACCGCGTCCGGCTTGGACTTCGGGTTGTGCCGCCCATGCCTTCAATGCGGCAGGGTCGGTTTCGATCAGGACGAGTCCGCCGGTTTGTGCGGTTTCCCGTGCCTGTTCCGCCGCAGCCGTAAAGGTTGCGTTTTCAGACGGCATTTCCTGTGCTTCGGCTTTCGGTGTCGCGCCTTCGGGCAGGATGGCGGCGGTGGCACGGCGGATTTTTTCCGCCGCATCATAAACCGGTGCGTCGCCGTTTGAAACGGCGGGAGATGCTGTCGGAAGATCCCTTTCTGCAACCGGATCGGCAATGCTGACGGTAATCGGCGCGTTTGCGTCGGTTTCGCCGAAAACGTGCGCGGCGGCGGAACGGACTTTGTCGGCGGTGTCGTGAATATTCAGGTACTGCTCGATTTTGGCGGCAGACGGAATATTGCGTTTTTTGCCGTTTTGACGGCGGTCGCGCTGATTGTTGCGCTCGCGGCGTTCTTTGGCATCTCGGCTGTCGCGTTCGCGGCGGTTGCGTTCGGATTTGGGCTTGCTGCCTTTGTCTTCTGCGGTATGCGGTTCGGACGGCGTGTTTTCCGCTGTCTGAACGGTTGTTTCGGCAACGGTGGCGGTTTCCGGCGCGGTTTGGCCGCGTTCGCTGCGGCTGCCGTTGCGGCGGCGTTTTCCGGTTTGCACTTCGGTTTCGGACGGTGCGGCATCTGCAACGGTTGCGGCAGGCTGTATGTTGCGGTCTTGGATTTCCGCTTCGTCGGCGCGTCCGGCGGCACGGTCGCCGCGTTCGTTGCGGCGGCGGTTGCCGTTGTTGCGCGTTTCGGCTTTGTCGGCACGCGCTTCCTGTCCGGCAGTTTTGCCTGCCACTTCGCGGACTTCTACTTTGCTGCCTTCGCGTTTGCTGCGGCGCGGGTTTTGGCGGCGGTTGTTGGCGCGGCTGCCGCTGCGGTTTGCCGTGCTGCGTTTTTCGGAGGTTTCGGCAGCGGGCGCGGCTTGGGTTTCGCTGCCGCCGAAAATGCGTTTGAGCCAAGCTTTGAAGCTGTCCCACCAAGAGGTTTTTTTCTCGGGGGCGGCAGTCGGGGCGGGGCTGGTGTGGCGCACGCCTTTGACGGCGGGTTCGGGACGGGCGGCTTTGGCTTTTTCGCCGCCGAACGGTTTGGCGGATTCGTCTTCTTCAGGCTCGGCGACGCGTTTGTAGCTCGGTTCGCCGTCTTCTTCTACGTCGTCGGTGCGGATGCGGTTGATTTCGTAGTGCGGATTTTCGAGGTGGATGTTCGGAATCAGGACGACGTTGACATCCAAACGCTCTTCCATCGCAAACAGCTCGGCGCGTTTTTCGTTCAGCAGGAAGGTGGCGACATCGACGGGCACTTGTGCGCGCACTTCTCCGGTGTTGTCTTTCATTGCTTCTTCTTGAATGATGCGCAAAACGTGCAGGGCGGTGGATTCGATGCCCCGAATCACGCCGGTGCCGGCGCAGCGCGGACAGGCGACGTGGCTGCTTTCGCCCAAAGCCGGTTTCAAACGTTGGCGGCTCAATTCCAAAAGGCCGAAACGGGACAGTTTGCCCATCTGCACGCGGGCGCGGTCTTTTTTGAGCGCGTCGCGCAGGACGTTTTCCACATCGCGCTGGTGTTTGGGGTTTTCCATATCGATGAAGTCGATGACGACCAAACCGCCCAAGTCGCGCAGGCGCATTTGTCGGGCGACTTCTTCGGCGGCCTCCATATTGGTTTTGAACGCAGTGTCTTCAATGTCAGATCCGCGTGTGGCACGTGCAGAGTTAACGTCGATGGAGACGAGGGCTTCGGTATGGTCGATGACGATCGCGCCGCCGGAGGGCAGGCTGACGCTGCGCGAAAACGCGCTTTCGATTTGGTGTTCGATTTGGAAGCGGGAAAACAGCGGCGTGTGGTCTTCGTAGAGTTTCAGACGGCCTATATTGCCCGGCATGACGTAGCTCATGAACTCGGCAACTTGGTCGTAAACTTCTTGATTGTCCACCAGAATTTCGCCGATGTCGGGGCGGAAATAGTCGCGGATGGCGCGGATGAGCAGCGAGCTTTCCATAAAGAGCAGGTAAGGGTCGTGATGCGCTTTTCCTGCTTCTTCAATCGCCTGCCAGAGTTGTTTGAGATAGTTCAAATCCCATTCCAACTCTTCCGCGCTGCGGCCGATGCCGGCGGTACGGGCGATGATGCTCATGCCGTTCGGAATGTCGAGTTCCGCCATGGCGGCTTTCAACTCTTGACGCTCTTCACCTTCGATACGGCGGGATACGCCGCCGCCGCGCGGGTTGTTCGGCATCAATACCAGATAGCGTCCGGCGAGGCTGATGAAGGTGGTCAGCGCCGCGCCTTTGTTGCCGCGCTCGTCTTTTTCGACTTGGACGATGACTTCCATGCCTTCTTTGAGCACGTCTTGGATGCGCGCGCGTCCGCCTTCGTAGTCTTGGAAGTATGAGCGGGAGACTTCTTTAAACGGCAAGAAGCCGTGGCGGTCGGTTCCGTAATCCACGAAACACGCTTCCAGCGACGGCTCGATGCGGGTAATGATGCCTTTGTAGATATTGCCTTTGCGCTGTTCTTTGCCCAGCGTTTCGATGTCCAAATCCAGCAGGTTTTGTCCGTCGACGATGGCAACGCGCAGCTCTTCGGCCTGCGTTGCGTTGAATAACATTCTTTTCATGATCACCTCGTGGACGGGCGGCATTCGGGCGCGCCGGTCCGGTTCGGCATTCCGTAAGGCTGGGTTTTCCGATGTTTTCGGATAAAACCGGTAATCAGTTTTTGAGTTGAAAATCCGCAGGGATGCACGTTCCGGAGAACCGTGTGCGGAAGGGTCGGATACAGAAGGCTATAAAGATCGATGCGGCGGTTTGTCTGCCGCGTTCCGAACGCTGCGGTCGGAAAAATGGGGGCCGGCTTCTTCTTGTTATCGTGATGCCTGTGTTTTGGGCGGTTTGCGTTTGGGACTTGGGGCCCGGCTGCCGTCTTACTTCCGCGCCGAAACGGCAAAATCAATTCAAACTTGATTACGTTCTGCGCCTGCCGGCTGGGAACAGGCGCA
Source organism: Neisseria meningitidis (assembly GCF_900638555.1). Taxonomy (NCBI): domain Bacteria; kingdom Pseudomonadati; phylum Pseudomonadota; class Betaproteobacteria; order Neisseriales; family Neisseriaceae; genus Neisseria; species Neisseria meningitidis. The sequence goes on from NZ_LR134525.1 coordinate 2,063,097, forward strand.
GGGAAAATGCTTTGCGGAGTGCGTTTTTAATATAAAATTCCGTTTTAAAGTAAACCGTTTCAGGGGGGCGCGGCGGGCGCGCTTTTTGCTGAAACGGATGTTCGGATTATAGATGAAAACGCACGAAATAAGCAAAGATTCGGTCAGCTTGATAGGGGTTGCCGAACATGAGGCGGGTCAACGCCTTGATAACTATCTGATAAAAATCCTCAAGGGTGTTCCCAAGAGCCATATCCACCGCATTATCCGCGCCGGCGAGGTGCGGTTGAACAAGAAACGCTGCAAACCCGACAGCCGTATTGCGGAGGGGGATACGGTGCGGATTCCGCCTGTGCGCGTGGCGGAGAAGGAAATGCCGTCTGAAAGGCGTGCCGCCGTACCGGCGCGTGCGTTTGACGTTGTTTACGAAGACGATGCGCTTTTGGTCATCGACAAACCGTCCGGCGTTGCCGTCCACGGCGGCAGCGGCGTGAGTTTCGGCGTTATCGAACAGTTGCGCCGCGCCCGTCCGGAGGCGAAGTATTTGGAGTTGGTTCATCGTTTGGACAAGGATACGAGCGGCTTGTTGATGGTGGCGAAGAAACGCAGCGCGCTCGTCAAACTTCACGAAGCCATCCGTAACGACCACCCCAAAAAAATCTACCTTGCGCTGGGGGTGGGCAAACTGCCGGACGACAATTTCCATGTCAAACTGCCCCTGTTCAAATATACCGGCGCACAAGGCGAAAAGATGGTACGCGTCAGCGAGGACGGGCAGTCGGCGCACACGGTGTTCCGTGTGTTAAGCCGTTTTTCAGACGGCATTTTGCACGGTGTCGGGCTGTCGCACCTGACTTTGGTGCGGGCAACGCTGAAAACGGGTCGTACGCACCAAATCCGCGTCCACCTGCAATCTCAAGGCTGTCCGATTGCGGGCGACGAACGCTACGGCGATTATCAGGCGAACCGTCGTTTGCAGAAGTTGGGTTTGAAGCGGATGTTTTTGCACGCGTCCGAGCTGCACTTGAACCATCCGCTCACGGGCGAGCCGCTGGTGTTGAAGGCGGAGCTGCCGCCGGACTTGGCACAGTTTGCGGTGATGTTGGAAAACGGGACGAAAATGTGAACCCCGATGCCGTCTGAAGCCTTCAGACGGCATCGGGACGTGAAAGTATGTGGGGACAGACGAATATGGTTGATAAAAAAAGCCCTTTGATTGCCGTCAGTGTCGGCGAAGCGTCGGGCGACCTGTTGGGGGCGCACCTGATACGCGCCATCCGCAAGCGTTGTCCGCAGGCGCGTTTTGTCGGTATCGGCGGCGAACTGATGAAGGCGGAAGGTTTCGAGAGCCTTTATGATCAGGAGCGGCTGGCGGTGCGCGGCTTTGTCGAAGTGGTCAGGCGGCTGCCGGAAATTTTACGGATACGCAGGGGGCTGGTACGGGATTTGCTGTCGTTGAAACCTGATGTCTTTGTCGGTATCGATGCGCCCGATTTTAATTTGGGTGTGGCGGAAAAGCTGAAACGGTCGGGGATTCCGACCGTGCATTATGTCAGCCCGTCGGTGTGGGCGTGGCGGCGGGAACGTGTGGGCAAAATCGTGCATCAGGTCAACCGCGTGTTGTGCCTGTTCCCGATGGAGCCGCAGCTTTATCTCGATGCGGGCGGACGTGCGGAGTTTGTCGGTCATCCGATGGCGCAGCTTATGCCCTTGGAAGACGACCGTGAAACGGCGCGGCAAACTTTGGGCGTGGATGCCGGCATCCCCGTATTCGCCCTGCTGCCCGGCAGCCGCGTCAGCGAAATCGACTATATGGCGCCGGTGTTTTTTCAGACGGCATTATTGTTGTTGGAACGCTATCCTGCCGCATGCTTCCTGCTGCCTGCCGCAACGGAGGCGACGAAGCGGCGTTTGGCGGAAGTTTTGCAGCGGCCGGAGTTTGCCGGATTGCCGCTGACGGTAATCGACAGACAGTCTGAAACAGTGTGCAGGGCGGCGGATGCGGTGCTGGTAACGAGCGGTACGGCGACTTTGGAGGTGGCGTTGTGCAAGCGTCCGATGGTCATCAGCTACAAGATTTCGCCGCTGACCTATGCTTATGTGAAACGCAAAATCAAAGTGCCGCATGTTGGCCTGCCGAATATCCTGTTGGGTAAGGAGGCTGTGCCGGAGCTGCTTCAACATGATGCCGTACCGGAAAAACTGGCGGCGGCGTTGGCGGACTGGTACGAACACCCCGATAAGGTTGCCGCGCTGCAACAGGATTTCAGGGTATTGCACCTGCTGTTGAAAAAAGATACGGCGGATTTGGCCGCGCGCGCGGTTTTGGAAGAGGCGGGATGTTGAGCGGTTAATGGATTATCTTCTTGAAGCAGCACGTATTACAAAAGAAGGGGGAGAAATTGTGATTAATGGCACATCAAACAATAAGTATTTAAGAGGAATTCCAAATGAAGCAGAACTGGCCCGAATGGGATTAAGGTTAAAATATAATGGTCTGTTAAAGGAAGAGTTTAAACAACTGAAATTTCATCTGAGCAATGGAGGCGACTTGAGATCAAGTAATTATAAAACCATTGTTTTTGAAAAGGTAAAATAATATGACAACTTAATACTATTCCAAAAAAAGATTATCAATTTCTGTATATATATGAGGGCACTCTATTAAACTATACTTTGAAAAACGATGAGTTCCATATCATCGTTAAGGATGTGGATTATCCAGACTTTCCTCAAGAGATCCCTATGCCCAATTATTCAGAATGGGTAAAAATTAAATTCAAGCAGTTCAGCTATCTGAAATTTATCTATGGATACGCCACGAAGAACCAAGATAAAAATATCAAAAATGTATTGGAACTTGGAGAATTAAAGCAGGATGATGAAATCTTGGATTATGGAGGTGCGCTGGAAGTGATAGGCGGTAGGTATGATCTTCCGACCGGTTTTAGTATAGATATAGTTTGCCGGGAAATAGAGTTAGAATTTTTAGATCAGGAGAGTTTTAATTAAACGAGCCGTAGCTTGTCATGCCGCGCAAGCAACTTTATCGTATTTCCTTTTCGGTTGAAACCCCGCCACTCGGACATCTGTCCTTCGGGGCGGTAGAATCAGACTTTATTTGGGAGGGGCGTAACCCCTTCCGAATCAGGGCAACACATAGGGCGACGCTTTATGTGTCGTCCTGTGTGTTGAAACATATGCCGATACGGAGCCTGTCGGCAAAATGCCGTCTGAACAATATCTTTTCAGACGGCATTTTGTATGGGGGTTAACGGTTGTTCAGCCCGAGTACGTCCTGCATATCGTACAAACCCGTTTTACCGTTTACCCAAACTGCGGCGCGGACGGCGCCGGCGGCAAAGGTCATGCGGCTGCTTGCCTTGTGGGTGATTTCCACGCGCTCGCCGTCGGTGGCGAAGAGGGCGGTGTGGTCGCCGACGATGTCGCCCGCGCGGACGGTGGCAAAGCCGATGGTGGACGGATCGCGCGGGCCGGTGTGGCCTTCGCGGCCGTAAACGGCGCATTGTTTGAGGTCTCTGCCGAGCGCGCCGGCGATGACTTCGCCCATGCGTAACGCGGTGCCGCTAGGTGCGTCGACTTTGTGGCGGTGGTGACCTTCAATGATTTCGATGTCGTAGCCTTCGTTGAGTACGAGGGCGACGGTGTCGAGGATGTGGAAGGTGAGGTTGACGCCGACGCTGAAGTTGGCGGCGAAAACGATGCCTGTTTTTTCGGCGGCAGCGCGGATGGCGGCTTTGCCCGCATCGTCGAAGCCTGTTGTGCCGATGATGATGTTGACTTGTTTTTCAACGCATTTTTGCAGGTGTTTGAGGGTGGGCTCGGGGCGGGTGAAGTCGATGAGTACGTCGCTTTGTGCGAGAACGGTGTCAACGTCGTCTGAAATGGCGATGCCGGTTTTGAGTCCGACGGCGTAGCCTGCGTCCAGCCCGAGGGCTTCTGAGCCTGAGTGTTCAAGCGCACCGGAAAGGACGGTGTCGGGATGGTTGTTGACGGCTTCGACGAGGACGCGCCCCATACGGCCGTTTGCGCCGGCGATGGCGATTTTGAGCGGTGTCATGTGTGTTCCTTATTGTTTGTCTGCGTTTTGTTTTACGCGGAGGGCTTCGGCGGCATTTTGCAGGGCGTTGCCTTCGGTGCGGACGAGCACGCCGTTTTCAAAATAGACGGTCAGATTGCTTCGGTCTTTGATGATGCCGTTGCGGGAGGTGTTGAAGGTATAGTCCCAGCGGTCGGTATGGAATGCGTCGCGCAGTATGGGGCTGCCGAGCAGGAGCAGGACTTGGTCTTTGGTCATACCGGGGCGGAGGGAGGCGACGGCGCGAGGTTCGAGTTCGTTGCCCTGTATGATTTTGAGTTTGTACGAGGGGAACAGTGAAACGCGTTCGACGCTGCACGCGGCAAGGCCGAGGAGGGCGGAAAGGGCGAGGATGAGGGTTTTGTTCACGGAAATGCCTTTCTGTGCAAATCGGGATGGGTAGTGTAACACTGCTTGAATATTTTATAAAAGCGAACGATAATCATACGATTAAGCGGTATCCGCCCTGTCCGCGCATCGGCCGCCGGTGCGGTTTTACTATTGCAAACTGCTATGGTGCGATAGTGGGCAAACAGGCCGAAATTGCGTATTATAACGTCTATTGTTTTACAGGGGTATTGAATATTATGGAAAAATTCAACAATATTGCACAACTGAAAGACAGCGGTCTGAAGGTTACCGGCCCGCGTTTGAAGATTTTGGATTTGTTCGAGACGCATGCGGAAGAGCATTTGAGTGCGGAAGATGTGTACCGCATTTTGTTGGAAGAGGGTGTGGAAATCGGTGTGGCGACGATTTACCGCGTGCTGACGCAATTTGAGCAGGCGGGCATTTTGCAACGCCACCATTTTGAAACGGGCAAGGCGGTTTATGAGTTGGACAAGGGCGACCACCACGACCATATCGTCTGCGTGAAGTGCGGCGAGGTAACGGAGTTCCACAATCCCGAAATCGAAGCCCTGCAAGACAAAATCGCCGAGGAAAACGGCTACCGCATCGTCGATCACGCGCTGTATATGTACGGCGTGTGCAGCGACTGTCAGGCCAAGGGCAAACGTTAAATCCGGACGGTTTGTTGTTCAGACGGCATTCATGATTTTGGATGCCGTCTGTGTTTTTGGAGAACTGCCATGCGTATTCCGCTGCTTGCCCCTGACAATTATGCCTTTCCCGATCCTGCCTATGCTTTGGCCTGGTGCGACGGGCTGGTCGGCGTGAGCGGCGATTTGGATGCGGGGCGGCTGCTCGAGGCGTATCAGAACGGCGTGTTTCCTTGGTTTTTGCGGGACGGTTGGTTTTTTTGGTATGCGGTCGGGCCGCGTGCGGTGATTGTTCCCGAACGTCTGCACGTTCCGTGCTCGCTGGCGAAAACGCTACGCAACGGCAGCTATCGGGTTGCAGTCAACGGCTGTTTTGCGGAAGTGGTCGCGCATTGTGCGGCAGCGGCGCGCCCGAATCAGGACGGAACTTGGATTGCGCCCGAGTTTCAGACGGCATATTTGAAGCTACACGAAATGGGGTACGCGCATTCTTTCGAGTGCCATTATCCCGATGAAAACGGTAAAACGAGGTTGGCGGGCGGCTTTTACGGCGTGCAAATCGGCAGGGTGTTTTACGGCGAATCGATGTTCGCATTACAACCGGATGCGTCGAAAATCGCGTTTGCCTGCGCCGTGCCGTTTTTGGCGGATTTGGGTGTAGAACTGATAGACTGCCAGCAGGACACGGAACATATGCGCCGTTTCGGTTCGGAGCTGCTGCCGTTTGCGGATTTTGCCGAACGTCTGCGGATGTTGAACGCCGTGCCGTTGAAAGAGGAAATCGGGCGGCGCGAAGTGGCGTGCAGGGGCTTTGATGGCGGCTTATGCTTCGGTCAGGTTCAAATATGGTGGATTATAGTGGATTAAATTTAAACCAGTACGGTGTTGCCTCGCCTTGCCGTACTATTTGTACTGTCTGCGGCTTCGTCGCCTTGTCCTGATTTAAATTTAATCCACTATAAAATTGGAAATGACGACAGCCGGGTAAAATCACGGTGAAAAATGAAAAATGCCGTCTGGAACTTGAAAACATCGGGTTTCAGACGGCATTTTGTTTGACGGTTTATTGCTTATTTGAGCGGGCGCACTTCAAGTCCGAACATACGGCGTGCGGTGTTCAGCATTTGGCAGCTGAAGCCCCATTCGTTGTCATACCATGCGAAGACTTTAATCATGTTGCCGTCAACGACTTTGGTCAGTGTTGCGTCGAAGTGGCTGGCTTCGGTAGTGTGGTTGAAGTCCATGGAAACCAAGGGCAGGGTGTTGTAGCCTAAAACGCCTTTGAGCGCGCCTGCTTCCGAGGCGGCTTTCATCAGTGCGTTGATTTCTTCGATTGTCGTGTCGCGCGCGGCTTGGAAGTTCAAATCTACCAATGATACGTTGACGGTCGGCACGCGGATGGCAAGCCCGTCGAGTTTGTCTTTCAATTCGGGCAGTACCAAACCGACGGCTTTTGCCGCGCCAGTTTTGGTCGGAATCATGTTTTCCACGCCGCTGCGGGCGCGGCGCAGGTCTTTGTGGCGCACGTCGGTAACGGTTTGGTCGTTGGTCAGCGCGTGGATGGTGGTCATCGCGCCTTTGACGATGCCGACGCTTTCGCTCAACACTTTGGCAACCGGCGAGAGGCAGTTGGTGGTGCAGGAAGCGTTGGAAACGACGGTCATGTCGGCGGTCAGGATGCTGTCGTTCACGCCGTACACGACGGTTGCATCGACATCGTCGCCGCCCGGTGCGGAAATGAGGACTTTTTTCGCGCCGCTTTCCAGATGAACTTTGGCTTTTTCTTTGCTGGTGAACGCGCCGGTGCATTCCATGACCAAATCGACACCGAGTTCTTTCCACGGCAGTTCGGCAGGGTTGCGGGTCGAGAAGAAGGGGATTTTGTCGCCGTTGACGATGAGGTTGCCGCCGTCGTGGGATACGTCGGCTTCAAAGCGTCCGTGCACGGTGTCGAATTTGGTGAGGTGGGCGTTGGTTTCAAGGCTGCCGCTGGCGTTGACGGCGACGATTTGGAGTTGGTCTTGAATCTGATAATCGTAGATGGCGCGCAAAACCTGGCGGCCGATGCGTCCGTAGCCGTTGATGGCGACTTTGATGCCCATGGTTCGTTCCTTTGTTGAGGGTTGGGTAGATTTTCGGGGCGGATTATAGCAAATTTGTAGTGGCGTGTAATTAATATTTTATTGAAAACGGCGCGGCCGGAAGGGTGGGCGGTAAGATGCGGACGGCACGGGTGCGGCGGACGGAGAGCTTGATAAAATGCCGTCTGAAACGGTTTTCAGACGGCATATCAGGGAAGGGTCAGGAGGCGGTATTCTGTGCGGCTTCCTGTTTGGCTTTGTATTGTTTGAGATATTCGAGGGCGGCGGCTTTTTCGCTGTCGCTGCCGTATTTCATATCGCGTTGGGCGCGGCGCAACTCGGCGCGTTCGCGGGCTTCGGCTATCTGTTTCGCCTGATAGTCTTTGCGGTTGTCGGCGGCGGCGAGGCGGTCTTGTTGGGTTTGCGCTTTTGCCATGGCTTTGGCGATGAGGTCGGCAGGGTTAAACGCCGGTTTTTTCGGTGTGTCGGGTGTTTGCGGACGCGCGTTGCGGACGGCGGCTTCGCGTTCGGCAAGCATGGCCTTGCGTTCGTCGGCTTCGCGCTGTTTGCGTTCGTTGCGTTTGAGGTAGCGCGCACGCGCGTGTTCGGCGGCGGCAAAACGGCTGTCGGCGGACAGGCTGAAGCGGCGCGCGCGGGGCAGGACGGTGTCGGCAACGGGCTGCATATGGATGCAGTCGACGGGGCAGGGGGCGACGCAGAGTCCGCAGCCGGTGCATTCGTCGGCGATGACGGTGTGCATAAGTTTGCCCGCACCCATAATGGCATCGGCAGGGCAGGCGCGGATGCAGGCGGTGCAGCCGATACAGGCGGTTTCGTCTATCTGGGCGAGTGCTTTGGCTTGGGTTTTGGCAGGTGCGACAAGGGGTTTGCCGAGCAGGGCGGAAATGTCCCGAATGACGGCTTCTCCGCCCGGGGCGCAGAGGTTGTACGCTTCGCCTGTTGCGACTGCCTGTGCGTAGGGCAGGCAGCCGTCGTAGCCGCATTCGCGGCATTGGGTTTGGGGAAGCAGGCGGTCTATGGCGGCGGCTGTGGCGGTCATGTCGGTGTGCGGCTCAAAATCGAAAGGGCGTATTTTAGCAGAATTGTATGCCGCGCCCGTTTCGGATGGTGCGCGGTGTTTTGTTATAATACGGCGGCGTATGCCGTTTCAGACGGCATTTTTCTGTATTTTCCTGTTCGGACGGTCTATGAACGAATTTTCGCTTGCCCCTATTGTGATTGTTTTGCTGGTGTCGGTCATTACGGTGATCCTGTGCCGCAAGTTCAACATTCCCTCCATGCTGGGCTACCTGCTGGTGGGCTTTTTGGCGGGGCCCGGTATGCTCAGCCTGATTCCGAAAAGCCATGCGACGGATTATTTGGGCGAAATCGGGATTGTGTTCCTGATGTTCAGCATCGGTTTGGAGTTCTCGCTGCCCAAGTTGAGGGCGATGAGGCGGCTGGTGTTCGGGCTGGGCGGTTTGCAGGTCGGCGTTACGATGCTGTCGGTAATGGGCATACTGATGCTTACGGGCGTGCCGTTCAATTGGGCGTTTGCCGTGTCGGGCGCGTTGGCGATGTCGTCCACGGCGATTGTGAGCCGGATTTTGTCGGAAAAGACGGAATTGGGGCAGCCGCACGGTCAGATGGCGATGGGCGTGCTGCTGATGCAGGACATCGCCGTCGTGCCGCTGATGATTCTGATTCCCGCGCTGGCGGGCGGAGGGGACGGAAATATTTGGGCGGCCTTGGGTTTGGCGTTTGCAAAAATGCTGCTGACGCTGGGGCTGCTGTTTTTCGTCGGCAGCAAAATTATGTCGCGATGGTTCAGGATGGTGGCAAAACACAAATCGTCCGAACTCTTTATGATCAATGTGCTGCTGGTAACCTTGGGTGTGGCTTATCTGACTGAGCTGGAAGGTTTGTCTATGGCGTTGGGCGCGTTTGTGGCGGGGATGCTGCTTTCGGAAACGGAATACCGTTTCCAAGTCGAAGACGACATCCGCCCGTTCCGCGATATCTTGCTCGGCTTTTTCTTTATCACGGTCGGCATGAAGCTGGACATTCAGGCATTAATCGGCGGCTGGCGGCAGGTATTGATGCTGTTGGCAATGCTGCTGGTGTTGAAGGCACTGGTTGTGTTTGCCATTGCCTTCAAAATGAAACATTCGGTCGGCGACAGCCTCAAAACGGCTTTGTATCTCGCGCAGGGCGGCGAGTTCGGCTTCGTGATGCTGGCCATTGCCGGGCAGCTTGATATGGTTTCGCTAGAATGGGAACAGGCGGCGACGGCGGCGGTTCTGCTGTCGATGATTATCGCGCCCTTCCTCTTGGGCGGCAGCGATGCACTGGTCGGGCGTTTGGTCAAGTCAAGCTGGGACATGAAGTCGCTCGATCTGCACAGTATGCTGGTAGAAACCATGAGCAAGTCCGACCATGTGCTGATTGTCGGCTTCGGCAGGGGCGGGCAGACGGTCGGACGCGTCCTTGCCCAAGAGGATATTCCGTATTTCGCGCTCGACTTGGACATTGCGCGGGTGCAGGTTGCCAGAAGTGCGGGCGAACCGGTGTCGTTCGGCGATGCGAAACGCAGGGAAGTATTGGAAGCCGCCGGTCTGGGACGGGCGAAAATGGTGGTGGTTACGCTCAACAATATGCACGAAACGCAACACGTTTTAGACAATGTGCTGTCCATGTATCCCAATATGCCCGTATATGTGCGCGCCACCAACGACGATTATGTGAAAACGTTTACCGATATAGGTGCGGAAGAAGCCGTGTCGGACACCAAAGAAACCGGACTCGTGCTGGCAGGCTATGCGATGTTAGGCAACGGCGCGTCGTATCGGCACGTCTATCAGACGATGGCAAATATCCGCCACAGCCGTTATGCCGCGTTGGAGGGACTGTTTGTCGGTAGTGATGATGAGGCAGGATTCGGCGAAACCGGCGAAACCGTCCGCCACGCCTTTCCTTTGGCTGCAGAAGCATACGCCGTCGGCAAAACAGTCGGCACGCTTCCGATGGCGGCTTACGGCATCAAACTCTTGTTCGTCCGCCGCCGCACCGGCCGGATTGAAAACCCGGATGCCTCGTTTACATTGGAAGGCGGTGACGTGTTGGTGGTCGCAGGCAAAAAAGAAGAAATTATCTCTTTTGAAAACTGGAGTTTGCAGGGAATATAAATGAAATGCCGAAATAAGGCTTGCGCCATTTCCGGTTATTTGGTTTAATAACGCTTTCGCAAATCGCAAGGGTGATTAGCTCAGTTGGTAGAGCGTCTGCCTTACAAGCAGAATGTCGGCGGTTCGACTCCGTCATCACCCACCAGGTTTCCTTTCATTGTTGCAAACAATGGATGCGCGGTGGTAGCTCAGTTGGTTAGAGTACCGGCCTGTCACGCCGGGGGTCGCGGGTTCGAGCCCCGTCCGCCGCGCCAAGTTTCAAAATACTGACTCTGTCGGTATTTTTTATACACGGGTGATTAGCTCAGTTGGTAGAGCGTCTGCCTTACAAGCAGAATGTCGGCGGTTCGACTCCGTCATCACCCACCAAGTTTTCTTTCATTGTTGCAAACAATGGATGCGCGGTGGTAGCTCAGTTGGTTAGAGTACCGGCCTGTCACGCCGGGGGTCGCGGGTTCGAGCCCCGTCCGCCGCGCCAAAAGTTAAGGAATACCAACCTCCGGTTGGTATTTTTTTGTTTGTATGCTTTGAAAAATGTTTGTTTCCGGATTTTGCCATTCCCATCCGGTTTTGCGCTGTACGATGTGTTTTAGCGCGGACTTGCTCAAAATCGGATGTGGTTCCGGTATTTGGGGCTTTGATTAGGGATGCGGACTTTCAATATATTTTTCTCAGCTACAACAACGAAGGCTTGATGTCTGTCGGGCAGGTAAGGGAGATTTTTGAGCGTTTCGGCAAATATAATTTGGTTCAAACGGAATATCGGCGTTTTAAGGCAGATAAGACAGAAAACCGTAATCATAAGGCAAATTCGATATTCGAATATCTGCATGAGACCTTTGCAAAAATAGTCTGTTAACGAAATTTGACGCATAAAAATGCGCCAAAAAATTTTCAATTGCCTAAAACCTTCCTAATATTGAGCAAAAAGTAGGAAAAATCAGAAAAGTTTTGCATTTTGAAAATGAGATTGAGCATAAAATTTTAGTAACCTATGTTATTGCAAAGGTCTCTGCATATTTTAGAAAAGACCTTTTATAGTGGATTAACAAAAACCAGTACAGCGTTGCCTCGCCTTAGCTCAAAGAGAACGATTCTCTAAGGTGCTGAAGCACCAAGTGAATCGATTCCGTACTATCCGTACTGTCTGCGGCTTCGTCGCCTTGTCCTGATTTTTGTTAATCCACTATAAAAATTCTTGCCGGATACTGCAAACAACGCCGGTTTGCATTCCTGATGGCGGTGGTTTTCTTAGACGAACGCCCGAACACGCAGGAATGGATAGGCTTGGGGCTGGTTACGGCGGGCGTGTTGACGCTGGCACTGAAACGGTAAAGCCGCAAGAAATAAATGAAATGCCGTCTAAAAAACTGTTTTCAGACGGCATTTTCGTTTCTGTCCATCCTCAGCACTCGACCACGCGCACGGATACGGGGACGGCTTTTTTCCGGAGCGTGGCGGCGAGTCCGGCAAGCGAGGTTTCTTTGTAGGTGGACTTCATGTCGCGCCCTGTCTGTAACATGGTTCGGATGACTTCGTCGAGCGAGACTTTTTTGTCCGTGCCGTCTTCCAAAAGCGCGAGGGTGCCGAGTTTGAGGGCTTTTTCGGCGGCGATGCCGTTGCGCTCGATGCAGGGGATTTGCACCAGTCCGCCGACGGGGTCGCAAGTCAGCCCCAAATGGTGTTCCATCGCCATTTCGGCGGCGTTTTCCACTTGTTTGGGCGTGCCGCCGATGACTTCGGCATATGCGCCCGCCGCCATCGAACACGCTACGCCGACTTCGCCCTGACAGCCGACATCCGCACCGGAAATGGAGGCGTTGGTCTTGTAGAGGATGCCGATTGCGCCTGCGGTGAGCAGGAAGTTTTCGACGCGTTCCTGTGTGGCGTGCGGATTGAACTTGCGGAAATAGTGCAATACGGCGGGAATGATGCCTGCCGCGCCGTTGGTCGGTGCGGTAACGACGCGTCCGCCGACGGCGTTTTCTTCGTTGACCGCCATGGCGTACACCATCGGCCAGAGCTGGGTGTTGACGATTTCGGTTTCGCGCAGGACTTTGAGCTTGGCGGCAAGCTGCGGGGCGCGGCGGCGGACGTTCAATCCGCCGGGCAGTTCGCCGTCCGCACCCAAGCCGCGTTTGATGCAGCCTTCCATAACCTCGGCAACGGCAGCGGCGCGGCGGCGGATTTCGGCTTCGCCGCATCCGGCAAGCGCGGCTTCGTTTGCCAACACGACTTCGGAGATGTCGAGCCGGTTCAGACGGCATCGGGCAAGCAGTTCGGCGCAACTGGTATAGGGATAGGGAACGGCTTTTTCCGTTTCCGCCTGCCGGTCAAAATCTTCTTCGGTAACGACAAAGCCGCCGCCGACCGAATAATAAACCTGTTCCTTCAATACCGTGCCGTCTGAAGCATAGGCGGTAAAACGCAGACCGTTGGGGTGTTTGGGCAGCACTTGATTGCCGAGTATGTTCAGGTCGCGGTCGGGGATGAAGCGGATTTCTTGCCCGTTGAGCCGGAGGATGTGCTGCGTGCGGATGCGTTCGAGGCGTTCGGGAATGCCGGCAAGCGGGATGTCGTGCGGCAGGCTGCCTTCCAAACCGAGCATCAGCGCGTCAAATGTACCGTGTCCGTATCCGGTCAGTGCGAGCGAGCCGTAAATGTCGATGACGATGCGAACAGCCTGTGCATCCAAACCTGTCGCAAAGGCGGCGGCTGCCTTCATCGGGCCGACCGTATGCGAACTGGAAGGCCCGATACCGATTTTGAAAATATAGTGGATTAAATTTAAACCAGTACAGCGTTGCCTCGCCTTAGCTCAAAGAGAACGATTCTCTAAGGTGCTGAAGCACCAAGTGAATCGGTTCCGTACTATTTGTACTGTCTGCGGCTTCGTCGCCTTGTCCTGATTTTTGTTAATCCACTATATCAAAAATGCTGATCATGGTTTTGCTCCGAAAGGCGGTTTCAGACGGCATGGCTTCCGTTTGACAAACCAAAAGGAGACGCGGCACGATGCCCGTCTCCTTTTTTAAAACGGCACTTATGCGTCGATATTTTGGGCAATCAGCGCGTTGTTTTCGATAAAGGCACGGCGCGGCTCGACCTCGTCGCCCATCAGCGTAACGAACACTTCGTCGGCGGCAATGGCATCTTCGATGCGCACTTTCAACAGGCGGCGCACGGCGGGATCCATCGTGGTTTCCCACAGCTGCTCGGGGTTCATCTCGCCCAAGCCTTTGTATCGTTGGATGGACATACCTTTTTGGGCAACGCTCATCAAGATGTCCAAAGCGGTTTCAAAGCTGTCCGCGTCGTACCCGTTTTCGCCTTTGTAAAGCTTGGCACCCTCGCCGACCATGCCTTTGAGCGCGGCGGCGGTTTGGGTGAGGGTTTGGTAGGCTTTGCTGTTGAGGAACTTGGGTTCGATGTAGCTGACCATGACGTTGCCGTGCAGCTTGCGCGTGATTTTGATGAACCGGTGTCCTTCATGACCTTCGATGCGTTCGAGGGCGACTTCTTTTTCGTCAAGCAGACCGGAAAGTTCGGCAACGGCTTTATCGGCGTTTTCAGACGACGTCAAATCAATGGGCGACGCGTGTAGCATGGCGCGCAGGACGAGTTCGTCTACGAAGCGGCTTTCCTGTTCGATGACGGTTTTTGCCAACAGGAATTGTTTGGCGGTGTCGGCAAGTTCTGCGCCTTCGATGGTGCGGCCGTCTGAAATGATTTTGGCTTTTTCCAAGGCAAGACCGAGCAGCCATTGGTCTTTTTCCAACTCGTCCTTGAGGTAACGTTCCTGTTTGCCGTATTTCGCTTTATACAAAGGCGGCTGGGCGATATAGATGTAGCCGCGCTCGACCAGTTCGGGCATTTGGCGGTAGAAGAAGGTCAAAAGCAAGGTGCGGATATGCGCGCCGTCCACATCGGCATCGGTCATGATAATGATGCGGTGGTAACGCAGCTTCTCGGCATTGAATTCTTCTTTGCCGATGCCCGCGCCCAACGCGGTAATCAAAGCGGCTACTTCCTGACTGGCGAGCATTTTTTCAAAGCGCGCTTTTTCGACGTTCAAAATCTTGCCCTTAAGCGGCAAAATCGCTTGGAATTTGCGGTCGCGCCCCTGCATGGCGGAACCGCCTGCAGAATCGCCCTCGACCAGATAAAGTTCTGACAATGCGGGGTCTTTTTCTTGGCAGTCGGCGAGTTTACCGGGTAGCCCCAAGCCGTCCATCACGCCTTTGCGGCGGGTGATTTCGCGGGCTTTGCGGGCGGCTTCGCGCGCGCGGGCGGCATCGACGATTTTGCCGGTGATGATTTTGGCTTCGGCAGGGTTTTCTTCGAGGAAGTCGGTCAGGGCTTGGCTGATGACTTCGTTGACGACGGGACCGATTTCGCCGGAAACCAGTTTGTCTTTGGTTTGGGACGAAAATTTGGGGTCGGGCAGTTTGACGGACAACACGCAGGTCAAACCTTCGCGCATATCGTCGCCGGCGGTTTCCACTTTGGCTTTTTTGGCGACTTCGTTGGCTTCGATGTAGCTGTTGATGGTGCGCGTCATCACTTGGCGCAACGCGGTCAGGTGCGTACCGCCGTCGCGCTGAGGGATGTTGTTGGTGAAGCACTGCACGCTTTCCTGATAGCTGTCGTTCCATTGCATTGCGCATTCGACGCTCATGCCGTCTTTCTCGCCGAACGCGTAGAAGATTTTTTCGTGCAAGGGCGTTTTTTTGCGGTTCATGTATTGCACGAATCCAGCCACGCCGCCGGAAAGGGCGAAGCTTTCGTGTTTGCCGTCGCGCTCGTCGGTCAATTCGATGTCCACGCCGTTGTTCAGGAACGAAAGTTCGCGGATGCGTTTGGCAAGGATGTCGAAGCTGTATTCGACGTTGCCGAAGGTTTCCGTACTGGCGAGGAAGCGCACGGTCGTGCCTTTTTTATCGGAATCGCCGACCACTTTCAGCGGCTCTTCGGTTTCGCCGCGCACGAAGCGGACGAAGTGTTCTTTGCCGTCGCGGTAGATGGTCAGCGTTACCCAGTCGGACAGCGCGTTGACGACCGACACGCCCACGCCGTGCAGGCCGCCGGAGATTTTGTAGCTGTTGTTGTCGAATTTACCGCCCGCGTGCAATACGGTCATGATGACTTCGGCGGCGGAGCGTCCTTCTTTCGGGTGGATGCCGGTGGGCATACCGCGCCCGTTGTCGGCGACGCTGACGGAATGGTCGGCGTGGATGGTAACGGTGATTTTGTCGCAATGTCCGGCGAGTGCTTCGTCAATGGCGTTGTCCAATACTTCGAACACCATGTGGTGCAGGCCGCTGCCGTCCTGCGTGTCGCCGATGTACATACCGGGGCGTTTGCGTACCGCTTCCAAGCCTTCGAGCACCTGAATGCTGTCGGCGCCGTATTCTTCGTGTTTTTGTTCAGTCATATTTTTTGCCGGATTTTGAAAAGATTTTGCGATGCCGCCAAAACAAGTCCGCACCTTGTAGAAAAAGCGGGCGGGACGACATATATAATTGTGTATTATAGCCGATTTTGCCGCCTAATTCAGCGTTATCCGCATCAGTGTGCCGCCGGGAAAAGATGAAACGGTACGTTTGCCTCCGGCATCAGGTCGGGGATTGTCCCGTAAAGTGGCAAAAGCGTTTTTTTGCCACTAAAATCTACACCCTATACTTTTCGGACAGGGGCGCGGAAATGGAAATATGGAATATGTTGGACACTTGGCTCGGTGCCGTCCCGATACGTGCGGAGGCGGTCGAATCCGTGGCGGTGGTCGCGGCTTTGCTGCTGGCGCGCGCCCTTCTGTTGAATATCCACTTCAAACGGCATCCGGATTTCGGCATCGAAAGCAAGCGGCGGTTTTTGGTTGCCAGCCGCAATATAACGCTGCTTTTGGTGCTGTTTTCGCTGGCATTTATCTGGTCGGCGCAAATCCAAACGCTGGCTTTGTCGATGTTTGCGGTGGCGGCGGCGGTCGTCGTGGCGACGAAGGAACTGATTATGTGTCTGTCGGGCAGCATTTTAAGGTCTGCCACCCAGCAATACTCGGTCGGCGACTATATCGAAATCAACGGCCTGCGCGGGCGCGTGGTCGACATCAACCTGTTGAACACGCTGATGATGCAGGTCGGTCCGAACCCCTTGGTCGGACAGCTTGCGGGAACCACCGTTTCTTTCCCCAACAGCCTGTTGTTGAGCCACCCCGTGCGCCGCGACAATATTTTGGGCGACTACGTCATCCATACGGTCGAAATCCCGGTTCCCATCCATTTGGATTCGGATGAAGCCGTATGCCGTCTGAAAGCCGTACTCGAGCCCTTGTGCGCGCCCTACATCCCCGCCATCCAACGGCATTTGGAAAACGTGCAGGCGGAAAAACTGTTTATCACGCCCGCCGCCAAACCGCGCGTTACCCGCGTGCCGTACGATGACAAGGCATACCGCATCATCGTCCGCTTCGCCTCCCCCGTTTCAAAGCGGCTGGAAATCCAACAGGCGGTTATGGACGAATTTTTGCGCGTACAATACCGCCTGTTAAATTACCCCGCCGGCTCCGAAACACTTTAACTTTCCCCGACCGACCCCATTTCCGGCTTCAGACGGCATATTGCCGATATGCTGTCTGAAGCACAACACGCAAAGGAAACCCATCTTATGACTGACAACGCACTGCTCCATTTGGGCGAAGAACCCCGTTTTGATCAAATCAAAACCGAAGACATCAAACCCGCCCTGCAAACCGCCATTGCCGAAGCGCGCGAACAAATCGCCGCCATCAAAGCCCAAACGCACACCGGCTGGGCAAACACTGTCGAACCCCTGACCGGCATCACCGAACGCGTCGGCAGGATTTGGGGCGTGGTGTCGCACCTCAACTCCGTCACCGACACGCCCGAACTGCGCGCCGCCTACAATGAATTAATGCCCGAAATTACCGTCTTCTTCACCGAAATCGGACAAGACATCGAGCTGTACAACCGCTTCAAAACCATCAAAAACTCCCCCGAGTTCGACACCCTCTCCCACGCGCAAAAAACCAAACTCAACCACGATCTGCGCGATTTCGTCCTCAGCGGCGCGGAACTGCCGCCCGAACAGCAGGCAGAATTGGCAAAACTGCAAACCGAAGGCGCGCAACTTTCCGCCAAATTCTCCCAAAACGTCCTAGACGCGACCGACGCGTTCGGCATTTACTTTGACGATGCCGCACCGCTTGCCGGCATTCCCGAAGACGCGCTCGCCATGTTTGCCGCTGCCGCGCAAAGCGAAGGCAAAACAGGCTACAAAATCGGTTTGCAGATTCCGCACTACCTCGCCGTCATCCAATACGCCGACAACCGCAAACTGCGCGAACAAATCTACCGCGCCTACGTTACCCGCGCCAGCGAGCTTTCAGACGACGGCAAATTCGACAACACCGCCAACATCGACCGCACGCTCGAAAACGCCCTGCAAACCGCCAAACTGCTCGGCTTCAAAAACTACGCCGAATTGTCGCTGGCAACCAAAATGGCGGACACCCCCGAACAAGTTTTAAACTTCCTGCACGACCTCGCCCGCCGCGCCAAACCCTACGCCGAAAAAGACCTCGCCGAAGTCAAAGCCTTCGCCCGCGAAAGCCTCGGCCTCGCCGATTTGCAACCGTGGGACTTGGGCTACGCCGGCGAAAAACTGCGCGAAGCCAAATACGCATTCAGCGAAACCGAAGTCAAAAAATACTTCCCCGTCGGCAAAGTATTAAACGGACTGTTCGCCCAAATCAAAAAACTCTACGGCATCGGATTTACCGAAAAAACCGTCCCCGTCTGGCACAAAGACGTGCGCTATTTTGAATTGCAACAAAACGGCGAAACCATAGGCGGCGTTTATATGGATTTGTACGCACGCGAAGGCAAACGCGGCGGCGCGTGGATGAACGACTACAAAGGCCGCCGCCGTTTTTCAGACGGCACGCTGCAACTGCCCACCGCCTACCTCGTCTGCAACTTCACCCCGCCCGTCGGCGGCAAAGAAGCCCGCTTGAGCCATGACGAAATCCTCACCCTCTTCCACGAAACCGGACACGGCCTGCACCACCTGCTTACCCAAGTCGACGAACTGGGCGTATCCGGCATCAACGGCGTAGAATGGGACGCAGTCGAACTGCCCAGTCAGTTTATGGAAAATTTCGTTTGGGAATACAATGTCTTGGCGCAAATGTCCGCCCACGAAGAAACCGGCGTTCCCCTGCCGAAAGAACTCTTCGACAAAATGCTCGCCGCCAAAAACTTCCAACGCGGAATGTTCCTCGTCCGCCAAATGGAGTTCGCCCTCTTTGATATGATGATTTACAGCGAAGACGACGAAGGCCGTCTGAAAAACTGGCAACAGGTTTTAGACAGCGTGCGCAAAGAAGTCGCCGTCGTCCGACCGCCCGAATACAACCGCTTCGCCAACAGCTTCGGCCACATCTTCGCAGGCGGCTATTCCGCAGGCTATTACAGCTACGCGTGGGCGGAAGTATTGAGCGCGGACGCATACGCCGCCTTTGAAGAAAGCGACGATGTCGCCGCCACAGGCAAACGCTTTTGGCAGGAAATCCTCGCCGTCGGCGGATCGCGCAGCGCGGCAGAATCCTTCAAAGCCTTCCGCGGACGCGAACCGAGCATAGACGCACTCTTGCGCCACAGCGGCTTCGACAACGCGGCTTGATCGATGTGAACAAAAAATGCCGTCTGAAACAATCAAACAGTGTTTCAGACGGCATCAGCATTTGCGCGGTTTCGTCATTTTCACAAAAACAGCAAACCAAAATCCCGCCATTCTCGCAAAAACAAAAAATCAAAAACAGTGGGCGTAGGGTGGGCTGAAGCCCACCCTACATCCCACCTTACATCCCACCTTACGGATTCGCCCTACGCCCAAAAAATAAAAAATGCCGTCTGAAACGGTCAAACAACGCTTCAGACAGCATTTTTTGGCAGTCCTTACCCGATCAGCCCCAAGTGCGACAAGAGTGTCCAAGTGCCGATGGCGATCAGCACCAGCCCGCCGGCAAACTCCGCACGTTTCCCAAACAGCCCGCCCAACGCCCCGCCCGCCGCCAGCCCGACCGCCACCATCACCGTCGTCGCCATACCGATGATTGCGGCGGCAAAGGCGATGTTTACCTCCATAAACGCCAAGCCCACCCCGACTATCATGGAATCAATACTGGTTCCAAAAGCAGTCAAAACCGTCATCCATAGGCTTTCCCGTTTGCTTTCGCGCACATCTTCCGCCTTGCCGGACAGCCCTTCGCGCATCATTTTCAGACCCAGCCCGCCCAGCAGGACGAAAGCCGCCCAATGGTCCCATTCGCTGATAAACGGTTTGGCATAAAAACCGCCTACCCAGCCTGCCAGCGGCGTGAGTGCCTCAACCGAGCCGAACACCAAAGCCGTTGCTGCAATTTTGCGCGGGGGCATCCTGACCGCCGCACCCTTTGCCAGCGCGACGGCAAACGCATCCATCGACATCCCCAGCGCAATCAAGAGCAAAGCATAAAAACCCATACCGCACCCGTCCTTAAAAAGGGCGGATTATAGCAAAACAGCAAAACGCGAAAAACGCCGCGTAAAGCAGTTTTCGTGCGCGGGGCGGTTCGCAGGGGAATCCGGAACCGTAGGGCGGATGCGTCGGATGGAACGTAGGTGGGACTTAGGGCGGGTTGTAGGGTGGGCTTCAGCCCACCAATTCTGCCAAACCAACTCATCCAATCCCGCCAATTCCACCGCATCAAGGGTTTTTGGCAAACCGTCGGGATTCGGCGGTTTCGGTTTTTGGCGGGGATTGGCGGAATGGTTGGTTTGGGTTGGTGGGAATGGTTGGATTGGCGGAGGTGGTTGGATTGGTGGGCTGAAGCCCACCCTACACATCCACCCTACGCACCTACGCCTCACCCTACGTCCCGCCCGACTCATCTGCCCCGCGTCCGTCCTGCGGATTTTGGCGGCGGCGGGAGCTTTACCCTCCCCAATCCAAAGGGTAAATGCCTTTTTCAACGTCTTTGAAGAAGGAAGAATAACGCCATTCCTTCACACTCGCCGCATACCCGTGTTTCACGGGGTTGAAATAAATATAATCCCGGTGGTTGTTTAAATCTTGTTCGTCCCGGATCAGGTGTTCCCAAAACCTGCGCTGCCAAATGCCGGCTTCGCGTTTTTTTGTTTTACTCCCGTTGGGGGCGCGGCACTCTTTGGGGATGAGTTGGGAAAACCGGGTTTTCAAATATGCAATCCGTATCGGGTAATCGTGGTCGCCTTCCGGCAGCCGCATAATGAAATGCAGGTGATCCGGCAAAATACAAATTGCCGCCGTTTCAAACGGATAACGTGTTTTCGTTTCACGATAGGCGAGGCGCAGCCTGTCGATATGCCGTATCAGGTAATCCTTCGTCCTGTCTTGCAAAGCCAATGTGAAAAAATAGTGCGCCCCGCGCGTGAAGTCCCTCCGGTAATTTGACATATTTATCCCCTTTTTAGCCCGATGGGCGGAAACCTGTATTATTCCTTGTTTTCAGGGCGTGCGGGAGGATTTTTAGGGGATTTGCAGGGAAATGGGTAGGGAGGGCGTAGGGCTGATGTGTAGGCTGTAGGGTGTTTCGTAGGGTGGGCTTCAGCCCACCAACTCCACCAATCCAACCGAATCCAACCGAATCCAACCGTTTCCACCGCATCAAGGGTTTTGGCGAACCGGCGGGATTCGGTGGGTTTCGGTTTTCGGCGGGAAATGGCGGAATTGGTGGGAGCGACGGCAGGGTGGGATTGGTGGAGTTGGTGGAATGGTGGAATGGTGGGCTAAAGCCCACCCTACAGCGGCAAAGGGGAATAGAAAATGCCGCCCGAGCGGTTCGGGCGGCATTTGTTTTCACGGCGGGGTCAAACCCGACCATTGTCCTTATTGGCGGCAGATAGATGGCAAGAATTTTGCTTTTACAGAACCTGCTTTACAAGTCCACTCGAACGAGCCTGAGTTTTGTTTGCCTTCCAGTACCAAGGTTGCGCCGCTGATGTCTTTGTTTACACCCTGAGTTTTCATTGTAGAAGTAATGGTAGCACCCGAAACTTCTACCTTAGCCACATACTTACCTGTAATCTCAGAAGCACTGGCAATACCTGCGGAAGCATTGTTTTTCGGGAATGTGCCTTTGTCGGAATAATACTCGACCACTGCGGTTTTTTGACCTTCGGCCAAAGTCAGGGCTTCGGACATTTGGGCGCGCGCGGTGTAGTCTTGGTATGCGGGCAGGGCGACGGCTGCCAAGATACCGACGATGGCGATGACGATCATCAGCTCGATCAGAGTGAAACCTTTTTGGATTGCTTTCATTTGGATGATTCCTGTTTGAAAATGTTTAAGTTTGATTGGAAATTTGCGGCATCCGCCGCAAACGTAAACCCGTAATGTATTTGACCGTGGTCTTTTTTGCTTCGGTTCGCCTTCTTACCAGCAAGCGGCGTGCCAAAAACGGGTTCGGCTCGGCATTTTACAGAATATTTTTTATTTGTCCGTTTGGTATGGGTATTTTTTTATATCAACGCGGCGCGGCTTGCGGCGGAATAATGCGGTGGGCTGACGTTTTTTTGTCAGTTGTGACAATTTTTGTCAGTTTCGGGCTGACGTTTTTTGTCAGATTTTGTCAGATTGGGTTTTTTTTGGTTTTTTTGGGGGTGGGGTGGGATTGGCGGAATGACGAAATATAAGTTTCCGTGCGGACGGGTCCGGATTCCCGCCTGCGCGGGAATGACGGATCTGTCCGCACGAAAACCCGTATCCCGTCATTCCCACGAAAGTGGGAATCTAGAAACTCAAAGCTGCAAGAATTTATCAGAAATGACTGAAACTCAACGAACCTGGATTCCCACTTTCGTGGGAATGACGGAGGAGAGGTTGCTGTTTTCCCGATAAATGCCCGCAATCTCAAATCCCGTCATTCCCGCAAAAACAAAAAATCAAAAACTGAAATTTCGTCATTCCCGCGCAGGCGGGAATCCAGAAACTCAAAGTTGCAAGAATTTATTAGAAATGGCTGAAACTCAACGAACCTGGATTCCCGCTTTCGCGGGAATGACGCGGAAAAGTTACTGTGATTTCGGATAAATTTTCGCAACGCTTAATTTCCGTTTTACCCGATAAATGCCCGCAATCTCAAATCCCGTCATTCCCCAAAAACAAAAAATCAAAAACAAAAATTTCGTCATTCCCGCGCAGGCGGGAATCTAGAGTTGTCGGTACGGAAACTTATCGGAAAAAACGGTTTCTTTAGATTTTACGTTCTAGATTCCCGCTTTCGCGGGAATGACGCGGAAAAGTTGGCTGTGGGGCGGGAATGGCGGGCTGTAGGGTGGGCTTCAGCCCACCGCCTCCGCCAACTTCAGACGGCATAGGTTTGCCGGCACCGGTAAGATTGTCGGATTTGTCGGATTTGTCGAGGTGGCGGATTTGTCGAGGTGGCGGATTGGTGTGATTGGTGTGATTGGTGTGATTGGTGGGCTGAAGCCCACCCTACGAACACCCTACGTCCCACTGCGATGCGCGACCATATAAAAATGCGGGGTGGGGTGTGGAAATGCCGTCTGAAGCGGTCAAATGACGTTTCAGACGGCATTTTTATGCCCGGTTATTTCCGGTAGCGGACGGCGCGGGACAGGATTTCTTCAATTTCCATCCACATAATGCCCCCTTACAGCAAACCGGCCTGACCCAGTGCGGGGTCGGTCGCGCGGGCGGCTTGTGCGTCTTCGACAGTCAGTCCGAGGGCTTTTGCCACGCCTTCGCCGTATGCCGGATCGCAACGGTAGCAGTTGCGGATATGGCGGTATTTGATGAAGTCGGGCGCGTCGCCCATTGCGGCGGCGGTGTTGCCGAACAATGCCTGTTTCTGCGCGTCGTTCATCAGGTTGAACAGGGCGCGCGGTTGGCTGAAATAGTCGTCATCGTCTTGGCGGTAGTCCCAGTGCGCCGCGTCGCCGTTGATTTTCAAAGGCGGTTCGGCGAAGTCGGGCTGCTGCTGCCATTGGCCGAAGCTGTTGGGTTCGTAGTGCGGCAGGCTGCCGTAGTTGCCGTCGGCGCGTCCTTGTCCGTCGCGCTGGTTGCTGTGAACAGGGCAACGCGGACGGTTGACAGGGATTTGGCGGAAGTTCACGCCCAAGCGGTAGCGTTGCGCGTCGGCGTAATTGAACAAACGCGCCTGCAACATTTTATCTGGGCTGGCGCCGACACCGGGAACGAGGTTGCTCGGTGCGAAGGCGGATTGTTCCACATCGGCGAAGAAGTTTTCGGGATTGCGGTTCAACTCGAATTCGCCCACTTCAATCAGCGGATAGTCTTTTTTCGGCCAAACTTTGGTCAAGTCAAACGGATGATACGGCACTTTTTCCGCATCGGCTTCAGGCATGACTTGGATGTACATCGTCCATTTCGGAAACTCGCCGCGCTCGATGGCTTCGTACAGGTCGCGCTGATGGCTTTCACGGTCGTCGGCGATGATTTTGGCGGCTTCTTCGTTGGTCAGGTTTTTAATGCCTTGTTGGGTGCGGAAATGGAATTTCACCCAAAAACGCTCGCCTGCTTCGTTCCAGAAGCTGTAGGTATGCGAACCGAAGCCGTGCATATGGCGGTAGCCGGCGGGGATGCCGCGGTCGCTCATCACGATGGTAACTTGGTGCAGTGCTTCGGGCAGCAGCGTCCAGAAGTCCCAGTTGTTTGTGGCAGAGCGCATATTGGTGCGCGGGTCGCGTTTGACGGCTTTGTTCAGGTCGGGGAACTTACGCGGGTCGCGCAGGAAGAACACGGGCGTGTTGTTGCCGACCACATCCCAGTTGCCTTCTTCGGTATAGAACTTCAACGCAAAACCGCGGATGTCGCGTTCTGCATCGGCTGCGCCGCGTTCGCCTGCCACGGTGGTGAAACGGGCGAACATCTCGGTTTTTTTGCCGACTTCGCTGAAGATTTTGGCGCGGGTGTATTTGGTGATGTCGTGCGTTACGGTAAACGTACCGAACGCGCCCGAACCTTTGGCGTGCATACGGCGTTCGGGGATGACTTCGCGCACGAAGTCGGCGAGTTTTTCATTCAGCCACAAATCCTGCGCCAGCAGAGGGCCGCGAGGACCGGCGGTCAGGCTGTTTTGATTGTCGGCAACAGGCGCGCCGTTGTTCATGGTCAGATGGGTTACAGGGCATTTGGAGGTAGTCATCGCTCTTGTTCCTTTTCTCAGGTTGGTCAAATGGGGGTAAACGGCTTACAGTACGATTTGGCGGAAAGCGTATTCGTAACCGGTTTCTTGATTGCAATAAATTTCTTGAATCGACATTTTATTTCCCTTTTGTAAAAACTATGGATGCGACTATACGCCAAGATTTTCGCTATTAAAACTATGAAATCGATTTAATATTATTATAAGCAATCGGTTCTTGATTTTCGTTTGTTTTTTGTTATCGAACGGAATCCGAACCCGCCCATTAAAACCATTTATAATGCAATGACGCTTTGCGGCATTTTTTGCGCCGACAGGCTGAAAATAACAATTTCCCCCACATTATCATGACCTTACTCGGAATAAAGCTCAAACAGACCCAGCAGCTCAACCAGCGGCTGCAACAATCTTTGCGCGTATTGCAGATGTCGGGTATCGAACTTGAACGCGAGGTCGAAAACTGGCTGTCGGACAACCCCCTGCTCGAACGCAAAGACACGGATGAATTTTCCGATGCCGAGTTCAGCCATTACACTGCGCCTGCCCGTCAAATCGGCGGAGACGAAGGCGAAGATATGCTGTCCAACATCGCCGGCGAGCAGGATTTCAAGCAATACCTGCACGCGCAAGTATGCGAACACCCGCTTTCCGACCAAGAATCCGCCTGTGTCCACATCCTCATCGATTTCCTTGACGAGCAAGGTTATCTGACCGACAGCATCGAAGACATCCTCGACCATACGCCCTTGGAGTGGATGTTGGATGAAGCAATGCTGAAACAAGCCCTGACCGCATTGAAAAAATTCGACCCGGCAGGCGTGGCCGCCGCCGATTTGAACGAATCGCTGATACTGCAGATAGAAAGATCGGGCGAATGTGCTGCCAAACCCTCCGCCCTGCATATCGTCCGAAACGCCCTCGACAGCATTGACGGCAACCGCAGCCAAACCCTCGCGCGAATAAAAAAACGCCTGCCCCAAACCGACAGCGGCACACTCGAAGCCGCACTCGACCTCATTGCTTCGCTCAATCCCTTTCCCGCCGTCGGTTTTGCCTCGTCCACACCCACGCCGTATTCTGACGAGGCGCTCGCCAACCTGCTGGCTTTCCGCGGCATGGAGGTTTCTCGCCGCACCATTGCCAAATACAGAGAATCCTTTGAGATTCCGGCAGCACACAAACGCAAAACCGCAGAATAATTGCCGAATAATCTTATAAAGACAACAAACCAAAAGCCGGCATTTCTGCGAAAGCGGGAATGCCGAATCCGTCCGCGCGGAAACCTGCATCCCGTCATTCCCGCGAAAGAGGGAATCTAGAAACGCAAAGCTGCAAGAATTTATCGGAAATGACCGAAACTCAACGAACCTGGATTCCCGCTTTCGCGGGAATGACGGGGGTTTGGCGGGAATGCCGAGGGTTTGGGATTTCTGTTTTTGAATTTCTGTTTTTGTGAGAATGGCAAGATTTTCGGTTCTTGTATGGATAACGAGATTTTAGATGGCGGGAATTTGTCGGGAAAACAGCAATCTGAGACCTTTGCAAAAATAGTCTGTTAACGAAATTTGACGCATAAAAATGCGCCAAAAAATTTTCAATTGCCTAAAACCTTCCTAATATTGAGCAAAAAGTAGGAAAAATCAGAAAAGTTTTGCATTTTGAAAATGAGATTGAGCATAAAATTTTAGTAACCTATGTTATTGCAAAGGTCTCAATCTTTACCGTCATTCCCACGAAAGTGGGAATCTAGAAACGCAAAGTTGCAAGAATTTATCGGAAATGACCGAAACTCAACGAACCTGGATTCCCGCTTTCGCGAGAATGACGAGGGTTTGGCGGGAATGCCGAGGGTTTGGGATTTCTGTTTTTGAATTTCTGTTTTTGTGAGAATGGCAAGATTTTCGGTTCTTGTATGGATAACGAGATTTTAGATGGCGGGAATTTGTCAGGAAAACAGCAACCCTCCGCCGTCATTCCCACGAAAGTGGGAATCTAGAAACTCAAAGTTGCAAGAATTTATCGGAAATGACCGAAACTCAACGAACCTGGATTCCCGCTTTCGCGGGAATGACGAGGGTTTGGGATTTCTGTTTTTGAATTTCTGTTTTTGTGAGAATGGCAAGATTTTCGGTTCTTGTATGGATAACGAGATTTTAGATGGCGGGAATTTGTCAGGAAAACAGCAACCCTCCGCCGTCATTCCCACGAAAGTGGGAATCTAGAAACGCAAAGTTGCAAGAATTTATCGGAAATGACCGAAACTAAACGAACCTGAATTCCCGCTTTCGAGGGAATGACGGGGGTGTGGCGGGAATGACGGGGGTTTATCAGAAATGACCGAAACTCAAAAGCGGGCAGCCTTGTTTACGCCTTCAAAATATCGAGTAATTTCAAATCGACTTTTTCGGCATCGAATTTATCTTTGGCAATCGCATAACTTGCATTCCCCATCAGGCGGATGGCTTCCCTGTTTTCGATAAAATAAATCATTTTTTCGGCCAAGATGCGGGGATTCCAAGGTTCGATCAGGAAGCCGTTGACCTTGTCGGCGACCGTTTCCCTGCATCCGGGGACATCCGTCGTAATCACTGCCCTGCCGACGGCCATTGCCTCCTGAGTGCTTCGGGGAACGCCTTCCCTATAATAAGACGGCAATACGAATATATGATGTTCTTTTATCACTTCGGAAACATTGTTCACAAAACCGGGGAAACGGATAATATCGCGGGCGGCAAGCCGTTCCAAATCGCCCCCCCCGCGTGATTTGTCGATTGCGCCCAAAGCGGTAAAAACCGTATCGGGGTATTTGTCCTTAACCTGTTCCGCCGCCCGAATAAAATCATCAATCCCCTTTTCTTTCAGAAATCTGCCGATAAAGAGGAATTTTACGGGTTCTTTTTCATCGGGAATATCCGCCTCGGAATAAGGATATTGCCGCAAATCCAGACCGATTCCGCCCAAAATATGGATGTTTTTTATTTTGATGCCGTATTTGTCCGTCAGTTCGTCTTTGTCGTCGGGGTTTAATACAATCAGGCTTTCCAACATCGGCAGGGCAATGCGGTACAAGGTGATTAAAATCCCCTTTATGATTTTTGTTTTTAACGGTATGCCTTCCGGCTGCGGGGTAAATGCGAATCCCAAACCTTCCAGCATCCCGACGATTCTGGGCACGCCTGCCAATTTTGCAGCAAAAGTGCCGAAAATCACGGGTTTTGCGAAATAAGGGAAAACCAAATCCGGCGATATTTTTTTGAGTTCTTTAAAGATGAGGAAGGTGGATTTTATATCGGAAAACGGGTTCAGCCCGCTGCGGTTTGAACGGTAGGTAACGGGTGTTACCCCCATTTCCCTGATAATGTCCAATTCGTTGTCGGAAAACTCCGATACAAAGGCATACACCTGATGGTTTTTGCCGATTAATTTTTTAATGACGGGGGCGCGGAAACCGTAAATGCTGGATGCGACTGTTGTGATAAAAACGATTTTCATAAGGCGGACACCTTGAATTATAGGATTGGAAATGCGGTCTGCATTGATGAAATGCCGGATACGGGGCGCGGCGGGCAAACCTTTGCCAAGCGCACCGCATCCGACGCTTCGCCCGCCCGGGCAGGGGCGGCTTCAGACGGCATTTTATCCTGAAATCCGCTGCATAACGCCCGGCGATATACAGTATCGCGTTTTGTGATGATTTTACACCCAAAGGGAAAACGGACTTATTTGAATGGCGGTTTAATCGCGGCGGTTGTTTGCGGTTTGATAAGGCTGATTTGCGTGTCGTGCAGTCCGGAAACGGGCGGGGTGTTTGGAAAATGCCGTCTGAGGGTTTTCAGACGGCATTCTTTCATGCGGCGGTTCGGGGTTCGCGGATGGGGAGGTTGAGGAGGGCGGCGGTTCCCGCCAGCAGTGCGTCGGCGTACCACATCCAGCCGTAGTCGCCGAATTGTGTAATCACGATGCCGCCGATGTACGAGCCGAGGAATCCGCCGATTTGGTGGCTGAGCATCGTCAGTCCGAACAGGGTGGCGAGGTAGCGTGTGCCGAAGAGTTTGCCGGTAATGGAGGCGGTCGGCGTGACGGTGGCGAGCCAGGTAAATCCGAGTGCGGCGGCGAAAATGTAGAAGTTGAGGTCGGTCTTGGGCGAAAAAATGTAGATGAGTATCATCGCGGCGCGCGAGGCGTACAGTCCGAACAGGACGTATTTGCCCCGAACGCGGCTTGTGCACCAGCCGGAAAAAATGCAGCCGGCGATGTTTGCCAGTCCGATGATGGCGATGGATGTCGAGGCGACGGTGGCGGGCAGTCCGCACAGGGCGACTTCCGTGGGTAGGTGGGTTACGAGAAAGGCGATGTGGAAGCCGCAGGCAAAAAAGCTTAGGTGCAGCAGGATGTAGCTTGGGGTTTTGAAGGCGGTTTTGACTGCTTCTCCGAGGCTTTGTCCGTGTGTGGCTTGGGCGTGTTGGGTGTGGGCGGCGTTGTTGCCGCCGGCAAGCCACCATGAGACGGGCAGAGTCAGCAGGGCGATTGCGCCCCAAACGTAAAATGTGCCCGTCCAGCCGACTTCGGGCAGGACGACGAGTCCTTGAACCAGCGGTGCGAACAGGAATTGTCCTGCCGAACCGCCGGCGTTGACCAGTCCGGATGCCAAGCCGCGTTTGTGTGCGGGGACTTGGGCGGCGACCTGCCCCATAATGATGGAGAAACCGCCGGAACCGGTGCCGAATGCGAGCAGCAGCCCGACGGCAATCATCAGCCCCCAATAAGTCGGGATGTTGGGGGCAATCAGGCAGGCGCAGACGAGCAGGACGGCGCCGCCGCTTAATACCCTGAACGCGCCGAAACGGTCGGCAAGCGCGCCGGACAATGGTTGCGATACACCCCACATCAGTTGGAAAACGGCGATGATGAGGCTGAATTGGGCAATGCTCAATTCGGTGGTGTTGACGACGGGTTGGACGAACAGTCCGAGCGTCATCCTCATGCCGATGGTAATCAGCAGGATGAATGCGGCGGCGGTAATGGTCAGCCAAAATTTGGGTGTTTTCGATGCGGTGTGCGTCATAATGTGTATTTTGAGTCGGTTAAGTTTGCGGATTTTATAGTGGATTAACAAAAACCAGTACGGCGTTGCCTCGCCTTAGCTCAAAGAGAACGATTCTCTAAGGTGCTGAAGCACCAAGTGAATCGGTTCCGTACTATTTGTACTGTCTGCGGCTTCGTCGCCTTGTCCTGATTTTTGTTAATCCACTATAACAAACCGGATGATTCGGGCTAAATAATTCCTGATTCTTTGGATATAGCCAACGGTATGCCTGCCGATGCCGTCAGAAAGGGCTTGATGGGCGTTTGCGGTTCGGGTTAATATTTGTGCTGTATCTGTTAATTCCGGTTAGTAAAATGGGGGCGGGGACGATGAGTGGCCGTCGACCGGTTTTGCACGGGCGGTAATAATGTCCGGCGCAAGGTGCGCCGTTTCGGGAGGGGTGTGTGATGGGTTTTCTGATTGGTTTGAGCCGCAACCTGACGCGGTTTACGGCTTTGGTCATTTTGCTTGCGTCGGCGGTTGCGTTTATCGGACCGACTTCGTTTGCGTGGGTTAAGGGCGATGTTCAGGTCTTGGTGCTGGGCATCATTATGCTGGGTATGGGGATGACTTTGGGCAGGGAGGACTACCGGATTTTGGCGCAGCGTCCTTTGGATGTGTTTATCGGTGCGGCGGTGCAATATACCGTGATGCCGTTGCTCGCCATCGGTATTGCCAAGCTGTTCGACCTTTCGCTGGGGCTGACTTTGGGGCTGGTGTTGGTGGGGACGTGTCCGGGCGGCGTGTCGTCCAACATTATGAGTTTCCTTGCCAAAGGCGATGTGGCGTTTTCAGTCGGTATGACGACGGTGTCTACGGTGCTGGCTCCGGCCGTTACGCCTTTGTGGATGACCTGCCTGGTCGGTCAGACGGTGGATATGGACGGTTGGGGGATGTTCCGGTTTATGCTGCTGGTCACGCTTTTGCCGGTGGTGCTGGGTTCGGCGGCAAATATCCTGCTGCACGGAAAACATTGGTTTGAAAATGTCCGTGCCGTTATGCCGGGCGTGGCGGTATTGGCGTTTGCCTGCATTGTCGGCGGCGTGGCTTCGGTTCACGGGCACCGTTTTGCCGAATCGGCGTTGGTAATGGTGTTGGCGATTGCGGTACACAATATCGCCGGCTATGTGTCAGGCTATTACGCCGCCGCGCTGTTTGGTATGGATACGGCAAAAAAACGCACCTTGGCAATCGAAGTCGGCGTGCAGAATGCCGGTTTGGCAACGGGATTGAGCGCGAAATTTTTTCCGGGCAACGCCGAATCGGCGGTTGCGGCGGCGGTCGCCTGCGTGTGGCATTCGGTTTCGGGGACGGTATTGGGCAACTTGTTCGCTCTGTGGGACAAGCGTCGGGACGCTTAGTCGGGCGTGTCCGAACCGTCCCACGATATATAGTGGATTAACTTTAAACCGGTACGGCGTTGCCCCGCCTTAGCTCAAAGAGAACGATTCTCTAAGGTGCTGAAGCACCAAGTGAATCGATTCCGTACTATCCGTACTGTCTGCGGCTTCGTCGCCTTGTCCTGATTTTTGTTAATCACTATAAAAATGCCGTCTGAAACGGTTTCAGACGGCATTTCGATGTCGGCGGCGGCTTTGCGGAATCAGCCTTTGAAGCGTTTGAAGACCAGCGTGCCGTTGGTGCCGCCGAAGCCGAAGGAGTTGGAAATGGCAACGTCGATTTCCGCGTCGCGCGCTTCGTTGGCGCAGTAGTCCAAATCGCAGCCGGCTTCAACGTCTTGTTCAAAAATGTTGATGGTCGGCGGGATTTTGCCGTCGTGTATCGCCAAAATGCTGTACACGGCCTCCACGCCGCCCGCCGCGCCGAGCAGGTGGCCGGTCATGGATTTGGTCGAGCTGACGACGGTTTTGTAGGCGTGTTCGCCGAACGCGCGTTTGAGGGCTTTGGTTTCGTTGGCATCGCCCAAGGGGGTGGACGTGCCGTGCGCGTTGACGTAATCCACGTCTTCGGGATTGATGCCGGCATCTTTCAGCGCGCGGGTAACGGCAAGGGCGGGGCCTTCTTCGTTCGGCGCGGTGATATGGTAAGCATCGGAACTCATGCCGAAGCCGACGATTTCGGCGTAGATTTTCGCGCCGCGTTTTTTGGCGTGTTCCAATTCTTCCAACACCAATATGCCCGCGCCTTCGCCGATAACGAAGCCGTCGCGGCCTTTGTCCCACGGACGGGAAGCGGTGGCGGGGTCGTCGTTGCGGGTGGAGAGGGCTTTCATCGCGGCAAAACCGCCCACGCCCAAAGTGCTGATTGCGCCTTCCGCGCCGCCGGCAACCATTATGTCCGCGTCGCCGTATTTGATCAGTCGGGCGGAATTGCCGATGGCGTGCGCGCCGGTGGTACAGGCGGAAACCATCCCGTAGCTCGGGCCGCGGTAGCCTTTGAGGATGGTAACGTGTCCGGAAATCAGGTTGATCAGCGAACCGGGGATAAAGAAAGGGTTGATTTTGCGCGCGCCGCCTTCGATTACGGCTTTGCCGGTGACCTCGATGCTGGGCAGTCCGCCGATGCCGGAACCGATGTTCACGCCGATGCGGTCTTTGTCGAGGTTTTCCACATCGTCCAAACCCGAATCGGCGATTGCCTGCAATGCGGCGGCAATGCCGTAGTGGATGAATACGTCCATCCGGCGCGCTTCTTTCGCGCTGATGTATTGTCCGATGTCGAAACCGCGCACTTCGCCGGCGACACGGCTGTTGATGTCGGATGCGTCAAAGCGGGTAATCGCGCCGATGCCGCTTTTGCCGGCGAGCAGGGTGTCCCAAGCCTCTGCGACAGTGTTGCCGACAGGGGAAACCTGACCTAAGCCTGTAATGACTACTCTTCTCTGACTCATGATAACCTCGCTGTTGGTTGTCGGAATGGGGGCATATGCGGCTGTCGTGCAGATGCCGTTTGGAATTTGCGGCAGGTATTTAAACGGAGTTTAAGCAGTTTGCCATATAAGGGAAAAGCCTCTATTGCGCGGTGCAGCAGAGGCTGTTGTGTCGGGCGACGACCGGTTAGCCGTTGTGGGCATTGATGTAGTCGATAGCCAGTTGGACGGTGGTGATTTTTTCGGCATCTTCGTCGGGGATTTCGCAGCCGAATGCTTCTTCCAAAGCCATAACCAGCTCCACGGTGTCCAAAGAATCCGCGCCCAAGTCGTCTTGGAAAGAAGATTCGTTTTTCACGTCGGCTTCGTTTACGCCCAGTTGTTCAGCAACAATTTTTTTAACTTGTTGTTCGATGTTTGACATATCAGTCGTTCCTTTATGCCTTGCGGCAGGTTGTTTAAGGGAAATAAATCGGTGGTATTGTACCGACTTTTAATAGAGTTTTCTATCTAATGACTATTATATCAATATTTGCCGATTTGTACATTTTTGGGTGCGGCGGGTTTTGTCGTTCAAGTTTGACCTGTGTGCCGTATGTTTGGCGGGATTTCGGTTAAAATGGCGGCATTTCCATCTGAAGCAGAAAGCCCTGTCATGTATCCACTTGCCCGTCGCATCCTGTTTGCACTCGATGCCGAAAAAGCCCACCACTTCACGCTCGACGCGCTCTACACGGTTTATAAATTGGGTTTGATTCCTGTAACCGACAACCGTACCAAACCTGTAAAATTGATGGGTATGGATTTGCCCAACCCTGTCGGACTTGCCGCCGGACTCGACAAAAACGGCGAATACATCGACGCATTGGGCGCGCTCGGCTTTGGTTTCATCGAAATCGGCACGGTAACGCCCAAACCGCAGCCCGGCAACCCGCAGCCGCGCCTCTTTCGCGTTCCCGAACACCAAGGCATCATCAACCGCATGGGTTTCAACAACCACGGTATCGACACCATGATACGCAACATCGAAAAAAGTAAATTCAGTGGCGTATTGGGCATCAACATCGGTAAAAACGCGGTTACACCCATCGAAAACGCTGCCGATGATTATTTAATCTGCCTTGAAAAAGCCTACGCACACGCAAGCTACATTACCGTCAATATTTCCTCGCCCAACACCAAAAACCTCCGCGCGCTGCAAGGTGGCGACGAGTTGAGCGCATTGCTTGAGGCTTTGAAAAACAAACAGGCACAGCTTGCCTCTGTATACGGGAAATACGTTCCGCTCGCCGTCAAAATCGCCCCCGATTTGGATGAAGCACAAATCGAAGACATCGCCCACGTTGTCAAATCCGTCGAAATGGACGGCATCATCGCTACCAATACCACCATCGACAAATCAAGTCTCGGCAGCCATCCGCTCGCAGGCGAGCAGGGCGGTTTGAGCGGGCTGCCCGTTCATGAAAAAAGTAATCGGGTGTTGAAGCTGTTGGCAGACCACATCGACGGCAAGCTGCCGATTATCGGCGTAGGCGGCATTATGGAAGGCGGGGACGCGGCAGATAAAATCCGCTTGGGCGCGACCGCCGTCCAAGTGTACAGCGGATTGATATACAAAGGTCCGGCATTGGTCAAAGAATGTTTGAAGGCTTTGGCGCGATGACGTGTCCCGCCCAAAATGCCGTCTAAACGCACGTTTTGCCGTTCAGACGGCATTTTCATTTCCTTTTTCCGCCTGCCGCCCCTTGAAAATCCCTTACGCGCCGCCCTGTTTGAAACAAAGCAAACGCCCGCCGCGAACCGGACAATCTTGATACGCAGCCAAAGCAAGTCCGGCGGTAAGTTGTTAAATATATAAGCAATTGATACAAAAAATAATTTTATACTGTGGCGGACGGCTTGGGAAAACGCAAAATATGAACGGCGTTGAAATTCATGATGTGGAAAATAAGGATACGGCGGATAATCAAAAGATTTTATATTTAAGGATTTGATATGTTTAAGGACGAACTAAATGAATTTATCCGATTGATATCCGATCCGGAAAGTGAATTGGATGAATGGTATTTGAGTGATTTTAAAGATGAACATATATGGGAAATGCAAAGTTACGAAGCATTTTCATGTTTGCGGGAAGCAGTCCCCTATTTGTTTGCTTATCCCCGATACGGGTATGAACTGTTGGAGATAATTTCCGCGTTAAAAGAAACATCTGATACGACAGAATTATTTTATGAGCCGGGTATCGTGCCTTTGCTGATTGCTTTATATAAAGAAGATAGTTATCTGGTAAATATGGTCAAACGGATATTCAAATGATGAAAGGGGCGCGGGCGTTTGCTTGGCGGAAGGCAGGTAACTCAATTTGAAGGACGCGGAAGCCGATACGTTAAAAAGGATGAAAAATGGAAAACGGGCAACGGAATAACCGGTTTCCTTTGGAAAAACGAATTTTTTATCTGGAGCATTCGGGGCGGTATCTGATGATTTGCGCCTTATCGGATTATTCCCAAAACAAACATACTGTCGTTATGGCAAATTTCATCTATCCGGATGAAAAAACGGATTGGCGGAATTTGGATGATTTATTCAATGAGTTGGTTTTAGAGGAATTGCAGGCTTCATTTATGGATTGGCATCCGACTGTTGAAGAGGCAATCAGCCGTCATTTGGAAGACTTTTCGTAACAGGCGTCAATCGGAAGGGGCGGAATGACGGGGCAGGCAATCGGAGTAAAAAATGAACCTTGATTTAACCGCGCAAAAAGTCCGTCTTTCTTGGAAGGATATTCTGTGGGGGTATGGGAATAAATACTTGGGTTGGGCTGATGTGGCAGCTTATGCCCGAAAAATGACGCTTTCAGATCATGATGAACGTGTGTTCAAACTATCTTTAATCAACAAATCCAATATTCTTGAATTAAAGCCTGTTCTGGAAGATTTGGCTTCGGAAATGAGGGATTATTCCCCTAAAAATTGGCTGTACGTCCTCTTAAGCGATGTATTCCATAGAAAAGAAGAATTTGAGGATCCTTTGGGGAAGTTGAAAAAATTTATGCAGATTTTGATTATCCGGAAGAAATAGAATCATTTGTCAGGTATATGCCGCCCAAAGACGGTTATATTCCTTCTGCCCACACCTATGAAGAAAATATTGCCCGGTTATATTCTCACTGGGAACACTATTTGAACAACGGCGGAGGGCAGGGTTAAAACCGGCAATCCGATGCCGTCTGAAGCATTATCCGGCCTTCAGACGGCAAACGGATTAGAGCGGAAGATTTGAAAGCGGGGGCGGGCTGCATTCCGGAAGCGGCAAAACCCGAACCGCCCGCATCGTTGCCGATAAACCGATAAGGAAATCGTTTTGCCGGACCGGGTGCAAATGTTTGATAACAATCCTGCCGCCCGGCAAAAATGCTTTAAAGAAAGCAGGATTGGTTAATTTAAAAGGAAAAATTAAAAAATGACGGTTGATAAGGAACAAGTAGAAAAGATGATTTATTCTGAAAATAAACAGAGTGTTATTGACGGTATGCTCGGTATGACCTTCAGCTCGGAGGAGGATGAAATCCCCTGGATTTCCGAGAAGTTGACGGAGTTGTCGAAACATAAAGACTTGGATATTGCCAGATTGTCATTAACCTGTTTCGGACATCTCGCCAGGATGCATGAAAATATCGGCGATTGCGATAAAGTGATTGCTTTATTGCTCTCAAAACAAGGTGATCCGGATTTTCAAGGTTTTGCCGAAGATGCGTTAGACGAGATTTCTTTATTTATATTTAAAAAGCGTCCGTAAGCGCGGATTAAACCTGTCAATCCGATGCCGTCTGAAGCGTTATCCGGCTTTCAGACGGCATCGAAGGTTGCTATGATATAGTGGCTTGACTTTAAACCGGTACGGCTCCGCCTTGCCCTGATTTGAAGTGAATCTGCCATCATCTTCCCGTCATCCTTCCAAACGGAATCCGAAATGTCCGACAACCGCCTCGACACCGCCCGGCACCATTCCCTGTTCCTTGCCCGCCAGCTCGACAACGGCAAACTCAAGCCCGAAATTTTCCTGCCCATGTTGGACAAGGTGTTGACCGAAGCTGATTTCCAAGCTTTTGCTGATTGGGACAAAATCCGCGCGGAAGAAAACGAGGAAGAATTGGCGCGGCAGTTGCGCGAGTTGCGCCGTTATGTCGTGTCGCAGATTATCGTGCGCGATATAAATCGCATCAGCGATTTGAACGAAGTAACCCGTACGATTACGCTGTTTGCCGATTTTGCCGTCAATACCGCGCTGGATTTCGCCTACGCCTATTATCGGGACATGTACGGCACGCCAATCGGGCGTTATACCAAATCGCCGCAGTATTTAAGCGTGGTGGCGATGGGCAAGGCGGGCGGCTATGAGTTGAACGTGTCTTCCGACATCGATTTGATTTTCGTCTATCCCGAATCAGGCGACACCGACGGCAGGCGCGAACGGGGCAATCAAGAGTTTTTCACCAAAGTCGGGCAGAAACTGATTGCGCTGCTGAACGACATCACCGCCGACGGACAGGTGTTCCGCGTCGATATGCGGCTGCGGCCGGACGGTGATTCGGGCGCGTTGGTATTGAGCGAAACCGCGCTGGAGCAATATTTGATTACGCAGGGGCGCGAATGGGAACGCTACGCGTGGTGCAAAGGCCGCGTGGTTACGCCGTATCCGAACGGAATCAAATCGCTGGTGCGCCCTTTCGTGTTCCGCAAATATTTGGATTACAGCGCGTATGAGGCGATGCGTAAGCTGCACCGCCAAATCAGCAGCGAAGTCAGCAAAAAAGGCATGGCGGACAACATCAAACTCGGCGCAGGCGGCATCCGCGAAGTCGAATTTATCGCCCAGATTTTTCAGATGATACGCGGCGGACAAATGCGCGCGCTGCAACTGAAAGGCACGCAGGAAATGCTGAAAAAACTTGCCGAGCTGGGCATCATGCCGTCTGAAAACGTCGAAACCCTGCTCGCCGCCTACCGCTTCCTGCGCGACGTCGAACACCGCCTGCAATACTGGGACGACCAGCAAACCCAAACCCTACCCTCCTCGCCCGAACAGCAACAACTGCTCGCCGAAAGCATGGGTTTCGACAGCTACGCCGCCTTTTCAGACGACCTCAACATTCATCGGAACAAGGTCAATCAGTTGTTCAACGAAATTTTGAGCGAACCTGAAGAGCAAACACCCGACAACAGCGAATGGCAATGGGCATGGCAGGACAAACCCGACGAAGAAGGGCGGCGATGCCGTCTGAAGGCGCACGGGTTCGATGCCGAAACCGTCGCCGCAAGGCTCGACCAAATCCGCCACGGCCATAAATACCGCCATCTTTCCGCACACGCCCAGCCGCGTTTCGATGCGGTTGTGCCGCTGTTCGTACAGGCGGCGGCAGCGCAAAGCAACCCGACCGATACATTGATGCGGCTGTTGGATTTTCTCGAAAACATCAGCCGCCGATCCGCCTATCTCGCCTTCCTCAACGAACATCCGCAAACCTTGGCGCAACTGGCAGAGATTATGGGCCAAAGCTCGTGGGTGGCGGCGTATCTGAACAAATATCCGATTCTGCTGGACGAACTCATCAGCGCGCAATTATTAGATACGGCGTTTGATTGGGACAAACTCGCCGCCGAACTTTCAGACGGCATCAAAACCTGCGGCGGCGACACCGAAGCGCAAATGGACACCCTGCGCCATTTCCAGCACGCCCAAGTCTTCCGTCTCGCCGTCCAAGACCTCGCCGGACTGTGGACGGTAGAATCCCTCTCCGACCAACTCTCCGCCCTCGCCGACACCATCCTCGCCGCCGCCCTGCTGTGCGCGTGGGCGGACATGCCCAAAAAACACCGCGACACCCCGCAATTCGCCGTCGTTGGTTACGGCAAACTCGGCGGCAAAGAACTCGGCTACGCCTCCGACCTCGACCTCGTCTACCTCTACGACGATCCCCACCCCGACGCAGGCGACGTGTACAGCCGCCTCGCCCGCCGCCTGACCAACTGGCTTTCCGCCGCCACTGGCGCAGGCAGCCTCTACGAAACCGACCTGCGCCTGCGCCCTAATGGCGACGCCGGTTTCCTCGCCCACAGCATCGCCGCCTTTGAAAAATACCAGCGCGAAAACGCCTGGACGTGGGAACACCAATCCCTTACCCGCGCCCGCTTCATCTGCGGCACACCCGAAATTCAGACGGCCTTCGACCGCATCCGCACCGAAATCCTCACCGCCGAACGCGACCAAACCGCCTTGTCAGGCGAAATCATCGAAATGCGCGAAAAAATGTTCCCCACCCACCCGCCTGCCGACAGTAACGTCAA
This sequence comes from Neisseria meningitidis, assembly GCF_900638555.1. NCBI lineage: Bacteria > Pseudomonadati > Pseudomonadota > Betaproteobacteria > Neisseriales > Neisseriaceae > Neisseria > Neisseria meningitidis. Next base: position 2,101,935 of record NZ_LR134525.1, read on the forward strand.
ATACGCGCGCGGTGGCGTGGTCGATGTCGAATTTATCGTCCAATATCTGATACTTGCCCATGCCCGCCAGTATCCGCAACTCTTGGACAACTACGGCAACATCGCCCTCTTAAACATCGCCGCCGACTGCGGTTTGATTGACAAAACCCTCGCCGGACAAAGCCGCACCGCCTATCGCTTCTACCGCCGGCAGCAACATAACACCAAACTGCGCGACGCCAAAAAAACCGAAGTAACCGGCGAACTGTTGGCACATTACGGCAATGTCAGGAAATTGTGGCGGGAAGTGTTCGGCGAAGAAGCGGCAACCGCCTGAACAAAAAATGCCGTCTGAAGCCTGACAATCTGGGTTTCAGACGGTATTTTCGTACCGTGCCGTTTTAAGGTTGCGGCAGAGCTAAAGCGATTTATCGGGAATGGCTGAAACCCAAAAACCGGATTCCTCTTTCGCGGGAATGACGGGATTTCAGGCTTCTGTTTTTGTGGGAATGATGGGATTTGTTACCCAAGCAAAAATCAAAACAAACAAATAAGAACCGTTTAAAACCCCGCCGTTTCCATTAAAATAGCGCATTCTACTTTTCAGACGACCTTGGATTCGGATTTCAAGTGCAACACTAGTGTATTAGTGGTTGGAACAGATTCAAGAATAAAACACTTGGCGTTTCGTAGCCAAGTGTTTTTCTTGGTCGGTGGTTCAACTCATCTTGAACCCTGCGTATCTCCCGATCACTGATGTTACGGAAATCGGTTTGTTTGGGGAAGTATTGCCGGATGAGTCCGTTGGTGTTCTCATTCAGCCCTTTCTCCCAAGAATGGTAAGGGCGACAAAAATAAGTCTCCGCTTTCAATGCTTTGGTTATTTTGGTGTGTTGGTAGAACTCTTTGCCGTTATCCATGGTGATGGTGTGCACCCTGTCTTTATGTGCCTTTAATGTCCTAACAGCTGCCCGGGCAGTGTCTTCGGCTTTGAGGCTATCCAATTTGCAGATGATGGTGTAGCGGGTAACGCGTTCGACCAAGGTCAATAATGCGCTTTTCTGTCCTTTGCCGACAATGGTGTCGGCTTCCCAATCGCCGATACGGGATTTCTGGTCGACGATAGCGGGTCGGTTTTCTATGCCGACACGGTTGGGTACTTTGCCTCTGGTCCATGTGCTGCCGTAGCGTTTGCGGTAGGGTTTGCTGCATATTCTGAGATGTTGCCACAACGTGCTGCCGTTGCTTTTGTCTTGGCGAAGGTGGCGGTAAATGGTGCTGTGGTGGAGCGTGATCTGGTGGTGTTTGCACAGGTAGGCGCATACTTGTTCGGGACTGAGTTTGCGGCGGATAAGGGTGTCGATGTGCTGAATCAGCTGCGAATCGAGCTTATAGGGTTGTCGCTTACGCTGTTTGATAGTCCGGCTTTGCCGCTGGGCTTTTTCGGCGCTGTATTGCTGCCCTTGGGTGCGGTGCCGTCTGATTTCGCGGCTGATGGTGCTTTTGTGGCGGTTAAGCTGTTTGGCGATTTCGGTGACGGTGCAGTGGCGGGACAGGTATTGGATGTGGTATCGTTCGCCTTGGGTCAGTTGCGTGTAGCTCATGGCAATCTTTCTTGCAGGAAAGGCCGTATGCTACCGCATACTGGCCTTTTTCTGTTAGGGAAAGTTGCACTTCAAATGCGAATCCGCCGACCTCTTTCAGTTACAGCAGCTTGATCCCTTTCCCTTATCCAACGGGGGAAGGCTAGGATAGGGTGGCTTGCAAATATACAGAACAAGGGACAAGAGCCACCCTCTCTCCAACCCTCTCCCTCCGTACGGGAGGGGTGGATTCTCGCGGGCGAAGCCCATGCTACGGTTAGCCTTTACCCCAGCACAAACAATTCCCGCCCGTGCGCCTTCAGCCAACTTTTAGCATTGTCGGTATGCGGCGTCAGCGTGTTCACCAAATGCCAAAAGCGCGGACTGTGGTCGGGGTGGCGGAGGTGGCAGAGTTCGTGGATGCAGACATAGTCGGCGACGTATTCGGGCGTGCCGATCAGCCGCCAGTTGAGGCGGATGCCGGTGTGCGGGCGGCATACGCCCCAAAAGGTTTTGGCGTTGCTCAGGTCTGTGGCAGCGGGAGTCAGTCCTGTTTCGGCTGCGTGTTTTTCAAGGCGGGGCAGCAGGTATTCGCGGGCGCGTTCGTTCAACAGGCGGCGCAGGTGGTCGATTTGTGCGGCGGTTTCTTTTCGGGGAAGCAGGATTTCAGACGACGTGATACGGATATGGCTTTGGCTGTGGGTATCCAGCTTGGTCTTTATTCCCCGATACCAAATCCACTCGGGTAAGTTTGGGTGGGAAACAGGATGCACGGGCATTTTAGCAAGCGTGTTCCGCAAAATCGTTTCGTTTGCCGCCAGCCAGTTTGCTAACGCGTGGTCTTGAAAAAAGGGTGGGACGTTGATGCTGACCGTCTGCATATTGACGGGGCGCAGAATCAGATTTTTCTTGGCACTGCGTTTGAGTTCGATTTCGATGCACAAGCCGTCGGAAAGAGTATAGGTGAAGCGTTTCATAGTTGTGAATAGGTTTCAGACCGGATACATCGTCTGAAACAGGAATTTTCCATATCAGGCGGCAAACTTCGGATAATATACAAAATCAAACATCTGCGCTACAAGGTTCAGCCGAACAAGCCGCCGATATATTTGCTGATGGTGATGGCGCTGAGTACTGCCATCAAACCGACCACAATCACGCCGGAAACGGTGAGCCACAGCGGGTGTTTGTAGTCGCCGACAATTTTGGTTTTGTAGGCGGCAATCAGAATCAGACCGAGGGAAATCGGTAAAATCAGGCCGTTTAATGCGCCTACGAACACCAGCACCTGCGCCGGTTTGCCGATGGTGGAAAATACGGCGGTGGACACGGCGATAAAGGCAATAATCCATTTGTTTTTATTGCGTTCGATAGACGGGCTGAGACCGGAGAAGAACGACACCGAAGTATAAGCCGCACCAATCACCGAAGTAATCGAAGCCGCCCAAATCACCACGCCGAAAATCAGCAGGCCGATGTATCCCGCCGCATATTCAAACGGTGTGGAAGCAGGGTTGTCGGGATTGAGCTGTACGCCTTGGCTGACCACGCCCAAAACCGCCAAAAACAATACAATCCGCATAATCGAGGCAATCAGGATCGCCCGCACCGAGCTTTGGCTCACTTCCGGCAACGCCGATTTGCCTTTGATACCTGCGTCCAGCAGACGGTGCGCACCGGCGAAGGTGATGTAGCCGCCGACCGTGCCGCCCACCAGTGTAACAATCGCCATTGCATCGAGTTTTTCCGGCATAAAGGTATGCACGGCGGCATCTGCCAGCGGCGGATTCGCCTGCCATGCCACATAAACCGTCAGCGCAATCATTACGAAACCCATCACTTGGGCGAATTTGTCCATCACTTTGCCTGCTTCTTTAAACAGAAACACACCGATGGCAATCACGCCGCTGATCACGGCACCGGTTTCCGGCGACAGTCCGGTTAGCAGGTTCAGACCCAAGCCTGCGCCGCCGACGTTGCCAATATTGAACGCCAAACCGCCCATCACAATCAGCACAGCCAAGAAATAGCCTGCGCCGGGCAAGACCTGATTGGCAATATCCTGCGCCTGTTTTTCGGAAACGGCGACAATCCGCCAAATATTGAGCTGCGCCCCGATGTCGAGCAGAATCGAGAGCAGAATCACAAAGCCGAAACTTGCCGCCAGTGCTTGGGTGAAGGTGGCGGTTTGGGTCAGAAAGCCCGGGCCGATGGCGGAAGTCGCCATCAGGAATGCAGCGCCGATTAAGGCATTTCTGCGGTTTTTTTGATTAGACATAATCGCTTATCCTCTATAAAATTGGTTGTTGCTGTGTTTGGGCGAAACCTGCGGTTTTAGCTACGCAGAAACTCGCTTTGCTCGTTTTGGCGAAACCTGCGGTTTTCAGACGGCCTATGAACTGTTTTTCAAGCAGAAACTTTGATGCCTGCCGCCAGTAGTTCCTGCCGGATTTTTTCGGCAAACACCACGGCGTGCGGCCCGTCTCCGTGCAGACAGATGCTGTCGGCTTGCACGGCAACCAGGCTGCCGTCCACTGCTTTGACCTGCCCGTCCCGCACCATCTGCAATACTTGGGCGATGGCTTCTTCGTCGCTGTCCACCTGCGCATCGGGGCGGCTGCGGGGAACCAGCGTACCGTCGGGCATATAGCGGCGGTCGGCGAATACTTCGGAAATCACACCCAAGCCTGCGGCTTTTCCGGCTTCCAAGAGCAGGCTGCCGGAAAGTGCCATCAATTTCAATTTCGGGTCGAAATCCGCCACAATTCGGGCAACGGTATCCGCCAGCGCACGGTTTTTCGCCGCTTGGTTGTACATTGCGCCGTGCGGTTTGACATAAGCCATTTCCAAACCCTGATCACGGCACAAGGCCTGCAATGCGCCCAACTGGTAATTCAGACACGCCCGCAAATCGGCTTCGGACAGATTCATTTCGGTACGGCCGAAGTTTTCCCGATCGGGATAGCCGGGGTGTGCTCCGATGCGCACGCCGTTTTGTTGGGCATACGCCAATGCCGCCCGAATATCGGCAATGCTGCCGGCGTGTTGGGCGCAGGCGATGTTGGCCGAAGTAATCAGCTGCAACAAGGCTTCGTCGCTGCCGCAGCCTTCGGCGAGATCGGCGTTTAAATCAACCTGCTTCATGGGTGATTCTCCGTATTTGGTTCAGATAGACTTGGTTTTTGCGCCGCAGGGCGGTGGCTTCTTTCAAGCCGATTATTTTGAATTTGACTTTGCTGCCGAAGCGCACCTGTGCCAGCCTGCCCAAATCGGCGGCGGCAACGGTAGCGATTTTCGGATAACCGCCGGTGGTTTGCGCATCGGCCAGCAGGATAATCGGTTTGCCGCCGGGCGGCACCTGCACGGTTCCTGCCTGAACAGCGTGGGACAGCATTTCCAAAGGTTGCGACAGGGTCAGCGGCTGTCCGTCGAAGCGGTAGCCCATGCGGTTGCTATCGCTTTGCAGCGTCCACGTTTCCCGTTCCAGATTCAGACGCCCTTTTTCACTGAAAGCGGCATATTCCGACGAAGGAACAAGGTGGACGGTATCGGTAAACGGTATCGGGGCAATGCCGACTTTGGACAATTCCTGCGCACCTTTGCCGATGGGGAGACAATCACCTTTTTGCAGCATTCTGCCCTGATGGCCGCCGAAACCGGCTTTCAGGTCGGTGCTTCTCGAACCCATCACTTCCGGCACATCAAATCCGCCCGCCACGCACACATAGCCGTACATGCCCTGCACGGCACGCACCAGTTTCAAGGTCTGCCCTTTGCGGGCGGTATAACGCCAATACGAATAGACCGGTTCGCCGTCCAATTCCGCCTGATACACGGCACCGGTGAGACAAAACGGCGTATCCCGTTCAAACACCAGCATTATCCCGCCCAAAGCGATTTCGATTGCGGCCGTGCCTTCGTCGTTGCCCAATAAAATATTGCCCGCCGCCAAAGCAACCGTGTCCATCGCACCGGCATGACCGATGCCGTAACGCCGATGTCCGTAGCGTCCGGTATCCTGAATATGCGCCGGTGCCTGCACTGCCGAAACGTGAATCATGGCTCAATCCTTTCTGCAACAAAGCGGACTTGGTCACCCGCCGCCAGCAGGGTCGGCGGATTCAAATCGGCTCGGAACAAGGGTAATTCGGTTCTGCCGATAATCTGCCAGCCGCCGGGCGAAGCGAACGGATACACACCGGTCTGACTGCCGCCGATACCGACCGAACCGGCAGGAACGGACGTTCTCGGCACGGCACGGCGGGGCGTGTGCAATGCTTCGGGCAAGCCGCCCAGATAAGGGAAACCGGGCTGGAAGCCCATCATAAATACGGTATAAGTTTGCGCCGTATGGCGGCGGACGATTTCGGAAATAACCGTCTGATGGAAAGCAGCGACTTCCGCCAAATCCGGGCCGTATTCGCCGCCGTAGCAGACGGGAATTTCCACCAGTTTGCCCTGATGGTCTGTAACGGCGGTGTGTTCCCACACATATTGCAATTCATCGGCAAGCGTCGCCAAATCGGTATCGAAACGGGTAAACACGGTCAGATTGTTCATGCCGACCACCACTTCCTCAATCCTGTCGTGCTGCCCGAGCGCAGCGGCAAACGCCCACAACTTTTGCTGTTTGCCCAGTTCGGAAGGCGCATTCAGTCGGCAGACCAAAGCGGATTCGCTGATTGGTGTGATCTCTATTCTCATTTGTTGTTCATTTTGGTTATGTTTTAATGAATCTATATGCAGGGGCGGCGGTTTGTCAATATCTTCTGTGCTGCATCATCAAACCGTCGATTGGAAAAGTACTGCCCTGCCGCTGCACTTTTTCAGACGACCTTAAACCGTTTCTATTAAAATAGCGCATTCCACTTTTCAGACGGCATCCTTATGTTTCCCGACCAATCCGCCCCCAACCTGCTGCAAGGCTTGAATCCCGAACAACTCTCCGCCGTAACCTGGCCGCCGCAATCCGCCCTTGTGCTGGCAGGCGCGGGCAGCGGCAAAACGCGCGTGCTGACCACGCGCATCGCATGGCTGTTGCAAAGCGGACAAGCCAGCGTGCACAGCATTATGGCGGTAACGTTTACCAACAAAGCCGCCAAAGAAATGCAAACCCGTTTGGGCGCGATGATTCCCATCAATGTCCGCGCCATGTGGCTCGGCACGTTCCACGGTCTCTGCCACCGCTTTTTGCGCCTGCACCACCGCGACGCAGGCCTGCCGTCTTCCTTTCAAATCCTCGACAGCGGCGACCAGCTTTCCCTGATCAAACGCTTGCTCAAAAGCCTCAACATCGCCGAAGAAATCATCGCACCGCGTTCGCTGCAAGGCTTTATCAACGCGCAAAAAGAATCCGGCTTGCGCGCTTCCGTGTTGAGCGCGCCCGATCCGCACACAAGCCGCATGATTGAATGCTACGCCGAATACGACAAAATCTGCCAACGCGAAGGCGTGGTCGATTTTGCCGAACTCATGCTCCGCAGCTACGAAATGCTGCAAAGCAACGAAATCCTGCGCCAGCATTACCAAAACCGCTTCAACCACATTCTCGTCGACGAGTTCCAAGACACCAACAAACTGCAATACGCCTGGCTCAAACTCATGGCGGGCGGAAACGCAGCGGTATTTGCCGTCGGCGACGACGACCAAAGCATTTACCGTTTCCGTGGCGCAAACGTTGGCAATATGACCGCGCTGATGGAAGAATTCCACATCGACGCGCCCGTCAAACTCGAACAAAACTACCGCTCCGTCGGCAACATCCTTGCCGCCGCCAATGCCGTTATCGAAAACAACGACGAACGACTCGGCAAAAACCTGCGCACCGACGCCGAAGCAGGCGACAAAATTCGCTACTACTCCGCCTTTACCGACCTCGAAGAAGCCCGGTTCATCGTGGACGAAACCAAAGCCCTCGAACGCGAAGGCTGGGATTTGGACGAAATCGCCGTCCTCTATCGCAGCAACGCCCAATCCCGCGTTATCGAACAAAGCCTGTTCCGCAGCGGCATCCCTTACAAAATCTACGGCGGCCTGCGCTTTTATGAACGCCAAGAAATCAAACACGCCCTCGCCTACCTGCGCCTCGCCGTCAATCCCGACGACGACAACGCCCTCTTGCGTGTCATCAACTTCCCACCGCGCGGCATCGGTGCACGTACCGTCGAAAATCTTCAGACGGCCTCAAACGAACAAGGCATCACCCTCTGGCAAGCCGCCTGCAACGCCGGCGCGAAAGCCGCCAAAGTCGTCGCCTTCGTCCGCCTGATTGAAGCCCTGCGCAACCAAGTCGGACAACTGTCCCTGTCCGAAATCATCGTCGGCATCCTCAAAGACAGTGGCTTGACCGAACACTACCGCACCCAAAAAGGCGACAACCAAGACCGTCTCGACAACCTTGACGAACTCGTCAACGCCGCCATCGAGTTCAAACCCGAAGACAGCAACTTCGAAATCCTGCCTGAAAACATTTCAGACGATCCCGCCTTCCCCATCCTCGCTTTCTTGAGCAACGCCACCCTCGAATCCGGCGAAAATCAAGCAGGTGCAGGCGAAAAAGCCGTCCAACTGATGACCGTCCACGCCGCCAAAGGCTTGGAATTCAACGCCGTCTTCCTCACCGGCATGGAAGAAGGCCGCTTCCCCAGCGAAATGAGCCTCGCCGAACGCGGCGGCCTCGAAGAAGAACGCCGCCTCATGTACGTCGCCATCACCCGCGCCCGCAAACGCCTCTACATCACCATGGCGCAACAACGCATGCTGCACGGACAAACCCAATTCGGCATCGTCTCCCGCTTCGTCGAAGAGATCCCACCCGAAGTATTGCACTACCTGTCCGTCAAAAAGCCTGCCTACGACAGTTACGGCAACACGCGCCAAACCGCCGCATCCAAAGATAAAATCATCGACGACTACAAACAGCCCCAAACCTACGCAGGTTTCCGTATCGGACAAAACGTCCGCCACGCCAAATTCGGCACCGGCGTGATTATCGATGCCGCAGATAAAGGCGAATCCGCCCGACTGACCATCAATTTCGGCAAACAGGGCGTGAAAGAGTTGGACACCAAGTTTGCGAAATTGGAAGAGATGTAGAAGGGAGATGGCAGAGGCCGTCTGAATCCGGTAACAACAAATTTTGCCGAAACCTCCGCCGTCATTCCCGCGCAGGCGGGAATCCAGACCTTTCGGCACGGAAACTTATCGGATAAAAGGTTTCTTTAGATTCCACGTTCTAGATTCCCGCCTGCGCGGGAATGACGGACGGTAAAAGCCGGGTATAGATACCTAACCCTTGTTTATAGCTGAAAATCAATAAGGAAGAACATTATGTCCCAAGTTTTTAAAGATTTTGATTTGTCCTCCGTATGGGAATCCGACAGTTGGGCAGATGAAAACTACCAAGAAGCCCCGTTTACCCCTGAAATTTTGGCTGCCGTAGAAAGTGAACTGGGCTATAAATTGCCGCAAAGTTTTATTGAATTGATGGCGGTACAAAACGGCGGAATATTTGTCAAAAACTGTTTTCCGACCACACAGAGAAATTCGTGGGCGGAAAATCATGTGCAAATTTGCGAGGTATCGGGCATCGGCTTTGAAAAAGAAGGGAGTTTGTGCGGCGAAACAGGGCAAAAACTTTGGCTGGAAGAATGGGAATATCCGCCCATCGGCGTGTATTTTGCCAACGACCCGTCAGGCGGTCATGCCATGTTTGCCTTGGACTATCGGGCGTGCGGCAAAGACGGCGAGCCGAAAGTGGTGTTTGTCGAGCAAGAATCGGATTTTGAAATCGTCGAACTTGCCCCCGATTTTGAAACCTTTATCCGCAGCTTGCGGCATGAAGATGAGTTTATTGACGAGGAAATATAAAACGGCGGTTGAAAAACCGGAATCATCAAGGGAAAACGGGCGAAATAACGGATAATCGCTTGAATCCGTAAGGAAAACGGTTTGGTGGAACGCGCCATCCAAGACCTTTGCAAAGAAAAACTGTCTCCGACAGCATTGACATTATTAACAGAACTTATCAAGTTTGGAGCTATCTCAAATATAATTCGGTTATCCTTTTGTATCCATTAAATCATATGCTTCAATTAATTGTTGTTCTAGCTCTTGTACCAATTTTGAATTGCGAATTCCTGACACAATCTCAAATTCTTCTGCATCTATGCAAACACCTGCATAAATTTCAATAACAAGGGAACGCAATAATTGAAGCTCTTCTCTTGTTAAAGAAATAATAATGTCATCACCTGTGTAATTGATTATATTCATAATAATTTTATTTTTGTTTGTCAAAGTAAGTTTTGCCTAAGGTTGGTCTAAATGCAGTTCCACCATCTTTTGAATTTGGGTCTCTGATTACAATTGCTCCAGACTTATCATCCCAAATTGCTCTTATGTGTTTGGATTGTAATCTTCGAATTCCCAAGAAAAAAATCGTAATAAGTTTGAAAGTGTCAAATCCCAAGTTTCTTTTGAGCAATATTCTAATATTTTATCAATTTCACTTTTAATAATCTTATGATCAAACTGTTCTAATATTAATGCATTAGACCAAAAAAAACCTTCTTTATTACAATGATGGGAAATCCATTTAGGAGAACAAATGCAAAGTGAAAAAATAGATGAGCCTTGTTCTCCTTCGATTCCGATATCCAAATCTATCCATCTATGGAAATTATCTGGAATTTCGGGGGTAAATTTTTCAAAATCAATATCATATAAATTTATGCTTTTTAAATCCAATTTAATCATTAGGGCTGTCCTAGATAAATAGGGAAATTCAAATTAAGTTAGAATTATCCCTATGAGAAAAAGTCGTCTAAGCCGGTATAAACAAAATAAACTCATTGAGCTATTTGTCGCAGGTGTAACTGCAAGAACAGCAACAGAGCCTGACAGCATTGTTTATACGGATTGTTATCGTAGCTATGATGTATTAGATGTGAGCGAATTTAGCCATTTCCGTATCAATCACAGCACACATTTTGCTGAACGACAAAACCATATCAATGGAATTGAGAATTTTTGGAACCGGGCAAAACGTCATTTACGCAAGTTTAACGGCATTCCCAAAGCGCATTTTGAGCTGTATTTAAAGGAGTGCGAATGGCGTTTTAACAACAGTGAGATAAAAGTTCAAATTTCCATTTTAAAACAATTAGTAAAATCGAGTTTATCTTAGTTGTCCAGGACAGCCCCATTATTTTTATAACACCGTGAAGCCGCACAGCAGTTTGAACAGTGATACGCCGTTTGCGGGCTTACGAGTTTATTTTCCCGGCCTGCAGTTTGAGCAATACGGTGATTTCCTACGGTTAATACAAATGTTTACACATTGATACATTTCATTTATAGTTCCGCCTATTTGAAAATAGAAAATATGAATTCGACCGCAAGTAAAACCCTGAAAGGATTGTCGCTGGTGTTTTTCGCCTCTGGCTTCTGCGCCCTGATTTACCAGGTCAGCTGGCAGAGGCTTCTATTCAGTCACATAGGTATCGATTTGAGTTCGATTACTGTCATTATTTCTGTATTTATGGTCGGCTTGGGTGTAGGTGCGTATTTCGGTGGACGCATTGCTGACCGTTTTCCTTCAAGTATCATCCCCCTGTTTTGCATCGCTGAAGTATCCATCGGTCTGTTCGGTTTGGTAAGCAGGAGTCTGATTTCCGGCTTGGGGCATCTTTTAGTTGAGGCTGATTTGCCCATCATCGCTGCTGCCAATTTCCTCTTATTGCTGCTTCCTACCTTTATGATGGGCGCGACCTTGCCCTTGCTGACCTGTTTTTTTAACCGGAAAATACATAATGTTGGCGAGTCTATCGGTACCTTATATTTTTTCAACACTTTGGGTGCGGCACTCGGATCGCTTGCCGCCGCCGAATTTTTCTACGTCTTTTTTACCCTCTCCCAAACCATTGCGCTGACAGCCTGCTTTAACCTTCTGATTGCTGCTTCAGTATGGCTGCGTTACAGAAAGGATGGATATAGTGAACACTAAACCGAATACTAGTTTGATTTATATGCTTTCTTTCCTTAGCGGCTTATTGAGCTTGGGTATAGAAGTCTTGTGGGTAAGGATGTTTTCGTTCGCAGCACAGTCCGTGCCTCAGGCATTTTCATTTACTCTTGCCTGTTTTCTGACCGGTATCGCCGTCGGCGCGTATTTTGGCAAACGGATTTGCCGCAGCCGCTTTGTTGATATTCCCTTTATCGGGCAGTGCTTCTTGTGGGCGGGTATTGCCGACTTTTTGATTTTGGGTGCTGCGTGGTTGTTGACGGGTTTTTCCGGCTTCGTCCACCACGCCGGTATCTTCATTACCCTGTCTGCCGTCGTCAGAGGGTTGATTTTCCCGCTCGTACACCATGTGGGTACGGATGGCAACAAATCCGGACGACAGGTTTCCAATGTTTATTTCGCCAACGTTGCCGGCAGTGCATTGGGTCCGGTCCTTATCGGCTTTGTGATACTTGATTTCTTGTCCACCCAACAGATTTACCTGCTCATCTGTTTGATTTCTGCTGCTGTCCCTTTGTTTTGTACACTGTTCCAAAAAAGTCTCCGACTGAATGCAGTGTCGGTAGCAGTTTCCCTAATGTTCGGCATCCTCATGTTCCTACTGCCGGATTCTGTCTTTCAAAATATTGCTGACCGTCCGGATCGGCTGATTGAAAACAAACACGGCATTGTTGCGGTTTACCATAGAGATGGTGATAAGGTTGTTTATGGGGCGAATGTATACGACGGCGCATACAATACCGATGTATTCAATAGTGTCAACGGCATCGAACGTGCCTATCTGCTACCCTCCCTGAAGTCTGGCATACGCCGCATTTTCGTCGTTGGATTGAGTACAGGTTCGTGGGCGCGCGTCTTGTCTGCCATTCCGGAAATGCAGTCGATGATTGTTGCGGAAATCAATCCGGCATACCGTAGCCTTATCGCGGACGAGCCGCAAATCGCCCCGCTTTTGCAGGACAAACGTGTTGAAATTGTATTGGATGACGGTAGGAAATGGCTGCGTCGCCATCCTGATGAAAAATTCGACCTGATTTTGATGAATACGACTTGGTACTGGCGTGCCTATTCCACCAACCTGTTGAGTGCGGAATTTTTAAAACAGGTGCAAAGCCACCTTACCCCGGATGGTATTGTAATGTTTAATACCACGCACAGCCCGCATGCTTTTGCTACCGCCGTACACAGTATTCCCTATGCATACCGCTATGGGCATATGGTAGTCGGCTCGGCAACCCCGGTAGTTTTCCCTAATAAAGAACTGCTCAAGCAACGTCTCTCCCGGTTGATTTGGCCGGAAAGCGGCAGGCACGTATTTGACAGCAGCACCGTGGATGCTGCAGCACAAAAGGTTGTCTCTCGTATGCTGATTCAGATGACGGAACCTTCGGCTGGTGCGGAAGTCATTACCGACGATAATATGATTGTAGAATACAAATACGGCAGAGGGATTTAACCGTCTTAAAGGGTTTCAGGCAACGCAGGTTTTAGGTAACGTCCTGCTAGTTCAAAAAAACCGCATCACAGCAGTCGGGACAAAATGGTTTAAACATTTTGTCCCGAATTCTTATTCCTATATATAGTGGATTAACAAAAATCAGGACAAAGCGACGAAGCCGCAGACAGTACAAATAGTACGGAACCGATTTCAGCACCTTAGAGAATCGTTCTCTTTGAGCTAAGGCGAGGCAACGCCGTACTGGTTTTTGTTAATCCACTATACCACGAATTACGGTGTAAAAATTTATATGACCTTATAAAATCAAATAAGAATCGTTATCATAACATGATTGTATTTATTGGGTTTTTTTGGGCGTTTTGCCGATATTTACCTTTTAATGGTTTTTGAAATTCGCTAAAATACGAAATTATTGTAGAAATTTTGTTAACGGATTTGGGTGTAACCATGTTGTCCGCTTACTTTCCCGTCTTTGTCTTTATCCTCGTCGGCCTCGCGGCCGGCGTGCTGTTTATCCTGCTCGGCACGATTTTAGGCCCGAAACGCCACTACGCCGAAAAAGACGCGCCTTACGAATGCGGTTTTGAAGCCTTTGAAAACGCAAGGATGAAGTTCGACGTGCGCTATTACCTCGTCGCCATCCTCTTCATCCTGTTTGATTTGGAGGTCGCGTTCATGTTGCCGTGGGCAGTTGTGTTCAAAGATTTGGGCGCGTACGGCTTCTGGTCTATGCTGGTGTTTATCGTCGTCCTGACGGTAGGCTTTGTTTACGAATGGAAAAAAGGTGCGCTGGAATGGGAATAGAAGGCGTTTTGAAAAAAGGTTTCATCACCACCAGCGCGGATACGGTGTTGAACTATATGCGTACCGGTTCGCTGTGGCCGGTTACTTTCGGCTTGGCCTGCTGCGCCGTGGAAATGATGCACGCGGGTATGGCGCGTTATGACCTTGACCGTTTCGGCATCATTTTCCGTCCGTCTCCCCGTCAGGCCGACCTGATGATTGTGGCAGGTACACTGACCAACAAAATGGCGCCCGCCCTGCGCCGCGTATACGACCAGCTCGCCGAGCCGCGCTGGGTATTGTCTATGGGCTCGTGTGCCAACGGCGGCGGCTATTATCACTATTCTTATTCCGTTGTGCGCGGTGCCGACCGCGTCGTGCCGGTAGACGTTTATGTGCCAGGTTGTCCGCCGACTGCGGAAGCCCTGATTTATGGCCTGATTCAGCTCCAACAAAAAATCAAGCGCACTTCCACCATCGCGCGTGACGAATAAGGAGAGGACGATATGGCAAGCATTCAAAACTTATATGAGACCGTCGTCGGCGTGCTTGGCGATCAGGCAAGCAAAGTCATTTCAGCTTTGGGCGAGATTACCGTCGAGTGTCTGCCCGAACACTATATTTCAGTCATGACCGCATTGCGCGATCATGAAGAGCTGCATTTCGAGCTTCTGGTCGATTTGTGCGGTGTCGATTACAGCACTTACAAAAACGAAGTATGGCAGGGCAAACGCTTTGCCGTCGTCAGTCAGTTGCTTTCCGTTAAAAACAATCAACGCATCCGCGTACGCGTCTGGGTTTCAGACGACGACTTCCCTGTAGTCGAATCCGTAGTCGATATTTACAACAGCGCGGATTGGTACGAACGCGAAGCCTTCGATATGTACGGCATCATGTTCAACAACCACCCGGACTTGCGCCGCATCCTGACCGATTACGGCTTTGTCGGACATCCGTTCCGCAAAGACTTCCCGATTTCCGGCTATGTGGAAATGCGTTACGACGAAGAGCAAAAACGCGTGATTTACCAACCTGTTACCATTGAGCCGCGCGAGATCACGCCGCGTATCGTCCGTGAGGAGAACTACGGTGGCCAATAAATTAAGAAACTACACCATCAACTTCGGCCCGCAACACCCTGCGGCGCACGGCGTATTGCGCATGATCTTGGAGCTGGACGGCGAACAAATCGTCCGTGCCGACCCGCATATCGGCCTCCTGCACCGAGGTACTGAAAAACTGGCTGAAACCAAAACCTATCTGCAAGCCCTGCCTTATATGGACCGTTTGGACTACGTTTCCATGATGGTCAACGAGCAGGCGTATTGTTTGGCGGTAGAAAAGCTCGCCGGAATTGACGTGCCTATCCGCGCCCAGTATATCCGTGTGATGTTTGCCGAAGTAACGCGCATCCTCAATCACTTGATGGGCATCGGTTCGCATGCCTTCGACATCGGCGCGATGACCGCCATCCTCTACGCCTTCCGCGACCGCGAAGAGCTGATGGACTTGTACGAAGCCGTGTCCGGCGCGCGTATGCATGCAGCCTACTTCCGTCCCGGCGGCGTTTACCGCGACCTGCCCGACTTCATGCCTAAATACGAGAGCAGCAAATTCCGCAATGCCAAAGTATTGAAGCAGCTCAACGAATCCCGCGAAGGCACCATGCTCGACTTTATCGATGCCTTCTGCGAACGCTTCCCCAAAAATATCGACACACTCGAAACCCTCCTGACCGACAACCGCATCTGGAAACAGCGTACCGTCGGCATCGGCGTTGTCTCTCCCGAGCGTGCCATGCAAAAAGGCTTTACCGGCGTGATGTTGCGCGGTTCGGGCGTGGAATGGGACGTGCGTAAGACACAGCCTTACGAAGTGTACGACAAAATGGATTTCGACATCCCTGTCGGCGTGAACGGCGACTGCTACGACCGCTACCTCTGCCGTATGGAAGAAATGCGTCAATCCGTACGCATCATCAAACAATGTTCCGAGTGGTTGCGTGTCAATCCGGGTCCGGTCATTACCACAAACCACAAATTCGCTCCGCCCAAACGTACCGAAATGAAAACAGGTATGGAAGACCTGATTCACCATTTCAAACTCTTTACCGAGGGTATGCACGTTCCCGAGGGTGAGACCTACACCGCTGTCGAACATCCGAAAGGCGAGTTCGGCGTTTACATCATTTCAGACGGCGCAAATAAACCCTACCGCCTGAAAATCCGCGCACCCGGCTTCGCCCACCTGCAAGGCATGGACGAAATGGCAAAAGGCCACATGCTGGCCGACGTCGTTGCCATCATTGGTACGCAGGACATCGTATTCGGGGAGGTTGACCGATAATGTTATCCGCAGAATCTTTAAAACAAATCGACATCGAGTTGGCAAAATATCCTGCCGACCAACGCCGCTCCGCGATTATGGGCGCATTGCGTATCGCCCAAACCGAAAAAGGCTGGCTCGCTCCCGAGACCATCGCCTTTGTCGCAGACTATATCGGCATCTCGCCTGCACAAGCCTACGAAGTCGCTACCTTCTACAATATGTACGACCTTGAGCCTGTCGGCAAATACAAACTGACCGTTTGTACCAACCTGCCCTGCGCCCTGCGCGGCGGTATGGCAACCGGCGAATACCTCAAACAAAAACTCGGTATCAGCTACGGCGAAACCACGCCTGACGGCAAATTTACCCTTGTCGAAGGCGAATGCATGGGGGCGTGCGGCGATGCTCCTGTTATGTTGTTGAATAATCATAAAATGTGCAGCTTTATGACTGAAGAGGCGATTGAGAAGAAACTGGCGGAGTTGGAGTAGGTCGTCTGAAACGACGATTTAAACGTAGGTCGGATACTTGTATCCGACAGAGTGGGTAAAAAGGCAAAATGTCGGATTTAAGAATCCGCCCTACTGAAATACCGAAATGCCGTCATTCCCGCGTAGGCGGGAATCCACCGGTAAGATTCGGTTTCTGAATTTAATAAGACATTGCTTACCATTGAGGATGGATTCCCGCCTGCGCGGGAATGACGACAGACAAGCAAGTGGTCGAGATCCAACAAAAACGATTAAAGGTCGTCTGAAAATATCGATTTGATAAACTAGATTTTATTTCAGACGACGTTACAAGCCGGTACACAAAGACATCTTAAGGTCGTCTGAAACAGCGGCCGCAACCGATACGAAAACAAACAGGCACACCAAAAATGGCTATTTACCAATCAGGCGTGATTTTTGACCAAGTGGATACCGCCAATCCCGACTGCTGGACATTGGACGAATACGTCAAACGCGGCGGCTATACCGCCCTGCGTAAAATCCTGTCCGGAAACATCTCTCAAACCGATGTGATTGACGAAGTCAAAACCTCCGGCTTGCGCGGTCGTGGCGGTGCGGGCTTCCCGACCGGTTTGAAATGGAGCTTTATGCCCCGTTCCTTTCCGGGCGAAAAATACGTCGTTTGCAATACCGACGAAGGCGAGCCGGGTACATTTAAAGACCGCGACATCATCATGTTCAATCCCCATGCCCTGATCGAAGGCATGATTATCGCCGGTTACGCGATGGGCGCGAAAGCCGGTTACAACTATATCCACGGCGAAATTTTTGAAGGCTACCAACGCTTTGAGGCCGCTTTGGAGCAGGCGCGTGCCGCAGGCTTTTTGGGTAAAAATATTTTGGGTTCGGATTTTGAATTTGAACTCTTCGCCCACCACGGCTACGGCGCATATATTTGCGGCGAGGAAACCGCATTGCTCGAATCGCTGGAAGGCAAAAAAGGCCAGCCGCGCTTTAAGCCGCCATTCCCTGCTTCGTTCGGCCTGTACGGCAAACCGACTACCATCAACAATACTGAAACGTTCTCCTCCGTTCCATTCATTATCCGTGACGGTGGACAGGCATTTGCCGATAAAGGTATTCCGAATGCAGGCGGTACCAAATTATTCTGTATTTCCGGCCATGTCGAGCGTCCGGGCAACTATGAAGTGCCGTTGGGTACGCCGTTTGCCGAAGTCTTGAAAATGGCGGGCGGTATGCGCGGCGGTAAAAAACTCAAAGCCGTCATTCCCGGCGGTTCGTCCGCGCCCGTATTGCCTGCCGACATCATGATGCAGACCAATATGGACTACGACTCGATCTCCAAAGCAGGCTCCATGCTCGGTTCCGGCGCGATTATCGTGATGGATGAAGACGTGTGCATGGTCAAAGCCCTCGAACGCTTAAGCTACTTTTACTACGATGAATCCTGCGGCCAATGCACCCCGTGCCGCGAAGGTACGGGCTGGCTCTACCGCATCGTCCACCGCATCGTAGAAGGCAAAGGCCGTATGGAAGACTTGGATTTGCTGGATTCTATCGGTAACCAAATGGCAGGCCGCACCATCTGCGCTCTCGCCGATGCCGCCGTCTTCCCCGTCCGCAGCTTTACCAAGCATTTCCGTGATGAGTTTGTGCATTACATCGAACACGGCGGACCGATGAAAGAGCATAAGTGGGGAGGGTGGTAATGGTGGAAGCTAAAATTTTTATTCTATACGGTGCAGCCAACAAAGGTAAGAGTACGACACTCAATACGCTTTTTAATCAGATTTGTTGGAAATTTTCTAAATTTCTAGTCTTTTTTGAAAGACATGGAAATGGCTTAGATTTTGTTGCAGTATTTGATCATGAAGGTCAGAGAATTGGTTTTTATTCATCTGGTGATAATGAATACGAGGTTAGGAGAAATTTATACAAACTTTATTCGCATAATTGTGATTTTATTTTTGGCACGTCAAGGACACGGGGTGGTAGTTGCGATGCAGTAGGATGTTATGCAGAGTTATTGCATGGCGATGTAAATATAATTAATTGGTGTGAAAAGTTTGAGCCTACAGATGAAGACAATGAGCGCGCTGTTAAAGAGTTATTTAAGTCATTTAAAAATATAATAAATGAGTTATAGTTTTAGTTGGTTTTATATTGGTTAAAAGCAAAATGCTAAAAATTTAACTTTGCCGTCATTCCCGCGTAGGCGGGAATCCATAGTGGAATCTAAAGAAACCGATATTTGAAAAGCAGTTGCCGAAATTCAAAAAATGGATTCCCGCCTACGCGGGAATGACGGCGGGAGTAGGCAGATGTTTTCAGATGAAAACGGTTGTAAATGATATTAAAAAAGTTGTTGTTTATATTGCAGGAAAAATGAATACGAAACCATCCGCTTACTAGACAACCTGCCGTATATATTTTGGCAAACGGTAAAAATGGAACACTCTATATCGGTGTTACCATGAATTTGCCGGAAAGGGTTTGGCAGCACAAAAACCATGTCAATATTGATGGCTTTACTGCTCGATATGATGTGCATGATTTAGTTTGGTATCAGTTTTTTGAGAATATGCCTGAAGCAGTTGCCAAAGAAAAAACGATGAAAAAATGGCGACGTGAATGGAAGATTAAACTGATTGAAGAACAAAATCCTGAATGGTTGGACTTGTCGGGCGTGTTGTTTGTTTAGTTTTATTTCTGGAACTTTAAAAACTGTCGTTATTCCAGCCCCACCTACGCGCAGACAGGCTACGGCGGGAATCACCGCAAAAGTTAAGAAACCAATGTTTGAAAACAGTTACTGAAAACCCAAGAATGGATTCCCGCCTGTGCGGGAATGACGGCAAGGTGGCAGTAAACGTTTTAAACAGTATTGATTGTCAATGAAACTCAAAAGGCCGTCTGAAACCCATTTTTCAGACGATCTCCATAAAAAATTATTTATTAAATACCCGTAACTAGGAACGAACCATGTTACAAATCGAAATCGACGGCAAACAAGTATCTGTGGAGCAGGGCGCGACGGTAATTGAAGCCGCGCACAAGCTCGGTACTTATATTCCGCATTTCTGTTACCACAAAAAGCTCTCTATTGCCGCCAACTGCCGTATGTGTCTGGTGGACGTGGAAAAAGCCCCCAAACCCCTGCCCGCCTGTGCCACGCCGGTTACAGACGGCATGATTGTGCGTACGCATTCGGCAAAAGCCCGAGAGGCGCAAGAAGGCGTGATGGAGTTCCTGCTCATCAACCATCCGCTTGATTGTCCGACCTGCGACCAGGGCGGCGAATGCCAGTTGCAGGATTTGGCGGTGGGCTACGGAAAAACCACCAGCCGCTACACCGAAGAAAAACGTTCCGTCGTCGGCAAAGACATGGGGCCTTTGGTTTCCGCCGAGGAAATGAGCCGCTGTATCCACTGCACCCGCTGCGTTCGTTTCACTGAAGAAATCGCCGGTTTGCAAGAAATTGCGATGGTGAATCGCGGCGAACACTCCGAAATCATGCCCTTTATCGGCAAAACGGTGGAAACCGAGCTGTCGGGCAACGTCATCGATTTGTGTCCTGTCGGCGCATTGACCAGCAAACCGTTCCGCTTCAACGCGCGTACTTGGGAATTGAACCGCCGCAAATCTGTTTCCGCCCACGATGCTTTGGGCAGCAACCTGATTGTACAAACCAAAGACCATACCGTCCGCCGCGTGTTGCCGCTGGAAAACGAAGCGATTAACGAATGCTGGCTGTCCGACCGCGACCGTTTTGCCTACGAAGGCCTGTATCACGAAAGCCGTCTGAAAAACCCGAAAATCAAACAGGGCGGCGAGTGGATGGACGTGGATTGGAAAACCGCATTGGAATATGTCCGCAGCGCGATTGAATGTATCGCCAAAGACGGCAACCAAAACCAAGTCGGCATTTGGGCGAACCCGATGAATACGGTTGAAGAGCTGTATCTGGCCAAAAAACTTGCCGACGGCTTGGGTGTTAAAAACTTTGCAACCCGTTTGCGTCAACAAGACAAACGTCTTTCAGACGGCATTAAGGGTGCGCAATGGTTGGGACAAAGCATTGAATCTTTGGCTGACAACGATGCCGTATTGGTAGTCGGCGCGAACTTGCGCAAAGAACAGCCGCTCCTGACCGCCCGCCTGCGCCGCGCCGCCAAAGACCGTATGGCATTGAGCGTATTGGCCGGCAGCAAGGAAGAATTGTTTATGCCGCTTCTCTCTCAGGAAGCCGCACATCCCGACGAGTGGGCAGGCCGTCTGAAAAACTTGTCTGCCAATGCGGAACACGCCGTTACCGCCAGCCTGAAAAACGCTGAAAAAGCAGCGGTGATTTTGGGCGCGGAAGTGCAAAACCATCCTGATTACGCCGCGATTTATGCCGCCGTTCAAGAGCTGGCAGATGCGACCGGCGCAGTGCTGGGTATTTTGCCGCAAGCCGCCAACAGCGTTGGTGCGGATGTCTTGGGCGTGAACTCGGGCGAGAGCGTTGCCGAAATGGCAAACGCGCCGAAACAGGCAGTCTTGCTGCTCAACGTCGAGCCTGAAATCGATACGGTTGACGGTGCAAAAGCCGTGGCTGCGTTGAAACAAGCGAAAAGCGTGATGGCGTTTACGCCGTTTGTCAGCGAAACGCTGCTGGACGTGTGCGACGTATTGTTGCCGATTGCGCCGTTTACCGAAACCTCGGGCAGCTTCATCAATATGGAAGGCCGTCTGCAATCTTTCCACGGCGTGGTACAAGGCTTCGGCGATTCGCGTCCGATGTGGAAAGTGTTGCGCGTATTGGGCAACCTGTTTGACCTGAAAGGTTTTGAATACCACGATACCGTCGCGATTCTGAAAGACGCGCTGGATGCGGAAAGCCTGCCGTCCAAACTGAACAACCGCGCCGCTTCGACTCAAAAAGATTTTCAGACGGCATCAAGCCGCCTCGTGCGCGTGGGCGGAGTGGGCATCTATCACACCGATGCTATCGTGCGCCGTTCCGCACCGTTGCAAGAAACCAGCCATGCCGCCGTGCCTGCTGCGCGTGTAAATCCAAATACATTGGCACGCTTGGGCCTGCAAGACGGACAAACCGCTGTCGCCAAACAAAACGGCGCAAGCGTATCGGTTGCCGTCAAAGCCGATGCCGGTTTGCCTGAAAACGTGGTGCATTTGCCGCTGCATACCGAAAATGCCGCGCTGGGTGCGTTGATGGACACTATTGAACTGGCGGGAGCTTGATCATGCAAGAATGGTTCCAAAACCTCTTTGCCGCAACGCTCGGTCTGGGCGATTTGGGTATTACTGTAGGCTTGGTGGTATCCGTCATCGTCAAAATTGTGATTATCCTGATTCCGCTGATTCTGACCGTCGCCTACCTGACTTATTTTGAACGTAAAGTCATCGGCTTCATGCAGCTTCGCGTCGGTCCGAACGTAACCGGTCCGTGGGGTCTGATTCAGCCGTTTGCCGACGTGTTCAAACTCTTGTTTAAAGAAGTAACCCGTCCGAGGCTGTCAAACAAAGCCCTGTTCTACATTGGTCCGATTATGTCGCTCGCCCCGTCTTTTGCGGCGTGGGCGGTGATTCCGTTTAACGAAGAATGGGTGCTGACCAACATCAATATCGGTCTTTTGTACATCCTGATGATTACCTCGCTGTCGGTTTACGGCGTGATCATCGCGGGCTGGGCTTCCAACTCCAAATATTCGTTTTTGGGCGCAATGCGTGCTTCCGCACAAAGCATTTCCTACGAGATTGCCATGAGTGCCGCGCTGGTGTGTGTCGTGATGGTATCGGGCAGCATGAACTTCTCCGACATCGTTGCCGCACAAGCCAAAGGTATTGCCGGCGGTTCGGTATTCTCTTGGAACTGGCTGCCGCTCTTCCCCATCTTTATCGTCTATCTGATTTCCGCCGTTGCCGAAACCAACCGCGCGCCGTTTGACGTGGCAGAGGGTGAGTCTGAAATCGTTGCCGGACACCACGTCGAATACTCCGGCTTCGCATTCGCACTGTTCTTCCTTGCTGAATACATTTTCATGATTCTGATTTCCGCGCTGACATCGTTGATGTTCCTCGGTGGTTGGTTGTCTCCGTTCCCACAAAGCTGGGGCTTTATCGGCACGCCTTCCGCATTCTGGATGTTCGTGAAAATGGCGGCGGTGTTGTACTGGTATCTGTGGATCCGCGCAACTTTCCCACGCTACCGTTACGACCAAATCATGCGTTTGGGCTGGAAAGTGCTGATTCCGATCGGCTTCGCCTACATCGTGATTTTGGGTCTGTGGATGATTTCACCGCTGAATTTGTGGAAATAAGTTTCAGACGACGTATCAAGGTCGTCTGAAAACGCAGTTTTGAATATTTAACAGAATCCCTGTTTTGAGGGAACATAATATGGCTAATTTAGTAAAAACCTTTCTGCTTGGCGAATTGGTAAAAGGTATGGGCGTAACGCTCAAAAACTTTTTTGCCCGCAAAGACACGATTTATTTTCCCGAAGAGAAAACGCCGCAATCCGTGCGTTTCCGCGGTCTGCACGCGCAACGCCGTTATCCAAACGGCGAGGAACGCTGCATCGCGTGTAAATTGTGTGAAGCCGTTTGCCCCGCAATGGCGATCAACATCGAATCGGAAGAACGCGAAGACGGCACGCGCCGCACCAAGCGTTACGACATCGACCTGACCAAGTGCATCTTCTGCGGTTTCTGCGAAGAAGCCTGCCCGACCGATGCGATTGTGGAAACCCATATTTTTGAATACCACGGCGAGAAAAAAGGCGACTTGCACATGACCAAGCCGATTCTTTTGGCCATTGGCGACAAATACGAAGCTGAAATCGCCAAACGCAAAGCCGCTGACGCGCCGTATCGTTAATGCTTTGGGGCTTCTTGGAAGGTTTTAAATATGGAAGGACTGATTAATGCATTGAAATATTTAGCCGAACATGAGCCAATAGATAATTTTGAAGAAATTAGAACTAGAAATAGTCCGATTGAGTTGCCAAGTGGATTAAGTAATTTTGAACAAAATATTTTTTTAAAAGAAAATTTATCCCCAAAATTACAAAATGATGATAGCTTGAAGACGCATTATTGGATTATCCGTGAATGGGGTGGGATTAAAAGTTTTAAACAATCTGCTGAAAATAGCCAGCTTATTCGTCAATTTTTATCGGAACTTAATTCGGGAAAATTGAGTAGTGGTTTGTTGAAAATTTCATCATTATCTAAATTGGCTTCTTTTATAGATTGTGAGCGATTCGCCATTTATGATTCACGCGCTATTTTTTCGTTGAATTGGTTGTTGTTTAAATTTACAAATGCAGATTTGTTTTTTCAGCCACAAGGTAGAAATAGGGAACTAGAAATCCGAAATATGAACGTATTGTTTCATTTTTCTGATATCAAACCGAATTATCGGAAACCAGACGTTTCGTTTCATCAATATTGTGGATTGTTACAAGATTTGGCGAAACAAGTTTATGGTAAACAAGCAAAACCGTATCACATAGAAATGTTGTTATTCAAAATTGCGACAACGTGGATTTGTGCGGATATGGATCAACTGATTAAGTTTGATTGTTTGCGTAACCAGGATTTTCAGACTGCTTGAAACCATATTTTTGATTAATAAAGAAAGCATAGACTATGACTTTCCAACTGATTTTATTTTATATTTTTGCAGTGATAATTCTTTATGGCGCGATCAAAACCGTCACCGCTAAAAATCCTGTTCACGCCGCTTTGCATCTGGTGTTGACCTTCTGCGTGAGCGCGATGCTTTGGATGCTGATGCAGGCTGAGTTTTTGGGCGTGACGCTGGTGGTGGTTTACGTCGGCGCCGTGATGGTGTTGTTCCTGTTCGTCGTGATGATGTTGAACATCGACATTGAAGAAATGCGTGCCGGTTTCTGGCGGCACGCGCCTGTTGCCGGTGTGGTCGGCACATTGTTGGCAGTTGCCCTGATTCTGATTCTGGTCAATCCGAAAACCGACCTTGCCGCATTTGGGCTGATGAAAGACATTCCCGCCGATTACAACAATATCCGCGATTTGGGCAGCCGTATTTATACCGATTATCTGCTGCCGTTTGAATTGGCGGCGGTATTGCTGCTGTTGGGTATGGTGGCCGCGATTGCGCTGGTTCACCGTAAAACGGTTAATCCGAAACGTATGGATCCTGCCGACCAAGTTAAAGTACGCGCCGACCAAGGCCGTATGCGCTTGGTGAAAATGGAAGCCGTGAAACCGCAAACCGAATCTGCCGAAGAAAGCGAAGTTTCAGACGACCTCAAGCCGAAAGAGGAGGGCAAAGCATGATTACCTTGACGCATTATCTGGTATTGGGTGCGCTCCTGTTCGGTATCAGCGCGATGGGTATCTTTATGAACCGCAAAAACGTGCTGGTCTTGCTGATGTCCATCGAGCTGATGCTTTTGGCAGTGAACTTCAACTTTATCGCCTTTTCGCAACATTTGGGCGATACTGCCGGACAAATTTTCGTATTTTTCGTACTGACCGTTGCTGCTGCCGAATCTGCCATCGGTTTGGCGATTATGGTGCTGGTGTACCGCAACCGACAAACGATTAACGTTGCCGATTTGGACGAGTTGAAAGGGTAAAGGTAGGTTGGGTCGAGACCTGACAAGACACCGATGCCGTCTGAAAACCCGATAGGAAAAACGATGAAATCCATAGACGAACAAAGCCTGCATAATGCCCGCCGCCTGTTTGAAAGCGGCGACATCGACCGTATCGAAGTCGGTACCACCGCGGGCCTGCAACAGATTCACCGTTACCTGTTCGGCGGCTTATATGATTTTGCGGGTCAAATCAGGGAAGACAACATTTCCAAAGGCGGTTTTCGTTTTGCCAACGCCATGTATTTAAAAGAGGCTTTGGTTAAAATCGAGCAGATGCCCGAGCGGACTTTTGAAGAAATCATCGCCAAATATGTTGAAATGAACATTGCCCATCCGTTTTTGGAGGGTAATGGCAGAAGTACCCGCATCTGGCTGGATTTGGTGCTGAAGAAAAACCTGAAAAAAGTCGTGAACTGGCAAAATGTAAGCAAAACCCTGTATTTGCAGGCGATGGAACGCAGCCCCGTCAACGATTTAGAACTGCGCTTTTTGTTAAAGGACAACCTGACCGACGATGTGGACAACCGTGAAATCATCTTTAAAGGTATCGAGCAGTCGTATTATTACGAAGGGTATGAAAAAGGCTGAAGGTCGTCTGAAAAGCGATTTCAGACTGTTTCAGACGACCTGATTTGGTAGGTGATCAGACGGGAGCGGATGAGAAAAGAAATTCTGGGTAAGAATAATCCGGTCTGAAATATTGGAAGAAGAATGATGGATAAAAATCAGTTAGAACAAGAATTTCATAAAGCCATGTTAAATATTTATCAGGAGGCTTTGAATTTGCCGCAACCTTACAAGGCGACACGATTTTTACAAATTGTAAATGAATTTGGTGGTAAAGAGGCGGCGGATAAATTATT
Organism: Neisseria meningitidis; assembly: GCF_900638555.1. Taxonomy (NCBI): domain Bacteria; kingdom Pseudomonadati; phylum Pseudomonadota; class Betaproteobacteria; order Neisseriales; family Neisseriaceae; genus Neisseria; species Neisseria meningitidis. The sequence goes on from NZ_LR134525.1 coordinate 2,128,077, forward strand.
AAGTACGGGGGAAAAGAAGACTCAGACCGGTTTTACAGAGCTGATTTTGAGTGGTGGCGGAGTCCACGCCTTGAAATACAGTATGGAATATCTGGTGTTACAAAAGCCGTGGTGTGATTTATTTACTGAAGAGCAATTAGCTGTGGCACGCAAACGATTGGAGCGTGTTGGATTTGTTTCTCCGAAGTAATTTTGTACGAAACAAACATAGATTTTTAAATCAATCGGATTCAATCAAATGAACGACATGACTTTATATCTCATCATCGCCCTCGTGCCTTTGGCAGGCTCGCTGATTGCGGGTTTATTCGGCAACAAAATCGGACGTGCCGGCGCGCATACGGTTACGATACTCGGTGTGGCGGTGTCCGCCGTGCTGTCGGCTTATGTGCTGTGGGGATTCCTCAATGGCAGCCGTGCCAAGTTTGACGAGAACGTCTATACCTGGCTGACGATGGGCGGTTTGGATTTCTCCGTCGGCTTCTTGGTCGATACGATGACGGCGATGATGATGGTCGTGGTAACGGGCGTATCGTTGATGGTGCATATCTACACCATCGGCTATATGCACGATGAAAAAGTCGGCTACCAACGCTTCTTCAGCTATATTTCTTTGTTTACTTTCAGCATGTTGATGCTGATTATGAGCAACAACTTCATCCAGCTCTTCTTCGGTTGGGAAGCTGTGGGTTTGGTGTCGTATCTCTTGATCGGTTTCTATTTCAAACGCCCGAGCGCGACATTTGCCAACCTGAAAGCCTTTTTGATCAACCGTGTCGGCGACTTCGGCTTTTTGCTCGGTATCGGCTTGGTGCTTGCCTATTTCGGCGGCAGCCTGCGTTATCAGGACGTATTCGCCTATCTGCCCAACGTGCAAAATGCCACCATCCAGCTTTTCCCCGGTGTGGAATGGTCGTTGATTACTGTAACCTGTTTGCTCTTGTTTGTCGGTGCAATGGGTAAATCGGCACAATTCCCGCTGCACGTCTGGCTGCCCGATTCGATGGAAGGCCCGACCCCGATTTCTGCATTGATTCACGCCGCAACCATGGTTACCGCCGGTTTGTTCATGGTATCGCGTATGTCGCCGATTTATGAGATGAGTAGCACTGCGCTGTCTGTCATCATGGTGATTGGTGCGATTACCGCCCTGTTTATGGGTTTCTTGGGCGTGATTCAAAACGACATCAAACGTGTGGTTGCGTATTCCACCCTGTCGCAACTGGGCTATATGACCGTGGCTCTGGGCGCGTCTGCCTATTCCGTGGCGATGTTCCATGTGATGACCCACGCTTTCTTTAAAGCCTTGCTGTTCTTGGCGGCGGGCAGCGCGATTATCGGTATGCACCACGACCAAGATATGCGCCACATGGGTAACCTGAAAAAATACATGCCGATTACTTGGCTGACTATGCTGATCGGCAATTTGTCGCTGATCGGTACGCCGTTCTTCTCCGGCTTCTACTCCAAAGATTCGATTATCGAAGCGGCGAAATACAGCACCCTGCCGGGCAGCGGCTTTGCCTATTTCGCCGTCCTCGCCAGCGTGTTTGTTACCGCGTTTTACGCGTTCCGCCAATACTTTATGGTGTTCCACGGCGAAGAGAAATGGCGCAGCCTGCCCGAACACCATTCAGACGGCCACGGCGAAGAACATCACGGTTTGGGTAAAAACGACAATCCGCACGAAAGCCCGTTGGTGGTTACCCTGCCTTTGATTTTGCTTGCCGTTCCGTCCGTCATCATCGGCTACATCGCCATCGAACCCATGCTTTACGGCGATTTCTTCAAAGACGTGATTTTTGTTAATGCCGATGCGCATCCGACCATGCACATTATGAAAGAAGAGTTCCACGGCGCATTGGCGATGGTGTCGCACAGCCTGCATTCGCCCGTTCTCTATCTCGCTATCGCAGGCGTATTGAGCGCATGGCTCCTATACGTCAAACTGCCGCACCTGCCTGCGAAAATCGCGCAGGCGTTCCGTCCGGTTTACGTTTTGTTTGAAAACAAATACTACCTTGATGCCCTGTATTTCAACGTTTTCGCCAAAGGCACACGCGCATTGGGTACCTTCTTCTGGAAAGTCGGCGATACCGCCATTATCGACAACGGTATTGTCAACGGCTCTGCCAGACTGGTCGGCGCGGTTGCCGCGCAAGTGCGTAAAGTCCAAACAGGCTTTATCTACACCTACGCTGCCGCTATGGTGTTCGGCGTATTGGTCTTGCTCGGTATGACCTTCTGGGGATTGTTCAGATAAAAATGAGATTTTCAGACGACGTTTAGGTCGTCTGAAAAAAGAAACTTGAGAAACAATGTCAAACACACAAACCATCCGCTCTGCCGACTTCACCACTTCCCGCGCATGGGGCGCACTCGACATCGCCAATATGAACGGCACCACCGTGCGCCTGCACTGGACGGACCAGCCCTACAAATGGCACGTCAACGACGGCGAGGAAGTGTTTGCCGTGATGGATGGCGAAGTCGATATGCACTACCGAGAAAACGGCGAAGAACACATCGTTCGGTTGAAAAGCGGCGACATCTTCTACGCAGGAATCGGCACGGAACACGTCGCCCACCCGCGCGGCGAAACGCGGATTTTAGTGATTGAGAAAGAAGGCAGTGTTTAGGGCGGATACGCATAAGTATTATGTGCTTTTTCAGGTATCCTGAAAATCATAAATCTATCAACGAGACTTTAATCATGGCAAATCTAAATGTGAGTAGTAAAAAAATTATTAATCTGCTAGGTAATCAAGATATGCAGGAAAAATATTTTATCATTCCTGAATATCAACGCCCCTATCGCTGGGATACCGAAAAATGCGCCGTATTATGGTCTGATATTGTGGATTTTCGCCAGTCGTCCACAGGAAAAAATGAAGAATATTTTCTTGGTACAATCGTTGTTTGCCCCAATGAAAAAGGTAATTTGGAAGTAATTGATGGGCAACAGCGTTTAACATCATTACTGCTGTTATTGCGTGCGTTTTATCGAGTTTTAGAGCAAACGGAAAGTACCCCCGATACCGCAGCCAAAATTACCACACTTAAAAGCAAAATTGCCCCCTGTATTTGGGATGTTGATGTTCTAACGGCTGAAATTACCGATAGAACCGCAATCCGGCTGCATACGCAAGTTGCCACAGAAACAGATAACGAAATTTTGCACGAGATTTTGGCAAACGGTGAAATCTCAGAAGAGTGTCGTTCTAATTACGCCGTTAATTATTTGTATTTCCTGAAACAGTGCCAAGAATACGCCAGAACCAACCCAATGGATTGGTATCATCTTTGTTTAACTATTTTGAATGACTGTATTTTACTTCCGATTGAAAGTGACAGTTTAAATAGTGCATTAACCATATTTTCCACATTAAACGATAGGGGCTTGCCTTTGTCGGATGCAGATATTTTTAAAGCCAGGCTTTATAAGATGGCGCAGCAGAAAGATAAATTTGTTGAACAATGGAAGGAACTTGTTGCGTTGGCAGAGGGTGCATCTATTTCCGTAGATGATTTGTTCCGCTATTACACCCATGTATTAAGGGCGAAAGAAAAGATTACGGATAAAGAAATTGGGCTTCGCCGTTTTTATACTGACAACCGAAACAAACAGTTGGAAAACGAAAATTTGTTCAATCACTTAATTGAGCTGGCTGGATTTTGGCAGGATATTAACAACAGCAAAACTAACCAAGACGTGGAAACTTCGAACTTTGTAAATGACGAGGCGGCCAAGTGGCTGCAATGTCTGAATGTCTATCCTAATGAGTTTTGGAAATACGCCGCGAGTGTGTTCTTCATTGCAAACAAGGGTGCGCAATCCTTTAAAGATGATTTTGCAGCATTATTAAAACAGCTTACTGCATTTTTGTATGCTAAATTTTTAGTTGCGCCAACCGTAACCGCAATTAAAGATGATATTTATAAATTATGTGTTGCGATTTATCACGGTGAAAAAAACGCTTTATCATATGTTATGCCTGCACCCATACACTATGAACAAAATACAGGACGTATAACTAAAGGGTTGTTAATGATTAATGCTTATCTATTTGATGAAAAGCAGAAATTATTGCCAACTAAAACTGAAATCGAACATATCTTTCCGAAAAAATGGCAGGAAACTAACTATAATGGTTGGTCAATCATAGATGCGGAACAATATTTAGAACAACTAGGTAATAAAATTGTTTTTGAAAAACGGTTAAATATTCAGGCAGGTAACGGCTATTTTGGTAAGAAAAAGGAGCAATATCAAAAATCCGATATTGTTGAAGTGCGTGAATTAGCAGGTGAAAATGCCAATGATTGGTTACCGAGTGATATTCAGAAACGCCAGCAGCAGATTGTGGATAGATTGAAACAGTTTTTCGATAATTGTTTTGAAGCAGCCAGCATCCCCAAAAAAAATTAACTTTTCCAATAACCTCCAAACCAAACAGGTAACGCAATGTTTTCTAACCATCTTCTCAGCTTGGCAATATGGATACCCATTGCCGCAGGTGTGCTGGTTTTGGCGACCGGTAAAGACAGCCGTGCGCCGCTGGCGCGTGTGCTTGCCTTCATGGGTGCGCTTGCCGGTTTCTTGGTAACGCTGCCCTTGTTTACCGGTTTCGACCGTTTGAGCGGCGGCTATCAGTTTACCGAGTTCCACGAGTGGATTCCGCTTCTGAAAATCAACTACGCATTGGGCGTGGACGGTATTTCAGTACTCTTTATCATCTTGAATGCGTTTATTACGCTGTTGGTGGTATTGGCCGGTTGGGAAGTCATTCAGAAACGTCCGGCGCAGTATATGGCGGCTTTCCTGATTATGTCGGGTTTGATTAACGGCGCGTTTGCCGCGCAGGATGCGATTCTGTTTTATGTGTTCTTCGAGGGTATGCTGATTCCGCTGTACCTGATTATCGGTGTATGGGGCGGTCCGCGCCGCGTCTATGCGTCGGTCAAGCTGTTCCTCTACACGCTGATGGGTTCGCTCCTGATGCTGGTTGCCATGGTTTACCTTTATTATCAAACAGGCAGCTTCTCTATTGTCGATTTTCAAAACATCAAACAGATTCCGTTGGGCGTGCAACAGCTTTTGTTTGCGGCGTTCTTCCTGTCGTTTGCCGTAAAAGTGCCGATGTTCCCCGTACACACTTGGCTGCCGGATGCCCACGTTGAAGCGCCGACCGGCGGTTCGATGGTGTTGGCGGCAATTACGCTGAAACTGGGTGCGTATGGTTTCTTGCGCTTTATCCTGCCGATTATGCCGGACGCGGCTCGCTATTTTGCCCCTGTAATCATCGTATTGAGCCTGATTGCCGTAATTTATATCGGTATGGTGGCTTTGGTGCAAACCGATATGAAAAAATTGGTGGCGTACTCTTCCATCAGCCATATGGGTTTTGTTACTTTGGGTATGTTCCTGTTTGTGAACGGCCAACTGAATGATTGGGCATTGAAAGGCGCAATCATTCAAATGATTTCCCACGGTTTCGTGTCTGCCGCGATGTTTATGTGTATCGGCGTGATGTACGACCGCCTGCATACCCGCAATATTGCCGATTATGGCGGCGTGGTCAATGTGATGCCTAAGTTTGCGGCGTTTATGATGTTGTTCGGTATGGCCAATGCCGGTTTGCCGGCGACTTCCGGCTTCGTGGGCGAGTTTATGGTGATTATGGGCGCGGTTAAAGTGAATTTCTGGGTAGGCGCGTTGGCCGCCATGACCCTGATTTACGGTGCGTCTTATACCCTGTGGATGTACAAACGCGTTATTTTTGGTGCGATCCACAATTCGCACGTTGCCGAAATGAAAGACATCAATTGCCGCGAATTTGCGATTTTGGCGGTGTTGGCGGTTGCTGTTTTGGGTATGGGCCTGTATCCGAACGCATTTATCGAAGTGGTGCATCAGGCGGCAAACGATTTGATTGCCCATGTGGCACAAAGCAAGATGTGAGGTGTGTAAATGAACTGGTCTGATTTGAATTTAATGCCCGCCATGCCCGAAATCGTGCTGCTTGCGCTGCTGGTGTTATTGTTGCTGGCGGACTTGTGGGTCAGTGATGACAAACGCCGTTGGACGCATTACGGCGCGTTGGCAACGGTGGCGGTTACGGCTGTGGTGCAGTTGGCGGTGTGGGAACAGGGCAGCACGTCTTCGTTCAACGGGATGTATATTGCAGACGGTATGTCGCGTTTGGCAAAAATGGTTTTATATACCTTGACCTTTGCCCTGTTTGTTTATGCCAGACCCTACAACCAAGTGCGCGGTATTTTCAAAGGCGAGTTTTACACCCTGTCGCTGTTTGCCCTCTTGGGTATGGGCGTGATGGTGAGCGCGGGGCATTTTTTAACTGCCTATATCGGTTTGGAACTCTTGTCGCTTGCCCTTTACGCCCTGATTGCCCTGCGCCGCGATTCCGGCTTTGCCGCCGAAGCCGCCTTGAAATATTTTGTTCTGGGTGCGCTGGCATCCGGCCTGCTGCTCTACGGTATTTCTATGGTTTACGGCGCAACCGGTTCGCTGGAATTTGCCGGCGTGCTTGCCTCTTCCTTCAATGAAGAAGCCAACGAATGGCTGTTGAAACTGGGTCTGGTGTTTATCGTCGTCGCCGTTGCGTTCAAACTCGGCGCGGTGCCGTTCCATATGTGGGTGCCCGACGTGTATCACGGCGCGCCCACTTCTGTTACCGCCCTAGTCGGCACTGCCCCGAAAATCGCCGCCGTCGTTTTCGCTTTCCGCATCCTCGTTACCGGGCTGGGAACCGTGCATCATGACTGGTCTCTGATGTTTGCCCTGCTTGCCGCCGCCTCGCTGCTGGTCGGCAACCTTGCCGCCATCATGCAGACCAATATCAAACGTATGCTCGCCTATTCCACCGTATCGCATATGGGTTTCATCCTGTTGGCGTTTATGGCGGGCGCGGTCGGCTTTGCGGCGGGCCTCTATTACGCCATTACCTACGCGCTGATGGCGGCGGCAGGGTTCGGCGTGTTGATGGTGTTGTCGGACGGGGACAACGAGTGCGAAAACATCAGCGATTTGGCAGGGTTGAACCAACACCGCGTATGGCTTGCCTTTTTGATGCTGCTGGTTATGTTCTCTATGGCGGGTATTCCGCCGCTGATGGGCTTTTACGCCAAATTCGGCGTGATTATGGCACTCTTAAAACAAGGCTATGTTTGGTTGTCCGTATTTGCCGTCGTGATGTCGCTGATTGGCGCGTTCTACTACCTGCGCGTGGTCAAAGTCATGTATTTTGACGAATCCGGCCGCGCCCGTCCCACCGTCGGCGGCAACAATGCCGCAAAATTCCTTTTGAGCGTCAACGCGCTGCTGTTGGTGCTGTGGGGCATTATGCCGCAAACCGTTATCGACTGGTGCGCCAAGGCGTTGGAAAACACGCTGTAAGCCGCCGCAACGGCAGCGGCGTCAGAGGCTGCCGTTTTTGTTAAGATATGCCGTTCCGCAATGCAGTTCAGACGGCATCGCCGCCGACAATGCCCAAACAGAAAGCCCGCCATGACCGCATCCATGTACATCCTTTTGCTGCTTGCCTTGATTTTTGCCAACGCCCCCTTCCTCACGACCAAGCTGTTCGGCATCGTACCGCTCAAGCGCAAACATTTCGGACACCACCTGATCGAGCTGGCGGCAGGTTTCGCGCTGACCGCCGTTCTTGCCTACATCCTCGAATCCCGTGCGGGAGCGGTACACGATCAGGGTTGGGAGTTTTACGCCACCGTCGTCTGCCTGTACCTGATTTTTGCGTTTCCCTGTTTCGTGTGGCGGTATTTTTGGCACACGCGCAACAGGGAATAGGCAGGCATAGGAATGCCGTCTGAAACCCTTTCAGACGGCATTTGTTTCATTCAAGTGCAGGCCGGCATCGCTGTGCCGGCACGTTTCAGCCGGCGATATACGCCGGTTTTAATATTTGCGGGCGACTGCAAATTCTGCCAACTGCCGCAGGCGCAGGGCTTTGTCGCCGAAGGGTTCGAGCAGCGCGACCGCTTCGGCAACCAGTTTGTGTGCGTATGAGCGCGCCGCTTCCAAGCCCATCAGTTTCACATAAGTCGGCTTGTCGTTGTCGGCATCTTTGCCCGCCGTCTTGCCCAAAGTCGCCGTGTCCGCTTCACAATCCAACACATCGTCAATGACTTGGAACGCCAGCCCCAGTTTTGCCGCATAATCGTCCAATACCGCCAGACTGTCTTCAGACAGATTCGGGCAAGACATTGCCCCCAATAAAACCGCGGCACGGATTAGCGCACCCGTTTTCAGGCTGTGCATCTGTTCCAAATCGGTTTGGGCCATCTGCTTGCCGACATTCGCCAAATCGATTGCCTGACCGCCCGCCATACCCATGCTTCCGCCCGCTTTTGCCAACACCGACAACATTGCCAACTGGCGTGCGGCGGGCAGTTCTGTCGGACGGCTCAATACGTCAAACGCCTGCGTCTGCAAAGCATCGCCGGTCAGTAGCGCGGTGGCTTCGCCATATTTCACATGGCAGGTCGGTTTGCCCCGGCGCAGGCTGTCGTTGTCCATCGCCGGCATATCGTCGTGAACCAGCGAATAGGCGTGAATCATCTCGATTGCCGCCATTGCCTGTCCTACTGCTTCATGCACGGCTTCGCCCAATTCCGAAGCCGCCAGAACCAGCATCGGCCGCAGGCGTTTGCCGCCGTCCAAAGCCGCATAACGCATCGCTTCGTGCAGCGTGTGCGGGATTTCGTTTTCAGACGGCAAAAAGCGTTCCAGCAGCAGCTCTGTCTGTGCCTGCGCCCTCTGTTGCCACGCTTTCAAATCATTCGTCGGATTCAAGGTTCAACTCCTTCAGCCCGTCCGCATCCAAAACCTGTAATTTCTGTTCGACTTGCGCCAGCTTGGTTTGGCAGTATCTGACCAGCTCGTTGCCTTCCTGATAGGCGGCAAGCGCGTCTTCCAAGGGCATTTCGCCCTGCATAGCTTGTGTCAGCGATTCAAGGCGCGACAAGGCTTCTTCAAACGATTTCGGGGCGTTTTTCTTCATCGTGTTTCCTTTTCGGTTGAAACTCCGCCACTTGGACATCTGTCCTTCGGGGCGGTAGAATCAGACTTTATTTGGGAGGGGTGTAAGCCCTTCCAAATCAGGACGACACATAGGGCGGTGCTTTAAGTGTCGTCCTGCGTGTTGGAACATAGTTTCGGATGTTCCGGTAAAAAGCGGATTGTAGCATTTTTGAAAAACGGATGCCGTCTGAAACCCGAATCCGGTTTCAGACGGCATTGTTTTGTCCTGCAAACGGCAAGGCGTTACCCGGGCAGTTCGTCGGTGATGCCCTGCAAAAAGGCGAGGCGTTCGGGGCTTGCCGCCCTGGTTTCGGCGGCGGCTTTGAAGGCGCAGCCGGGTTCGGCGCGGTGGGTGCAGTTGTGGAAGCGGCATTGCCCGACAAGGTGGCGGAAATCGGGGAAATAGCGCGGCAAATCGGCGGCTTGGAGGTGGTGTAAACCAAATTCTTGCAAACCCGGGGAGTCGATGAGTTGGGTTTCGCCGTTCAAATCATAAAGCCGGGCGTGGGTGGTGGTGTGTTTTCCCGAGTCGAGTGCGGCGGAAATGTCGCCGGTGCGGGCGGTTTGGCTGCCCAAAAGGGCGTTGGTCAGGGTGGATTTGCCCATACCGCTCTGCCCGAGCAGGATGTTGCTGTGCCCTTGCAGGGCGGGGCGCAGGCTGCCGGCGTTTTCCAGTGCGCGGGTTTCGATGACGGGATAACCCAGCGTTTCGTAGAATTTGAGTTTTTCGCGCCAAAGGGCGGTTTCGGGCAGGTCGGCTTTGTTCAGGACGATGACGGCGCGGATGCCGGCGGCTTCGGCGGCAAGCAGGGCGCGCTGTAGCAGCCGCACGCTCGGACTCGGGACGGCGGCGGTTACGATGAGGAGTTGGGTAACGTTGGCGGCAATGAGTTTGGTTTTCCACGCGTCTTGGCGGTAGAGCAGGCTTTGGCGCGGTAAAAAATCTTCAATCACAACTTGTTCGGCGTTGACGGGGCTGATGCGGACGCGGTCACCGCAGGCGAAATCGACGCGTTTTTTGCGGGTGCTGGCTTCGTAGGTTGTGCCGTCGGGCGTGCGGACGATGTAGCGGCGGCCGTAGCTGGCGGTAATTTGGGCGGTGTCGTTCATGGTTTCTTTGGGGTTGGGTGTGGAAATGCCGTCTGAAAACGGGTGTTCGGACGGCATCGGTTCAGTCGTGCTGCCACTCGACATGCTCACTTAAGAAGCCGCCGCTCTGGTGCGCCCAGAGTTTGGCGTAAAGCCCGCGTTTTTCGAGAAGTTCGGCGTGCGTGCCTTCTTCGATGATGCGGCCTTTGTCGAGGACGACGAGCCTGTCCATTGCGGCGATGGTGGAGAGGCGGTGGGCGATGGCGATGACGGTTTTGCCGTCCATCATTTTGTCGAGGCTTTCTTGGATGGCGGCTTCGACTTCGGAATCGAGCGCGCTGGTGGCTTCGTCCAAAAGAAGAATCGGTGCGTCTTTGAGCATCACGCGGGCGATGGCGATGCGCTGGCGTTGCCCGCCGGAGAGTTTCACGCCGCGTTCGCCGACGTGCGCGTCGTAGCCGCGCCGCCCTTTGGCATCGGAAAGGTCGGGGATGAAGCCGGCGGCTTCGGCGCGTTCGGCGGCAGAAACCATTTCGGCATCGGTCGCGTCGGGGCGGCCGTAAATAATGTTGTCGCGCACGGAACGGTGCAGCAGCGAGGTATCTTGCGTGACCAAACCGATTTGGGCGCGTAAAGATTCTTGGGTGACGCTGCTTATGTCCTGCCCGTCAATCAAAACCGTGCCGCTTTGCGGTTCGTAGAAGCGCAAAAGCAGGTTGACGATGGTGGATTTGCCCGCGCCGCTGCGTCCGATCAAGCCGACTTTTTCGCCGGGTTTGATATTCAGGTTAAAGCCGTTGAGCAGCGGTTTGCCGGCTTCGTAGGAGAAATCGACGTGTTCGAATTTGATTGCGCCTTGCGGCACATTCAGCGGCAGGGCTTGGGGCTTGTCGAGGATGGTGTGCGGTTTGGACAGGGTTGCCATGCCGTCGCCGACGGTGCCGATGTTTTCAAACAGCCGCGCGGATTCCCACATAATGTATTGCGACAGCCCGTTGACGCGCAACGCCATGGCGGTGGCTGTAGCAACCGCGCCCACGCCGACCTGCCCGTTGTGCCAGAGCCAGATGCCCAGTGCGGCGGTGGAGAGGGTCAGGGAGGTGTTGACGATGAAGCTGCACGAATGCAGCAGCGTCGCCAGCCGCATTTGGGCGCGCACCGTAACCATAAATTCTTCCATCGACTGCTTGGCATAGGCGGCTTCACGCGCGCCGTGGGAGAAGAGTTTGACGGTGGCGATATTGGAATAGGCATCGGTAATGCGGCCGGTCATCAGCGAGCGGGCATCCGCCTGCCATGCGGCGGTTTGCCCCAATTTGGGAATCAGCAGGCGCATCACCGAAGCGAAACCGACAATCCAGCCGATAAAGGGCAGCAGCAGCCATGAGTCGAGCGAGGCGAGAATCACGCCGGAGGTAATGAAATACACCGACACATAAACGACCATATCGGCAACCGTCATCACCGCGTCGCGCAACGCCAGCGCGGTCTGCATGACTTTGGCGGACACGCGTCCGGCAAATTCGTCCTGATAAAAACCGAGGCTTTGGTTCAGCATCAGGCGGTGGAAGTTCCAGCGCAGGCGCATGGGGAACACGCCCTGAAGGGTTTGCAGGCGCACGTTGGACGCGGCAAACGCCCACGCAACCGAAAATACCATCATCGCCGCCATTGCCGCCAGTTCCCAACCTTTTTCGGCAAACAGTTCGGCGGGCGCGTATTTGCCGAGCCACTCCACGATTTTGCCCATAAATTGAAAAACCAGGGCTTCCATAATGCCGATGCCGGCGGTCAGCGCAGCCAGGGCGGCTATCCATTTCCGCACGCCGGCCATGCTGCTCCAGACAAACCGCCACAAGCCTTTTTCTGGCGTTTTCGGGGCGGCTTCGGGATAAGGGTCGATTCGGGACTCGAACCAGGAAAATATTTTGTTCAACATTGTTTTCGATTTCGGTAAAACAGTTTCAGACGGCATCAAACACAATGCCGTCTGAAAGGAAGGACAATAACGCCATTTTACGGGAAAAGCCGTCGGGAAGACAGCGCGAGGCGGAAACGCAGGGTTTCGTCAGGGCAAACGCCGCGCCGCCTTCAGGCGGCATTATTTCAGCAGGTTTTTCAAAGCAAGGCGCACGCCTTCGCCCACGTCCGTCCCCTCCGGAACGCCTTTGACCGCCGCTTTTGCTTCGCGTTCGCTGTAACCCAGCGCAAGCAGCGTGCCGACGATGTCTTCCGTTTCGTCGGCGGCGGGTGCGGCGGCAAACAGCCCGTCCGTTACCGCATGCGTGACCAGCTTGCCGCGCAGTTCCAAAACCATGCGTTCGGCGGTTTTTTTGCCGATTCCCGGGGCGGAGGAGAGGCGTTTGACATCTTCTTCTGCAACCGCCTGCGCCAGCTCGTCTGCCGTCATCGCCGACAAAATGCCCAAAGCCGTTTTCGCGCCGATGCCGCCGACCTTGATCAGTTGGCGGAATGTTTTGCGTTCTTCCGCAGTGGCAAAACCAAATAAAAGATGTGCGTCTTCCCGAATGATAAGCTGGGTAAACAGTTGTACGCTTTCACCCACGGGCGGCAGGTTGTAGAAGGTCTGCATCGATACGTCGGCCTCATAGCCGACACCGTTGACATCGATGACGATTTGCGGAGGGTTTTTTTCAACCAGTTTGCCGGTCAGTCTGCTGATCATGTATGCCGAATCCTGAAGTGTCGGGTGCAAAATGCCGTCTGAAACCGGTTCGGGCTTCAGACGGCACGGATTGTATCAAATTCAGTCGTCGCGGCGGGAGGAAATCACGCGGCCGGTACGGGCATCGACAACGACTTTGTATTCCTGTCCGTTTTTGACGATTTCGACATCATAGTGCGGACGGCCGTTGTCGTGTTCGAGATCGATGTCGGTGATTTTGCCGCCGACACGCGCCAACGCTGCTTTTTCGGCTTGGGCGCGGCTGATGATTTTGTCTTGTTTGCTGTGTTGGTGTGCGGCGTGTCCGTGGTCGTCATCGCCGTGTCCGTCGTGGTGGGCGAGTGCGGGGGCGGAAATGCCCATCAGTGCGGTTGCGGCGGCGGTCAAGAGAAGGCGTTTGAAGTTCATGTTTTGCTCCTGCGAAGTATCTGGTGGTGTTTGAAGGACGTAAAGGCGGGACATCAACCGGCGGTTAATACCGCCCGAACCATACCGCGCGCCTGAGCTTCGGCCTCGGCGGCGCGTTCCTGCGAGGCAAACGGTCCCATTTTGACGACGTATTCGTAACGGCGTTTTTCAACCGAGAGGTTCGGGTTTGATGCCGATGAAGCCAGGTTTTGGGCGGCTTGGTTCAGATAGGCTTGTGCTTCGTGTTCCGTACCGAAAGATTTCAAGTCGATGAAGATGTCTTTGTTTTCGGCAACCGGTGCGGATTGGCCCGGGACGATTTGTTCGATTTTGACGTGCGCCGTCCCTTGGTTGACAAAGCCCAATTTTTGCGCGGCGGCTTTGGATACGTCGATGATGCGGTTGCCGTGGAAGGGGCCGCGGTCGTTGACGCGGACGATGACGCTTTTGCCGTTTTTGGTATTGGTTACGCGCACATAGCTGGGGATGGGCAGGGTTTTGTGGGCGGCGGTAAAGGCGTTCATATCGTATCGTTCTCCGCCGGAAGTTTTGCGCCCGTGAAACCTGCCGCCGTACCACGAGGCGTTGCCGGTTTGCGTGAATTCGGCGACTTGGTTTTTCGGCGTGTAGCGTTTTCCGGCGACTTTGTAGCTGCGGTTGGCGGAGGCGTGCAGTTTTTCTGCCCTGACCACTGCGTCGGCGGATGCCGTCTGAAAGGAATGTATGCCGAATGCGGCGGTGAGGAGGAAAAGGGTTTTTCGGGTTAAAGTCAAAACGTGTTCCGTTCTTGAGTTGAAGACGAATGGGCATCATGCCCTACGGACACGTTCCGAACCGCTGCACGCTGCGGCAGCGGTTCGGAATGTATCCGAACGGTTTTCAGAAGGCATGAACTTGCGTTCAAACGCCGCCTGCGTAACCGTGTTGCCGCCACGCTTCAAAGAGAATCACGGCAACGGTATTGGAAAGGTTCATACTCCGGCTGCCGGGCTGCATGGGCAGGCGGATTTTTTGCGCGGCGGGCAGGCTGTCGAGGATGTCGGCAGGCAGTCCGCGCGTTTCCGGCCCGAACAGTAAAACGTCGCCTTTTTGAAACGCGGTTTCATCGGGGCGCGCCGTGCCTTTGGTGGTCAGGGCGAAAATGCGCCTGCCTGCGAGTGCCTTGAGGCAGTCGTCGAAGTTTTCGTACACCGTCAGGCTGGCGAATTCGTGGTAGTCGAGCCCGGCGCGTTTCATTTTGGCGGAATCCAATGGGAAGCCGAGCGGTTTGACAAGGTGCAAATCCGCGCCGGTATTGGCGCACAGGCGGATGATGTTGCCCGTGTTCGGCGGGATTTCCGGCTGGTATAAAACGATGGTAAACATAAATATCAATCACTTATAGGCGCGTAACCTTGCCACAAGGCGGATGGGGTGTCAAAAAATTTAGTTATTTTTTCATTGGCGTGCGTGCCAGCGTCCAGCAGCAGATTCGGTTTGCGCCCGATTTTTTCAGCGTCTTTGCCAATTCGTCCAGCGTCGCGCCGGTGGTAAAGACATCGTCGATTAACAGAATATTACAGTTTTCCGGTATCGGTGTGCGGATTTCAAAGGCGTTTTTGATGTTTCGCCGCCGTTCGCCGCCTTTGAGCGTGCTTTGCGGCGGACGGTGGTGTCGGAATACGGTGTGTCGGGGCAGTATCTGCCAGCCGTAGCGTTGTGCCAACAACCCGACGATGCTTTCACTTTGGTTGAAGCCGCGTTGCAGCAGCCGCTCCCTGCTTAGCGGTACGGGCAGGACGAAATCGAAACATTCGTCTGCAAGCCGGTCGGGCGGATTCTGCATCATCAGGTCTGCCAGCGGCTGCACCATGCTCAAATCAGCCAAGTGCTTCAGCGCGTGTATCATATTGCTGACGGGCGGTTCGTAATGCAGCGAAGCCCACATCCGGTCGAATGCGGGCGGTTTTTTCTGACAGCCGCCGCACACCGCGCCGCCTTGAACGTGCATGAAACACAGGGGGCAGCTGTTTGCCGCGTCGGTGCGGTATGCCGCCAAATCGTCGCGGCAGCCGGCGCAGATGCCGTCTGAAACGCCGGACGAACCGTGGCATAATACGCAACGCCTGATAGTGGGCGCGTCTGCGATGCGCCGCCAACAAGAGAGAAAATCCATGCCTGATGCCGTCAAAAAAGTTTACCTGATACACGGTTGGGGGGCGAACCGCCACGTGTTCGACGATTTGATGCCGCGCCTGCCTGCAACGTGGCCGGTGTCCGCCGTCGATTTGCCCGGACACGGCGACGCGCCCTTCGCGCAACCCTTCGATATTGAGGCAGCCGCCGACGCTGTTGCCGCGCAAATCGATACGCCCGCCGACATTCTCGGCTGGTCGCTCGGCGGATTGGTCGCGCTGTATCTGGCGGCGCGCCATCCCGACAAAGTCCGTTCGCTCTGCCTGACGGCGAGTTTCGCACGGCTGACGGCTGACGAAGACTATCCCGAAGGGCTTGCCGCGCCTGCATTGGGCAAAATGGTCGGCGCGTTCCGAACGGATTATGCCAAACATATCAAACAGTTTCTACAACTCCAGCTTTTGCACACGCCTGATGCGGACGGAATCATAGGCAGAATCCTGCCCGATTTGGCGCGCTGCGGCACGCCCTCCGCCTTACAGGAAGCTTTGGACGCGGCGGAAAGGGCGGATGCGCGGCATTTGTTGGACAAGATAGATGTTCCGGTACTGCTGGTGTTCGGCGGCAAAGACGCGATTACGCCGCCGCGCATGGGCGAGTATCTGCACCGCCGTTTGAAGGGCAGCAGGCTGGTTGTGATGGAAAAGGCGGCACACGCGCCGTTTTTGAGCCACGCGGAAGCGTTTGCCGCGCTGTACCGCGACTTTGTTGAAGGGGTTTTAGATGAACCATCAGGACGCACGCTGGCAGGTTTACCGCCATCTTGCCGAACATGCCGACCAACGCCTGACACTCGTCCGCAACGCGCCCAAACATATCCTGCTTGCCGGGGCGGATGCGGACATCAGCCGCAGCCTGCTGGCGAAACGCTATCCGCAGGCGGTATTTGAAGAATACGATTCCCGTGCGGATTTTTTGGCGGCGGCGGCAGCCGCGCGCAAAGGCGGTTTTTGGCAAAGGTTTGCGGGTAAGGGCGTGGTGCAGCACTGCCAATCCCCGACCGCGCCGCTGCCCGAAGCGTGTGCCGATATGTTGTGGTCGAATCTCGGACTGTTGGCGGCGGAAAGCATCGTCCCCGTGCTGCAAAATTGGGCGCGCGCGCTGAAGACGGACGGGCTGCTGTTTTTCACCTGCTTCGGGCGCGATACCTTGGCGGAACTGAAATGCCGTCTGAAAGAAAACGGCATTGAAAGCCGCAGTGTGATGTTTCCCGATATGCACGACTTGGGCGATATG
Organism: Neisseria meningitidis; assembly: GCF_900638555.1. NCBI lineage: Bacteria > Pseudomonadati > Pseudomonadota > Betaproteobacteria > Neisseriales > Neisseriaceae > Neisseria > Neisseria meningitidis. The sequence goes on from NZ_LR134525.1 coordinate 2,144,732, forward strand.
CTTGCTGAAAACGGGTTTTACGACCCCGTTACCGATACGGCGAAGCTGGTGTTGGATTACAAAAAGGCGGAAACGTTTTGGGCGGATATGGACACGCTGGGCATCTGGCGGGCGATGGCGTGGAACGATGAAAACGCCGCGCGTTCGTGTGTCGGGACAATATTTGAGCGGGAAGGCGGTTTGGGCATTACGCTGGAAACGGTGTACGGACACGCCGTGAAAAAACTGATGCTGCCGCAGGGGGAGAACGTGGTGCAGTTTTTTCCGAAGAGATGATGTGCAGATGCCGTCTGAAGCTGTTTCCAAGTTTCAGACGGCATCTGTCTGTGAAAACCGATAGAAATAAAGGAAATGCCGATGTATGCCGATGCCGGAGACGTATATTGCGTCTATAACTTCAGACTGAAGCAGTACACTGCCTGCCAGGTTACCCGAGTTGAAGAACACGGTGGGAAAAAAGCATATGCAACCCTGCTGGCTTTGGACTGGCAGGGCAACAAACCGCTTGGGGCGGCGGAGCTGGCGGATTTGAAACCGCTTTACAAAGACTTTATGTATTGGGAACGCGGTCTGCACATGTATAAGGCAAGTGCCGTCGTGCCGACGGGATATGTACGGGTTGGGAATACCGCGCCGCTGGTCGGCGAAGACACGCAACGGTATGCCTCTTTTTGGGGCGACGGCTACGACGTGTACCGTCAGTTGAGATGGCAGCAGATACCCGAAAAACAGAGAAAGGCATTCAAAAAAGCCGCCAAAAGCAAAAAGACCGTGATGTTTGCCGGACGGGAATACGGCATATCCAAACAGAATTTGAGCGATGTTTGGGATGATTTTGAAAACGCGATGGAACTGAAGGCGTTTCCCTGCCTGTCTTCGCTGTTTCTGACCAAATGGCATAAAAATCTATATGATAGTGGATTAACAAAAACCAGTACGGCGTTGCCTCGCCTTAGCTCAAAGAGAACGATTCTCTAAGGTGCTGAAGCACCAAGTGAATCGGTTCCGTACTATTTGTACTGTCTGCGGCTTCGCCGCCTTGTCCTGATTTTTGTTAATCCACTATAAAAACAGGAATTTTTAAATAGAGGCAATGCCGTCTGAAACTTGGTAACGGGCTTCAGACGGCATTTCGTTCCAATACCGCCAACACCGCCGCACCGTAACGTGCGGCTTTTTCTTCGCCTACGCCGTATACGGCGGCAAGCTCCGCCAAGCCTTCCGGCTGTTTGGCGGCAATGGCGCGCAGTGCGGCTTTGCTGAGAATGCGGTAGGGTTCGGACTGTTCGTGTTTTGCCGTTTCGCCGCACCATTGGATCAGGGCGCGCATCAGGCGGCGTTTGCGTTTGGCGGTTTCATCGATGCCGTCTGAAAACGGACGGCAGACGGCGAGGATGTCCCGTCCGTATTTGGCGGCGCGTACGCTGCCCAAGCCGTGTACGCCTTCGAGGTCGGTTTCGGTTTCGGGCGTATCGGCAAGCATATCGGCAAGGCTTTCGTCGGAGAGGACGGCATGCAGGGCGCAGTTTTCCGCCCTTGCCTGTTCATACCGCCAGGCCTCGAGTTTTTGACGCAGTTGTTGTTCGCGTTCGGTTTGCGGACGGATGACCGCGTCGCGGCTGAAGCCGGCGGCGTTGCGGCAGACTTCGAGTATGCCGTGTCCGAAACGTTCGGTTTTGGCTTCGCCCAAGCCGTAGATGTCGTGCAGCCCGTTGAGGTTTTGCGGCATTTTTTCGACAAGGTCGCGCAGGGTTTTGTCGCCGAAAATCATATAGGCGGGGATGCCTTCGGCTTCTGCCTGTTTCATACGCCAAACGCGCAATGCCTGCCACAGGCGTTCTTCGCGTTCGGTACGCAGCCAGTTGTCTTTGAGGGTGCGGGCGGCGGGCTTGTCGCGCTTGAGCGGACGCAGCATCACTTCGGTTTCGCCTTTGAGGACTTTTTTGGCGGCTTCGGTCAGTTGCAATGCCTGATATCGGGTAATGTTGACGGTGAGGTAGCCGAGGCTGATACACTGGCGGATGACGCTGCGCCATTCTTTGTCGGACAACTCCGTACCGATGCCGAATGTGGACAGTTGTTCGTGCCGGTTGCCGCGTATCCAATCGTCGCTTTTACCTCGCAAAAGGTTGGTGATGTAACCGGCGGCAAAACGTTGTCCGGCGCGGTACACGCAGCTGAGTAATTTTTGCACCAACACCGTGCCGTCAAACCGTACGGGCGGATGCAGGCAGTTGTCGCAATGGCCGCAGGGTTCGGATGCTTCGCCGAAATGTTTGAGCAGCAGTACGCGGCGGCAGGCGGCGGTTTCGCAGACGGCAAGCATGGCATCGAGTTTTTGCATTTCGATTTGCTTTTGCACCTCGTCGCTGTTGCCTTCGGCAATCCGTTCGCGCAGCAACACCCAATCGTTCAAACCGTAACACAGCCAGCTCGCGGCAGGCAGCCCGTCCCGGCCGGCACGCCCCGATTCCTGATAGAAATGTTCGACACTCTGGGGCATATCGAGATGGGCGACAAAGCGCACGTCGGGTTTGTCTATGCCCATGCCGAACGCCACGGTCGCCACCACGATAATATTGTCTTCATGCGTAAAGCGGCGTTGGTTTTCCTCGCGCACGTCCATACTCAGACCGGCATGATACGGAATCGCGTTTAATCCGTTTTCACGCAAAAACTGTGCCACATCTTCCACCTTTTTGCGGCTTAAACAATACACAATGCCGCTTTGCCCCGTCATTTCTTTGCGGATGAATTCAAGCAGTTGTTTTTTGCCGTTGTTTTTTTCGATAACCTGATAATAAATATTCGGGCGGTCAAAGCTGGAGACAAATTCGTGCGCGTCGTCCAAGTGCAGATAATGCTTGATGTCGGCGCGCGTGGCGGCATCGGCGGTGGCGGTCAGGGCGATGCGCGGGACGTTCGGATAGCGTTCGGCAAGCATGCCGAGCTGTTGGTATTCGGGGCGGAAATCGTGTCCCCACTGGCTGACGCAGTGCGCTTCGTCAATGGCGAACAGGCTGACGGTTTGTTGGTCGAGAAAACGCAAAAAGCGGTCGGTAACCAAGCGTTCCGGTGCGACATAAAGCAGTTTCAGACGGCATTGGGCAAGCTTGTCGGCAATCTCGCGCGCTTCATCTGCCGATGTGCCGCTGTTGACTGCCGCCGCTTCGATGCCGGCGGCGTGCAGGTTTGCCACTTGGTCGTTCATCAACGCAATCAGCGGCGATACGACAACCGCCACGCCTTCGCACATCAGCGCGGGAATCTGGTAACACAAAGACTTGCCGCCGCCCGTCGGCATCAGCACCGTCAAACTCCCGCCGCCTGCCAAAGTATTGATGACAGCCTCCTGCCTGCCGCGAAATTCGGGATAACCGAATACTTCGTGCAAAATCTGTTTGGCGGTCGGTCGGTGCATGATGGTTCCGTGCTCGGTAAGGATGTTGATCGGTCGGCGGCAATATGCCGTCTGAAATCGGGATTTAGAAGAGTTTGCCCACTTCCGCCTCAATATCGCCGGCACGCATGAACGTTTCGCCGATCAGGAAGGTGTGCACACCGCGCGATTGCATAAATTCCACATCCGCCTTGCCTGTAATGCCGCTTTCGGTTACGACGGTTTTGCCTTCCAGCGCGGGCAGCAGCGACAGGGTTTGGTCGAGGGAGACTTCAAAAGTCCTCAGGTTGCGGTTGTTTACGCCCCACAACGGCGTGGTCAGGTTGCGGCATTTTTCCAATTCGGTTTCATCGTGCAGCTCGAGCAGGACGGTCATGCCCAATTCGTGCGCCACCGCTTCAAAGCGTTCCAATTGTTCCTGTTCCAGTGCTGCGGCAATCAGCAGGACGGCATCCGCCCCCCATGCGCGCGCCTGATAAACCTGGTATTCGTCGATGATGAAGTCTTTGCGCAGCACGGGCAGCGATACGGCTTCGCGCGCCTGTTTGAGGTATTCGGGCGAACCTTGGAAATAGGGTTCGTCGGTCAGTACGGACAAACACGCCGCTCCGGCGTTTTCATAGGCGCGTGCAATCTCGGGCGGTCGGAAGTCTGGACGGATCAGGCCTTTGCTCGGGCTTGCCTTTTTGATTTCGGCAATGACAGCGGGCAGGTTTAGACGGTGTTTGCCGCGTATCGAATCGATGAAGCTGCGGACGGGCGGTGCGTTTTCGGCAAGTGCGCGGATGTGTTCGGCGTTGACGGCGGCTTTTTGGGCGGCAACTTCCTGTGCTTTGGTGGCAAGGATTTTATTGAGGATGTCGGTCATGTCGGGCTCCGTATTCGTCTGGGGAAAGGGGGAATATTAGCATCAAACCGTTAACGACTGTTTGTGCGGAAGCTGTCGAAATAGGACAGGACGGTCTGCGGCAGCCATTGCAGGTGCAGCCTGCCGCCGGTGCTGCTGACAAAGCCGACATGACCACCGTGTGCAGGTTGGAACAGGGTAACGGCTTCGGACACTTCGTCCGGTGTCGGCAGCGCTTCGGGCGGCAGGAAGGGGTCGTTGGCGGCATTGAGCAGGAGCAGCGGTTTGGCAACGTGTTTGAGCAGCGGTTTGCAGGAAGTTTGGCGGTAGTAGTCGTGCCGATCGGCAAAGCCGTGCAGCGGTGCGGTGAAGCGGTCGTCAAACTCGCCCAGTGTTTTGCACCCTGCGGCAAATGCCGTCTGAAAACCTTGGAGCGACCGTGCTTTGGGTATCAGTGTGCGGAGGAAGTAGCGCGTGTAGAGCAGCCGTGTGATGCCGCTGTCGAAGCGGTTGCCTGCCGCCTCTGCATCGACGGGTGCGGAGATGACGGCGGCGGCTTGCGGCAGCGCGTTTTCGCCCTGTTCGCCCAAATATTTTGCCAGCGCGTTGCCGCCCAGCGATACGCCGACGGCGTATATTTCACGGTAACGCGCGGCGAGCGTGTCCAAAGTGAAGGCGATTTCGGCGGTATCGCCCAAGTGGTAGAACACCGGGGCGGTGTTCGCTACGCCGCCGCAGCTGCGGAAATGGACGACTGCGCCGTGCCAACCGCGGCTGCGTACCGCGAGCATCAGTTCGACCGCGTAATGGCTGCGGCTGCTTCCTTCCAAACCGTGAAACAGCACGACCAGCGGCGCATCGGGCGAAATGCCGTCTGAAAAATCGTAGGCGACTTTGGTTTTACCCGTGCTGTCGGGAAGCAGCTCGCGGCGGTATGTGGGTGCGGGGCGTTGCAGGAATTTGGCGGCAATCGTGTCGGCATTGCCGTTGCGGAGGAAAAAGGGCGTGTCCGGCGGTGTTAAAATCATAAGGTATCGGTTTTCTTGTTTTCAGACGGCATTGATGATGCGGCAGCCCGTCCGGCTGGTGCGGACGTGGGGGATGCGCGCCCGAATATAGGCGTGGAAAAGCGTTTGCCGAAAAAGGATATCGGCATCGGTCAGTTTTCCACGCGTTTGAAATGGCGCGGACGGAAGCCCAAAGCCGCCAGTGATGCGAAATACAGTCCGCCGCCGACGGCAATCAGGATGAAGAGCCGGGCGGCCTTTTGCATTCCGCCGGCGTGTGCCCAGTCGAACGGCAGCCAGATTTGGGCGGCATACAGGCCGCCTCCCATCACGGCGAGCGAGAGCAGCATTTTTGCCAAGAACGCTGCCCAACCCTTGCCAGGTTGGTAAATACCGTGTCTGCGCAACAGGTAAAACAACAATCCGGCATTGATACACGCGCCCAGACCGATGGCAAGCGAAAGTCCGACGTGTTTCAGTGGGCCGATAAAGGCAAGGTTCATCAACTGCGTGCAAATGAGCGTGAAGATGGCGATTTTGACGGGCGTTTTGATGTTTTGCCGCGCATAAAAGCCGGGCGCCAACACTTTAATCATGATTAAACCGATTAAACCGAAAGAATAGGCAATCAGCGCGTGTTGCGTCATCTGCGCGTCAAACAGCGTGAATTCTCGGTACATAAACAAGGTTGCCACCAGCGGGAACGACAACACCGCCAGTCCGACCGCCGCCGGCAGCGTCAGCAGCATGCACAGGCGCAAACCCCAGTCGAGCAGGGCGGAAAACTGTTCCGTATCTTGGTTTGCCGAGTGTTTGGACAAAGTCGGCAGCAAAATCGTACCGAGTGCCGCCCCCAGCACGCCGCCGGGCAGCTCCATCATGCGGTCGGCGTAATACATCCATGAAACGCTGCCCGATTGCAGATAAGACGCGAAAATCGTGTTGATAACCAAAGAAATCTGCGCCACGCTCACGCCCAAAATCGCAGGTGCCATTTGTTTCATGACGCGGTTGACCGCCGCATCTTTGAAATTCAGTTTGGGCAGTTTCAAAAAACCCAGTTTCGCCAACCAAGGGAGCTGAAAGCCGAGCTGCAAAATACCGCCGACAAAAACCGCCCAAGCCAGCGCGGTAACGGGAGGATCGAAATACGGCACGAAAAACAGCGCGAATACGATAAACGACACGTTCAGAAACGTGGGCGTAAACGCCGGAATGCCGAACTTATGATAAGAATTGAGTACCGAGCCGACAAAAGAGGAAAGTGAAATCAATAAGATATAGGGGAACGTAATCCGCAGCAAATCGATGGAGAGCTGAAATTTGTCGGCATCTTTGGCAAAACCGGGTGCGGAAACATAAATCACCCAAGGCGCAGCAAGTATGCCCAGCGCGGTAACGATGACCAGCACAAACGACAGCATCCCCGCCACATGGCGGATAAAAGCCTCCGTCGCCTCTTTAGAACGCGTTTCCTTATATTCCGCCAAAATCGGCACAAACGCTTGGGCAAACGCCCCCTCCGCAAACACGCGGCGAAGCAGGTTGGGCAGTTTGAACGCGACAAAAAACGCATCCGTCGCCATGCCCGCGCCGAATGCGCGCGCAATGACCGTATCGCGCACAAATCCCAAAACGCGCGACACCATCGTCAGGCTGCCGACTTTTGCCAAAGCTCCCAGCATATTCATCATTGTTCCTCAACAGTCGTACCCGTTTGGGGCAACGGCGCGTATTGTACGACAGAAACCGCTTCAGACGGCATCGGGTTTGATGCCGTCTGAAGCGGTTTCCCGAAACGAAAGCTTCCTTTTCCGGCGGCAAACTGTATCAACACGCGGAAATGCAATAAAATAGCCGGATTCCGATTGATTTCCAACATCTGTTTCCAACATCACGGAGAGCCGTATGAAATCCAGACACCTCGCCCTCGGCGTTGCCGCCCTGTTTGCCCTTGCCGCGTGCGACAGCAAAGTCCAAACCAGCGTCCCCGCCGACAGCGCGCCTGCCGCTTCGGCAGCCGCCGCCCCGGCAGGGCTGGTCGAAGGGCAAAACTATACCGTCCTTGCCAACCCGATTCCCCAACAGCAGGCAGGCAAAGTCGAAGTCCTTGAGTTTTTCGGCTATTTCTGTCCGCACTGCGCCCACCTCGAACCTGTTTTAAGCAAACACGCCAAGTCTTTTAAAGACGATATGTACCTGCGTACCGAACACGTCGTCTGGCAGAAAGAAATGCTGACGCTGGCACGCCTCGCCGCCGCCGTCGATATGGCTGCCGCCGACAGCAAAGATGTGGCGAACAGCCATATTTTCGATGCGATGGTCAACCAAAAAATCAAGCTGCAAAATCCGGAAGTCCTCAAAAAATGGCTGGGCGAACAAACCGCCTTTGACGGCAAAAAAGTCCTTGCCGCCTACGAGTCCCCCGAAAGCCAGGCGCGCGCCGACAAAATGCAGGAGCTGACCGAAACCTTCCAAATCGACGGTACGCCCACGGTTATCGTCGGCGGTAAATATAAAGTTGAATTTGCCGACTGGGAGTCCGGTATGAACACCATCGACCTTTTGGCGGACAAAGTACGCGAAGAACAAAAAGCCGCGCAGTAAGCCCGTTTGAAAAATGCCGTCTGAAACTTGGTTTTCAGACGGCATTTTGATTGGGTTTAAAACGTAAAGCCCGTTTCCAGTTCTTCATCGCCGACCAGTTCGACCAAGAGCGCGTAGAGCGGGGCGAGTTCGGCATAACGGCGCGATACGCGGCGCAGATAGTTTAAGAAACGCGGGATTTCGGGACGGTATTTGTCTTTGCCGTCACGGTAGTACAGGCGTGCGAAGATGCCTGCAACCTTCAAGTGCCGCTGCACGCCCATCCATTCGAACCAGCGGTAAAACTCGTCAAACGCTTCGGGGACGGGCAAGCCGGCAGCCCGCGCCTTTTCCCAGTAGCGGATAACCAAGTCCAAGACAAATTCTTCTTCCCATTCGATAAAGGCATCGCGCAACAGCGACACCAAATCGTAGGAAATCGGGCCGTAAAGCGCGTCTTGGAAGTCTAAAACGCCCGGTCTGCCGCGCGTCAGCATCAGGTTGCGGACGATAAAGTCGCGGTGCACATAGACTTTGGGCTGCGCCAACAGGGGCGGCAGCAGCGTATCGACGGTTTGCTGCCAAAGTTGGCGTTGTTTGAATGTTAATTCGCGCCCCAATTCTTTTGCGACAAACCATTCCGGGAACAGGTTGATTTCGCGCAGCATCGTTTCACGGTCATATTCGGGCAAAACCCCTTCACGGCTTGCCTTCTGCAATTCGACCAGCTCGCCGATTGCCTCCAAAAGCAGGGCTTTGTGCGCCGCTTCGCCCTGCTCCTGAAGCATCGCGGTCAAAAACGTCGTATTGCCCAAGTCGTTCAATACCACAAACCCCAAATCCGTGTCCGCGTGCAATACCTGCGGTACATTGACCATGTCAAACAGTTTCTGCACTTTCAAATAAGGTGCGACACTCATCTTGTCGGGCGGTGCATCCATGCAGACGACACTGCTGCCGTCTGAAAACGTTGCACGGAAATAGCGGCGGAAATCAGCATCCGCCGCCGCGAAGGACAGATCGAAGTCCCGTTCGGGATAGATGGTCTGAAGCCAATTTTTCAGTTCGGTTTGCCGTTGCATAACAGTACTAAAGCATTTCAGGTTACAATAAACGCTATTCTAACTGGCAAACCGACTTGAGGGGCGATTTTGGCTCGTTTATTTTCACTCAAACCACTGGTGCTGGCATTGGGCTTCTGTTTCGGCACGCATTGCGCCGCCGCCGATGCCGTTGCGGCGGAGGAAACGGACAATCCGACCGCCGGAGGAAGCGTTCGGAGCGTGTCCGAACCCATACAGCCTACCAGCCTGAGCCTCGGTTCGACCTGCCTGTTTTGCAGTAACGAAAGCGGCAGCCCCGAGAGAACCGAAGCCGCCGTCCAAGGCAGCGGCGAAGCATCCATCCCCGAAGACTATACGCGCATTGTTGCCGACAGGATGGAAGGACAGTCGCAGGTGCAGGTGCGTGCCGAAGGCAACGTCGTCGTCGAACGCAATCGGACGACCCTCAATGCCGATTGGGCGGATTACGACCAGTCGGGCGACACCGTTACCGCAGGCGACCGGTTCGCCCTCCAACAGGACGGTACGCTGATTCGGGGCGAAACCCTGACCTACAATCTCGAGCAGCAGACCGGGGAAGCGCACAACGTCCGTATGGAAACCGAACACGGCGGACGGCGGCTGCAAAGCGTCAGCCGCACCGCCGAAATGTTGGGCGAAGGGCATTACAAACTGACGGAAACCCAATTCAACACCTGTTCCGCCGGCGATGCCGGCTGGTATGTCAAGGCCGCTTCCGTCGAAGCCGATCGGGAAAAAGGCATAGGCGTTGCCAAACACGCCGCCTTCGTGTTCGGCGGCGTTCCCCTTTTCTATACGCCTTGGGCGGACTTCCCGCTTGACGGCAACCGCAAAAGCGGCCTGCTTGTTCCCTCACTGTCCGCCGGTTCGGACGGCGTTTCCCTTTCCGTTCCCTATTATTTCAACCTTGCCCCCAATCTCGATGCCACGTTCGCGCCCGGCGTGATCGGCGAACGCGGCGCGGTCTTTGACGGGCAGGTACGCTACCTGCGGCCGGATTATGCCGGCCAGTCCGACCTGACCTGGCTGCCGCACGACAAGAAAAGCGGCAGGAATAACCGCTATCAGGCGAAATGGCAGCATCGGCACGACATTTCCGACACGCTTCAGGCGGGTGTCGATTTCAACCAAGTCTCCGACAGCGGCTACTACCGCGACTTTTACGGCAACAAAGAAATCGCCGGCAACGTCAACCTCAACCGCCGTGTATGGCTGGATTATGGCGGCAGGGCGGCGGGCGGCAGCCTGAATGCCGGCCTTTCGGTTCTGAAATACCAGACGCTGGCAAACCAAAGCGGCTACAAAGACAAACCGTATGCCCTGATGCCGCGCCTTTCCGCCGATTGGCGCAAAAACACCGGCAGGGCGCAAATCGGCGTGTCCGCACAATTTACCCGCTTCAGCCACGACAGCCGCCAAGACGGCAGCCGCCTCGTCGTCTATCCCGACATCAAATGGGATTTCAGCAACAGCTGGGGTTACGTCCGTCCCAAGCTCGGACTGCACGCCACCTATTACAGCCTCAACCGCTTCGGCAGCCAAGAAGCCCGACGCGTCAGCCGCACTCTGCCCATCGTCAACATCGACAGCGGCATGACCTTCGAACGCAATACGCGGATGTTTGGCGGAGAAGTCCTGCAAACCCTCGAGCCGCGCCTGTTCTACAACTATATTCCTGCCAAATCCCAAAACGACCTGCCCAATTTCGATTCGTCGGAAAGCAGCTTCGGCTACGGGCAGCTCTTTCGCGAAAACCTCTATTACGGCAACGACAGGATTAACACCGCAAACAGCCTTTCCGCCGCCGTGCAAAGCCGTATTTTGGACGGCGCGACGGGGGAAGAGCGTTTCCGCGCCGGCATCGGTCAGAAATTCTACTTCAAAAACGACGCAGTCATGCTTGACGGCAGTGTCGGCAAAAAACCGCGCAGCCGTTCCGACTGGGTGGCATTCGCCTCCAGCGGCATCGGCAGCCGCTTCATCCTCGACAGCAGCATCCACTACAACCAAAACGACAAACGCGCCGAGAACTACGCCGTCGGTGCAAGCTACCGTCCCGCACAGGGCAAAGTGCTGAACGCCCGCTACAAATACGGGCGCAACGAAAAAATCTACCTGAAGTCCGACGGTTCCTATTTTTACGACAAACTCAGCCAGCTCGACCTGTCCGCACAATGGCCGCTGACGCGCAACCTGTCGGCCGTCGTCCGTTACAACTACGGTTTTGAAGCCAAAAAACCGATAGAGGTGCTGGCGGGTGCGGAATACAAAAGCAGTTGCGGCTGCTGGGGCGCGGGCGTGTACGCCCAACGCTACGTTACCGGCGAAAACACCTACAAAAACGCTGTCTTTTTCTCACTTCAGTTGAAAGACCTCAGCAGTGTCGGCAGAAACCCCGCAGACAGGATGGATGTCGCCGTTCCCGGCTATATCCCCGCCCACTCTCTTTCCGCCGGACGCAACAAACGGCCCTGACCGTCGGAAACCCGGCAGGAGCACCGTTCCCGCACAAGACGGCATTCCACCGACAACCCCAAACCCGCCATCAAAGGCAGGATTCAAACGATAAGGAAAGAATGATGAAAATCAAAGCCCTGATGATTGCCGCCGCATTGCTGGCAGCAGCCGATGTCCACGCCGCACCGCAAAAGGCAAAAACCGCATCCGCCAAAGCTGCCAAAGCTGCCAAAGCTGCCAAAGTTGCCAAAGTTGCCAAAGTTGCCAAAGTTGCCAAAGTTGCCAAAGTTGCCGCCACGGCGCAAAAAGAAGCCGCACCCGCACAACAGCAGGGCGGTATCCGCTTTTCAGACGGCATTGCCGCCGTTGCCGACAACGAAGTCATCACGCGCCGCCGGCTTGCCGAAGCCGTTGCCGAAGCCAAAGCCAACCTGCCCAAAGACGCGCAGATAAGCGAATCCGAGCTGTCCCGACAGGTGCTGATGCAGCTTGTCAACCAATCCCTGATTGTACAGGCGGGCAAACGCCGCAACATTCAAGCAAGCGAAGCGGAAATCGATGCCGTCGTCGCAAAAAATTCCGCCCTCAAAAACCTCAGCCCCGCCCAACGCCGCGATTTTGCCGACAACATCATTGCCGAAAAAGTCCGCCAGCAGGCAGTGATGCAGAACAGCCGCGTGAGCGAAGCTGAAATCGATGCCTTCCTCGAGCAGGCGCAAAAACAAGGCATCACCCTGCCCGAAGGCGCACCGTTGCGCCAATACCGCGCCCAACACATCCTGATTAAAGCCGACAGCGAAAACGCCGCCGTCGGCGCGGAAAGCACCATCCGCAAAATCTACGGAGAGGCCCGCAGCGGCACAGACTTTTCCAGCCTAGCGCGCCAATATTCGCAAGACGCGAGCGCGGGCAACGGCGGAGATTTGGGCTGGTTTGCCGACGGCGTGATGGTTCCCGCCTTTGAAGAAGCCGTCCACGCGCTCAAACCCGGACAGGTCGGCGCGCCCGTCCGCACCCAATTCGGCTGGCATATCATCAAATTGAACGAAGTGCGCGATGCCGGCACACCTCAGGAACGTATCCGCAATTCCGTGCGGCAATACATCTTCCAACAAAAAGCCGAACAGGCAACCGTCAACCTGTTGCGTGACCTGCATTCCGGCGCGTATGTCGACATCCGCTAAGGCGGTTTGAAGCAAAAAGCCATACCGATCGGCAAAAATCCGGGCGGTATGGCTTTTTGGATTTCGAGTTACTTTTACACCGTCATTCATCATTCCCGCGAAAGCGGGAATCTAGAAACGAAAAGTAACAGGAATTTATCGGGAATGGCTGGAGTTTAAAGGACTGGATTCCCGCCGTCGCGGGAATGACGGGATTTTGGGTTGTGGTAATTTATCGGAAAAACAAAAAAACCTATGCCGTCATTCCCGAGCAGGCGGGAATCCGGTTATTTAAAACTGCAGAAATTTATCCGAAGCAACAACAATCTTTCCATCGTCATTCCCGCGTAGGCGGGAATCTAGCAACGAAAAGTAACAGGAATTTATCGGGAAAACAGAAACCTCTATGCCGTCATTCCCGCGAAAGCGGGAATCTAGGACGTAGAATCTAAAGCAACCGTTTTATCCGATAAGTTTCTGTGCCGAAGGGTCTGGATTCCCGCTTTCGCGGGAATGACGGCGCATAAGTTCCCGTGCGGACAGACCTAGATTCCCACCTGTGTGGGAATGACGATTCAGAAGTTGCCCGAAACTCAAAAAAAACGAAACCGAACGAACCGGATTCCCGCTTTCGCGGGAATGACGGCGCATAAGTTCCCGTGCGGACAGACCTAGATTCCCACCTGTGTGGGAATGACGATGCAGAAGTTGCCCGAAACCAAAAAACTGAAGCCGAACGGTCTGGATTCCCGCTTTCGCGGGAATGACGGCGCATAAGTTCCCGTGCGGACAGACCTAGATTCCCACCTGCGTGGGAATGACGATTCAGAAGTTGCCCGAAACTCAAAAAAAACGAAACCGAACGAACCGGATTCCCGCTTTTACGGGAATGACGGGATTTTGGGTTGTGGTAATTTATCGGGAAAACGGAAACCCCTATGCCGTCATTCCCGCGCAGGCGGGAATCTAGGACGTAGAATCTAAAGAAACCGTTTTATCCGATAAGTTTCTGTACCGAAGAATCTGGATTTCCGCTTTCGCGGGAATGACGGCATATCAGTTTCTGTGCGGATAAACCTAGATTCCCATCTGCGTGGGAATGACGGGATTTTAGATTGCGGGTATTTATCGGGAACGGCGGCTTGGAAGTTCATTGAAACGGAAAAACAACGGAAACCCAAAAAACCGGATTCCCGACTGTGGGAATGATGAGATTCAGGTTTCTGTTTTTGCCGGAGTTTGCCGTATCGGGCTTCAGACGGCATTGCCTGCCGTTGTACCCGCGGGTGCGACTGCCTTGATGTAGTTGAGCGAGACAAACTGCTTCTCGGCATCTAATTCGGTGATTTTGAACAATGCCTGCGATTTGGGCAGCGCGTCAAACGGAATACCGGTCGCGCGTGTTACTAGCGGCAGACCTTCGATGCGGACGAGGTCTTCTTTCAGAATCGTCGCCGTCAGCTCGCTCGTGCCTTGCTGTTGCAGGTAAACCAGGCTCCAGTAGGCTTCCATTTGGCGTTGGAAGTCGGCGTAGGCGGTATAGGCGGCATCAAAGTCGCGCAGTGCGGCGAAAAGCTCGGCATCGCTGTTTTGATACAGCGGCTCGGCAGTGTCGTCTATCAGGCTGATCAGCTGCTTTTGGTTGATGTAGTCGGCGGCGCGGCGCAGCGGCGAGGTAAACCAGCCGTAATGCCGCACGCCCATGCCGATATGCGGCTCGGATTTGGTGCTCATGCGTACTTTTCCGGTGGGTTGGACGCGGAAGAGGCCGGGCAGGTCGTTGTCATGGAGCATTTGCGCCCAAGTGCTGTTGGCAAGAATCATCATCTCGCTGACCAGCGTATCGATGGGCGAACCGCGTTCGCGGCGGACGACGGATACGTTGTCTTCTTTATCCAATTCGATGCTGTAATCGTATTGCGGCGCGCGGTCGGGTTCGTATTTGCCGCGCGCTTTTTGCAGGGCGGTGGCGAATTGATAAAACCAAATCAGGTCTTGATGGTGGGCGAACATCATTTCGCCCGCTTCGTCCAAGCCCGCTTCGGCGTTGAAATGCGGTTCGATGGCTTGGATACGCAGGTTTTCAGCGATGTTGACCGCTTCGATTTTGCAGGTCGGCGCGCCGACGTTGAACTCGTTGTCCACATCGAAATAAATGCTGATGGAAGGGCGGTATGTACCTGCATCAAGGCTGAACGCGGCAATCCAGTTTTCGGGCAACATCGTGATTTTGCCGCCGGGAAAATAAACCGTGCTTAAGCGTTCCATGATGTTTTTTTCCATTTTGTCGCCTTGCTTAATGGCAAGCGACGGCGCGGCAATGTGGATGCCGACGCGTTTTATGCCATTGCCCAAATCGGTCAGGCTTAAAGCGTCGTCCACTTCGGTAGTCGATTCGTCGTCAATGGAAAAGGCGGTAACGTCGGCTTTGGGTAAGTCAGGCATTTCAGGAAGCGGAAGGTCGGGGAAGCCTGTTCCTTTGGGGAAATATTTGATTTCAAACCCGTCTTGCAGGTATTGGGGAATGGACGTAATGCCGCCCGTTTTTTTCGCCAATTCGTAGGCAGAGGTTTTCAGCGCGTCGGCGGCTTTGGTAAAGGCTTTGTAGGTCAGCGACTGCTTGTCGGGCGCGTGCAGGATGGTTTTCAAATCCGCCGCGATTTCAGACGGCATCTCGCCGCGTTTCAAGGCTTCCGCCCAAGCGTCGATTTGCGCGTCTTGCTGTTTTTTGCGTTCGATGGCGGCAAGTGCTTGTTTTAAAGTTTCTTCGGGCGCGGCTTTGAACACGCCTTTGGCTTTTTTGTAGAAATACATCGGCGCGGCGTAAAGCGCAATCAAAGTTGCCGCCAGCTCGGTTTTGGTCGGCGCATGGCCGTAATATTCTTCGGCGATGGCTTCGGCGGTAAATTCCTCTTCGCCGCATACTTCCCACAATAAATCGGTGTCGATGTCCGCCGCCTGTGCCTGCGCGTTTTCCAAAAACGCCGCCATATCGCCGTCAAACTCGGCAAAGACGTTGTTCGCCTTCACTTTGGTGCGTTTGCCGTGTGGGGTATCGACTTGGTAGGTGGCATCGTTTTTTTGGATGATGGCGGCGATTTTGAATTGGCCGGACTCTTCGTAAAAAATATTCATTTTTCGGATTTTTCTGTGGAAACTCAAGCGGGCGATTTTAGCAGATTACCGAAAATGCCGTCTGAAAAAAGGTTGGGAGAGGGTTGGCGCGTCTTTGCGGTGCTTGCGTTATAGTGGATTAACAAAAACCAGTACAGCGTTACCTCGCCTTAGCTCAAAGAGAACGATTCTCTAAGGTGCTGAAGCACCAAGTGAATCGGTTCCGTACTATTTGTACTGTCTGCGGCTTCGTCGCCTTGTCCTGATTTTTGTTAATCCACTATACGTTTTTGACGGTGTACAATCGCTGTTTTTGAACGGAGGATGGAATGGAGAATACAAACCGTGTGCCGGAGCAGGCACGTTATGATGCCGAACGCAGGCAGGCAGACGAAGCATTGGCGGGCGTGTTTCCGGCAGTCAGTATCTTCGGCAGCGCGCGCACGCCGCAGAATCATGCGGATTATGCGTTCTCCTGCCGTCTGGCGCGGCGGCTGTCGGATTCGGGCATTGCCGTCATTTCGGGCGGCGGGCCGGGGATTATGGAGGCGGCAAACAAGGGCGCGTTTGCCGGGAAGTCGGTTTCGGTGGGGCTGAACATCGTTTTGCCGCACGAGCAGAAACCGAATCCGTATCAGGACATCGCCTTGCGGTTTTCCCGTTTTGCCGAACGCAAGGCGGTGTTTTTCCGCTATTCCCAAGCATATGTCGTGATGCCGGGCGGCTTCGGGACGCTGGACGAATTGTTTGAAATCCTGACCTTGGTGCAGACGGGCAAAGTGCCGCCGCGTCCGATTGTTTTGGTCGGAAAGGCGTTTTGGTCGGGCTTGGCGGAGTGGATAAACGCGCAGCTTTTGGCGCGCGGTCTGATTTCCGAAGGGGCAGCCTCTTTGTTCGCCATATCGGACGATGAAGACGAAATCGTTGCGTATCTGTCGGAACACGGGCTTCAGACGGCATAGCGTCCTGAGAGTGATGTATAATTGCAAACAATTTAACAATTTTTGATGTCTTTCCCGAACAGGATGCCGAAATGATCAACCCCATCGCCTCGCTTTCCCCTTTAGACGGCCGTTATGCCCAATCCGTTGAAGCATTGCGCCCGATTTTCTCAGAGTACGGCCTGATGAAAGCGCGCGTCAAAGTCGAATTAAACTGGCTCAAAGCCCTCGCCGCCGAGCCGAAGATTGCCGAAGTGCCGCCCTTCAGTGCCGAAACGCTTGCCGAAATCGACACGGTGATTGAAAACTTTTCATTGGAAGACGCGGCCGCCGTCAAAGCCATCGAAGCCACGACCAATCATGATGTCAAAGCCATTGAATATTGGCTGAAAAAACGTTTTGCCGAAGTGCCGGAAGTCGCCGCCGTGAGTGAGTTCATCCACTTCGCCTGCACCAGCGAAGACATCAACAACCTGTCCCACGCTTTAATGCTGCAAGAAGCGCGTGAGGCTGTTTTGCTGCCCAAACTGGCAGAAATCATCGAAAAACTGACCGCTATGGCGCACGACCTTGCCGCCGTCCCGATGATGAGCCGCACCCACGGCCAGCCCGCCACGCCGACCACTTTGGGCAAAGAAACCGCCAATGTCGTGTACCGCCTGCAACGCCAGTTTAAAAGCCTTCAGGCGCAAGAGTTCCTCGGCAAAATCAACGGCGCGGTCGGCAACTACAACGCCCACATGGTCGCCTATCCCGACGTCGATTGGGAAACCCACTGCCGCAACTTCGTCGAAATCAGCCTTGGCCTGACCTTCAACCCCTACACCATCCAAATCGAGCCGCACGACTACATGGCTGAATTCTTCCAAACCCTCAGCCGCATCAACACCATCCTGATCGACTTTAACCGCGACGTTTGGGGCTACATTTCTTTGGGGTACTTCAAACAAAAAGTCAAAGCGGGCGAAGTTGGTTCTTCCACCATGCCGCACAAAGTCAACCCCATCGACTTTGAAAACTCCGAGGGCAACCTTGGTATGGCAAACGCCGTATTGGGTTTTTTGGCGGAAAAACTGCCGATTTCCCGTTGGCAGCGCGACCTGACCGACAGCACCGTCTTACGCAATATGGGCGTGGGCGTGGGCTATGCCGTGTTGGGTTTCGCCGCCCACCTGCGCGGTCTGAACAAGCTCGAACCTAACCCCGCCGCGCTTGCCGCCGATTTGGATGCCACTTGGGAGCTGCTCGCCGAGCCGATTCAAACCGTAATGCGCCGTTACGGCGTGGCCAATCCTTACGAGAAGCTGAAAGACCTGACGCGCGGCAAAGGCGGCATCACGCCCGAAGTGCTGAAAGGCTTTATCGGATTGCTGGAAATCCCCGCCGAAGCCAAAGCCAAATTGCTTGAGCTGACCCCCGCGCTGTATGTGGGCAAGGCTGAAGCGTTGGCGAAACGGATTTGAGCGTTTACTGAAACCGATGCCGTCTGAACGCGCGTTCAGACGGCATTTTTAAGATAACGGGACATACAGGGGCGATATTTATGCAAGCTGTCCGATACAGACCGGAAATTGACGGATTGCGGGCCGTCGCCGTGCTATCCGTCATGATTTTCCACCTGAATAACCGCTGGCTGCCCGGAGGATTCCTGGGGGTGGACATTTTCTTTGTCATCTCAGGATTCCTCATTACCGGCATCATTCTTTCTGAAATACAGAACGGTTCTTTTTCTTTCCGGGATTTTTATACCCGCAGGATTAAGCGGATTTATCCTGCTTTTATTGCGGCCGTGTCGCTGGCTTCGGTGATTGCCTCTCAAATCTTCCTTTACGAAGATTTCAACCAAATGCGGAAAACCGTGGAGCTTTCTGCGGTTTTCTTGTCCAATATTTATCTGGGGTTTCAGCAGGGGTATTTCGATTTGAGTGCCGACGAGAACCCCGTACTGCATATCTGGTCTTTGGCAGTAGAGGAACAGTATTACCTCCTGTATCCTCTTTTGCTGATATTTTGCTGCAAAAAAACAAAATCGCTACGGGTGCTGCGTAACATCAGCATCATCCTATTTCTGATTTTGACTGCCACATCGTTTTTGCCAAGCGGGTTTTATACCGATATTCTCAACCAACCCAATACTTATTACCTTTCGACACTGAGGTTTCCCGAGCTGTTGGCAGGTTCGCTGCTGGCGGTTTACGGGCAAACGCAAAACGGCAGACGGCAAACAGCAAATGGAAAACGGCAGTTGCTTTCATCACTCTGCTTCGGCGCATTGCTTGCCTGCCTGTTCGTGATTGACAAACACAATCCGTTTATCCCGGGAATGACCCTGCTCCTTCCCTGCCTGCTGACGGCACTGCTTATCCGGAGTATGCAATACGGGACACTTCCGACCCGCATCCTGTCGGCAAGCCCCATCGTATTTGTCGGCAAAATCTCTTATTCCCTATACCTGTACCATTGGATTTTTATTGCTTTCGCCCATTACATTACAGGCGACAAACAGCTCGGACTGCCTGCCGTATCGGCGGTTGCCGCGTTGACGGCCGGATTTTCCCTGTTGAGTTATTATTTGATTGAACAGCCGCTTAGAAAACGGAAGATGACCTTCAAAAAGGCATTTTTCTGCCTCTATCTCGCCCCGTCCCTGATACTTGTCGGTTACAACCTGTACGCAAGGGGATATTGAAACAGGAACACCTCCGCCCGTTGCCCGGCGCGCCCCTTGCTGCGGAAAATCATTTTCCGGAAACCGTCCTGACCCTCGGCGACTCGCACGCCGGACACCTGCGGGGGTTTCTGGATTATGTCGGCAGCCGGGAAGGGTGGAAAGCCAAAATCCTGTCCCTCGATTCGGAGTGTTTGGTTTGGGTAGATGAGAAGCTGGCAGACAACCCGTTATGTCGAAAATACCGGGATGAAGTTGAAAAAGCCGAAGCCGTTTTCATTGCCCAATTCTATGATTTGAGGATGGGCGGCCAGCCCGTGCCGAGATTTGAAGCGCAATCCTTCCTAATACCCGGGTTCCCAGCCCGATTCAGGGAAACCGTCAAAAGGATAGCCGCCGTCAAACCCGTCTATGTTTTTGCAAACAACACATCAATCAGCCGTTCGCCCCTGAGGGAGGAAAAATTGAAAAGATTTGCCGCAAACCAATATCTCCGCCCCATTCAGGCTATGGGCGACATCGGCAAGAGCAATCAGGCGGTCTTTGATTTGATTAAAGATATTCCCAATGTGCATTGGGTGGACGCACAAAAATACCTGCCCAAAAACACGGTCGAAATATACGGCCGCTATCTTTACGGCGACCAAGACCACCTGACCTATTTCGGTTCTTATTATATGGGGCGGGAATTTCACAAACACGAACGCCTGCTTAAATCTTCTCGCGACGGCGCATTGCAGTAGCCTGCCTTGCCGTCCGATATCGTTTGTGCCGCCGTTTGCCTTTCGGGGCGGCGGCGGTTTTTATTTTCCTTCCCCTGCGGGAGGGAATTTTGAATCAAAACCCCAATTGCCTTTCCAAGTTTTCCACCAGATTGTCATCCAGTTCCAAAGCCTGCGACAGGCGGGCGAGGAAGACGGTTTCTTTCCGCGACAAATCGGCACATACCAGTCTTGCCGCCAGATAGGCCTCCGCCGCCAACGCCTCATCGTTGCCGACGGCGGCGGCGATGTCTTCGATGCTTGCGGGCAGGCGGTATTCGGCGGCGAGCCATGCAGCAGTTTCGGGGTCTGTGCCGCTTTCCTGTTCGATAGTCCGGCGTTCGGCTTCGTCTATCATGCCGTCTGAAGCGGCGGCGGCTATCATGGTGCGCAATACGGTGCGGCTGTATGTTTCTTCGGTTTCTCCGGCAGGTTGGAAATCGCTTTGTGTTACGGTTGCCCGCCCTTTGTTTTGCTGCCACATCTGATAGCCCCGGTAGGCGAGGTAGCCCAAAGCGGCGGTCGAACCGATTTTGGTGATGGTTTTGCGGTTTTTACCGTTCAGCAGCATGGAGGCGACACCGGCAACCAGCGCGCCTCCGCCGAATGAATTGAGCGGGCTGTCGGAGAAGGTGTTGCCTTTTTTTTGAACCGTGCTTAAGACTTGGTTGAGCAGTCGGGTGAAGTTCATGATTTTTCCTTTCTGTTGCGGGCAGGGCGGTAGGTTTACCCTATCCTTTTAAACGGTGGCAGGCCGGCTAATAATTGTTGGCCGTACCGCTGTGTTTTGACGCGGTTGTCGAGGATGGTTACGCGGCCGTAGTCTTGTTCGGTGCGGATGAGGCGGCCGACGGCCTGGATGAGTTTGATGCCGGCTTCGGGGACGGTGATTTCGATGAAAGGGTTGCCGCCGCGCTGTTCTATCCAGCGGTTTTGGGTTTTTTCGATGGGGTTGTCGGGCATGGCGAAGGGAAGTTTGGCGATGATGACTTGCACGCAGGCGGTGCCGGGCAGGTCGAGTCCTTCGGCAAAGCTGTCGAGTCCGAAGATGATGCTGGCTTTGCCTTCTTCTATGGCCCGGTGGTGTTTTTGCAGGAGAACGGCTTTGGGCAATTCGCCTTGTACGAGCAAGAGCGGCAGATAGTCGTCAGGCAGTTGTAAGGCGACATCCTGCATTTGTTTGCGCGAGGAAAACAGGACGAGCGTGCCGATGGCTTCGCCGGGCGAAATGAGCTTGGGCAGCCACTCGATGATGGCGGCGGTGTGGGCTTCGGGGTCTTTGGGGCTGGCGTATATGGGAGGGATGTAGAGTTCACCCTGTTTTTCAAAGTCAAAGGGGCTTTTGAGGGCGAGGGTGGTGGTTTCAGGCAGCCATTGCAGCCCGGTTTGGCGCAGCATCAGGTTAAAGTTGCCCAAGGATTGCAGGGTGGCGGAGGTCAACACTGCGCCTGCCGCCCGCCGCCACAGGCTGTTGGCAAGGTGGGACGCGCTGCTGATGGGGCTGGCGTTGAAAATATAGTCGTTTTTATCGTCGGCACGGCGGGTTATCCATTTCGCCAACGGCTCTTCGCCTTCAATGGGAACGGTGGAGAGCAAATCCCAAACCGCACTAATTTGTTCGATACGGGAGATAAAAAGGCCGAACTCGCCGGTCAGGCGGTCGATGAGCGCGCTGTCTTGTTCTTTTTCGCGGCGCGCGGCGGAAAGCGCATCGTTCAGCCCGATAACGTGTTTGAGCAGGCTGCGTGCGGCAATGGCGGTGTTGGAAACGGTGGTTTCGAGGCCTTCGGGGATTTTGCCGTCTTCCCACAGCCAAGTCGGTTCGCTGTTGGTACGCCTGTCGTTTTCAGACGGCCCCAAGCTCAAAGACGGCTCTTCCGCCAAATGGAACTGCCATTCGTGCAGGCTGTCGAGTAAGGATGAGGCGGCTTCGTCGGCAAGGTTGGCAAGTTCGGCTTTATCGGTCAGCGCGGCAATCTTGCCGGTCAGTTGCGGCAGTTTTTCCAGCGTCCAAACGGCAATATTCCATGAATGTTCGGCGGCAAAACGGCTGAGGGCTTTTTTGGGCAGGTGGTGCGCTTCGTCTATGCAATAGAAACTGTTTTCGGGCGCAGGCAGAATCACGCCGCCGCCCATACTGATGTCGGCAAGCAGAAGATCGTGGTTGGCAACGACGACATCGACGGTTTCCAACATATCGCGTGCCAGGTAAAACGGGCATTCGGCGCGGTTGGGACAGGCGGCTTTCAGGCAGCCGTGGCGGTCGTTGGTAACTTTGAGCCAAATCGCGTCATCGATTTTTTCCGGCCAGGTGTCGCGGTCGCCGTTGAACCGTCGGGCGGAAAATTCGTCGGCGATGTCGCGCAGCAGGTTCAATTCTTCGGGCTTGGGTTTGCTGTCCCACAACACTTCCGGCGCTTCAAAACCAAGCAGGTTTTGCTGGGCGTTGTTTTGCGTCAGTTGATAGAGTTTGTACGGACAAAGATAACGGCCGCGCCCTTTGGCAAGCGCAAAGGTCAGCTCCAAACCGCTTTTTTCGACCAGAAACGGCAAATCTCGGTCAACCAACTGCTCCTGCAAAGCCACCGTCGCGCTGCTGACAATCAGCCGTTTGCCGCGCGTTTGCGCCATGATGCCGCCGGCCAAAAGGTAGGCCAACGATTTGCCCACGCCGGTCGGGCCTTCGATCACGGCAATGCTCTCGCCCTCACGTTTGGGTGCTTCTTCGCCTTCTTCACGCGTCAACGTCCGCGAAAAAGCGTTGGCAACCGCCGCAATCATTTCCCGCTGCGAAGCACGCGGACGGAAACCGGGCAGGTTTTTGCCGATGTTTTGGTAATGGTCGCGGATGGCGTTTTTTTCTAAATCGGTGAGCATGGCGTTTTGTACGGCGGTAGAAGTGGGGTTATTTTAACATTGCACGGAAGCGGTACAATATCGTTGTCGGAATGGGGGGAGGTAAATCGTGCGGACGTGGTTGGTTTTTTGGTTGCAGCGTTTGAAATACCCGTTGTTGCTTTGTATTGCGGATATGCTGCTGTACCGGTTGTTGGGCGGCGCGGAAATCGAATGCGGCCGTTGCCCTGTACCGCCGATGACGGATTGGCAGCATTTTTTGCCGACGATGGGAACGGTGGCGGCTTGGGTGGCGGTGATTTGGGCATACCTGATGATTGAAAGTGAAAAAAACGGAAGATATTGAGTCATTCGGACGCAATGCCGTCTGAAACGGAAGTTCAGACGGCATTTGTTTTAGGTTGCCGTACCGCTTAGGGAATACCGGCGACAGGATGGGCGGGATAGCCGTGGGTATCGACCGAACAGGCAAACCGCCAAGGCGTGTGGACGGTGTCGGCGGACAGGTGGGCAAGCTCGGGAATGTGCCGTCTGACAAAGGTGCCGTCGGGGTCGGTCTTGTGTGCGGCGGCGGCAATGTCGGGGCAGGTGTGCCGTGAGGCGGCAAGCCGCCAGTTGCCTTGGTTGATTGCTGCATCGAAATCGGTCAGCTGTCGGGCAAACCATATCTCGCCTTCGCGGCGGGGGAGGTTTAAAACGTGGCAGAAAAAATCCGCGCTCAAGCGTCTCAGGGCGGGGTGGAGGCTGCCGGTTTTGTGCAAACAGCGCATCGCGGCATCGATAATCGGAATGCCGGTCCGGCCCTGCTGCCAAAGCGTCAGGCGCAGGGTGTGTTCAGGATTGCCGTCTGAAGGGTCGTCATCCGTGTGCTGCAAGGCAAGTTGAAGGAAAAAATCGCGGCGGATGATGTTGTCCGCCCACGCGTTCAGACGGCGTTCGAGGCTTTCCCGCGCGAGCAGGCGCGGCGAGATGCAGCCGGCACTCAAATACGCGCCCATCAGCGAAGTGTGTTTGCGCGAGGGGAAATCCTTTAAAACGGAGTAGGAATCCGCCTGTTCGAGAAACCGCCGCCACTGCCGCCAAGCCGCCGTTTCGCCGCTGTTTTGCGGCAGGAAGATGCCGTCTGAAAGGGCGGCAGGCGGCGGGGCGGAAAGGTTTTCGGGGAAGGGTTGGCGGTATGCCGCGAATAGGTCCGGACCGGCGGGGGGCTGCTTGGAAAAGCGGTCGAGCCATACTTCGCGGTAGCGGTCGAAATCGGTGTGTGCCGTGCCGCCGTCGGGTATCAGGTCGGTTTTGCCGAAAACGGCGCGGTCATTGACGAAGGTTAACGCGATGCCGTGTTTGTTCAATTCATGCCAAAGGGCGTTGTCGGCGAGTTTGTCGGCAAAAGTATGGGATTCGTCGGCGATGACGGCGCGGATATTGAGGCGGACGGCGAGCCGGACGAGCTCGGCAGGCGATGCCGCCGTGTAGAGCGGGATGCCGCGCCCTGCAAGCCCTTGGGCGAGTTCGGCGGCGGATTGGCGGTAGAACGCGGCGCGGCGAGGGTTGTCTGTTTCGGCATCGTCAATCCAAATACCGATAACGGGCAAACCTTCGGCAACGGCGGCGCATAAGGCGGCGTTGTCGCGGATGCGGAGGTTTTGGCGGAACCAGACGAGCGTGTGTGCGGCGCACGTGTCCGCATAAAGGGGGCGGGCGGTTTCAGACGGCATTTCGGCAGCCTTTCCTGCTGGCGATTTTTTCGTTCAGAAAATCGATGAAGCTGCGGACTTTCGCGCTTAAGAACGCCCTGTCCGCATAAACGGCATTCAGGCGGTCGGTCGGGACGGTATATTCGGGCAGCAGCCTCACCAGCGAGCCGCAGCGCAAATCGTGTTCCGCCGCCCAAAGCGGCTGATAACCGATGCACGCGCCCGCCTTAATCATTTCGCGCATCATCAGCGTGTTGTCGGTACGGATGACGGGGGTCAGTTCAAGCCGGTATTTTTTGCCGTCCGATTTGCGGGTGAGGTCGAGTTTCTGCTGGTTGGTGTAGGTCGGCAGGACGGCGGGCAGCCCCGCCACTTCTTCCGGCGTTTCCGGCACGCCGTTGCGCCTCAGGAAATCGGGCGAGGCGAGCAGGGCAAATTCGATTTCCGCCAGTGGGCGCGCAATCAGCGACGGGGACAGGGTTTGGGAAACGCGCAACGCCAAATCCACGCCTTCGGCAATCAAATCGACGTGGCGGTTGTCCAAAATCAGTTCTAATGCCACTTCGGGATAACGTTCGCGGTATTCCGCCAGCCAGTTGCATATCTGGCTGCCGGCAAACCACAGCGGCATCGTTACGCGCAGCAGCCCCTGCGGTTTTTCCGTCCCTCCGGCGGCTTTTTGCGCGGCATCGTCGAGCGTGTCGAGCGCGTAACTGCATTGCCGGTAGTATTCTTCCCCGGCTCCGGTCAGGCTGAGGTTGCGGCTGTTGCGGTGCAGGAGTTTGGCTTGGACGGTGTTTTCCAAGTGGCTGACGTGTTTGCTTGCCATTGCGGTGGAGATGCCGAGCGCGTCGGCGGCGCGGGTGAAGCCGCCGCTTTGGACGACTTGGCGGAAAACCTTGAGGCTGAACAGGGTGTCCATATTTTCTTGTGTGGAAAAGTTGTATCAATAAAAGCAGTATATATTTGAAAAGGGGAAACATCTATACTCTACCGCCTGAAATGAAGACAAATATCAAAGGAGCTTTTATGTCCGATTGCTGCAACCGTATCCAACCGGTTTTGCTTTCTGTTTTGCGTATCGTAACCGCCTACCTGTTTTTGTTGCACGGTACGTCGAAAATCTTCGCCTTCCCCATTGAAATGGGCAGCGGTTCGCCCGGCGGGCTGTTGCTGCTTGCCGGTATTTTAGAAATTGTCGGCGGCATTTTGCTGGTGTTGGGCCTGTTTGCGCGCCCTGCCGCGTTTGTTTTGTCCGGCCAGATGGCGGTTGCCTATTTTATGGCGCACGCTTCCGGAAATGCTTTGTTCCCGATTGCCAACGGCGGCGAGTCCGCAGTGCTGTTCTGCTTCGTATTCCTCTATATCGCGGCGGCGGGCGGCGGAGCATGGTCGCTGGACAGGCTGTTTTTCAAGCGTAAAGCCTGAATCAGACTGCCTAAAGTGTATTTTGTTGAATGTTTTTGAGGAAAAGAAATGACCCGTCAATCTCTGCAACAGGCTGCCGAAAGCCGCCGTTCCATTTATTCGTTAAATAAAAATCTGCCCGTCGGCAAAGATGAAATCGTCCAAATCGTCGAACACGCCGTTTTGCACACACCTTCTTCGTTCAATTCCCAATCTGCCCGTGTGGTCGTGCTGTTTGGCGAAGAGCATGATAAGGTGTGGCAATTTGTCGAAGACGCGCTGCGTGCCGTCGTGCCTGCCGACAGTTTTGAACCGACCGCGCAAAAATTGAACCTGTTTAAGGCGGGTGCGGCAACTATTTTGTTTTATGAAGATCAAAATGTCGTCAAAGGTTTGCAGGAGCAGTTCCCTGCTTATGCCGCCAACTTTCCCGTTTGGGCGGACCAGGCGAACGCGATGGTGCAGTATGCCGTTTGGACGACACTTGCCGCGGTCGGCGTAGGTGCAAACCTGCAACATTACAATCCCTTGCCCGATGCGGCGATTGCCAAAGCGTGGAATATCCCCGAAAACTGGTTGTTGCGCGCACAAATGGTTATCGGCGGTATTGAAGGGCGGCAGGTGAAAAGACCTTTGAACCAGTTGCAGAACGTTTGAAAGTGTTCGGCGCATAATTTCGCGGTCAAAAAAATGCCGTCTGAACCCTGTTCAGACGGCATTTTTCAGTATCAGGCGGCGAGTTTTCCGCATTCTGAGACCTTTGTTTACAAATATCATGTTCAATATAGTTAAAAGAAATTATTCTCATTTCCTCCGTGAGGCAATATAATTCGGTTGTTTTGTTAAATTGAGTATAAAAATGAAAATATCATTTCATTTAGCTTTATTACCCACGCTGATTATTGCTTCCTTCCCTGTTGCTGCCGCCGATACGCAGGACAATGGTGAACATTACACCGCCACTCTGCCCACCGTTTCCGTGGTCGGACAGTCCGACACCAGCGTACTCAAAGGCTACATCAACTACGACGAAGCCGCCGTTACCCGCAACGGACAGCTCATCAAAGAAACGCCGCAAACCATCGATACGCTCAATATCCAGAAAAACAAAAATTACGGCACGAACGATTTGAGTTCCATCCTCGAAGGCAATGCCGGCATCGACGCCGCCTACGATATGCGCGGCGAAAGCATTTTCCTGCGCGGCTTTCAAGCCGACGCATCTGATATTTACCGCGACGGCGTACGCGAAAGCGGGCAGGTGCGCCGTAGCACCGCCAACATCGAGCGCGTGGAAATCCTGAAAGGTCCGTCCTCCGTGCTTTATGGGCGTACCAACGGCGGCGGTGTCATCAACATGGTCAGCAAATACGCCAACTTCAAACAAAGCCGTAATATCGGTACGGTTTATGGTTCGTGGGCAAACCGCAGCCTGAATATGGACATCAACGAAGTGCTGAACAAAAACGTCGCCATCCGTCTCACCGGCGAAGTCGGGCGCGCCAATTCGTTCCGCAGCGGCATAGACAGCAAAAATGTCATGGTTTCGCCCAGCATTACCGTCAAACTCGACAACGGCTTGAAGTGGACGGGGCAATACACCTACGACAATGTGGAGCGCACGCCCGACCGCAGTCCGACCAAGTCCGTGTACGACCGCTTCGGACTGCCTTACCGCATGGGGTTCGCCCACCGGAACGATTTTGTCAAAGACAAGCTGCAAGTTTGGCGTTCCGACCTTGAATACGCCTTCAACGACAAATGGCGTGCCCAATGGCAGCTCGCCCACCGCACGGCGGCGCAGGATTTTGATCATTTCTATGCAGGCAGCGAAAATGGCAACTTAATCAAACGTAACTACGCCTGGCAGCAGACCGACAACAAAACCCTGTCGTCCAACTTAACGCTCAACGGCGACTACACCATCGGCCGTTTTGAAAACCACCTGACCGTAGGCATGGATTACAGCCGCGAACACCGCAACCCGACATTGGGTTTCAGCAGCGCCTTTTCCGCCTCCATCAACCCCTACGACCGCGCAAGCTGGCCGGCTTCGGGCAGATTGCAGCCTATTCTGACCCAAAACCGCCACAAAGCCGACTCCTACGGCATCTTTGTGCAAAACATCTTCTCCGCCACGCCCGATTTGAAATTCGTCCTCGGCGGCCGTTACGACAAATACACCTTTAATTCCGAAAACAAACTCACCGGCAGCAGCCGCCAATACAGCGGACACTCGTTCAGCCCCAACATCGGCGCAGTGTGGAACATCAATCCCGTCCACACACTTTACGCCTCGTATAACAAAGGCTTCGCGCCTTATGGCGGACGCGGCGGCTATTTGAGCATCGATACGTTGTCTTCCGCCGTGTTCAACGCCGACCCCGAGTACACCCGCCAATACGAAACCGGCGTGAAAAGCAGTTGGCTGGACGACCGCCTCAGCACTACGTTGTCTGCCTACCAAATCGAACGCTTCAATATCCGCTACCGCCCCGATCCAAAAAACAACCCTTATATTTATGCGGTTAGCGGCAAACACCGTTCGCGCGGCGTGGAATTGTCCGCCATCGGGCAAATCATCCCCAAAAAAACTCTATCTGCGCGGTTCGTTGGGCGTGATGCAGGCGAAAGTCGTTGAAGACAAAGAAAATCCCGACCGAGTGGGCATCCATTTGAATAACACCAGCAACGTTACCGGCAACCTGTTTTTCCGTTATACCCCGACCGAAAACCTCTACGGCGAAATCGGCGTAACCGGTACAGGCAAACGCTACGGTTACGACTCAAGAAATAAAGAAGTGACTACGCTTCCAGGCTTTGCCCGAGTTGATGCCATGCTTGGCTGGAACCATAAAAATGTTAACGTTACCTTTGCCGCAGCCAATCTGTTCAATCAAAAATATTGGCGTTCGGACTCTATGCCGGGTAATCCGCGCGGCTATACTGCCCGGGTAAATTACCGTTTCTGATGAAATCAGGCAAAGGCCGTCTGAAAATCCTGATAATCCGTAAATTCAGCATACGAACTTTTTGACAGGCTTTATCTACATCAGTATAATCCAAAAAGAAATAGTGCCCTTGGCAGTACGCATTACCCATTAAATCATAGCGGGTATGCCGATCCCAAGGGCTTTTTTATATCTTTGACAAATATAGGGGAAGCAATATGAAAACCGCCATTTTGATTGACGGTGCATTTTTTATTAAGCGGGTACGGTCATTAGGCCTGTCTCAAAATCCACACGATGCAAAAAGAATTGCTGATTTGGCTTTCCGATATTCGATGCTGCATCTGAAAGATAAAATCAACGGCACAGATCAAATGGATGATTTATATAGAATTTTCTTTTACGACTGCGTGCCGTTTGAAAAGAAAATGCACAATCCCGTATCTCATCGTGCCATAGATTTTTCAAAGACTCCGGAAGCCATATTTCGTTGCAATCTGCATACCGAATTGAAGAAGAAGCGTAAATTAGCGTTACGTTTAGGCAAGCTGTCGGACAATACAGCATGGATATTAAAACCCCAAGTCATGAAAAATCTTCTGAAAAACCCGTCAACTCAAATTACGGAAAACGATGTCGTGCTCGATGTTAAACAAAAAGGTGTAGATATGCGTATAGGCTTGGATATTTCATCTATTACCTTAAAAAAACAAGCCGATAAAATCATCTTGTTTTCTGGTGATTCCGATTTTGTCCCAGCAGCCAAATTAGCCAGACGGGAAGGTATCGATTTTATTCTTGATCCTATGTGGAATCATGTCCCACCTGACTTAATGGAACACATCGACGGATTGAAGACAAAATGTCCGAAACCGTAAATTACTAGAACAAAGGCCGTCTGAAAATAAGGCTAATTATCTAAGCCATATTTCAGACGGCCTTTATAAAGGCTGAAATAAAACTAAACACATTTTTTCACTCAAATCGAACACGCCTTCAATAAAATGCCATAAAATCCGCACATTAATCTGACACACAAGAGATACCTATGAAACTGAAAACCTTAGCTTTGACTTCATTGACCCTGTTGGCATTGGCCGCTTGTAGCAAACAGGCTGAAACCAGTGTTCCGGCAGACAGCGCCCAAAGCAGCTCATCTGCTCCGGCAGCCCCTGCTGAGTTGAACGAAGGTGTGAACTACACTGTATTGTCTACGCCTATTCCGCAACAGCAGGCCGGTAAAATCGAAGTATTGGAATTTTTCGGCTACTTCTGCCCGCATTGCGCCCATCTTGAGCCGGTCTTGAGCGAGCACATCAAAACGTTTAAAGACGATACCTATATGCGCCGGGAGCATGTCGTGTGGGGTGATGAAATGAAACCTTTGGCACGTTTGGCGGCCGCAGTGGAAATGGCCGGTGAATCAGATAAAGCCAACAGCCATATTTTCGATGCGATGGTTAATCAAAAAATCAATCTGGCCGATACCGATACCCTGAAAAAATGGCTGTCCGAGCAAACAGCGTTTGACGGCAAAAAAGTATTGGCTGCATTTGAGGCTCCTGAAAGCCAAGCGCGTGCGGCTCAAATGGAAGAGTTGACCAATAAATTCCAAATCAGCGGCACACCGACTGTGATTGTCGGCGGCAAATACCAAGTTGAATTTAAAGACTGGCAGTCCGGTATGACCACGATTGACCAGTTGGTGGATAAAGTACGCGAAGAGCAGAAAAAGCCGCAATAAGTTGAGGATTGAATGAGTAAAGGCCATCTGAAAATAGGATTTCAGACGGCCTTTTGTATTTAGGCTTTATAGAAGAGATGATTGCTTAAAGCCTTATGGTTTTAAATCAGAATATATAGCGGATTAACAAAAACCAGTACGGCGTTGGCTCGCCTTAGCTCAAAGAGAACGATTCTCTAAGGTGCTGAAGCACCAAGTGAATCGGTTCCGTACTATCTGTACTGTCTGCGGCTCGCCGCCTTGTCCTGATTTTTGTTAATCCACTATAAATCAGAATATAAAACAAAAACGCCGTCTGAAATTTCAGACGGCGTTTTCTGTCAAATCGGCTTACAAACCTGGGAACATGCCTTTCATTCCCTTCATGCCTTTGGCCAAGCGCATCAGTTTGCCCAAGCCGTTGCCGCTGAACATCTTCATCATTTGTTGCATTTGTTCAAACTGTTTGAGCAATTTATTCACTTCCTGCACGGTCGTACCCGCACCCATCGCAATACGGCGTTTGCGGCTAGCTTTGAGCAGGGCAGGGTTGGCGCGTTCTTTAGGGGTCATCGAGTTGATGATGGCTTCCACTTTGCCCATCGCTTTTTCAGCCGTACCTTCGGGGATTTGTTTCGATATTTGACCCAGTTCGCCCGGCATTTTTGACATCAGGTTTTCCAAGCCGCCCATATTGCGCATCTGCTGGATTTGTTCTTTAAAGTCATTGAGATCGAAGCCTTTGCCTTTTTGCAGCTTTTTCGCCATTTTGGCGGCGGCGGCTTCATCAATACCTTTTTGAACGTCTTCAATCAGGGTCAATACGTCGCCCATGCCGAGGATACGGCTGGCAAGACGGTCGGGGTGGAAAGGTTCGAGGCCGTTGATTTTCTCGCCGACACCGATAAATTTAATCGGTTTGCCGGTTACATGGCGTACGGACAATGCCGCACCGCCGCGCGAGTCGCCGTCCATCTTGGTCAATACGACACCGGTCAGCGGCAGGGCTTCATTAAATGCCTGAGCAGTGTTCACCGCATCCTGACCCAACATGGCATCGATAACAAACAAGGTTTCAACCGGGTTGACCGCAGCATGAAGGGCTTTGATTTCATTCATCATCTCTTCATCGATTGCCAAACGGCCGGCGGTATCGACCATTAAGACATCGTAAAAATGTTTTTTGGCGTAATCGACGGCGGCAGTGGCAATTTCAACCGGTTTTTGGTTGGTATCGGATGGGAAAAAGTCCACGCCGACCTGTTCAGCCAACAGGCGCAGCTGTTCAATCGCGGCAGGGCGGTAAACGTCGGCAGATACCACCAAAACTTTTTTCTTCTGATCGTTTTTCAGCAGGCGGGCGAGTTTGCCGACGGTTGTTGTCTTACCGGCACCCTGCAAACCCGCCATCAACACGACGGCGGGTGGCGCAACCGACAAATCCAGCGTTTTGTTTTCCCTGCCCATCAGTTCGGTCAGGGCTTTGTTGACCACGCCGATAAATGCCTGATCCGGCGTCAGGCTGCCCGCTACTTCCTGACCGAGGGCCTTTTCTTTGACGTTGTTGATGAACTCTTTGACGACAGGCAGGGCGACATCCGCCTCAAGCAGGGCGAGGCGGACTTCGCGCAAGGCTTCTTTAATATTGTCTTCGGTCAGTTTGGCCTGCCCGCGGATGTTTTTGAGAACATTGCTGAAGCGGCCGGTTAAATTGTCTAACATACTGGTCCTTGGTCTGAATAAGAATAGCTTGCCCCATCAGGGGCATTCTTTGTTAAAATAAAATCAAAATAATTTGATGCGGCTTGTGTGCCGGACAGCATATCGGCAAATCCGTCAAGGCTTGCCCGAAACGGGGATTTTACAATTCCAACGTTAAAAGTTCCAATATTTCATAAGCGGCCGCATACAGCGCAACAGTATAGATTAGAGAAAGTCCACCATGCCGACAGTTTTCATCTTTTTGACGGCGGTTTACGCAGGATTGGGTGCATTTGCATGGCACTGCCAACAGCAGGGGCTCGGCCGGGATTACCCGTGGAAGACGGAATTGCCGGTTTTGGGCGCGGCATTGACCGTCCATGGCGCGGCACTGCTTATGCCGGTCATTCAAGACAAAATCATCATTATGGGCTTTGGGTATTCCGGCAGCCTGATTGTTTGGATGATGCTGTTTATTTATTTTGCCGGCAGCTTCTTTTATTCGCTGCGCGGAGTGCAGTTGCTGCTGTATCCTTGCGCCGCACTGATGCTGCTGTCAGGTTTGGTTTTTCCTGGAAAATTCTCGGGATATGAAATTACCGACCTTCCCTTTATGCTGCATATCGGAACTTCGCTGCTTGCATACGGGCTGTTCGGCATCGCAACATTATTGTCCGTTTTGACCCTGCTGCTGAATCGGAGCCTGCACCGCAGGAACTTCTCCAAGCTCGCAGGATTCCTGCCGTCGCTGCTCAGTTTGGAAAAACTCATGTTCCAGGCCATGTGGGCAGGTTTCATCCTGCTGACCTATTCCGTCGTCAGCGGAACATTTTTTGCCGAAGCCGTATTCGGCAAACCCATGACCTTTACCCATAAAACCGTATTCGGCATATTGTCATGGCTGATTTACGGCGGACTGCTGCTCAAGCACAGCATGACCGCATGGCGCGGCAAAAAAGCCGCCGTGTGGACCATCATCGGATTTGTCAGCCTGATGATTGCCTATATGGGCAGCAAGTTCGTATTGGAAATCATTCTGAACAGATAAGAAGAGCCAACAGATGCCGTCCGAAGCCCCGAGTTTCAGACAGCATATTCACAAAGGCGCACCAGTCAGAGGAGGGAGAGGAAGGGATTGTTGGAGGCGGCGCAGCATTTAGCAGAAATAAAAAACCTTATCCGACAGCGACATGACGAATTTCCCCAAAAAAATCCCACTGAAAGCATTGACCGTTTTTCCCTGTGGGCGTATAGTTCGGTTCTTCGCTGCTGCAGAAGTGGCGGACGAACTGAAAAGTATAGCACAGAATGTTGGGGATATCGAGAGATATCTTGACAAGCGGAAGAAATACTTTATAATTCAAACGCTCTTTAACAAAACAGATTACCGATAAGTGTGAGTGCCTTGAGCCTCACACTGTTTGAAAGACAGACAAGATAATGTTTTGAACATTGTCCTGTCGGTTTCTTTGAAGCAGACCAGAAGTTAAAAAGTTAGAGATTGAACATAAGAGTTTGATCCTGGCTCAGATTGAACGCTGGCGGCATGCTTTACACATGCAAGTCGGACGGCAGCACAGAGAAGCTTGCTTCTCGGGTGGCGAGTGGCGAACGGGTGAGTAACATATCGGAACGTACCGAGTAGTGGGGGATAACTGATCGAAAGATCAGCTAATACCGCATACGTCTTGAGAGAGAAAGCAGGGGACCTTCGGGCCTTGCGCTATTCGAGCGGCCGATATCTGATTAGCTAGTTGGTGGGGTAAAGGCCTACCAAGGCGACGATCAGTAGCGGGTCTGAGAGGATGATCCGCCACACTGGGACTGAGACACGGCCCAGACTCCTACGGGAGGCAGCAGTGGGGAATTTTGGACAATGGGCGCAAGCCTGATCCAGCCATGCCGCGTGTCTGAAGAAGGCCTTCGGGTTGTAAAGGACTTTTGTCAGGGAAGAAAAGGCTGTTGCTAATATCAGCGGCTGATGACGGTACCTGAAGAATAAGCACCGGCTAACTACGTGCCAGCAGCCGCGGTAATACGTAGGGTGCGAGCGTTAATCGGAATTACTGGGCGTAAAGCGGGCGCAGACGGTTACTTAAGCAGGATGTGAAATCCCCGGGCTCAACCCGGGAACTGCGTTCTGAACTGGGTGACTCGAGTGTGTCAGAGGGAGGTAGAATTCCACGTGTAGCAGTGAAATGCGTAGAGATGTGGAGGAATACCGATGGCGAAGGCAGCCTCCTGGGACAACACTGACGTTCATGCCCGAAAGCGTGGGTAGCAAACAGGATTAGATACCCTGGTAGTCCACGCCCTAAACGATGTCAATTAGCTGTTGGGCAACCTGATTGCTTGGTAGCGTAGCTAACGCGTGAAATTGACCGCCTGGGGAGTACGGTCGCAAGATTAAAACTCAAAGGAATTGACGGGGACCCGCACAAGCGGTGGATGATGTGGATTAATTCGATGCAACGCGAAGAACCTTACCTGGTCTTGACATGTACGGAATCCTCCGGAGACGGAGGAGTGCCTTCGGGAGCCGTAACACAGGTGCTGCATGGCTGTCGTCAGCTCGTGTCGTGAGATGTTGGGTTAAGTCCCGCAACGAGCGCAACCCTTGTCATTAGTTGCCATCATTCAGTTGGGCACTCTAATGAGACTGCCGGTGACAAGCCGGAGGAAGGTGGGGATGACGTCAAGTCCTCATGGCCCTTATGACCAGGGCTTCACACGTCATACAATGGTCGGTACAGAGGGTAGCCAAGCCGCGAGGCGGAGCCAATCTCACAAAACCGATCGTAGTCCGGATTGCACTCTGCAACTCGAGTGCATGAAGTCGGAATCGCTAGTAATCGCAGGTCAGCATACTGCGGTGAATACGTTCCCGGGTCTTGTACACACCGCCCGTCACACCATGGGAGTGGGGGATACCAGAAGTAGGTAGGGTAACCGCAAGGAGCCCGCTTACCACGGTATGCTTCATGACTGGGGTGAAGTCGTAACAAGGTAGCCGTAGGGGAACCTGCGGCTGGATCACCTCCTTTCTAGAGAAAGAAGAGGCTTTAGGCATTCACACTTATCGGTAAACTGAAAAAGATGCGGAAGAAGCTTGAGTGAAGGCAAGATTCGCTTAAGAAGAGAATCCGGGTTTGTAGCTCAGCTGGTTAGAGCACACGCTTGATAAGCGTGGGGTCGGAGGTTCAAGTCCTCCCAGACCCACCAAGAACGGGGGGCATAGCTCAGTTGGTAGAGCACCTGCTTTGCAAGCAGGGGGTCATCGGTTCGATCCCGTTTGCCTCCACCAATACTGTACAAATCAAAACGGAAGAATGGAACAGAATCCATTCAGGGCGACGTCACACTTGACCAAGAACAAAATGCTGATATAATAATCAGCTCGTTTTGATTTGCACAGTAGATAGCAATATCGAACGCATCGATCTTTAACAAATTGGAAAGCCGAAATCAACAAACAAAGACAAAGCGTTTGTTTTGATTTTTTATTCTTTGCAAAGGATAAAAAATCGCTCACAAGAGAAAAGAAAACAAACACAGTATTTGGGTGATGATTGTATCGACTTAATCCTGAAACACAAAAGGCAGGATTAAGACACAACAAAGCAGTAAGCTTTATCAAAGTAGGAAATTCAAGTCTGATGTTCTAGTCAACGGAATGTTAGGCAAAGTCAAAGAAGTTCTTGAAATGATAGAGTCAAGTGAATAAGTGCATCAGGTGGATGCCTTGGCGATGATAGGCGACGAAGGACGTGTAAGCCTGCGAAAAGCGCGGGGGAGCTGGCAATAAAGCAATGATCCCGCGATGTCCGAATGGGGAAACCCACTGCATTCTGTGCAGTATCCTAAGTTGAATACATAGACTTAGAGAAGCGAACCCGGAGAACTGAACCATCTAAGTACCCGGAGGAAAAGAAATCAACCGAGATTCCGCAAGTAGTGGCGAGCGAACGCGGAGGAGCCTGTACGTAATAACTGTCGAGATAGAAGAACAAGCTGGGAAGCTTGACCATAGTGGGTGACAGTCCCGTATTCGAAATCTCAACAGCGGTACTAAACGTACGAAAAGTAGGGCGGGACACGTGAAATCCTGTCTGAATATGGGGGACCATCCTCCAAGGCTAAATACTCATCATCGACCGATAGTGAACCAGTACCGTGAGGGAAAGGCGAAAAGAACCCCGGGAGGGGAGTGAAACAGAACCTGAAACCTGATGCATACAAACAGTGGGAGCGCCCTAGAGGTGTGACTGCGTACCTTTTGTATAATGGGTCAACGACTTACATTCAGTAGCGAGCTTAACCGAATAGGGGAGGCGTAGGGAAACCGAGTCTTAATAGGGCGATGAGTTGCTGGGTGTAGACCCGAAACCGAGTGATCTATCCATGGCCAGGTTGAAGGTGCCGTAACAGGTACTGGAGGACCG
Source organism: Neisseria meningitidis (assembly GCF_900638555.1). Taxonomy (NCBI): domain Bacteria; kingdom Pseudomonadati; phylum Pseudomonadota; class Betaproteobacteria; order Neisseriales; family Neisseriaceae; genus Neisseria; species Neisseria meningitidis. The sequence continues at coordinate 2,181,535 of NZ_LR134525.1, forward strand.
AACCCACGCATGTTGCAAAATGCGGGGATGAGCTGTGGATAGGGGTGAAAGGCTAAACAAACTCGGAGATAGCTGGTTCTCCCCGAAAACTATTTAGGTAGTGCCTCGAGCAAGACACTGATGGGGGTAAAGCACTGTTATGGCTAGGGGTTATTGCAACTTACCAACCCATGGCAAACTAAGAATACCATCAAGTGGTTCCTCGGGAGACAGACAGCGGGTGCTAACGTCCGTTGTCAAGAGGGAAACAACCCAGACCGCCAGCTAAGGTCCCAAATGATAGATTAAGTGGTAAACGAAGTGGGAAGGCCCAGACAGCCAGGATGTTGGCTTAGAAGCAGCCATCATTTAAAGAAAGCGTAATAGCTCACTGGTCGAGTCGTCCTGCGCGGAAGATGTAACGGGGCTCAAATCTATAACCGAAGCTGCGGATGCCAGTTTACTGGCATGGTAGGGGAGCGTTCTGTAGGCCGATGAAGGTGCATTGTAAAGTGTGCTGGAGGTATCAGAAGTGCGAATGTTGACATGAGTAGCGATAAAGCGGGTGAAAAGCCCGCTCGCCGAAAGCCCAAGGTTTCCTACGCAACGTTCATCGGCGTAGGGTGAGTCGGCCCCTAAGGCGAGGCAGAAATGCGTAGTCGATGGGAAACAGGTTAATATTCCTGTACTTGATTCAAATGCGATGTGGGGACGGAGAAGGTTAGGTTGGCAAGCTGTTGGAATAGCTTGTTTAAGCCGGTAGGTGGAAGACTTAGGCAAATCCGGGTCTTCTTAACACCGAGAAGTGATGACGAGTGTCTACGGACATGAAGTAACCGATACCACGCTTCCAGGAAAAGCCACTAAGCTTCAGTTTGAATCGAACCGTACCGCAAACCGACACAGGTGGGCAGGATGAGAATTCTAAGGCGCTTGAGAGAACTCAGGAGAAGGAACTCGGCAAATTGATACCGTAACTTCGGGAGAAGGTATGCCCTCTAAGGTTAAGGACTTGCTCCGTAAGCCCTGGAGGGTCGCAGAGAATAGGTGGCTGCGACTGTTTATTAAAAACACAGCACTCTGCTAACACGAAAGTGGACGTATAGGGTGTGACGCCTGCCCGGTGCTGGAAGGTTAATTGAAGATGTGCAAGCATCGGATCGAAGCCCCAGTAAACGGCGGCCGTAACTATAACGGTCCTAAGGTAGCGAAATTCCTTGTCGGGTAAGTTCCGACCCGCACGAATGGCGTAACGATGGCCACACTGTCTCCTCCTGAGACTCAGCGAAGTTGAAGTGGTTGTGAAGATGCAATCTACCCGCTGCTAGACGGAAAGACCCCGTGAACCTTTACTGTAGCTTTGCATTGGACTTTGAAGTCACTTGTGTAGGATAGGTGGGAGGCTTTGAAGCAGAGACGCCAGTCTCTGCGGAGCCGTCCTTGAAATACCACCCTGGTGTCTTTGAGGTTCTAACCCAGACCCGTCATCCGGGTCGGGGACCGTGCATGGTAGGCAGTTTGACTGGGGCGGTCTCCTCCCAAAGCGTAACGGAGGAGTTCGAAGGTTACCTAGGTCCGGTCGGAAATCGGACTGATAGTGCAATGGCAAAAGGTAGCTTAACTGCGAGACCGACAAGTCGAGCAGGTGCGAAAGCAGGACATAGTGATCCGGTGGTTCTGTATGGAAGGGCCATCGCTCAACGGATAAAAGGTACTCCGGGGATAACAGGCTGATTCCGCCCAAGAGTTCATATCGACGGCGGAGTTTGGCACCTCGATGTCGGCTCATCACATCCTGGGGCTGTAGTCGGTCCCAAGGGTATGGCTGTTCGCCATTTAAAGTGGTACGTGAGCTGGGTTTAAAACGTCGTGAGACAGTTTGGTCCCTATCTGCAGTGGGCGTTGGAAGTTTGACGGGGGCTGCTCCTAGTACGAGAGGACCGGAGTGGACGAACCTCTGGTGTACCGGTTGTAACGCCAGTTGCATAGCCGGGTAGCTAAGTTCGGAAGAGATAAGCGCTGAAAGCATCTAAGCGCGAAACTCGCCTGAAGATGAGACTTCCCTTGCGGTTTAACCGCACTAAAGAGTCGTTCGAGACCAGGACGTTGATAGGTGGGGTGTGGAAGCGCGGTAACGCGTGAAGCTAACCCATACTAATTGCTCGTGAGGCTTGACTCTATCATTTGAAGAACTTCAAGAGATAAAAGCTTACTGACTGATTCAGTTATTACCGAATATATTGATTAAGGCTTTACCGATTTGTAACAGTTTAAGTTTGGCGGCCATAGCGAGTTGGTCCCACGCCTTCCCATCCCGAACAGGACCGTGAAACGACTCAGCGCCGATGATAGTGTGGTTCTTCCATGCGAAAGTAGGTCACTGCCAAACACCCTTTCAGAAAACCCCCGATTATTCGGGGGTTTTTGCTTTGCCCGGAAAAAATGTCGGGGATGGCGGGACAGTATCCGTACGGCGTCCGGTCGGGTTTGCGGAGGAACGGCTTGAAACTTTGGGATATTCATTTTAGAATGACCCGTTTTATCGTCGCAAGATGCGGTTTATTGTTTGCAACCCTTAAAGGAAAAACCATGAAGAAAATGTTCGTGCTGTTCTGTATGCTGTTCTCCTGCGCCTTCTCCCTTGCGGCGGTAAACATCAATGCGGCTTCGCAGCAGGAGCTGGAGGCGCTGCCGGGCATAGGCCCTGCGAAGGCGAAGGCCATTGCGGAATACCGTGCGCAAACGGTGCGTTCAAGTCTGTAGACGATTTGACCAAGGTAAAGGGCATCGGCCCTGCGGTGCTGGCGAAGCTGAAGGATCAGGCTTCTGTCGGTGCGCCCGCACCAAAAGGCCCGGCAAAACCGGCTCTGCCCGCAGCTAAAAAATAGGGGAACCTGTAAAGGAAGGGGCATCGGCCGCCGTCGGTGCTTTTTGTTTGGAAGGGAAATGGCTGGAAAAAGACCTGCGCTATATCGGGGAATGAATCGACGCAAAGAAAATGTCGTCTGAACATGTGTTCGGGCGGCGTTTTGTTGGGGGTATCGGAGCGGAACGTCTGAAAAAGGGTTTCAGGCGGTCTTTGGGCGTGTGGTAACAGTCGAAAACGTGATAAGGCTACCTGAAAAGTTTGGGAGATTTTCAGGTAGTCTTTGGTATTGGGCGCAACAGACGCAGGTACAGATTAGGCGGTGTGCCGTAATCGTACGAATGCCGATTCAACCTAAGCAGACATCAGTATTTAGGAAGTGGATGTTTGATGGAGCAAAGGTTGTACGAAGGGTGGAAGGCAACCTGTGGGTGTTTGGTATGGTCGCGCTTGAAAAAACGTGTTTTAAGGGACAAATGCCGTCTGAAAATCGGTTTCAGACGGCATTTTCTGTTTATTTAAAGCAAACAGGAAAAGGCAGCAATATTCTGCAGTCTTCCTATTCACACAAGCGTTTTATAGTTAATTAAAAACAAAATAGTACAATACTCAACTTTGAAGGTCTAACCATGGCATACTCTGCGGACTTAAGAAACCAAAGCTTTAAACTAGGGGCTGTACTAGATTAGCAGATATGTTACCCTCGAAATATGAAGATAACACACTGCAAATTAAAGAAAAAGTACAGAAAGAACTGCTCCGTTTTTTGTGCTGGAAGTTACCGCCCGTTCTGCCGCCGATATTTTGGGTATCCATCCAATTCGGCAGCACTGTTCTACCGTAAAATCCGCACGGTTATCAACCATCATTTGGCCTTGGCTGCCGATGAGGTTTTGAGGGCTCTGTCGAGCCGGACGAAAGCGATTTCGGCGGACGGCGTAAAGGCAGACGTGGTCGCGGTGCGGCAGGAAAAGTGGTTGTCTTCGGCATTCTGAAACGCAACGGACGGGTCTATACCGTTGTGGTGGATAATGCCAAGTCTGAAACGTTACTCCCTGTCATCAAGAAGAAAATCATGCCGGACAGCATTGTTTATACCGATAGTCTGAGCAGCTGCGACAAGTTGGACGTGAGCGGTTTATCCATTACCGCATCAACCATTCCAAGGAGTTTGCAGACCGTCAGAACCACATTAACGGCATTGAGAATTTTGGAATCAGGCAAAAACGCGTCTTGCGAAAATACAACGGAATCGATCGTAAATTTTCCCCGCTGTTCTTGAAAGAATGCGACATTTCGATTTAACTTCGGCACACCGTCTCAACAGCTTAAAATCCTGCGGGATTGGTGTGGAATTTAGGGCTAATCTAGTACAGCTCTAACAAAAACCAGTACGGCGTTGGCTCGCCTTAGTTCAAAGAGAACGATTCTCTAAGGTGCTCAAGCACCAAGTGAATCGGTTCCGTACTATTTGTACTGTCTGCGGCTTCGTCCGCCTTGTCCTGATTTTTGTTAATCCACTATTTTAGATAATGCGTGATTTCACCGTATGGTGTCTTACGGGAAATGGCGGAAAAAATTGGGACATTAAGGTATTGCCTCTTGCACCTTATTCACCTGAGCTCAACCCGATGAGAAAGTGTGGGCGAATATTAAGCGGTATCTGCGAACCGTTTTGTCTGATTACGCCGATTTGACGATGCACTACTGTCCTATTTT